>JBFLYN010000034.1:0-37914 GCA_040756655.1 Bacillota bacterium
CACTCTCGCGTACCAAGCGGACAGCTTCCGCCCGGAACTCCAGCGGATATGGTGGTCTTGTTCCCGGCATTGGCAACCTCCCCTGTCTCAAGTATGGGGTGTCCACCAAACCGGGTCAAGCTCATGGCCAGTTGGCGGGTGAGTTCTGGATAGGAGCCATCACCCTTGGCCATGGCCAGTTCGGTAAGAAGTCGCGGTACCCGGTAGTAGCGAGTAGTGAACCCCGGCCGGCAGGCCTGGTGAGCGAGTGCGCAACACAGGTAGGTCTTGCCTACGCCGGTGGGCCCCACCACCAGGATGTTCTGATGAGTGCGCACCCACTCGCAACTGGCGAGCGTACGGAGGAGCGCCCGGTTCAGTCCCCGGGGTTTCTCGTAGTCGATATCCTCCATACAAGCCGGCATGCGTAGCCGCGCCTGCTGGAGCAAACGCGCTAGACGCCGGTTGTGACGGTAGGTCCATGCGTGGTCCACCAGTAGCCCGAAGCGCTCCTCAAAGCATAGTTGCTGGGTGGCAGGCTGCTGGGCCTGGGCCAGGTAAGCCTCGGCCATGCCGTGCAGGCGCATGCGCCGCAGGTGTTCTAAGGTAGGCTGGGTCAGCATATCAGCTATCCCCCTTTGCTGCAGCGAAGTAGTCGGCTCCCCGCAGGTTATCGTGTGCCACTGGGGGTTGGGGCGGTCGCTCCTCCCAGGGCACCTGGTCCAATCCCTTGCTCAGCATGGTGTTGACACTCCGGTAACTATAGGCACCCAAGGCCACCGCCCGGGCGCAGGCGGCCTCCAGCCGGGCCGGGGTATAGCGGCGGCTGAGACGGAGCACCCCCAGGCAGGACCGGTAGGCTTGCTCGGGATGCGGCCGGCGCTCCAGGAGGGTCTTCACCACCTGGGCCGTCTGGGGACCAATGGTTTGCGCCCAGTTGATGAGCCGTTCCGGCGTCCACTCCAGGTAGGCCCGGTGCGCGGGCGGTCGATGCTCGGATAGCGTGGTGTGTTGGCCAGGTTGATAGGAGCGCTGGTGGCTGGCCACCCGTTGGCCCTGGTACAGGATCTCCACGGTGGTAGCGGTGAAGCGTACGTCCACCTGCTTTTTGACCAACTGGTGAGGTACACTGTAATAGTGTTGCTCCACCTCGACATGGTAGTCGATGTTGACCCGGGCGTGCTTCCACCGGGCAAACTCGTAGCGGGCCCGGGGGAGCGGTTGCAGGGCGGGCCGGTCCAGTGTCTCGAAGAACGAGTGCCGGGTTCCATCTAACTTCTGGAACCGCTGGTGGTTCAGCTGATCGCGGGTTTGGGTAAGGGCTTGGTTGAGTTCGGCCAGGCTGAAGAAGATATGGTGACGACCTTGTCCTTGTCCTTGGCCCGGCCCACCCGGGCGGGAATGACCACACAACCATAGTGGGCCGCCAGCTCTTGATTAGGTAGGATTGAGCTCGGGTTCGTAACGGCAAGCCCGGGTCACCGCTGCCGCCAGGTTATCCGGGACCAGGATGGCGGGGGCACCTCCCAGGAACTCCAGGCAGCGGACGTGGGCGCCGATCCAGGCCTCCAGTTTTTGCGTCCAACTGGCCTCGGCGTAGGTATAGTTGCTGCAGCCCAGTACCGCTACGAATACTTGGGCCTGCCGCACCTCACCCGTAGCCCGTTCCACTACGGGTACGCTCTGGCCGGCGTAATCCACAAACAGTTTTTCTCCCGCCCGGTGCACTTGCCGCATGCTGACCTCGACGGTATCGCGCCACCGGCGGTAGCGCTCGCAGAACTGGCTGTACTGGTAGCCGTCGGGATGCTGTTCCTTCCATGAGCAAGCAGCTGCAAGGTCACACCCTTACGGCGCAACTCCCGGTGGATGGCCGCGAAGTCGGGCTGGGGGCGCATCTCCACGACCCCCTGGTAAGGCTGGCGGTAGAGCCGGTCTTCCAAGACGGCGTCATCCCACTCTGTGGGCAGCGGCCACGACAGTCCGGCCGCGCTGGCCCGACGTATCAGCTCGCTTACCGTGCTATGAGAGACGCCGCACGTGCGTGCTACCTGGCGGATGCTCAGGCCCATATCCCAAGCCAACCGCGACAGCTCACGGACTTTGCGCATGGATAGCCTCCTGTTCGCCATAGGTCCCTCATCCCTCTCCGCATGCATTACTGATTTGCATACGGCTTCGCCATGAGAGCCTCTGATTTCCTCGGTTATCCAGCGTTACCGCGCTCATGCGTCGTCAGGCGCATCATTCCGGAGTATCCAGACCACTAATTCCTACCAACTCATCAAAAGTGGTCGGTTTTCTCCGGAATGAGTGGTCGCTTTAGTCCGGAATGGCTGGTCGATTTCCTCCGGAATCGGTGGTCGGTTTCCTCCGGAACGGGTGGTCGCTTTGCTCCGGAATATGCACTCGTCACGTAAGCTCCTGGACTTCCCCCGCGGTTACAGATTTAATATCACAGATGGATTATAATAAATATAAAGTTGAGGACGTGTATCTCTTATGGTATGATTTTACTAAAGTTGGTATTACCGGGAGGCGATAAAATGCCGGACCAAACTATAAGGATTGATCTCGAGTTGCCAAAAGAACTGTTCATCAAAGGCCGGGAATCGGCTCAATGGGTAAAAATGGAGGCCTTGAAGAGGCTGGCGGCAACCTTTTACGCAGATGGGAGTTTATCCCTGGGCAAGGCGGCGGAACTGGCCAACGTTTCCAAACAGGAATTCCTTGATTTCTTGGTCGCACATAACATTCCTCTCAACTATGATCTCGACGAGCTAGAGGAAGACTTGGCGACCGTTAAGGAGTTTCTGCAAAATGAAAGTGGTCTCTAACTCGACACCACTTATTGCTTTAGCCCGGATTAAGCAAGTAAACGTCCTGCATGCCGTATTTGCACGAATTATTATTCCTCAAGGTGTATACAATGAAGTGGTATTACAGGGGGCTGAACTTCCCGGTGTGAAAGAAGTCAGAGAAGCTACCTGGATCGAAACCCTCCAAGTACAAAATGCTCTGGCGGTTTCCTTACTTAGAACCGACCTTGATCGGGGAGAAGCGGAAGCCATCGTTTTAGCCAAGGAAGTTAAGGCGGATTATCTTTTAGTTGATGAGAAAAAAGCCCGACGTATCGCCAGAAACTCGGGCTTAAGGATTATGGGTACCTTAGGCGTTGTGGCGCTTGGTGTAAAAAAGGGGTTATTGCCTGCTATTGACCCAATCCTCGACAGCCTGGAACAGAATGGGTTCCGCTTTAGCGAAAGGGTAAGAACAAAAATTACGGAAGAAATTAAGAAATAAACTGACGGCGGGAACTTATACCAGACCCTTCACCAGTAAGGTGAAGGGGTTTTTGTTGTCTCCGCGTTGCCGTCTCAACGATCCAAGGCTTAAGAATGGTAATTATTTCTCCCAAGATCGTCCATGGCCGCTTTGAGCAATTGCGGCTCGTGACCAAACGGTGACCCAAAACCATTTCCTTCCAACTCAGTCACCGCTTCGCGTCTTGAAAGCCGCACCATTATTAACTTTTTTGGAGCTGATGGAGGGATTCGAACCCTCGACCTGCGCATTACGAGTGCGACGTCTTCAAGCAAGTGCACTATGACCTCAATTCATTGATGACCTTCATCAAACTAGGAGAGATCGGTCTGCCGGATATCCAGAGGCCTTTCGTTTGGAAGAACTCCAAAGTCCGTGATCTCTTTGACTCGATGTACCGAGGCTACCCCGTGGGTTACCTGCTCTCTTGTGTGCCAGTGTACGTGAAGGACGGCGACAATTGAACGCTTCTATATTCGAACCGGGCCGTCCACATCGGAACTGAGCGCAAGCCAGCTCCAGGGTTACATCAAACGCAGGTTCCGATGATCATCGCTGTGGAAGTGTTTCTTGATGAGAGTGCTCAGCACGAACTATGCCGAGCTCGTCCCATCCTAGACCTGTTCCGGTACCTTGCATCGTTCCTGTGGAGCAGAGGATGGCGCCCACGGTTGGTTTTGCTGTCCTCTTCCTCCCCGGTATCCCAGCCGCGAGCTCACCTGTCCTGCCGAAGCGCGCACCGCTTCTACCAGGCGGGCTGCCTTGGCATCGATGCGGTGGGCAGGACCCGCCAGGCTGAGGGCGGCCACGACTTGGCCCTGGTGGTCGAAGATGGGCGCTGCCACGCATTTGAGGCCTTCTTCCACCTCCTCGCGGTCGTAGGCCACGCCCTGGCTCCGCACGCGCTCCAGTTCCTGCAGGAATGCTTGCCGGTCGGTGATGGTGTGGGGGGTGCGGGGTGGGAGTCCTCTGCGGTCCAGGATGGAGTCGAGTTCCTCGCGGGGCAAAAAAGCCGCCATGGCCTTGCCCACCCCGGTACAGTGCACGGGCAGCCTGCGCCCTACCTGCGAGCACATGCGGATGGACTCGGGGGATTCCAGCTTGTAGATGTACACTACTTCCCCCTGGTCCAGGGTGACCAGGTGGGCAGTCTCCCGGTACTCGTTGACCAGGTCGCGGATGAGGGGTTCTGCCAGCTGGGCCAGATCCATGGCGTCCTTGACCTGGAAGCCGATCTCCAGGAGCCTGAGCCCCAGCCGGTACTTGCCGTTGGCGGGGTTCTGGTCCAGGAAGCCCCGGCGGTGAAGAGTACTTACCAGCCCGTGCACGCTGCTCTTGTTCAGGGCCATGTGGCCGGCGATCTCAGTCACGCCCATCTCCCGGTGGTGTTCGGACAAAAGCTCGAGAACATCCAGGGCGCGGGCCACCGACTGGATGATCCGGCCTCCCCGGTCCTGCGCCAAGCTCCCCACGGGCAGTCCTCCTCCTGTTTCTAGACTCCCTCCACGATGTCATAACGCAGGTCAAGGATGCTCGCGTCGATGATGGCCCGGCCCACTTCCACGATGTCCACCCCGGTATCCAGGGCCGAAGCGAAGTTGTCCCGGTCCACGCCGCCGCCGAAGGCCAGTTTCGCCCTGGATCTCAGGCCCAGCTGGTCCAGGCGGGAGACGGCTTCCCGGGCCGAGCGCAAGCAGCCGTTGTCCACCATGATGATGCCCGCCCCGTGCCGGGCGGCAAGCTCGGCTTCTTCGGGTACCGGGGCCCAGTCGCCCCGCACCTGGATCACCGGCACCCGGGGCAGGAGCGGACCGGCCTGTTCCAGGGCCTCACGGATGCCGCCCAGGACCCGCACGTAGTTCTTGTCCAGGTAGATGAAGGGGTCTTGGGTGATCCTGATGCTGACCCCCCCGGCGGCGATGCCGGCGCGGAGAAGATCCTTCATGGCCAGGGGGTACTTCTTCCACGCTCCGCACACGACCTGGGCCCGGCCCGCGGCCCGTTCCACGAACCACCGGGCGGCGGTGGCCACTCCCGAAGCCTTGCCGCAGCAACCGGCCAGCACTTCTTCGCCAGCCAGCACGTGGAGGGCTGGCCCGGATACTTCCAGGAGGACTGACCCGGCGGTGACGGCGGTGCCGGGCGGGAGGCTCTGGTGGACGGTGAGGCCCAGGGTGTGGCAGGCGGCTATAGCCTCAGGGGTGCCCGCCACCACGCCAGGTGTAGTGGCCGTAAGGCGGGCCCTAACCGGGTGCCCGGCATGTTCGCCAAGGATCTTCAACCGGATGTCGTCCAATGGGGCTCCTCCAGCATGCGAACGCAGTTCGCCAAGGGTAAACACCTACTGGCACATTACGATGGCCGCGCTCCAGTTTCCTTCCGGCGGCGGCCTTTTGCTCATGATCGGGAGTGACGGCCAGCCCTGGCAGGACATACCCGGAGTTGTGGCGAATGGTCCAAGAGCAGGGTTGGGAGAGCCGTATTATATTGTAGGTATATGTGCGAACTACGTTCGCTCTACGCGGACAGATACCCCGGTCACACCAAAGCATAGGAGGTTGGGCATGTACGAAACGCTGAGAACCGACGTGCTGGTCATCGGCGGCGGGGCGGCGGGAGTGCGCGCCGCCATCGCTGTGGCCGAAAAGGGCCTGTCGGTGATGTGCCTTAGCAAGGCGCCCATCAGCCGGTCGGGCATCACGCCGGTGGCCGGCGAAGGCATCGAGGCAGCGGTAGCACCCGGTGACTCCCCACGGCATCACTACGAAGATACGGTCAAGGCCGGGCGTGGGCTGGCCGACGAAGTTCTGGTCAACGCCATGGCCCAGGAGGCGACACCCCGTATCGAGGATCTTCTCTCCTACGGGACCCGGTTCAAGAAGAACCCCGACGGGACGCTGGCCCAATCGCCGCGACCCGGCCAGAAGCACGCCCGCAACCTGTTCCTCATGGGGGGCGGGTGGGGGCTCATGGCCAGCCTGTTCAGGAAGGCCGGCAGCCTGCCCGGGCTGGTGATCCGCGAAGATACCCAGGTGTTGAGGCTGGTGACCTCCGGGTCGAGAGTGGCGGGTGCCGTGGTGCTGGACGTGCGCACCGGCGCGGTGTTCGGCGTGGAAGCCAAGGCCACCATCCTGGCGTCCGGCGGGTACGAGGAGCTCTGGCCGGTCACCGACTGCCCGCCCGAATGCACCGGCGAGGCCATGCTCATGGCCGCCCGGCTGGGCGGGGAGCTCATCGACCTGGAGATGGTCCTGTACTACCCTACCGTCATCGTGTTCCCCCTGGCGGCCCGGGGCTGGATGGTGCAGTACGAGTACATCATCAACCCCGACATCCTCGGTGGGCGGCTCATCAACGTCCACGGGGAGCAGTTCGTGAAGGGGTTCCCGGCCAGAGACGAGCTGATCATGGCCATCAACCGGGAAATCGCCGAAGGGCGGGGCACAGCTCACGGCGGCGTCTACGCCGATCTGACCAACAGCCCGTACGGGCGGGAAGAACTCACCAGGCGCATGGAAGCCTGGCTCAACCAGTTCAGGAACCTCCGCCAGGTAGGCATCGACCTCAGGGACCAGATGGTGGAGATGGCCCCGGCCGCCCACTACTGCCTGGGAGGCATCGGCATCGACGAGTACGGCCGCACCGGCATGGAGGGCTTGTGGGCGGCGGGCGAGGTCACCGGCAACGTGCACGGGGCCAACCGCCTGTCGGGCAACGCTCTTACCGAGACCCAGGTGTTCGGCTACCGCGCGGCCGCTGACGCCGTGGCATGGGCGGCCGGGCAGGACTGGCCCGGGGGAGACTTCCAGGCGGGCGTGGCCGAAGAGATCAAGAACATCGCCCGCTGGACCAGTGCCCGGGAGGGGCTACGCCCCATCCAGCTCAAGCGGCGCCTCCAGGAGATCATGGGCAAGTGGGTGGCCTTCGACCGCAACGAGACCTTCCTGAAAAACGCCCTGGCCGCCCTGGATGAACTCGAGCCCGAACTGGCGAAGCTTCGGGTGGACGGGCATCGCCGGTATTGCCAGGAAGTGCGGGAAGCCCACGAGGTACTGCACATGATCCCGCTGGCCCGGGCGGTCATCGCTGCCGGGCTGGAGCGCAAGGAGAGCCGGGGCCACCACATGCGCGCCGACTACCCGGGCCTTCTTCCTGAAGCGCGCCACACCGTGATCAAGCTGGCCGGGGGAATCTCGGTGAGCAGCCGGCCCGTACGCAAACTGGCCCACTCCGGGGGGTGTGTATAATGCAGGCCAGGCTGAAGGTGTTCAGGTTCGACCCGGACCGGGATGGTACGTCCAGGCACCAGGTATACCAGATCCCCTGGTCGGAAGGTCTTTCCGTGCTGGAAGCTCTCAGGTACATCTACGAGCACCTGGATGGGTCCCTGGCTTTCCGCAACTACCATTGCGGGCGGGGGCTGTGTGCTTCGTGCCTGATGTCCATCAACGGCCAGAACAAGAGGAGCTGCCACTTCCTGGTGTCCCATGAAGAAGAGGTCACGGTGGAGCCCGCTTCCGGGTATCCCATCATCCGGGACCTGGTGGTGGATTTCGGCATCCCGCGCCCCGAGGGCTCGGTGCGCGACGGCGTGACCGTGCACAGGGGAGCGGTGGCAGAGTAGCCGGAGGGGAGTTGCTGGAGTGAAAGACACGTACACCCGCGAGGAGTGCGCCAAGTACGTGGAGGCGGTGGCCATCATCATGTCCAAGCTCTACTATTGCATGGCCCGGGAAATGGTGTCCCAGCTGGGCGAGGAGAGAGGAACCGAGGCCGTCCGGCGGGCGGTGATCGAGTTCGGTCGCATGCGGGGGGCCCAGATGCGGGAAAAGGCCGACGCCGATGGGGCCGAGCCCACCGTGGCCGCCCTGGGCAAGTATTACGACCTGCCGCGGGAGGTGGCCTGGAAAAACGAGGTCATCCGGTCCCAGCCCCAGCTGGTGGAGAAGAAGGCCACGTACTGTCCCTTTGCCGAGGAGTGGAAGCGCATCGGGGCCGATGCCCAGAAGCTGGGCCTCATCTACTGCGAGCAGGACGTTTCGCTGCGGCTGGCCTTCAACCCGGACTTCGTGTTCGAGCAGTTCTCCAACGTCCTGGAAGGCCACGAGGACTGCCACACCATCCTGAGGCACAAGGACGAGAAATAGCCGCCAGGCCGGGGCGGGCGCTCAGCCCGTCCCGGCCCATCCTTCCAGCAACCGGCGCAAAGCCCCGGCGAACTCCGCTTCCGCCGCTGCCCGTTCCCGGGGGTCCAACCGTATGACCCGGACATCCGGGCGGGCGCGGACGGCATCCAAAAACGGGTTGGACTCGTCCTTGATGACCCCCACCACGGGCAGAGGCGAATCCAGCGCCGCCATCACCGCGTGCATGAAGGCTGGCACCGCCAGCTCGAAGCGCCCCAGTTCGTCCATGACCACCACCCGGCGGGACTCCATGGCGCCAGCTATCGCCGGGACTCCCACCGTGAGGAAGCAGGAGTGATCCACCACCGGCCGGTGGCCGGAAAAACCGGCCAGGCGGGCCCGGCGGCCCGAAGAGAGGTCCACCAGGTCCAGGGCTACCCGCCGGCCGTGGCGGTAGACCTTCTCCACGGCGAACCCACCCGGGCTCACCTGGTGTTGTCCAAGCACCCCCCACAGCAAAGTGGTCTTTCCGATGCCGCGGGGGCCCGTCAGAAAGAGGTTTGACGGCAAAAGCGGCTAACTCTCCTTACGGAAAACCCGGAATGGAGGCGACCAAGTGGAGAAGACCCGGGGCATCACCGCCGTGGTCCTGGCCGCCGGGACCAGCGCCCGTATGGGACGGCCCAAGCTCCTCCTGGAATACGCCGGCCGCACCCTGGTGGAACATGCCGTGGCGGCGGCCCTGGGCGCGGGCCTGGGCACCGTGGTGGTGACCGGCCATGCCGGGCCCGAAGTCCGCGCCGTCCTGGCCAAGTCCTGGCCCGACCATCCCGGCCTCCAAGTCATGCACAACCCGGAATACCGGTCCGGCATGGCCAGTTCCCTGCGCGTGGGCCTGGAGGCCTCCCGCCGGGCCCGGGCGGTGGTGGTCTGCCTGGCCGACCAGCCCCTGGTGACCGCACAGACCATTCGCCGCCTGGTCGACACCTACCTGTCTGCTTCCCCGGTGCCCCCGGCCGTAGTCCCGGTCTACCGGGGCGCGCGCGGAAACCCTGTGCTACTGGACTCGTCCCTGTTTCCCGCCGTGGATGACCTCAGTGGCGACACCGGGGCCCGGGACATCCTCCGCCGCCACGCCCACGACATCTTGCACGTGGAATGCGGCCCGGAGGTGCTGGTGGACGTGGATACCCCGGGCGACTACCGCGGGCTACTCCGTCCTGGGGACATCAGGCCGCAAGATCCCAACCTGTAGTAGTTTCCCACGCTGAAGCCTCCGGCTTCCCCGGCGAAGGCCCGGGAAGTGTAGTTGCACCGGAGCACCCTCCGGAAACAAGCCAGCCCCCACAGCCAGAGGCAGTCCCGGGCTCACCCACAAAAACCAGGCGGACGCGGAGCCCAAGGTGGACCGTGGGCGGTCGGCCCGGCGGCGGTGCCGGCGAAACGAGCGCCGCCAGCTGCGTACGCTACAGTGGCTGTATGGTGGCAAAGAAGCCGGGCATCACATCCCCGACCCCGTATGGTTGTGGGTCCAGAGCGGGTGAGCGCCTGGAGCCCCGGCCTGCGCCCGGGAACAGCATTTTTTGCCCATCAGCCAGAAATGCCGGGAGAGCACTCTGATGTGTACGGCCGAGCACGCGTAGCACCGGTAGACGCGAAGCAGGCCGAAGATATGGACTAACCGACGCCAGCGAACATACGGCATGTGTACCACCACCCCCCCCGTACCTGTCTTGCCAGGTACCATATCCTAAATGCTCGGTCGTGCAGGATAGATCGGGAGTCGAGTCCATTGTACGTTTGTCCTGGTGACGTATGCAATCGATACATGAGAGAGTGTTTCGACAACTCTAGCGTCTGCGTAACCACGCTGTGTTTTCTGCTGGTTCGCTGCTGGCCGGCCCTGCATGGAGGCTGCTACTGAGCCCACAACTGGGAGAAAGGAGAGTGCCGCGAAGCTCCCTCACCGACTGTGCCCCCCGCTCTCTCCCCACCGGCTTTGAGCCAGATTACAGCGCCTTTGCCCGGTGTCTGTCGAGCGTGAGCGAAGAAAGGCGAGCGATGCGTGAAAGACCGGGCAGGCAGCGGGAGGAATGGTGGCATTGCGTGGGCGCGGCCATGGACGCGCCGGGTGGGTCCTGACGATCTCCTGCTGTCGGACCCAGGTGCGGAGAGACTCAGGTGATACGCCTAAGTCCTTGGCCGTCTGGGTGATGCTCTTCCCACTCTCAAGCGGACAGCTTCCGTCCGAACTCCAGCGGATATGGTCGTCTTGTTCCCGGCATTGGCAACAACCCCCTTATTCCCAAATATGCCCAATTGGGAGTGTCCACTAGACCGGGTTAGGCCCATGGCCTGTTGCGCGGTAGTTTCATCCCGGACCGACCCCAACGGGAGCTGCGGGAACTGGTGCATTACCGCAAGGAGCTGGTACGGGAACGGGTGCGGGAGGTCAATGGCATCCAGAAAGTGCTGGAAGGAGCCAACATCAAGCTGGGGGACGTGGTCTCAGATATCACCGGGAAGTCGGCCACCGAGATGCTTGAACAGCTGGTTAAAGGGGCAACCGACCCCCAACAGCTGGCAGGCCTGGCCCGTGGCCAACTCAAGAGCAAGCGCCCGGGGCTCGAGCAGGCGCTGCACGGGCTCGGGATTCACCTACATTCGGTTGACACGGACCCCATTGGTTTTTGCATTTGACAGCGAACCCCTACGGTACTAAAATCGTAGATTGCAAGGCTTCGGCTAACGGGCCGGCCGGCTTGCAAATGTGCAGTCCAGGTCCTAAAGAGAGGTGACGGTGGATGAATGCCAGCCTGCAACCCATTCGGCTGCAACCCATCGGCCAGGTGGTGAACGGATGTGAGCGTCCGCCGGCGGATGGCTGGGACAATGTTGTCTCGGAGATCGTGCTAAGGCCCGGGCTGGAAAAACACTTCATAGGTCTGGACAAGTTCTCCCACGCCTATGTCCTCTACTGGATGCATGTGGACACCGCCCGACTCCAAGAGCAGGCCCTCGTCCACCCACAAGGCAGAAAAGACTTACCGTTGGTCGGGGTGTTTGCTACCCACTCGCCCTGCCGGCCGAATCCCATTGGAGTCACGGTGGTCAAGCTGCTTCAAGTTAGTCCTCTCTGCCTGCAGGTGCAGGGGCTGGATGCCTTGGACGGCAGCCCGGTACTGGACATAAAGTCTTTTGCGGGCACAGCCGGCCTGCCCATAGCCAATAGCTGTCCGACCTGGGTACAGGCATTGCGGCTTCCAAAAGAAAGCCTCCCGGCAAATGAAGGACACCGCTAGCCATCTTCGGGCGACAAACCCCCATCCCTCAGCGCGTTTTGCGGCCCACGGGCATCAACAGGACAGCCTGTGGACCAAGTAGCTGCTTGACTCCTGGTCGCGAATGCCCCCACCATCACCGCTCCCAGACCCGGCGATTTGGCCATAAGGTTGGTATTCTGAGCTGTCTGACCGGCCTCTGTGTGCACATACTTGATGCCGCGCCCCTCATACCGCGCCGTCGTTCGCCTGAAGTGGCTACCCCGATCAGAAACAGTCTGACGGCATTTCCCATCCCGGGTAAGTAGTGAACGCATTGCCAGTATGGGCTCGTCGGCTCATCAGGTTCGGCTGGTACCGCCGTTAGGTCTGGGAGGAACTCATCCCCATCCGCCGGGTGTTGCCGGCCATGCCAGCGCACTCACGCCGTCCTCCCCAGTTTTCTGGCCCCCTACCGCCGGTACCCCCCATGCCCGTGGTGGAGCAGCTGGCCATCCTGCGGGTACAGGGCGACTCCTGGCGGCAACTAGCGGCGGAGCTGACCGCGGTGCCGGTGAAGGCCATGCAGCACCTGCTGCGGCAGTTGCAGCAGCGGGCCCGGGTGGCGGTGCCGCACTTACTGCAGGGCATGCGGCGGCTGGCGCCGGAGTTTCCTGGCTGCGCCAGGAGGAGTCCGGCCCGCCACTGGCCCGGTTGCTTGCGGTGGCGGCGGGACTGGTGGCAGCCGTCAAGACGGTGGACGCGGAAGTGGTATTGCGGCCGGGCCGCCTGCTGGAAGTGTGCAACGTCTACCTCAGCCAGCGTCACCCCGGTTACTGGCTATGAACCCCCTGGTCCAGGGGTTACCCTGCCCTTGATGCCCCCCCGCAGGCCCCAGAATCTCCTAGTTACTGGCAAACCGGGCACCTCCGTCCGCCCCCGGCATGGTCTCGCCACTGGGGAGCATCGGTCCTGGCGGCCGGGTGGTGGCCCCCCCGGGCGGGAGCAACATGGTCTGGGGAATGCCTGGCCGCGACCTCTGGTGTTAGGCTCAGGGTGGGAAGGAGCGCCATGGACGACCAGCAGCGGTTGGCGTGGGGGTTATTCCGCTTTGGCTGTATCAGCCAGTTGCTGCGGGAACCGCTGGCGCGGGGGGAACGCTAGCGCCGGTTGGAGCAGTTGGCCGCGAGGGAGTGGGAGGTGCCCGGGGGGCAAGACGCCGTTTCTCGGTGTCTACCCTCAAAGCCTGGTGCCGGCAGTTTCGCGCCGGGGGGTTTACCGCCTTGCAGCCCCAGACCCGGCGTGATCAGGCCCGGGTATTGAGCAAGCCGGTACTGGAACGGTTGACTCAACTCAAACGGGAGCTGCCGGCCCGTTCCATCGCGCCACTGATCCGGATGGTGGAAGCCGACCTGGCCCTGGAGCTGCCCCGGGGCGCGCTCAAGCGAGCTACGGTCCACCGCCACCTGGCCGCCCGGGGCCAGTGCGCGCATGGGGCGGCCCAAGCTCCTCTTGGAATAGGCCGGGCGCACCTGGGTGGAACACGCCGTGGCGGCGGCCCTGGACGCCGGGCTTTACACCGTGGTGGTGACGGGTTATGCTGGGCCGGAAGTCCAAGGGGTGATAGAGCGGTCCTGGCCGGACCGGCCCGGTCTCCAGCTGGTCCATAACCCCCACTACCCATCGGACCTTTCCAGTTCTCTGCGCGCGGGCCTGCCGGCGGCCCGGCAGGTCGGCGCGGTGGTGTTTTGCCTGGCCGACCAGCCCCGGGTGACCCCGGGCACCATCCGCCGCCTGGCAGGCGCTTACTTGTGCGCTTCCCTGGCACCCCTTAGCCGTGGTCCCGGTCCACCAGGGGGTGCGAGAAAACCCAGTGCTCATCGACGCGGGTTTGTTTGTCGCGCTGGAAAGCATCACCGGGGACGGGGCCAGGGAGCTTCTCAAAGCCTGTGCCCACAGCACCGTCCAGGTGGAATGCGGTCCGGAGGTACTAGTGGACGTGGACACCCCGGCCGACTACCGCGGGTTCCTTTGCCCCGGGGGGATGACCTGGTAGTCGCCGAAGGTGGACGCCAGGTGCCGCCGGAAGCTATCCTCGACGAAATCCTGGCTTTCTCGCCGGAAGGCCCGGTAGCGTTCCAGCAAGGAGACGGCAGCCGGGGTCAGACCGGAACCGCCGCCCCCGCGCCCGCCCACCCGGCGTTCCAAGAGCGGAAACCCCAACCGGCTCTCCAGGTCCCTTACCAGCTGCCAGGCTTGTGCGTAGGACATGCCCAGTTCCAGCGCCGCCCGGCGCAACGAGCCCAGCCGCCGTACCCGTTCCAAAAGGTCCGCAGCCCCGTCGCCGAATACCTTGCCGTCCCGTTCCAGCCAGATCTTGACCCGCAGTTTCATGCCGCTGCCGCCGGGGCGGTGGGCCGGGGCAGCCGGGCACCGACCAGGTAGGCCAGCCAGCCGCCGCCGGCCCCCGTCAGCATGGAAGCCCCCATGGCCAGGCTCAAGGCCGCACCGCGCAGGGCAAAAAACAAAAGCGCGTTGGTGAGGGCCCCGGCCGCGTTCCCCAGGGCCGCCGCCGCCATCATGGCCGGGAGGCGGTAGACCCCAGCGGGCGAAACCCGGCGGACCGCCCAGTATAGGCCTTCAATGACCAGGCCGGGTGCTAGGTACGAGAAAAACGCCATGGGGCCCAAAAGCCCGGTAAAGCCGGTGAGGATGGCCACCAGGCCCTGCAGGGCGCAGGTAACCAGCACCGCTCCCGGTCGCGGCACCAGTCGCCCGGCCAGCACGGGCCAGAACATGTACAGGCCGCCGATAAAAGTGCCCACGGGCATGCCGAAGCTAGTCTGCACGAAGGAAAAAGGCATGCGCAAATAGGGCTTGGTTACCACGCCCAGGGCGGCCATGAGGGACAGCAGGATCCACTGGTTCCACCTGAATCTGAGTTGCAGGGCGACTCCCTCCACTTCCGTTATATGGCGCCCAGTATAACGCCGGCCCAAAGAAAAACTGGCGCAACCCGGGGCCGCCAGGATCTTTCGGCGCCGGCTAGGGCAATTCCTCTACCTGGACCCGGTATGCCCGGCCTTGTACACGCAACTGGTAAAGGCGAGAGCCCAGCGCAGCTTGGGCCAGGCGCTCGGCCCGGTCAAGGTAGGCCTGCTGGCAGAGAAGGGCCGCCCGGGCCTTCTCCCGGGTCGCCTGGGCAAAGCTTACCGTCGCACCGGGTGCCAGCTGGGCGGCGCGGCCCAGGTCGGCGGAGATGACCACGGCGGGCTTGGCATAGCCTCCCGTGGGCTGGCCATCGCACAGGAGGATGATGGGCTGGGCGTTGCCGGGCACCTGGATGCTTCCCTCGGGCACCCCGTCGGACAGGATGTCGGCCCGGCCCGAGTGGGTGACGGGAGGACCCTGCAGGCGGCAGCCCATGCGATCGCACTGGGAGGTCACCCGGTATTCCGATTCCAGGAGCGCCGCCAGCCCTTCCCGGGTAAAAAGGTCATCCTGGGGTCCCAGGATCACGCGCAGCGGGCCGCATCCGGTCTCTCGCCCGGCTGGTGCCCGGGCGGGCCGGGCACCGGGACCCGGCCGGCAAGCAAGCACGTCGCCTGCCTGCAGAGCGCGCCCGTGGTAGCCGCCGAAGCCGGCCTTGAGGCAGGTGCTCCGGCTGCCCATGACCACGGGCACGTCAATGCCGCCGGACACCCCCAGGTACCCGCGCAGGCCCTCTCCAGTGGGCCTCAGTTCGAGGGTGTCACCGGGGTTTACCCAGAAGCTTACGTCCGGTGGCCAGGCGGACCCGTTGAGGACCGGGGCAAAGGCCCCGGTGCAACTTACCAGTGCCGGGCCAAGGACGCGCAGCGTGGGCCCTACCGCCGTGCACTCCAGCCCGGCGGCGTCCCGGGGGTTACCCACCAGGATATTGGCCAGCTGCAGGGAAAAGCCGTCGGCCGCCCCAGAGCGGGGGAGACCGAACCGCCGGTATCCCCGGCGCCCGAGGTCCTGGACGGTGGTGAGGATGCCCGCGGATATTACTTCAAACGCCTGCATCTTCATTTTCCTTCACCGGGACAAAGCGCACCAGGTCGCCGGCCTGGAACAGAAACGGCGGGTCCAAAACCGGGTTGAAGGGCACCAGCCGGGTGTGGCCGATGATGCGCCACCCGCCGGGCGTGGTCTGGGGGTAAATGCCGGCTTGGTGGCCGGCGATGGCTACCGAGCCTGCGGGCACCCGCAGCCGGGGCTGGGACAGGCGGGGCACGTGCAGGGAGGGATCCAGGCCGCCCAGGTAGGGAAAGCCGGGGGAAAAGCCCAGCATGTACACGCGGTAGGTGGGGGCGCTGTGGCGCCGGATGACTTCCCCGGGGGTAAGCCCGCAGTGGGCGGCCACCTCCTCCAGGTCCGGGCCGGCCGGCCCGCCGTACCGCACCGGGACTTCCAGCAGGCGACCAGCACCGGGAGCCGGTGGAACCCCGGTCAGCGGCCGCAGCATTTCTACTAGTTCGGGATAGCCGGTGACCAGGGGGTCATATTCCACCAGCAGGGAGCGGTAGGTAGGGACCAGTTCAACCACGCCCGGCACCACCCCGCGGGCCAGCTGGTGGTACAGGGCCAGCACCCGGCCGTTGAGTTCCGGGTCGACGGCATCCCCGTATTCCACTACCAGGGCGGCATCCCCGGCCTGCAAAAAGCGGACCACGTCAGGCCGTCACCACCCGGTGCATGGGCAGGACGGGTATCTCCAGGTTCTCCAGCTCCCGGCGCAGGCCCTGGACGAAGCCGGCAGCTCCCGGCGTATCACCGTGAACGCAGATGGTGTGGGCCTCCACGCGCAGAACCGATCCACCTGCAGTGCGCAGGGTGCCGTCCCGGACCAGGGTGCGGATGCGCCCGGCTACCTCCCGCACGTCGTGGAGCAGGGCGCCGGGTTCACCACGGGGCACCAGCGAGCCGTCGCTTTGGTACCCCCGGTCGGCGAAGACCTCCTGGGCCACCCGGAGCCCGGCCCGCCGGCCGGCATCGATAAGGCACGAACCTGCCAAGCCCACCAACACCAGCGCCGGGTCGAAAAGCGCCACCGCCTCGGCCAGGGCCTGGGCCAGCGCCGGGTCGGCGGCGGCGAGGTTGTACAGGGCACCGTGGGCCTTGACGTGGTAGAGCCTGGTGCCGCCAGCCCGGGCCATGGCCTCCAGGGCTCCCAGCTGGTACAAGGTGTAGGCTTTGACCTCGGCAGGAGAGACCACCATGGACCTCCGGCCGAACCCCATGAGGTCGGGAAGACCGGGGTGGGCACCCACGGCCACCTGGTGGGAGTGGGCCAGCTCCACCGTGTCTTTCATGACCAGCGGGTCCCCGGCGTGAAAGCCGCAGGCGATGTTGGCCGAGGTGATATGGGGCATGACGTCCCGGTCGGCGCCCAGGCGGTACGCGCCGAAGCTTTCTCCCATGTCGCAGTTGATATCGATGGCTTTCAAGAACATCAACTCCCGGATAGGGGAATCATGTTCATTATACCAGCCGGGGCCAGGGGAGGAGTAGGGTATCATCAAGCTGCCGGGTGGTATACCGCACGGTTTTCCAGCTCAATCCCATTGACCGCAGTCAGCCATGGAGGTATCATTGATTTTGACAACTCAAACCTTCGGGGTCGGGTGCAATTCCCTACCGGTGGTAATGCCGCAAGGCTAGCCCACGAGCCGCCATGGTTGACCTGGTGCGATTCCAGGGCCGACGGTCAAAGTCCGGATGGAAGAAGGTAGGCATGCATGTCCTCTTTTGGAGGGCGCCCCGTTTGTTTGTGTTGGGGCGCCATTTTTGTTGCCCCTAAAAGCACACTAAACGCACGAGGGAGTGGAAGCAATGCAGATCCGCAGGCTGGTGATGATGTCGCTTTTGGCCGGTATGAGTTATGCCCTCATGTTCACCTTGCAGATCCCGTTGATCCCGGCAGCGCCGTATCTCAAGTTTGACCCCAGTGACTTGCCCAACCTGGTGGGCGCGTTCTTGCTGGGCCCGTGGGCGGGCATCCAGATCGCGTTGGTCAAGGCGGCGCTGTTTCTCTTCACCAAGGGAACCAGCGGCCCGGTGGGTTCTATCATGAACTTCCTGTCTTCGGCGGTGTTTGTGGGCGTGGCCGGGTTCATCTACAAGAGGCGGCCCGGCGCATTCTCGGCGGTAGTGGGCATGGTCCTGGGCGGGATCGCCATGACCCTGGCCATGATCCCGGTCAACTACTACTGGGCACTGAGCGCTTACGGCATCCCCAAGGAACTACAACTGGACCTCATCAAGACCGCCCTGGCGCCCTTCAACCTGGCCCGGGGCGCTCTCAGCACCGCCATAACGCTACCTCTGTTTTTGACGCTATCGCGCGCACTCAAAAAGCGAGGATTCAGCCTGGCCTGAGCCTCCCAGGCTTCACAGCGGGCCTTCCGGGTTCTGGGGAGGTCCTTTTTTTCTTTCCCGTGCCCAGTTTCCACTACAGACGTAACGCGACACCAACGCGCACTCGAACATACAGAGTGATTCTCCCCAACTGATGCAGGAAATTCCAACAAGGTGTGGTATAATCTCGGTAGGACCATAGTGAAGGCATTTCATGGCAGAAAGGAGGTGAAAGAGAATGATCTACATCAAGCACCGAACCACCATGGGGAACGTCTGCTTTGTGGTGTTCCTTGCCTTCTTGCTAGTGCAGGTTTCTATGCTGGCGGGACCAGGCAGGGCCCATGCCGCCCAGCAGGTCCAGGTGTCTACCCAAGGTGCCGTCACCGTCGATGGACAGAAAGTCACCCTGCCCACGATCTACCTGGAGCCACTGACCGAACCGTACCTGTCAACGGCCTACATAACGGTGCACCTCTTTAACCAGGCGACGGGCCAGTATCTAGCCCTGACCCCGCTGCAAGAGGTAATCAACGTTGTGTACCGGGTCTACGAGCAGGTGTACCGGGGGGTCCTGCAGGCGGTCTACGCCATCGTCCCGTCCAACGTCGCAGTCCCGCCCATTATACAGCTGGTTTCGCCCGTGACCATCAGCCGGATCGTCTATCAAGCCGTATACCTTTCGGTGTACCTCCGGCCGCCGGAACCAGTTCAGCCGCCGCCAGTGGACCCGGGAACGCCACCGCCGGTAGTGATCATCTCCGATGGTAGGGTAACCGTCGGTGTGACCACCGGCACCGCCACCATCGACCCGGCCACCGGGACTGCTACGGGCAGGCCGTTCTTCGACCGGTTCTTGACCTTGGCCCTGAACCCCGCGAACCCACCCATCCTGGTAGGCGACCTCACCTCAGTGGAGGCGGTTGAGCACCGCTTCGAAACCCTGCTCACCATGATGGCGCTGGCCAACAACCAGACCACCAGCTACCTGGGCAACGTGAACGCCACCTTCCCGGCCGGGACCGTCGACTTTGCCCGGCTGTCCCAGCAGCATCCCGGGGCGGCGCTGGTGTTCTCGGCCAAGAAAATCACCGGCGACCAGGCGGCAGGAATCATGGCCGAAGTACTGGGCAAGGACGCTCCCTGGGTGCCGGCATCGCCGGTCTACGAGATCCACCTGTACGTGACCCGGGGCGGGGTGGTCCTGGAGCTGATCCCGCGGTTTGACGGCGAAGCCACCTTCGGTTTCCCGTACAACCCGGGCGCCGACCCGGACGCCCTGGCGCTGTACCAGGTCCTGGCCGACGGGACGCTGGTGTTCCACTACAACCAGACCGTGGACCCGGCGACGGGCCAGATCCTTTTGCGCAACGCCGGCACCAGCCGGTACGTGGTGTTGGAGAACACCAAGGAGTTCACGGATGTGCCCAGGGCTCACTGGGCGTACCGGGAAGTCAAGCAGATGGTGACCAGGGGCGTGGTCCGGGGTATGACCGAGACCACCTTCGAGCCGTCCACCACGGTGACCAGGGCGCAGTTTATAACCCTGCTCCAGCGGGCGCTGGGTATTCCGGAGTACCAGCCGGCGACCTCCACCTTCAGCGATGTCCGGCCCGGCGACTGGTTCTACGGGTCGGTGGAAGCCGCGGTCAAGGCCGGCCTGGCCCAGGGCATGGGTGACGGCACCTTCGCCCCCAACGCCAAGGTGACCCGGGAACAGATGGCGACCTTCATGGCCCGGGCCATGCAGCTGGCGGGTAAGCCGGTGACGGTGACCAGTGCCGAAATGCAGACCCTGTTGGCAACGTTCGTCGATGCCGACGGCATCTCCGACTGGGCAGTGCAGAATGCGGCCATCGCCGTCAAGAGCGGCATCATCCGCGGCCTGCCCGGCAACGTGTTTGCGCCTGCGGCCGACGGGAACCGTGCACAGGCTGTGACCATGATCAAACGACTCCTGGTCCACCTGGGCTTGGTAGTGGAGTAGGACATCAGTCGACTGTCTACAAGGAGCCATTCAAAAAGAATGGCTCCTTGTTCTTGGATGAAGAAGGAAACCCAAAGACGCCTGGCGAAACCTTGGTGGTACCTGACTATCCTGGTGACCTGGAGGACGCAATATTGGAAAAACACGATCCTTCCAGCAAGCTGATTACGGCGATCCAGCCAAGGTCTCCGGCAAGTGAAGCGTTCCGGTCCATCAGGTCCAACTTGCACTTTGCCACCGCCCGGGGGCAGGTAAAGAGCATCATGTTTGCCAGTGCCCGGGCCGCTGAAGGCAAGTCCACCGTCGTCGCCAACGTGGCTGTGGCCATGGCCCAGTCGGCCAAGCGGGTGCTGGTGGTGGACTGTGACCTCAGGCGACCTACGCAGCACTTGATCTTCGGTTCCCGCCAGCTGCCGGGACTGACCAGTCTCCTGGTGGACGGCTTGGACGTGGATGAGGTGGTCCTTCCCACCAAGATACCCAACCTCTGGCTCATGCCCAGCGGCACCATCCCGCCCAACCCGTCGGAGCTTTTGGACTCAGACCACATGCGGGATCTGTGGCCCATCTTGCGCCAAAACTATGACCAGGTCCTGGTGGACAGCCCGCCTGTCCTGGTAGTTACCGACGCGGCGGTGCTGGCTTCCCAAGTGGACGGCGTGGTCATGGTCATCGAGGCGGGGGAGACCCGGGGCGAACTGGCCAGGGATGCCAAAGAGAGCTTGTTGCATGCAGGCGGGAAAGTCATCGGTGCGGTGTTAAACAACGTAAAAGGGACCGGGAGCAGCGGTTCTTACTATTACTACTACCGTTACTACGGCAGGCAGGAAGAGAAGACATCCTAGTCACCGAGGGAGCCGCCATGGCAAGCCGTTCCGGAACAGCGCAAGTGAAAACTCCATTGAGGCCGGTTCTCAACCTGAACCTGAGGATTTTTGCTGTACCGCTGTTCTACGGGCTGATAGTGGTGGCGCCCCTGGCCAGGGGGCTCTATTTTCCAGCCGACCGGATGCCGTTTCACATGGCCAGCGCCGTATTGTTCGCGCTGCTGTACCTTGACAAGTTAAATCGACGTGACCGGCAGTTGATGGTGTCTCCCGTGGACTACCTGGTCCTGGGCTTGGCGGCCTGCTACTCCATTTCCTTTTTCGTGGCGGTGGACAAGCTGGCGGCATTTTACGCGGCCCTCAATTATGCCAACTACTTTATGATTTACTGGGTAGCTGCTGACCTCTGCCGCGATGCGCGGTACGGGGTAAAGATACTTCGCGTGCTGTTTATCTCTGGAGTTTTCGTGGTACTGGTGGGCCTGGGGGCGGCGGTCAACGTGATTCCTTTCCCTGGGGCCTACGCCAGTGGCCGCATCATGTCCACCTTCCAGTATGCCAACGCCCTGGCTTCCTACGTGATGGCCACCGGCATCATCTGCCTTGGCCTCTGGGCCAACGAGGAGTCTAGCTTCTGGAAGCTGGTCTACGCCGCCGGCAACTTCCTGTTCATCATCACCATCCTCGGCACCTACTCCCGGGGTGTGTGGCTCCTCTACCCCTTGGGAGTGATGCTCCTGGCCCTGGGCCTCAAGGGCGAACGGGTGTGGCGAGTGGCCTTTGGTTTCCTCTGGGGCTTGGCCGCGTGCATGGTGGTGCTTCGCCCCTTATTCGAGATGCTGGGAGCCCGGCGGCCCCTGGCCACCGCCAAGTATGTAGTCTTTGGGTTACTGCTGGTATTGGCCGGGCAGGTAGTCTACGACCTGATACTGGCCGCCCTCCGGCGCTTTCGGGTGCACCGCCGAACCCGGCGCCTGGTCCTGGTGGGCATGGTGGCGTACCTGTGCATCGCCGGGGCCTCCTACCTGATCTACATCTCCCGGGTCTACGTATCTCCAACCCAGGAGCTTCTGCCGGGCAGCGTGGTGCAGAGGTCCGAAACCATCACCATCGATACCCACAGTGCGGCAGTTCGCCTCATGGCCACCCAGGATGCCCTGAAGATCGTAGGGACTCGCCCCATAATAGGAGCTGGAGGTGGGGGGTGGAACGCCCTCTACCACCAGCACCAGACCATCCTCTACTGGATGAGCGAGGCCCATAACCACTTTGCCCAGCTCTGGGTGGAAGTGGGTACCTTGGGACTCTTGGTATACCTGGCCTTCTGGGCGGGGGTTTTGCACCTCGGTTACCGGCTGCTGCGGAGCCCAGAAGAAGAAACTCCGCCCATGGCGTGGGTGGCGGTGGCCACCGGCGTCACTTACGGTCTGCACAGCGCCATTGAGTTCCAGCTTTCGCTGGCCGGAGCTGCAGTGCTCCTGTGGGTGGTGGCCGGGGTGGCGTTCGGTACGCCCGGCCCGCAGCTTAGGGTCAAACTGCCCCGCAGGCTCAGGGTACCTGAGAAGGCAGGACGAGCCCTCCAACTGGGCACAGCAGGGTTCTTGGCCGTTGCCGTCCTGGTGCTTTCGACCCGGGCCAACCTGGCGGGGAACGTAGGGACGCACGCTGCACTGGCGCTAAGGCAGCACGATTTCCAGTGGGCACGCGACCTCTACCTGGAGGCGGTACGGCTAAACCCGTTTTCAGCCGCCTATCGCGGTGACCTGGCTTACGCCTACACGGCGCTGGGGCTCCTGAGGGAGAGCGAAGAAGACATAGCACGGGGGGCAGAAGAGCTAGAGGCAGCCAGGAGACTCCAGGGGTATGACCTGGTGATCAGGCAGCGCCTGGCCGATATCCTGCTCCTCAAGGGCGACTGGATCGGGGCGCTGGAGGAAAGAAGGGCCATCATCGCCCTGGTTCCCCTCGATCTCCGCTCGTACGAGGTCTACGCCACCCTGGTCATACAGGTGGTCCCCCTCCTGCTCCGGAACGGACAGGTTGAGGAAGCGCTGGACCACCTGGAATCAATGGTGGCCCTGGAAGCCGAACTGGCCGGCCGCCAGGCGGCCATACCCGAGCGTGCCCACCAGTACTGGCCTCCGCGGCGAATGGATCCCAGCCCGACCCTGCGGTTGAGACTGGGACAGGCCCATTACCTGTTGGGAGAGTGGGAACAGGCCGTAGATCGACTGGTAGCCGCACGCAGGGACAGTAAGCTCAGAGACGAAAGCGATCTATGGCGCGCAGCGGCCCTTGCTCGCCAGGGTAACGCCCAGGAAGCAACCCAGATCCTTGGACGCCTCAGCCCACAGCTTGCCAGCGCCTTTGAGGATGTGGTACTGCTCGGAGCGGTCTTGACCGAAGCAAATGTACGTAGGAGTGTGGATTGATGCCGGAAGACGAAGTCCTGGAACTAGATCTTCGCCACTACCTCGGAGTTCTATGGAAGTGGCGTATGGCCATCGTGGGCTTGACCTCACTGGCGGTTCTGACCGCCGGTGTGCTAAGCTGGTTTGTCCTCCCACCAGTGTACGAAACCAAGTTGACCCTGATGGTGAGGCACGCCATCTCGGCCCAGCAGCTGGGGCGCATTGATTCACCTAGTGTGGTGGAGACACTCTCACGGCTACCGCAGATGACCATGAACTCGTACGTGGGCCAGATTACCAGCCCGTACTTCCTGGACCGGGTCATCTCTGCGGCCAAACTGGACCGCAACACCTACACCGCAACAGCTTTGTCCAAGATGGTAACCGTTCAGGTGGTGAGGGATACCAACCTGCTGGAGGTGAAAGTCCAGCACACCGACGCCAAACTGGCCACCGAGATAGCCAACACTATAGGGCGCGAGTTTGTGGTGTTTTTGGCCGAGACGAACCAGGAGAGCATGGATCGGGCCGTGGCCTTTCTTCAGTCGCAACTGGATCTGGTGGGTATAGAGATCGAGGAAATCCGGCAGCAACTCGCCGAGGTCCAGCGGGGTAGCAACGGTCTCACCGTTTTGACCTCCCTGGTAGACCAGCGCCGGGCCCTTGAGCGACAGCTCAGCAGCGAGCTTCTCCGGGCGGAAATGGACCAGGAGGTCCTCAGGGCAGTCATCGCAGATCTGCAGTCCCAGCTGGCCGCCACTCCGGCCAAGCTGCAGGAACGGATCGAGACCACCACTACTGTGGAAGAACCAGATGCTGAACCCAAGGTCGAGGTGGAAGTGCAAGTCAAGGAGTGGGCCAACCCCGTCTATGTGACTCTCGAAAGCAACCTCCGCTTGAAGCAGTCCAGCCTGATGGAGAAAGAGGCCCATATCCGCATTCTCAGACAACGGCTGACCGAGACCGCCTATCAGTTGGAAGTAACGGAGAACGAGTTAAGGCGCAAGCAGAGCGAGGAGCAGCGCCTGTCGAGGGAACTTGTTCAGCTGGAGAAATCTCAGACCCAACTCTACGACAAGCTCCTTGAGAGCCAAATAGCCCGTTCCGCCGACCTGGGAGAGGCATCCATCAGCATGGTTTCGCCGGCCATGGTTCCGGAAACCCCGGTTAAGCCGCGAAAAGTCCTTAACGTGGCCATCGCCGGAGTGCTGGCTGGAATGCTCTCCCTGGGCCTGGTGTTTGTGCTGGAGTATCTGGATAGCACTCTCAAACGGCCTGAGGACATCGCAAAGGTTCTCGACATTCCCGTGCTGGGTGCAGTTCCAACTATCAGGGCTTAGCAGCGTTGGCGCCTCTTTGTAAGTGGCGGCGGTGTAGAGATGGTTCGACGGATACGGGTGGAGTGTACTGAGCACGTGGGGGTGGTGTAGATGATGAGGCATGGAGGTGAGGTTCGTCAAAGAAGATGGTTTGGACTGTGTGTGGACTCTGTGACGCATCCCCCATAGTCGAGTGTTCAGAGAAGGCGCGAAACGCTCGGAGCCGCGGTCTTTCCTGAGATCTGAATGGCATGTATCAACAGGAAACTCATCAAAGGTATGGGCGCCGCTAAGTCGAATGGTTACTTTAGTGCATTGTCGTGTTAGTGTAGTTCGGGGTAATGCTAATTACCCACTTTTGTAAATGTCATCTGTAAATATAGCAGGACCTATCCAGTTGTGTTAAGAACCGGCCGCTATTTGGCAGCTACAAGTCCATTCTCTCCTAATGCATGCGCCACGGTTCTGCAACAGAATAGCCGAAATCGAGTTTAATGGGAACTGTGAAGGCCGGGCTGTAGTTGGGCGCCTCATCCAGCTGGAGTAAGCGGCGCAACCGACCGTTAGAGGGCTTCTAGCAGCATCATTTTCGTGGTGCTATCTATACAGAGGGAAGAGACCGTATATGAGATTGCTTGCCTTTAGAGCACATTTGTTGAGTCGCCATACATACTCCAAAGCGCTACTGCTGGGTGGCGATGCTGTCCTTCTTAACATTGCAGTTTTGGGTGCGCTTTTCCTGCGGTTTGAAGGGCGCATACCAGCTCTCTACATAGCCCGTTACATGTCCATCATCGCCATATACACCCTCACCAGTCTAGCTGTGTTCCACGCATTGGGTTTATATAGTCGTATATGGAGATACGCCAGTAGCAGTGATATTGTTGCGGTCCTGAAAGCCGTCACCGGTGCTGCTGGTCTACTACTATTATGGACGTATCTTTTGAGTAGCCACCTGCCGCGCAGTACATACATCCTTAACTGGATCATTGCTTTCTTGTTGGTGGGGGGACATCGGTTTTCGTTCAGATTTCTCGCTACCATTGGACAGCCATCGTCCAAGACGTCAATCGGTAACGACCATAGGAGAGTCCTGGTAGTCGGTGCTGGAGAAGCCGGCACGATGGTACTGAAGGAATTTGACAAACACCCGGAACTTGGTTGTCGAATAGTGGGTCTTGTGGACGATAATCCTGCCAAGCTTGGCTTGGAGATACAAGGCGTACGTGTGGTCGGCAATACTACCGGACTTCCCGATTTGATCCAAGATTTCGGAGTTGAGGAAGTAATTATTGCAATTCCATCAGCCCCAGGCAGGGTGATCAGGAGCATTCACTCGCTATGTGCTGGCTCTAACGTGAAGGTGAAAACCTTGCCCGGCGTATATGAACTGCTAAACGGTGAGGTCCGCTTGGATCGAGTAAGAGAGGTGCAAATCGAGGATCTGCTTGGTCGCGAGCCAGTGGATCTGGATGTTGAGAAGGTGGCCATGTATCTTGAGGGCCAGGTAGTCCTGGTTACGGGTGCAGGAGGCTCAATAGGTTCTGAGATATGCAGACAGATTATTCGCTTCCGACCAGCGAGCCTGGTGATGCTAGATCACGATGAGAACGGTATGTTCGAAACATTGATGACTCTGCCACCCAACTCAAAGATGGTGGATCTCCAAACAGTTATTGCCGACATACGTGACTGGAATCGAGTTGCTGAGGTCTTTGCCCGATATGGTCCTGCAGTTGTGTTCCATGCAGCAGCCCACAAGCACGTTCATTTCATGGAACAGAATCCTATCGAGGCGATCAAAACTAACGTGTTTGGCACTATTAATGTTGCGAGAAATGCGGTTAGATATGGAACCGCAAGATTTGTGCTGATCTCAACGGACAAAGCGGTTAACCCGTCCAGTGTGATGGGAGCCACCAAGAGAGTGGCCGAAATGGCTCTACTTAACTTGAACCATGAGCAGGTACCTGGTAAACCAGGTGATAGGGCCACGGAGTTCATGGTGGTCCGATTTGGTAATGTACTTGGCAGCCGGGGAAGCGTAGTACCACTCTTTCGCTCCCAGATTGCGCAGGGTGGACCCGTGTCTGTCACCGACCCTCACATGACCAGGTATTTCATGACCATATCCGAAGCAGTCCAACTTGTGATTCAGGCCGGCGCGGTCGGCGAGGGAGGGCAATTGTTTGCGTTGGACATGGGGGAACCGGTGAGCATCATGGAACTGGCTGAGAAGATGATCAGACTGAGTGGTTACGAACCAAATGTTGATATACCCATCGAAGTGGTCGGAGCGCGGCCTGGCGAGAAGCTCTGCGAGGAATTGGTGGGACCCGGTGAAACTTTGGTGGCTACTGCCAACAAGCGCATCTATGAAGTCAAGAGTCCAAATAGCAGCTCCGGCGAAATCTGGGCCATGGTTGAGGAATTGGAGAATAGCGTCTTTGGACGCAACGGGGTTGACGCACAGAGATTGCTGGCAAGCATTGTTTCTTCTCAAGGCGACCAATATCGCGAGGTTGCCGCTTCTAGTGCTGACCAGCTCTTCGGTGCGGGGTAATGTAGTTAACCATATACCGACGCCTTCTGTCCTGTTGACCAACGCAATGCTCTTATATAACTCAGGTGAGCCCGATGGGGAAGGGGGGCGTGTCCGTTCACATGTCAACACGCATATTTCTATCATCGCCACACCTGTGCGGCAAAGAGAGAGAATTCGTAGAAGAGGCTTTCGCCACGAACTGGATCGCTCCTCTTGGGCCACATGTTGATGCTTTTGAAAGTGAGCTGGCGGAGTATCTTGGCGTAAAGGCTGCTGTCGCTCTAAGCTCGGGGACGGCCGCGATCCATCTGGCTCTTCGGGCTCTTAATGTAGGTCCAGGGGATGTGGTCTTCTGTTCCGATCTCACCTTTGCGGCCAGCTGCAATCCCATCATCTATCAGAATGCCACTCCCGTTTTCATTGATAGCGAACCGGATAGTCTTAACATGTCACCGGCTGCACTTGAGAGGGCACTTGGACGCCACACGCCCAAAGCTGTGATAGTCGTCAATTTGTATGGTCAGTCAGCCGACTTCGAGAAGATTCAGGCCCTTTGTGACAGATACGGGGTGCCCATCGTAGAGGATGCGTCAGAGTCCTTGGGTGCCACCTACAAGGGCAAAATGAGCGGCTCCTTGGGCCGATTCGGGATCCTTTCCTTCAACGGAAACAAGATAATTACAACTTCGGGTGGAGGTATGCTGGTCTCTGACGATGAGCAAGCAATCCGAAAGGCCCGTTTTTGGGCAACGCAAGCCAGAGACCCGGCCAGACACTACCAGCACAGCGAACTTGGATATAACTACCGGATGAGTAATGTCTGTGCGGCCATTGGAAGGGGGCAGTTCACTGCCCTGGCAGAGCGCATCGCCCAGAAGAAGGCTATCTACGTCCGGTACAAGGAAGCGTTTTCGGACCTTGAATCGGTTACGATGGCACCAGTATGTGACTATGGCGAATCCACCTACTGGCTTTCGGTAATGCTCATAGACTCGCACTGTGCTGTAGCGCCTGTGGACGTGATTGTTGCTCTTGAAGCTGATAACATTGAGAGCCGACCTGTGTGGAAACCTATGCACTTGCAGCCATTTTACGAGAAGTGCCCTTTCTATAGTCACAATGATAATGAAGCGCCTATCTCAGACAATGCTTTTCATCGTGGTTTATGCCTCCCCTCCGACACAAAAATGACACCGGCCGATATGGATAGAGTGACCGGCCTTATCAGAAAGGTGTTTGGAAGAGAGTGAAGACGTGGCAATTGGATTAGGCAGTCTAATACTGCTGTAATGCTTTGTCTGGTGCTACTATTGCCGGTTATGGTCATCGAGCATACTACAGGGAGGAAGCGATGCGTTCTCTAGCCGTCAAGAGGGCGATTGATATTACGGGCGCCATAGTGGGCCTGGTACTAATGGCTATACCCATGGTGGTGATAGCTGTGACGATCCTGGTGACGATGGATAGGCCTGTGATCTTTCGGCAAGTCAGAGCCGGCTTTCGAGGCCATGCCTTTACCCTATATAAGTTTCGTACCATGAGTGACCTGAGAGATGAGAGCGGCAATTTGCTGCCAGACGAAGTGCGCTTGACGCCCGTGGGACGTTTTCTACGTAAGACTAGTCTCGATGAGCTGCCGGAGCTGGTTAATGTGCTTAGGGGAGAGATGAGTCTGGTTGGACCGAGACCCCTGCGCATGGACTATCTAGAGTTGTATTCTCCAGAGCAAGCACGTCGTCATCTGGTGAAGCCAGGGGTTACAGGGTGGGCGCAAATCAACGGAAGAAATGCCATCCCATGGGAAGAGAAGTTTAGGCTTGATGTTTGGTACGTGGATAACTGGAGTACAGTTCTAGATCTGAGAATCATTGTAAGAACTTTCGTTGATGTGTTAGCTCGTCGGGGTATAAACGCTGCTGGGTATGCCACTATGCCTCCGTTTGCTGGGGCTCGCGACCAGGATGGTCAGTGGAGTGCTATGGGGAGGGTTCACCGGTGAGGCGGCTAGTCATAGTTGGGGCAGGTGGCTTCGGCAGAGAGGTTGCGTGGCTTGTGAGCGATATCAACGCACGCAGTCCGGAATGGGACTTCATAGGTTTTGTAGATGACAAGCAAACGGGAGTAACTAAGGAAGGGTGGCCGATTATCGGTAAGATCTCCAGCATAATCACACTTTCACCTCGCCCGGTAGTGGTGTGCGCGATCGGAGATCCTGGACTAAGGATGAAGTTGACCTCTTGCCTTACCATGGAGGGATTCGACTTTGCGACGCTCATACATCCCTCTGTTCAGTTGTCGGAGTATGTGAAGGTTGGAGCGGGAAGTGTGGTGTGTGCGGGGACTATACTCACTACGTCGGTGCTTGTAGGCCAGCATGCTATTCTCAACCCAGGATGCTTTGTGGGCCATGACACAGTGATAGGTGATCATGCCAGTCTCATGCCTGGTGTAAATATAGCAGGCGAAGTCACCATAGGAAATGGATGTTATTTGGGGTTAAACGCCTCTGTCATAAACCGCATCACCATAGGTGAGTGGAGTACCATCGGAGCAGGCGCCGTAGTTGTTCGTGACATTCCCCCGCGGGTCACTGCCGTAGGGGTTCCGGCTAAGCCGATCAAGACGTATGAGTAGGCACGCACAGGATTCAGAGTTGTATGTGGATTTCAGAAAGGGCCTGTGCGGCGTTCCCCCCAACGGTCTTCGTGCAACCGGGCGGTCCTGCAGTGGGTTTGCGATGATTTGAGTAGACAGTCACAAAATCCCTGCACCAGGTGCAGATTGGAACTTGTGGAGTCTCAGATACGGGAGGGATCTAATGGGAAACAGCAGACACTCACTTAACATGCGCAGTCGCAGTGATGGGGCTTGGCTACGTTGGTTTGCCCCTTGCTCTTGAGATGGTACGCGCGGGCTGCTCCGTCTATGGTATTGATGCAGATGCACAGAAGGTTAGGCAGCTTTCAGCAGGAGTTTCTTACGTTACCGATATGTCTCCAGAAAAGGGCGCGGCTTTCTTTCAGGTCAACTCCGCTGCCTTTCAGCCGACCTGCCTGTTCAGGCCCCAGCCAAGGTTCTCTTACGGTGTGACCGGTAGGCCACATAGCTGCGGCGCAGGTGGTAGGCCACCAGTTCCAGGGCGGTACACCTGGGAAGGCAGGACACCTCAGGAGAACAGGATAGCGGTGTGATTTGCTCACATATTCAGGGCCATATTTCAAGCTTTATCTTACTAGCCAAAAGGAAGATAAGGGAAGTAGCCTCGTAGCCGGTCGGGTGGGCGCATTGTTCGACCTGTAATGCTGCCGGAAAGAAGGTTGGTTCCGTGCCCGAAGGCATTTCGTTGCGAAAGCTCCTGTCCAAGCAGATCCTGGATGAACTCAAGGCGAAAATCGCAAACCGCACCGCCCGGGTCGGGGTGGTGGGGCTGGGCTACGTGGGGCTTCCCTTTGCCGTGGAGAAAGCTAAGGTGGGCTTCCACGTTACTGGCATCGAGCAGAACCCCCGACGGGTGCGCATGATCAACCCCGGTGAAAACTACATCGCGGACGTGCGGGACGAGGAACTGCGCGCCCTGGTGGCCGAAGGGCGGCTGCACGCCGAGGAGCACTTTGACTCGGTGCCGGCGCCGGACGTCATTGTGATCTGCGTGCCCACCCCCGTGGACAAAAACGTTGCGCCCGATTTGCGCTATTGTGGTCAACGTGACCCGCGAGATCGCGCGATGGCTTCGCCCCGGCCAGTTGATCTCTCTGGAGTCCACGACCTATCCGAGCACCACCGAGGAAGTGATGCGGCCCATCCTGGAGGAATCGGGCCTGAAGGCGGAACAGGACTTCTTCCTCGCTCATTCGCCCGAGCGGGTTGACCCTGGCAACAAGCGTTACACCACCAGGAACACCAGCAAGGTGGTGGGCGGTGTGGGCCCCGGCCTCCCTGGAGGCAGCCACCGCTTTTTACGCCTAGACCATTGAACGCCTCGTGCCGGTTTCCAGCGCCCGCGCAGCCGAGCTGGTCAAGGTCTTTGAGAACACCTTTCGCGCGGTTAACATCGCCCTAGTGAACGAACTGGCCCTGCTGTGCGACAAGATGGGCCTCAACGTGTGGGAGGTTTTGGACGCCGCCTTCACTAAGCCCTTCGGCATCATGCCCTTTTACCCCGGGCCCGGCGTGGGCGGGCACTGCATCCCCATCGACCCGCATTACCTGGAATGGAAGGCGCGGGAATACAACTTCACCACACGCTTCATCGGCCTGGCGGGCGAGGTGAACCGGCGGATGCCGGAATTCGTTCGGGAAAAGGCGCGGCGGGTCCTGAACGAGATGGGCCTCGCCCCGTCCCGAGCGCGGATTCTCCTGCTGGGCATGGCCTACAAGAAAGACCTGGCCGACCACCGGGGCTCCCCGGCCGTGCACGTGGCCGAACTGCTGCTTGAAGACGGGGTGGACCTCTGCTATCACGATCCCTACATTGGCGATATCAAGCTTTCCGGGAGGGTCTCTCAATCCGTGGCCCTGACGGCCGAGTTGCTGTCCCATGTGGACCTAGTCGTGATCACCACCGATCATTCCGGGATTGACTACCCGTGGCTGGTAGCACACGCCCGAAGAATACTGGATATCCGGAACGCCACCCGCGGTGTGGCACATCGGGAGGAAAAGGTGGTGCTACTGTGAAGAGCACACCAGGTGTGGCCGTTTTTGGAGCCGGCAACTGGGGCCGAAACCACGTCCGGGTTTTCCACCGCCTGGGAGCGCTGGCCGCCGTGGTGGAGACCGACGCCCGGCGGCGGGCCGAGGTTGCGGAGCAATACCCCGGCATTTCGGTTTACGCTGCTCCCGGGCCGATGCTGGCCGACGCCGCCGTCGACGCGGTGGTTATTGCCACCCCGGCGCCGACCCACTACGCCCTGGCGCGGGCGGCGCTGGGTGCCGGCAAGGACGTGCTGGTGGAAAAGCCGATGACCCTGTCGGTCCGGGAGGCGGAGGAGTTGGTAGCCGCCGCCGCGGAGCGCGATCGGGTGCTGCTGCTGGGCCATCTCCTGCTGTACAAGCCCGCGGTGAAAAGCTCGTCGCCTGCGTGCGGCAGGGGCTGGTCGGAGAGGTGCGCTGTGTGGAAATGCGCCGCCGGAAACTGGGACGGGTGCGGCGGGCAGAAAACGTCCTCTGGAGCTTTGCGCCGCACGATATCGCCCTGCTGCTGTATCTGGTTGGGGCCCGGTCGGCCACGGTCGAGGCCAAGGGTTTGGTCGCGCTGCAGCCGGGCATTGAGGACGATGTGTGGCTGAACCTAGCCTTCGCCAACGGGGTGCGGGCGCACCTGCATGTCTCGTGGCTCTGGCCAGAGGACGAGCGTCAAACGGTGGTCATCGGCTCTAAGGGTGCCCTCCTCTACGACGAGCATGAAGACGAGCTGTGGCTCTACGATAAGGGGATAAAGGACGATCTGACCATCTGGGATGCGGGCAAGCGCGAGATTCCGGTGGACCGGGGGGGACGCCCTGGAGATCGAGGCGCGCCATTTCCTCGACTGCGTGCAGAGAAAGGCGGCGCCGTTGACTGACGGGAAGACGGGACTGGAGGTAGTCCGGGTGCTGGTGCAGGCGGGGGGGCAAGAGGGACTATTTTGTGCACGAATCGGCTTACATTGATGAACCGGTGAAGATTGGGGCCGGCACGAAGATCTGGCACTTTGCCCACGTCATGAACGGGACCGAAATCGGGGAGAACTGCAGCCTGGGCCAGAACGTTTTCGTCGGCCGCAACGTGAGAATCGGCAACAATGTCAAGATCCAGAACAACGTCAGCGTTTACGAGGGCGTGACTCTGGAGGACGACGTCTTCTGCGGCCCCAGCGTGGTGTTCACCATCAAGACGCCCCGGAGCGCTTTCCCGCGCAGTACGCCGGAGGATTTCCTTCCGACTCTGGTGAAACGAGGCGCCTCCATAGGGGCCAACGCCACCATGGTCTGCGGAAAGACCATCGGCGAGTGGGCTTTTGTGGCGGCAGGGGCGCTGGTGACCAGAGACGTGCCTCCTTACGCCCTGGTGGCCGGAGTGCCGGCCAGGCAAATGGGCTGGGCCTGCGAGTGCGGCAGGCCATTGCGATTCGAAGGCGACGATGACAAGGAGGTGCCGTGCTCAGAGTGCGGGCGACGCTACCGGAAAGTGGGCGAGTGCCTCCACCCGCTGGGCGAGAAGTTATGAAGAAGATACCTGTTCTGGACCTGACTAGACAGTATAATGACGCCATCCGAGAGGAAATCGATGCGGCTGTTGCTCGTGTGTTGAGTTCGGGCCAATTCATACTCGGCTCGGAGGTGGAAGCCCTCGAGCAGGAAGTCGCGGAGTATCTGGGCGTCCGCCACGCGATCGGTGTGGCCAGCGGCACGGACGCGTTGCTCCTTTCCCTGCGGGCACTCGGGATTGGCCCGGGCGAGGCGGTGGTGGTCCCCAGCTTCACCTTTTTCGCCACCGCCGGCGCGGTCCACAACGTCGGCGCTACTCCGCTGTTCGTGGATGTCGACCCACACACGCTAAACATCGATCCCCGCAAAGTCGAGGAACGGCTCGTCAGTGATCCTACGCTGCGGGCCAAAACCAAGGCCATCATCCCCGTTCACCTTTACGGCCAGATGGCCGATATGGACGAGATCATGGCCCTGGCCGAGAAGTTCGGGCTTTACGTGATCGAGGACGCGGCCCAGGCCATCGGCGCGGAGTACAAGGGCCGCCAGGCCGGGTCCATGGGGCACCTGGGCTGTTTCAGCTTCTTTCCCACCAAGAACCTGGGGGCGTATGGTGACGGCGGGATGGTGGCGACGAACGACGACGATCTCGCCGAGCAGGTGCGAATGCTGCGGGCCCATGGCGCCAAACCCAAGTACTATCACCACCTGGTGGGCTACAACTCCCGTCTCGATGCGCTCCAGGCCGCGATCCTGCGGGCCAAGCTGCCTCACCTTGCGGAGTGGACGAAGGCGCGGCAAAGCATAGGCGCCCACTACGATGAGCTACTTCGCGACATCGAAGGTATCAAGCTGCCCCACCGGGCACCGAACCGGACTCAGATCTTCCACCAGTACACGGTGCGGGTTCCGGGCGGGAAGCGCGACGCCCTGCGGGCCTACCTGAAGGAGCGGGGAATCGGCACCGAGGTCTATTACCCGGTTCCTTTACATCTGCAGCCGTGTTTTCGCCACCTGGGCTACCGGGAAGGGGATCTTCCTGAGAGCGAGCGGGCCAGCCGCGAGGTCCTGTCGTTGCCGATGTTCCCCGAACTCACGGATGAGGAGTTGGAGTACGTGGTCGGTGAGATCAGGAATTCTATGAGATGGGCGAGGCGGAACCGTGGTAAAAGTCGTGGACATCGTCGGCTCACGGCCGCAGTTCATCAAGCTGGCCCCGATCCTCAAGGCGATCGAGCGCCACAACCGGGAGCACCCGGACCGCGCCATCCGCGAGGTCCTGGTCCACACCGGCCAGCACTACGACAAAGAGATGTCCCAGGTGTTCTTTGACGAACTGGGCTTGAAAGCGCCGGACTACCACCTGGGCGTGGGCTCCGGCCGCCACGGCCAACAGACCGGGGAAATGCTCAAGCGCATCGAAGAGGTGCTTATCGAGGAAAAGCCGGACCTGGTTTACGGTTTACGGGGACACCGACAGCACCCTGGCAGGCGCCCTGGCGGCAGCTAAGCTCCATATCCCCGCGGCCCCTGTGGAGGCCGGCTTACGTAGCTTCAACCGGGAGATGCCCGAGGAGATCAACCGGGTGCTCACCGACCTCCACCTCACGTGGGCACCGCCCTGAGAGAGTTCAAAAACAGGTCACGAAAGTGCGGCAAAAACACGGAAGGGGGCGTGGAATGTCGACTATGGCCATCAGTCAGCAGGGAATGGGCCAGGCGGCGCTCCTCCTCATCGCCGGCACAGTATTGAGCCGCCTCTTCGGCTTTATCCGGGAAACCGCCATCGCCTACCAGTTCGGCGCCACCGCCCAGACCGACGCCTACCTGGTCGCCTCGGTCATCCCCATGGCCCTTTCCGGAATGGTGGCTGGCGCCGTCGCTGTCGCTTTCATCCCGGTCTTCACCGAGTACCGCCTCAAGGCCGGTGAAGGGGAAGCCTGGAGCATAGCCAGTGGCGTAATTAACCTGACGGCCCTCTCCCTGGTCGCCGGCGCCGTACTCTATCTCCTGGCGGCGCCCTTCCTTGTCCCCCTGCTTGGTCCCGGCCTGGCGTCAGAGACCAAGGCGCTGGCGGTGCACCTCTCCCGGCTGCTTGATCCCGTTATCATCTTTACCGGGCTGGTCGGGCTGGCCGCCGCCGTGCTGAACGCCTACCGGCACTTTACCTATCCGGCTTTTGCGGGCCTTTTGTATAACTTCGGCATGATTGGCGGCGCTTTGCTCCTCGGCGGCCTCATGGGCATTAGTGGACTGGTTGTTGGCACGGTGGCCGGGGCGGCCGCGCATCTTCTTGCCCTTTCTGTCCCCCTGGCCGGCAAGAAAACCTACTACCGGTTGACCCTGAAGAGCTTGAGCCACCCCGGCGTAAGAAGAATCGGCCGGCTGGTGCTCCCCTTTATCGTGGGTTCCGCCGCCGGGCAAATTAACCTCCTCGTGGACCGCGTCCTGGCCTCCGGACTTGTCGAGGGCAGCATCTCCGCCCTCAATTTCGCGGTGCGGGTGATGCAATTGCCTTTAGGCATCTTTGCCGGGGCCGCCGCCACTGCCGCCTACCCGTTCCTGGCGGAGCAGGCGGCGGGTGAGAACGCTGATGGCCTGCGCGGCACCTTTTCCGAGGGGCTGCGCATGCTCTGGTTTGTTGTTTTCCCTCTTTCCGTGGGCCTGGTTGTCTTAGCCGCGCCCATCATTCGTCTGCTCTTTGAACGGGGTGCCTTCGATGCCGCGGCCACCCAGATGACCGCCGTTGCCCTGCTCTACTACTCCCTGGGCATCTTCGCCCACGCCGCCAACGCCTTGCTGGTGCGCGTCTACTTCGCCCTGCAGGACACCGCCACCCCCGTCAAGCTGGGCCTTTTGGCCGTCGGCCTGAACATCGTCCTTAACCTCATCCTGGTGCGCTATCTGGCCCACGGCGGCCTGGCCCTGGCGAGCTCCATCGCCGCCGCGGCGAACTGCCTCCTGCTGGCTTATTATCTGCGCCGCAGGCTTGGCCACCTGGATGGCCGGCGCATCCTGCGCGCCGCCGTCAAATTCGCCGCCGCGTCCCTGGTGATGGGAATGGCGGTGGCCGCCGCCTATAGCTACTCGGCGTCCTTTTTCGACGCCGCCCTCCTCACCCACCGGTTACTGCAGCTATCCGTCCTTATCGCCTTGGGTGGGGCGGTCTACCTCGGCGCCGCCGCCCTGCTCAAGACGGAGGAACTGGCGAGGCTGATCAGGCGGGTGGGGGCAAAGCTGCTGCCTGCGCTGCTCCCCGGGGAATGAGCCGCCTTGTTTCTTTCTGAGCTGCCATGGCGAGGGCGGACTCTTTGAATCTGATGGGGGGTTGAAGCCCCGATAAACACGCTTGACAAGCTATCCTGGCGGGCCAAGGCGGCCTACCCTATGTGAGCTTTATCAAGATGGACATCGAAGGGATGGAACGGGAGGCCCTTAAGGGCGTCGCCCGTACACTCGCCGCCTGAAGCCCCGGCTGGCCCTTTGCACCTATCACCTGCCGGACGATCCGGAGGTGCTGCAAGTTGGAATAGAAGAAATCAAAAGGAATAGGGTTAAAAACCCCGTTATCAGGTATGCATTAGGAAGCCTATATATACTCTTTCTGGGGTATCTCCTTGACTCAAGTAGCCCCTAGATGTAGTATTGGGGTATGGAAATCTACCCCGCGAACCTCTTGGAGTTTGAGCGGATGTTCGCCACGGAGGCAGCTTGCCGTGATTACCTAGTTCGGCTGCGGTGGCCGGAGGGGTTCAGTTGCCCAGCCTGTGGTCACGGGAAGGCTTGGGTGACGATTACCTGGACTTACTATCTTGATGAGTTCACCTTTCGTTTCAACCGCCGGACCTCCAGGAGCCGTGGCAAGCTCTTCTACCGACTGGTACAGCAGGCCGTGCAAGTCAAACCGGTCACCTGCAACGATATCGTCACCGTGCCAGCTTCGCAAAGCGTTTCCAGCGCCAACCACTAGATATGGGGGTTACTGGAGTGAAGGAGATACCCCAGTACTCTTTTAAGACTTATGATTCCTTATCGGGCAGGAAGTTCCAGCTTTTTGTCGAATCTCTAAAGGCTGAACAAACTACAGTTTGCGAGCTATCCATTGTTGTTAATCCGGGGTCCGGAGGAGGACTTGACGGGGTAAGTGTAGTTTTTCTCGAAGGCTGGGGCCTGGTGCGCGCCTCCAACACCCAGCCTGTACTTGTGGCGAGGTGCGAAGCAAAAACCCCCGAAGGACTGCGAAAGATCTGCAGCATCGTCAAAGAAGCCGTTGCCCGGCATCCAGAAGTAGGAGTTTTCGATTGGGAGTGTTATGGTTAAGCCGGCAAATATATGGTTGAGCAGAAATGTACGGGTTGACCAAGTGGTGTTGTGGGCATTGTCAAAAAAACTCGGATGGAGAAGGGGAGTACGGTGAAGGTTTTGATTACAGGTGCTGCGGGGCAGCTTGGCGCCGATCTGGTGAAAGTTTTGGGTCACGGCGGCTGCCAGGTGATCCCCGCAGGCCGCGCCGACTTCGATATCACCGATCTCGAAGCCACCGTAAAATTCATTACCGGTGCTCAAC
>JBFLYN010000035.1:0-36049 GCA_040756655.1 Bacillota bacterium
TGGCGGCCCAGGCAAGACCTAACACTTAACATACATGGGTACATCTTCCAGCAACCCCAGTTGGTGCTTTGCCTCTCTACCAGGCCTAATATCCCAAAATGGCTACTCCATTACTCGGAACTTCGGTATAGAGACGCCCCGTTCTGCGAGATAGTCTTTGAACTCCCGGTCAAGCTCGCCGGCATACTTTACCGTAATGGTACCTGGCATGGCGCCCACCTCCTGAAGCTTGCGGTCTGTCTGTGCCGGTGTTCTATGAGAATCCTGACGAATTCGAATCATTAAGCACACCTCCGCAATTTATTAATGTGTACCTTGATAACATTCACTGTCCTGATCAGATTCTACAACCGCGGATCTATGATGTCAAGGCCATCCTAAACGATTTTAATGTCTAGACGAATGTTTTTCACGTGGTACCCCGGAATCAACCAGCAAGTTTCTCCATGCAGCTTCCGCACCGGGTAAGGACGCCGCCCGGTGACCCCGATGTGGCGTCCTCGCCCGATGGCTCTTACTACCTGGTCCAGTCGTGTTTCGGAGGCTTCCGGCCGTTCTTCTGTTCCATCTTCACCTTGACGTCCTTGCGGTTTCCGTGGGCACGCTCGCTTTCCAGCTGGCTTTGTTGGGAACGAGCCTCCCGGGGCTGGGGAGAGCCAGCCGGTCTGTGACCCGGCGGGCCAGTGACCGGCGCCCGCCCCTGGCCCGGGGGATTAGGTACCCTTGGCAAATCCATCACCTCCTAGCGTAGAATGCCCACTTAGTATCACCGTTAGCGAAGAAAGGCCCACTCTGTTTCTGAACATCACGAGTTGAGCAGGAGAATAGGATTAATCGCAAAGGAGGGGTAGCATGAGAGTAGTTCCAGTCAAACGGAAATGGCCGCTGGCCATCCTCACCATCATAGTGTTACTGGTGCTCTTGTCCACCGGGCAGGCCGGGCTGTTTGTCCCAGTACAGGCCGTGGACCAGTCCGGGGCCATACGTTCTGGCAGTCCCGCCCGTCCCCTGGTGGCCTTAATGTTCAACGTGGATTGGGGATCCGAGTACATCCCGGGAATTTTGGACGTGCTGGAGGCTGCCGGGGCCCGCTCTACTTTCTTTGTCACCGGGACGTGGGCCCAGAAAAACCAGGAACTGCTCAGAGAGATGCACCGGCGCGGCCACGAGATCGCCAACCACGGCTACCGGCATGCCCACGTCAAGAACATGAACCCATCCGATATTGAAAAGCTGATCATGGATCACGACAGCTTGGTGCGTGCACTGGTGGGGGCCCAGCCCGCCCCGCTGTTTGCGCCACCGTATGGTGAGTGCGACTCCACCATCGTCCGGGCCGCAGCCAGCGTGGGATACAAGACTATCCTCTGGACGGTGGACACGGTGGACTGGAAACGCCCGGCACCGGACGTCATCGTCAAGCGGGCGGAGCGGGCCGGCAGCGGGGCCCTGGTGCTCATGCACCCCACTGAACCCACGTTGCGGGCACTACCTGAGGTCCTCAAGAAACTGGCTGCCCGAGGACTACGCGCCACCACGGTGACAGAAGTCCTGGGACCGGCCCTGCGCTAACGAGGTACAATGGGAAGAGGGCGGGTACGCGCCCCGCCCTCTAGCTTATCCAAGCGGTTTTTTGGGTATGGCGATGACGCCCCGGAGAATCACCACGGGAACGGTGGGCGGTAGGTGTCCGGCCACCATGGCAAAGACCTCGACCACATCGGCTGCTACCGGTTCGAACCGGAACAGGCCAACCCATACCCCGGGCAGGCAATGCTGTAGCTGGCCGAGGAATATCCGTGTGCTGGTAAGGGTCTCCACCAACGCGGTGCCGAAGGCGTTGAGAACCCGCCCCACACCCGGATCGGTTCCGAAGGCGGCGGGGTCAGGCATACCGGACGTGAACACCAGAAATATGCCGTGTTGCAGGTTAATAAACCCAAAGCCAGTAGCGCCGCGGGCAATGGTGGTCGGCTCCAGGGCCACGTCCGTCACCGGCATGGCTGCAGCCAGAAGACCGCCCAGGACCTCCGAGCCGGTGGGGACGGTCACCATGTCGGGTTCTGCCGTGACGATGACTGCGGTGGCATGGTGTACAGGCGTGGTCACTCCGCCGCTGCTAATCCATGTCTCCGTACCCGGGCAGTTCTCAAGCCTGATGGATACCAGTGGATGCCTCTCTGCCGTGACCAGCCATGCCCGGTAGCCCACAAACCGGGTGCCGAATATCTCAGGCGGCGGCAGGTTTTCAGCAAGGACGTGCAGCTGGCCAAGGGAAAGGTTGACAGCAGCCACGCCCCTGGCCAGCGTCGCTTCGGCCGTGGGTAGAAGCTCCACCAACTGCCAGACTGCGGTGGGGACTGGAGTGGGAGTCGGTTTTGATAGTAGCGCTGCCCGGGTCTGGGGCCCAACGATCCCGTCTACGCGGAGCCCGCGCGCGCGCTGGAAGGCCCGCACCGCCTGCTCGGTGGTGGCTCCGAAGAAGCCATCTGGGGTGCCGGTGAAAAGGCTCATTTCAAGCAGGAGTTCCTGCAAGAAGAATACATCCCGGCCGGACGACCCCCGGCGCAAGGTTCTAGTTATCTGCACGAATTAGTCACCTCCTCCCGAGGGTATCTACTCCTACAGCCTATGCAGATTATGTTCATCCGGTGCCTGACGTGGGGTTTGGTATAATATCTTTTGGAGGGATGACGATGAGAGAGCCCAGAGTTGCCTTTCACACTCTGGGGTGCAAGGTAAACCAGTACGATACTGCGGGCATGGAGAGGCTCTTTGTCGAGCGTGGCTACGAGGTTGTGAACTTCGACGCGGTCGCGGACGTCTATGTCATCAACACTTGTTCTGTGACCGGACGAAGCGAGGCCAAGTCGCGACAGGCGGCCCGCCGGGCCGCCCGGCAAAACCCGGACGCCGTGGTGGCACTGGTCGGATGCTACCCACAGGTGGACCCCAGTTCCGCCGCGGCCGTCGAGGGCGTGCACGTGGTGGCGGGCACCCGTGACCGGCACCGCATTGTGGACCTGGTTGAAGAGGCCGGACGGGGAACTTCCGGGCCGCAGGTATACAGCCCGGGGATGGCATTCGAGGAACTGCCGGCGGCCCACTTCAGCGGTCGCACCCGCGCCCTTTTGAAGATCCAGGACGGTTGCGATGCCTTCTGCACCTACTGCGTGGTCCCACTGGCTCGCGGGCCGGTGCGCAGCCGGCATCCGGGCCGAGTGGTGGAAGCGGCCCGCCAGCTTCTGGAGACCGGCTATCGGGAACTAGTCCTGACAGGGGTAAGACTAGGCGCCTACGGGCGTGACCTGGGGGACGTGGACCTGGCGGGTATAATCAAGGCTTTGGGCGGGCTGGGCAACTACCGTTTGCGCATCAGTTCCGTGGAGCCTGAGGACGTAGATGGCCGGCTGATAGAAGCCCTGGCCGATAGCACCGTGGCCTGCCCCCACCTGCACCTTCCACTGCAAAGTGGGTCTGACCGGGTGCTGGTGCGCATGGGCCGCAGCTACCTGACCGGCGAGTTCGCGGAGCTGGTGGGTAGCGTGCGTGCTGCTTTGCCAGGGGCGGCTATCACCACCGATGTGATCGTGGGGTTCCCCGGGGAAGGGCCGGACGACTTTCGAAAGACCCTGGATTTCGTAGAAGAGATGGCCTTCAGCCGCTTGCACGTTTTCCGGTACTCGCCCCGGCCCGGCACCCGCGCGGCAGGTTTCCCAGGCCAGGTACCGCCTGCCGTGAAAGCCCAGCGCAGCGCCGAGCTAACCCGGTTGGGGCACCGCCTGGCCTTGGAGTTCCACCGTCGCCTGGTGGGACAGGAAGTCGAAGTACTGGTGGAAGACGAGCCCGCCGGAGGCTTACTGCAGGGGCTGACCGGTCACTACGTGCGGGCCGTGTTCCCGGGTTCTCCCCGCTGGTCCAACCGGCTGGTCACAGTCACGGTTACCGGCGCGGATGTAACCGGCGTTAGTGGTGAACTAAAGGAGGGTGCGCAGGAACCTGCTTAGGTCAAGTGGCGTTGGAATACAATGACTGGGGAGCTGCGCATGAAAGGGGATGAAAGTGACGCCAAGACTGAGGGTAGGAGTCATATTCGGCGGTCGCTCTGGAGAACACGAAGTATCGCTGATGTCGGCAGCGTCGATAATGCGAGCCCTTGACCCAAAACGGTACGAGGTGGTGCCCATCGGGATAACCCAGGACGGTCAATGGGTGCGTGGGAGGTTGCCTGCCCAAGGAGACCCAGAAGCCAGCGGGCGCCCAGTGGCCCTCTTGCCCGAACCCGGGCACGAGGGGCTTTTGGCCATCGACGAGCCCGCGCCAGCGCCCATCCGGCTGGACGTGGTCTTCCCGGTGCTGCATGGGACTTTCGGAGAAGATGGCACCGTGCAGGGACTGCTCGAACTGGCCAACATCCCGTATGTCGGTGCAGGCGTCCTGGCCTCGGCCGTGGGCATGGATAAGGAGGTCATGAAGCGACTCTTCGTGGAGGCCGGCCTTCCCGTGCTGCCCTTTTTGAAGGTCATGCGCCACCAGTGGGAGAGTTCCCCCCAGACGGTCATCGCCAGGGTCGAATCGGAAATCGGCTACCCATGCTTTAGCAAGCCGGCCAACCTGGGCTCAAGCGTGGGGGTCTCGCGCGCCGACAACCGCCGTGAACTGGAGCGCGGCCTAACCGATGCCGCCCGGTACGACCGCAAGTTACTGGTGGAAATGGCGGCTCCCGATGCCCGCGAAATCGAGTGCAGTGTACTCGGTAATGACTACCCGGAGGCATCGGTGGTAGGAGAGATCATTCCTTCGCGGGAGTTCTACGACTATGCCGCCAAGTACCTGGACGGTACGTCACAGCTGATCATTCCAGCGAACCTGCCGCCGGTCACGGCCCGCCAGGTGCAGGAACTGGCCATCAAGGCCTTTTTGGCCATAGATGCCTCCGGCATGGCCCGGGTGGATTTCTTCGTTGGTCGCAAGGATAACCGGGTATGGCTAAACGAGATCAACACCATTCCGGGGTTTACTTCCATCAGCATGTACCCCAAGCTATGGGAAGCCAGCGGGCTCCCCTACCCCGAACTCGTAGACCGCCTCATACAGCTGGCCTTGGAGCGGCATGCTGAATCCGGGCGCCGCCTGACCCGCTATAAGCCGCTGCCTGAAAGCAGTCCCTGACGCGGCAGGATTTTAACCCGGCGGTGGAGAATTAGCGTGATTCTGGAGACCAAGGACAAAAGGGAGGTGATTGCTTGGCCGAGTGCCTTTTCTGCCGCATTGTCAACAAGGAGCTGCCCAGCCATATTGTGTACGAGGATGAGGACATCCTGGGCTTTCGGGACATAGCTCCGGTCGCGCCTGTGCACGTTCTGTTTGTGCCCAAAAGGCATATCGCCTCCCTGTCTGACCTCACTGATGAGGACGGCCCACTAGTGGGCAAACTTTTACAGAGTGTAGCCAATTACGCAGCGACCGAAAACTCCCTCGCGCAGGGATACCGTGTAGTTGCCAATACGGGCCCTGCCGCTGGTCAGAGCGTAGCCCACCTCCACTTCCATGTGCTCGGTGGGCGGCAGATGGGCTGGCCCTGGGGATAACATTGACACTGGACCAGACAGCCCGTATGATTGGGGTTGCGTCCTAGGGCGCATGCTCCAACGCTGATCGTAGCAGCGGAGGGAGGGAAGTTCGGTTGCCCGAGGTCAAAGTCGGAAAAAACGAGTCGCTGGACCAGGCTCTCCGGAGGTTCAAGCGCCAGTGCCAGCGTGCCGGTGTGCTTGCCGAGGTGCGAAAGAGGGAGCATTACGAAAAGCCTAGTGTGAGAAAGAAGAAGAAGTCGGAGGCCGCAAGGAAGCGTCGCTTTCGCTAAGGCGGTGCCCTTTCCTCCTGGCTGCTGAGTACAACAAGGGCCCGGCTTACCGGGCCCTTGATGTGTTCTGGCGAAACATTAGCTATCTAAACTCGTATACAATCCTGGCAGCGCCGAGAAGGGGGTAACCGAGTGAAGAAGACTTTGCAGCTTGTCACCCTGGTCTATGGCTTGCTGGCCCTGTCAGGCCTGGTGTTGGCCGCCGCACCTGCTTCCCAAGGGGCTGTCTACCTGGTACCGATAAAGGGCGAAATCGACCTTGGACTGGCCCGGTTTGTGGACCGGGCGATCCAGGAGGCCAGCGATGCACGGGCCCTGGGTGTGCTGGTGGAAGTAAGCACCTTAGGCGGCCGGGTGGACGCGGCACTGGAGATCCGCAACCTACTAGCCCAGGCCCGGCTCCCGGTGGCCGTGGTAGTGGTGGACCGGGCCTGGTCCGCCGGGGTACTCATATCCCTGAGCGGCCAGCAGCTATTCATGTTCCCCGGCACTAGCATCGGCGCTGCGGAACCGCGGCCGCTGGACCCCAAGGTGTTGTCGGCTTGGCGGGCAGAACTGGAGACTACTGCCGAGCGCGCAGGCCGCGACCCGCTGGTGGCAGCCTCCATGGCCGATGCTGCCATTGAAATACCGGGGCTGGTAGCCGCGGGACAGATCCTTACCCTCACGGCCAAGCAGGCGGCTGACATCGGCTTCGTTGATGGGGTTGTGGCCTCCCGGCAGGAGGCACTGGAGGCCGCTGGCTGGGGAGCAGCCCGGGTGGTGGAGATGCGGCAACGGGGCGTGGAGACCTTCAGTCGCTTGGTGACCAAGTCCACAGTGGCCCCGGTGCTCTTGACTCTCGGCCTGTTTGGCTTGATAGTGGAAGTCTTCACCCCAGGCTGGGGCATCCCGGGTGCTATAGGACTAACCTTCCTGGGTTTATTCTTTGGCGGTCACCTTTTGGCAGGCTTTGCCGGATGGGAAGTAGTCCTGTTGTTCGTGCTCGGCCTGGTATTCTTGAGCGTGGAGGCCTTCATGCCTGGTTTCGGCGTCTTCGGCTTAGGAGGCATCCTGGCTATGATCCTCAGCATCTACTTTACTATTGGCGGCAATATAGAAGCCGCGCGTACCTTGGCCCTCTCCCTGGTGTCTACGGTTCTTCTGACGGTGGGCTTCATTTACCTCGCTGCCCGGCGCGGCTGGTTGAGGCGGTTTGCGCTTCCCGCAGCCCTCACCACGGCTTCGGGTTTTGTGGGTACTGCCCCAAATACGGCCCTACTGGGAAAACTGGGAGTGACCGTTACTCCCCTACGGCCAGCAGGAGTCGCCCGCATTGAGGAAGAACGGTACGATGTAGTCAGCGAAGGCAGGTTTATCCCTGCACACACTGACATCGTGGTCGTGCGCATCGAGGGACGCCGGACGGTGGTACGCCCGGTTGAAGAGTTGATGAAATAACGGGAGGTGCTGTGAGTGGAGTTTATAGCCGGCATCCTGATCCTTGCCGCCCTGGCATTCGTGCTTTTGGCGGTGATTTTTAGTTTCATCCCTCTGGGTCTGTGGATATCTGCCCGGGCCGCCGGTGTCCGGCTGGGGATCATGGACTTGATCGGAATGAGGCTCAGGCGAGTTCCCCCCGTCCGGATCGTCGAGCCATTGGTTAAAACCAGCAAAGCTGGCCTGGAACTGGTACTAGACAAGCTGGAAGCCCATTACCTGGCGGGCGGCAACGTGGACCGGGTGGCCAACGCGCTCATCGCCGCCCAGCGGGCGGCCATCCCCCTGGAGTTTGAGCGCGCAGCAGCCATCGACCTCGCGGGCCGGGATGTGTTGCAGGCGGTACAGATGAGCGTAAATCCCCGGGTCATCGAGACACCGCAAATCGCGGCCGTGGCCAAGGATGGTATTGAGCTCAAGGTAAAGGCCAGGGTGACCGTGCGGGCCAACATCGACCGTTTGGTGGGTGGTGCGGGCGAAGAGACCATCATCGCCCGCGTGGGCGAGGGCATTGTCACTACCATTGGTTCGTCCACCAATCACAAGGCTGTGCTGGAAAACCCCGACAGCATTTCCCGTACGGTGCTGGACAAAGGACTGGACGCCGGAACGGCCTTTGAGATCCTCTCTATTGACATTGCCGACGTGGACGTGGGGCAGAACATCGGGGCCCGGCTAGAGACCGACCGGGCTGAGGCGGATAAGCGTATCGCCCAGGCCAAGGCCGAGGAACGCCGGGCCATGGCCATCGCCCAAGAGCAGGAGATGATCGCCCGAGTCCAGGAGATGCAGGCCAAGGTAGTGGAGGCCCAGGCTGAAGTGCCCAAGGCGTTGTCGGAGGCGCTGCGCCAGGGCAAACTCGGGGCGCTGGACTACTACCAGCTGCAAAACGTCATGGCCGATACGTCCATGCGGGAATCCATCGGCCGCGGGGCTCGGGGTGAGGACAAGGAACCGCCCAAACGGTAGGAGGCGGGTGGTTGAATGGAAGGGATCTTTTTCGGGCTAGCCATGATTCTATTCTCCCTGCTAAGCCAAGCTCTTAGGAGAAAGCCGCAGGGGCCCGGGCGGTTACCAGGGCCGACGGTGAGAAGGGTGAGGGTTCCCGTAGAGGAACCGGCTCTACCCAGGCGAGGGGCGGTCAAGACGGACGGGGCGCCGGTGCTCTCTGTTGCCCCGCCCATGGAGGTTCCGGCCACAACGGGACCACAGTTAGTGGCGCAGGCGGCGAGCGCGACGCGACCGGCGCTGGTCCTTGACCGTGCCAGCGTGCTCAATGGTGTGATCCTTAGTGAAATCCTGGGCAGGCCCCGGGGCCTGCATCCTTGGCGACCTCAAGGCTGGCGTCACTAGACCACCGGTCACATAGACCCCACTGTCTGTCCCCCCTATGTTGCGGGGGACAGATTTTTTCTGTTCCGGGCATAGATCTGATCTCAGAGGGCAAGGAGGGATGTCCGTGAACCGTTCGGGCCGCTTCGGGCAGCGACTGGCGGGACTGCTAGACCTGCCTCGCCATCTGGTCATGAACGTCCCCTACATAGCCATCACCGGCGGGGCGCAGGTGGTGGTGGAGAACCACCGTGGCCTGCGTCATTGCTATCCCGACCGGATCGTAGTGGGAGCCACCGGCGGCCAGGTTACCATTCGGGGGGAGGATCTGGTCGTGGCCGTTGTCACTAAGGATGAACTGATGGTGTGCGGCCGCATTCGTGAAGTAACCCTAGAGTGACGCGGGAGCGTGGGGCTGGTGTTGACTCTCCGGCTGTGGTATTATGTCACGGGGTATCTGGAAATCCGCATACACGGCCCTGGGCTCGAGGAATTCGTCAACTGTGCCCTGGCCAGAGGCCTGTTCTTGTGGAGGGTACGCCGGGACGGTGACACCCTCTTGGCCCGGGTGGGACTGGGTGCTTTCCCCCAGCTCTGGCCGCTGGCCAAGAAGACTTCCTGCCGGCTGAGGCTGGCCGGTAAGTATGGTCTCCCTTTCGTCTGGCGGCATCTAAGACGCCGGCGTCTTCTGCCCGTGGCGGCTATGGGCGTGGCCATAGCCATCTTCGTTTTCACCCGGTTCATTTGGTTGGTGGAAGTCACCGGTGCCAAGCAGGTTAGTCCCTACCGGGTCTTGGAGGTAGCCGCCGGGCTGGGACTACAACCCGGCGTGCCCAGGCATATGCTGGACCTTAAGGACATCGAGCACCGGTTGGTGCTGGATGTACCGGGGATTTCCTGGGCCAAGGTACGCTTGCAGGGCATCCGTGCCATCATCGACATTGTCGAAAAGGTCCAGCCCCCGCTCCCTTACCAGCCGGTGGGCCCAGGCGACATCGTGGCCAGCCGCGACGGTATTGTTTCCAAGCTACTGGTACTGGCCGGGGAGCCTGCCGTCCGCGAAGGTCAAACGGTAACCGCGGGCCAGCTCCTTATACGTGGGGTATTGGGTGGGCACGGGATCGGGTATGGACAGGCCCGTGGCCAGGTCAAGGCCCGGGTCTGGTACCAGGCCTATTGCGAAGTTCCCTACAGGCAACTCATCACCAATCGCACGGGCCGCTCCTGGGTGCGTGAGGTTGTAGCCTGGCTGGACCGGGAGATAATATGGAAAGGGAGAGAGGAAGTTCCTTTCGAGGAGTACGAGGTGTTCACCAACCGCCGCACCCTCCCTTCCTGGAGGAATATTCGAGCACCTGTCGAACTGATCACCTATACCTACTACGAACTGCAGTGGATCGAAGTGCAGATTTCGCCCGAAGAGGCCTTGCAGCGGGCCCGGGAGAACGCCGAGGCGTCGGTCCGCGGGCGCTTGCCGCCCGGCGCAGAGCCCGGCGAACTTGTTATTGAGGTGATTGCGGGCAGCCAGACGGTAGGAGTCAGGGCGACCCTGGCGGCAGTGGAGGAGATCGGCTCCTTCCGGCCGGCTGGTCCACCATGAATCGGGGGAATCCACTTAGTGAAGGTACAGGAGCAAAGGTTCAAGGTCCATGACCACAACGAAGCCTACTCCCTGCTAGGACCGCACGATCGCTATCTTGAACTCATACAAGAGAGCTTTGAGGTCAAAATCGTCACCCGGGGTGACGAGTTGATCATCTCCGGCCCTCCCGGAGAAGTTGAGGCAGTTTCCCAGCTAGTACAAAGGCTGCTCGACCAGGTACGCCAGGGCAATGACCTCTCTGAGCAGGAATTGCGATACGCTCTCCGCCTGGCCAGGGAAGGCACGGCCAGCGACTTGGACGAGCTAGGCGATGACCAGGTGCTGGTGACGGCCCGGGGCAAGCGCATCCAAGCCCGCACCCTGGGACAGAAGGCCTACATCCGGGCCATGCGAAAGGACAGCCTGGTCTTTGGCATCGGCCCGGCCGGTACCGGCAAGACTTACCTGGCGGTGGCAGTAGCGGTGGCGGCATTCCGGGCTCGGGCAGTCAGCCGTATTGTCCTGACTCGTCCTGCCGTGGAAGCCGGCGAAAAGCTGGGCTTTTTGCCGGGCGACATCCAGGAGAAGGTAAATCCATACTTGAGGCCACTTTACGATGCGCTCTTCGATATCCTGGGGGCTGATACCTTCGAAAAGTACATGCAGCGCGGCCTCATCGAAGTGGCCCCGTTGGCCTACATGCGTGGCCGGACTCTGGATGACTCCTTCATCATCCTGGACGAAGCGCAAAATACCACGCCAGAGCAGATGAAGATGTTCCTCACCCGCATGGGTATAGGTTCGCGGGTGGTGGTAACGGGAGACATCACCCAGATCGACCTGCCCAAGGGCACGTATTCCGGGTTGGAACAGGTCCGGGTTATCCTAAAGGACGTCGAAGGCGTTTCCTTTGTGTACCTAAGCGAGCGGGACGTGGTGAGACACCCCCTGGTTCAGCGCGTGGTTTTGGCCTATGAGCGCTTCGACCTGGTGCGGGACGATGGGAGAAGGCAGGATAGCCAATGACCAGTTTGGAACAATTGGTCAAGCGCATAATGCCCCAGCCGGCCCTGGACCGCCAGCGGCCGGTTCTCAACCCGCGGGCGCTGGTAGCAGCTGCCTGCCTGGTTTTGTTGTTCCTGTTTTTCGTCTATGATCTTACCCCCCGCCAGTTGAGCCTGCAGGTGGGCCATGTGGCCGAGCAGGGGGTCAAGGCTCCCCGAGAGCTGGTGGACCGGGTGGCCACCGAGGCGCTGCGGGCGGCGGCGGCGGCAGAGGTCAAGGAGGTCTACGAAAGCGATCCCCGGGTGGCCGAAGAAGTCGAGCGGGAGATCAGATCGGCCTTCGATTACCTGCACCAGCTGCACGGTGAGGCAGCGTATACAGGCCAAGAGAAGGCCGACTTGTTTGTGAGCCGGTACCCGAAGATCGGTGTAGAACAGGTCGCGGCCATTTTGAGCGTCAGCACCGAGCAGCTGGGCGCAGCCCGCTTGGTGGCCTTGGACCTGGCCAGCCGGGCCATGAAGACTGGCATCAAGGCGGAAACCCTGGAACTCCAGCGTGGCCAGCTGCCTGCCCAGGTCGCGCTGGCTGATGTGGCTGAAGCCGCCCGCCCGGCCGTGATCACCCTGGTCAGCGAGTCCCTCAGGCCCAACCTGGTGTTCAACGCCGCGGAGACCTCCAGGCGCCGCCAGGCAGCGGCCGAGGCTGTGGAGCCCGTTCGCATCCTCCAAGGTCAGTATATTATCAAAGACGGTGAGATCGTAAGCGAGCAGCACATTTTGCTCCTACAGGAACTCGGCATGCTAAGGACCGGTCTTGATGCCCGTGTCACGCTGGCGGCAGCCCTCATTGCCCTGGGGACGGTGCTGTATCACGGCGTCTACCTGTACTACTTTAGACCCAGCGTGTTCCAGGACACCAGGAGCCTGCTGATCCTCTCCATGGTGTACCTAGGTATTCTCTTCATCTCTGGAGGAGTCAAGGAGTTTTCCGGGTACCTGGCCCCGGTGGCGGCCGGCACCATGCTGCTGGCGGCCATGCTGGACGCCCACGTGGCGCTGATTTCGGGCATGGCCTTGAGCCTGTCTGTGGGCTTGATGGTGGGTGGTGAGTTCCGGGTGCTGGCCGTGGCGGCCATCGGTGGAGTGGCGGGAGTCTATGCTGTGTCTCGCCTGAGCAACCGCTACGCTCTCATGCGGGCCGGCTTTGTGGTCGCCGCTGCCAATGTAGCCGGGCTCCTTACCATGTCCCTGATCTTCGGAGCCCCCTTCAACCGCATTGACGTTTGGCGGGACCATCTTTGGGGATTGCTCAACGGCGTCACTTCCACCATCCTGACCATCGGCTCGCTCCCGTTTTTTGAATCCTTGTTCAAGATCATTACGCCCATTAAGCTCATCGAACTTGCCAACCCCAACCAGCCGCTACTCAATCGCCTGCTGGTGGAAGCTCCCGGGACATACCATCACAGTGTGATCGTGGGAAACATGGCGGAGGCTGCTGCCGAGGCGGTGGGCGGCGATTCCCTGCTGGCCCGGGTTGGAGCGTACTACCATGATGTAGGCAAGTGCAAGCGGCCGTACTTCTTCATCGAAAACCAAATCGGGATGCAGGAGAATCCCCACGACCGCATTGCCCCCGGTCTCAGTACGCTCATCGTCACCGCCCACGTCAAGGACGGCGTGGAGATGGCCCGCGAGGCCAAGCTCCCGGAGGTAGTGGTCGATTTCATCCGCGAGCATCACGGCACCACCCTGGTGTCATACTTCTACTCGCGGGCCACTGAGAACGGCAAGACCGGCGAGCAGGTGGTTGAAGACGACTACCGCTACGACGGGCCGCGCCCTCACAGCAAGGAGACGGCCATCGTGATGCTGGCCGACAGCATGGAAGCCGCGGTGCGGTCGCTCACCCGGCCCACGCCGGGGCGCATTGAGAACGTGGTGCGCGCCATCATCAAGGAGCGCCTCAACGATCACCAGCTGGATAAATGCGACCTTACACTGAAGGATCTCGACACCATCGCCGACACTTTCATCCGGGTACTGAGTGGAATCTTCCACCCGCGCATCGAGTACCCGGAGGCGTTTGCCCGCAAGGCGGCCCTCAAGAAGACCGCCGCCCAACCTTTGCCCGGTCCGGATAAGGGAGAGGAGCAAGGGGGAAATGGCCTTGGAGATCGTAGTTGACATACTGGAAGAGGTAGAGAATCCCGGTCTTTTGGCAATGACTGCCGAGCGCGCGGCCCGGCTGGCCCTGGAGATGGCCGGGGCCGGTGACCAGGAGGGGGAACTGGGCATAGTCCTGGCCGGGTCCCAGTACGTGCAAGGGCTCAACCGGGAGTACCGGGGCGAAGACTACGACACAGACGTACTTGCATTCTCCATGAGGGAGCCGGGAGAAGGCGAGCCCAAGACCGAGCTCCCCGGGGACATCCTGGGGGATGTGGTGGTCTCACTTCCCACAGCCGCCAGGCAGGCCGGAGAGTACGGCCACGACCTGGCCCTGGAGGTCGGCCTCCTGGTGGCCCACGGTGTCCTTCACCTTCTAGGTTACCGCGACGATACCCCGGCCGGGGAGGAGCTTATGTGGGAAAAGCAAAGGGAAGTACTGGCCCGTCTCGGTGGCCCCGGGGCCATGGACTGATCGCAAGCTTCGGTTATGCCATGCGTGGTTTGGTCCAGGTGTGGGTTAGCGAAAGGAACCTCCGCATCCACGTCGTGGCCGCCTGGGCGGTACTAGCGCTGGCCCAACTGGTAAGAGTCAGCCGGACCGAGTTCCTGTTTCTCCTGGTGGTCATCACCGTGGTGGTTGCCGCCGAGCTGGTCAACACGTCTGTAGAGCTTTTGACTAACCTGGTGGTTCGCGACCGCCACCCGGTGGCCGGGGCCGTCAAGAACATCGCCGCCGCTACGGTGCTGGTGGCAGCGACCGGGGCTTTCACCGCTGGGCTGGTCGTGTTCTGGCCCTACCTACCGCGGCTCCCCGCGCTGGTCCTGGCCGGGGCCCGCTCCCGGCCGCTGGTAGCCGTGGCCCACGGAGCCGGTATCCTGGGCCTGGCTGCAGCCGGGATGGTCATGCCCAGGCGGCGCCTGTAGCAGGGGAGGGGAGGCAGGCTGTTGAGGCGAATCAGGACTTTTTTTGTTACCGGCCTGATCATTCTCATACCGGTGGCCATCACCGTGTTCTTCCTCCGGTTTTTGTTTACCATGGCTGACGGCTTCCTAAGACCCCTGGTAGGCAGGATGCTGGGACGTGACTACCCGGGGCTGGGAGTGCTGGTCACCCTGGCACTGGTGCTGGCCACCGGAGCAGTGGCCACCAACTACCTGGGGAGTCGCATCATCCGGGGGGCAGAAGCCATCATATTGCACACCCCCTTTGTCCGGGGCGTGTATACTACGGCCAAGCAGATCGTGGAGGCTTTTGTGAACGCGGCCAACACCCCGTTTCGGCGGGTGGTACTCATCGAATACCCGCGCCGGGGCCTGTACACCCTGGCCTTTGTGACTAGCGATTCCCGGGGCGAAGTTCAGGACAAGACCAACGAAGAAGTGGTGAACGTGTTCGTGCCCACCACCCCCAACCCCACCTCGGGCTTTTTCATAATGGTGCCGCGCTCCCAACTCATCAGGCTGGACATGACCGTAGACGAGGGGCTCAAGTTGGTGGTGAGCGGCGGGATGATCGCCCCGGCCAATTCCAAAGCCCTGGCGTCCAGCCCCAAGGAGGAAGAGATTGGATCATAGTATCGTTCAAGAGTTGCTGAAGGAAGCACGGGCAGCCCGGGAGCGTGCGTACGCACCGTACTCCAATTTCCGGGTGGGGGCGGCGCTCTGGGCGGGCGGCCGGTCCTTCGTCGGCGCCAACGTGGAGAACGCCTCCTACGGTCTGACCTGCTGTGCCGAGAGAGCGGCGGCCTTTGCCGCCGCCAGCGCCGGGGAAAGGCGATTTGAGGTCCTGGTGGTGGTCACAGCGGGCCCTGAGCCCTGCCCGCCGTGCGGGGCCTGTCTCCAAGTGCTGGCTGAGTTGGGCAAGGACCTGGTAGTGGTGCTGGCCGGTCCGCGGGAGATCCACGGCACCTACCGCCTGGATGAGCTTTTGCCCCGCGCCTTCACCTGGTGTGGTCCGGGGGAGGGGAAGGCGGCTCAGTGACTGTCTATAAGTCCGGGTTCGTGGCGGTGATCGGCCGGCCCAACGTGGGTAAGTCCACGCTGGTGAACGCCTTGGTTGGACAGAAGGTCGCCATCGTTTCCTCCAAACCGCAGACAACGCGCAACCGGATCGTAGCCGTGGTCCACCGTGATGACGGCCAGCTGGTGCTCTTGGATACCCCAGGGTTACACCGCCCCAAGCACCGCCTGGGCGACTATATGGTGGCCGTGGCCCGCCGGTCGTTGGAAGCGGTAGACGCCGTTATGCACGTGGTGGACGCTTCAGCCGAAGTCGGGCCGGGCGATGTACACATCTCCGGCCTCCTGGCCCGGTCCGAAGCCCGGTTCTTGTTGGTCCTCAACAAGGTGGACCTCTTAGAGGGCGCGGACTGCGACCAGGCCGGGGCCGCCTACGGGGCTTTGGCCCGGTACCAGGCCCGTTTCCCGGTGTCTGCCCTATCCGGCACTGGGCTTTCCCAACTGGAAGATGCCCTCTTTGATCTTTTGCCGCCCGGTCCCCGCTACTACCCCGAGGATGTCGTGACCGACCAGCCCGAGTCCTTCCTCGTGGGCGAACTGGTGAGGGAGAAGGTAATGGAGCTTACCAGGGAGGAGATCCCTCACGCCGTCGCTTCCGTGGTAGAGGAGTTTTTGCCGCGCCCGGAGGGTAGCGTTTACGTGCGCGTGGTCATCTACGTGGAACGGGAATCCCAAAAGGGCATCATCATCGGCCGGGGCGGGAATCTTCTCAAGCAGGTGGGCAGCCGGGCAAGAAGTGAACTGGAAGCCCTGCTGGGCTCCGCCATCTACTTGGACCTCTGGGTCAAGGTGAAGAGGGACTGGCGAAACCAAGAAGCCATGCTCAGGTCCTTGGGGTACAGCGCAAAAGAGTAACGGTTTTTGCGATTTTGGTGCTCCTGCCATCGGCAGGGGTTTCTTTTTCCACCCGCAGTTGCTATAATGACGAAGGAGACAAAAAGAGAGCGCGTCCGGGAACGCTAGTGGGCTCAGTTGGCGATAGAGTGTTCTTGGCGGCGAATATCGCCCGAAATAAGGAGGTGGTGGGAGTGGAACCGGCACCTGACGGTAGTACCTATGCTCTGGTCTATGGTATATACCATGGGGCGCCGGAGTGCCTCCTGCCATCCCGGCCGGAGCGCTCGGGTTCGCCTCGCGAGAGGAGCGAACTTGCGTGGAGCGGCAAAACGTTGAACTGGCATCCCGCATCCGGGAACTGCTCGCGTCTGGAGACTATGGGCAGATAACGGAAATCCTCAGCGATCTACACCCGGCAGATTTCGTTGAAGTCCTCGAAGAACTCGAACTGACCGATCGCGGTCGAATCCTCACGTTGTTCGACGATGAATTCATCGCCAGCATCTTCGAGAAAATGGACCACGACCAGGTTGCTCCCATTCTCAGGCTCCTTGGGAGGGACCGGACCGCCCCCATCCTCGAGTCCATGGCCACTGACGACCTGGCTGACCTTCTTGGCGAACTGCCTAAGGCCGAGGCCAGCCGTCTTCTGGGCATGATGGAGTCGGAAGAGGCCGAGGACGTCCAGGAACTCCTAGAATACGACGAAGAGACCGCCGGCGGCATCATGACCACCGAGTATATAGCCCTGGAACAGGACCTCACTGCTTCTGCCGCTACAGACCAGCTGCGCCAGCTGGCCCAGGAGGCGGAGACAGCATACTACATCTACGTGGTGGACCCAAGCGGTAGGTTGACGGGCGTGGTGTCCCTGCGAGAGCTCATCACCGCACCTGCCGATGCACGGCTTCGGGACATCATGGAAGCCAACGTGGTGAGCGTCCCTCCCGATACCGACCAAGAAGACGTGGCCCGGCTGGTGGCCAGGTATGACTTGCTTGCCATACCGGTGGTGGACGGCGCCAACCAACTGCTGGGTATCGTCACCGTAGACGACGTCATCGATGTCATCGAGGAAGAGGCTACTGAGGACATCTACCGCATGGCTGGCACCGGTGCCGATGAGTCCGAAGAGCTCATGGCGGGCACCTGGTTGAAGATCCGCCGCAGGCTCCCATGGTTGGCCGTACTGCTGGTTAGCAACTTCCTTTCGGCCAACGTGATCCAGGGGTTCACCTTGACCCTGGAGCGCATCGTCGCCCTGGCCTACTTCATCCCAGTGCTCATCGATATGGGCGGTAACGTGGGTACCCAGTCCTTTGCCGTGGTGATCCGCGGACTGAGCACGGGCGAGCTGGATACCCGCCGGCTGTTCAGAATCGTCCTAAGAGAGGCAGAGGTTGGGGTTGTCATGGGAGTGATATTCGGTTCAGCCATGGCACTCATCGCCAGCTTCTGGCAGGGCTCTCCCATGCTGGGCCTGGTGGTAGGACTGGCCATGGCCCTTACCTTGATCACCGCGTCGGTCATCGGGACCTTTGTTCCCTTGTTCTTCGACCGGGTGGGAGTAGACATTGCTGTGGCATCTGGCCCGTTTATCACCACCGTGGTGGACGTTACCGGGCTTGTGATTTACTTCTGGTTGGCCACCATGTTCATGCAGTACCTGGGTGTGTAGTATATATACCGGTGCTGGCTGGAAAGCATAGTTAGGGAAAGTGGCAAAGGTGCGCTATTACAGGAGCGAAGGCCTGGTAATACGGACGCATGACCTCCGCGAGGCGGACCGCATCGTCACCGTGCTTACCCCAGGGGAAGGCAAGGTGGGGGCAGTGGCCAAGGGGGTCAGGCGGCCCCAGAGCAAGCTAGCCGCCAGCGTCCAGCCGTTCACCCGGGCCAACTTCATGTTCTACCGGGGCCGGGGCCTTGACACCATTACCCAAGCTGAAGTGGTGGATTCCTTCCGGGCCCTGCGTCAGGATCTGGACCGGCTGGCCTTTGCGGCCTATGCCGCCGAGCTAGCCGGCGAAGTGGCCAGGGAGCGCGACCCGGCGCCCGAATTATACATCCTGCTGGTCTCCACCCTGGAAGCGCTGGCCGCTGCAGCCCAGGAAGCGCTGGAGACTGTCGCCAGGCGCTACGAACTAGGGCTCTTGGATGTGGCCGGGTACAGGCCGGAGCTGGAAGCGTGCGCCGGGTGTGGGCAAACCCAGGGCCGGCTCCTGTTCTCTCCGGCAGCCGGAGGTCTGGTTTGCCCGGCTTGTGCAGGAGCCCAGGGAGGAATGGAGATGGATGCCGGGACGCTGGCCAGCATGAAGGCGTTATTACGGCTGGCCCCGGGCCGGGTACAGGTGCTCAGGCTCAGTGATCATACAGCGCAGAGCATCGCAAAGCTCACGGAAGCCTGCATCATCTACCGGTTAGAGCGCCGGCCACGGTCACTGGATGCCCTGGCAGAACTGAGGAAATTGCGGGCAAAGTGAGGTAGGTTGTATGGACATCACTCTAGAGAAGATCGACGTGATCAGGGAAAGGACGGGCGCCAGCTACCGGGAGGCCCGGGGATTACTGGAGGCAGCTGGCGGCGACGTGGTGGATGCGCTCATTGCCTATGAAGAGGCCAGGGAAGAGCGAACGTGGCGCGAGAGGATCAACGTCAGTGGCAACGAACTCGTGGGCAAGGTCAAGGAGCTGTTGCACCAGGGAAACGTCACCAAGATCGTGGTAAAGCAAGGCGAGGAGACCGTCTTGCAGTTTCCCGTTACCATCGGCGCCCTGGGTACGCTGGTGGCTCCCTGGCTGGCGGTGCTGGGGGTGGTCGGCGCCCTGGTGACCCGTTCCACCGTTGAAGTGGAGCGCCGGGGAGCGGCTCCTCCTGAGGCCGTGGTAGAGGTGGAGTACGAAACCGACGTCCAACCCCATGTTGACAACTAGCTTTGGGTCTGGTACATTACGGTTAAAGCAGGCCATGATGAAGAAGAGTACCCGGGATAGCTGGACCGCCTAAGAGAGCCGGCGGCTGGTGCAAGCTGGCGCGGTGCCCGGGGAACGGCGCTTCTGAGCCTGATCTCAATGGAGTGGGCAGCGGTAAGGCCGTTGTCAACCAGGGTGGAACCGCGGGATGTCCTCCCGTCCCTGGCGTCTTTGCGCCGGGGACGGGAGTCTTGTTTAAGGAGGTGCAAGTCGTGACACTGCAAGAGATCATCTTTGCGCTGGGCAAGTTCTGGGCCGGCCAGGGCTGTCTACTGGAGCAGCCGTACGACGTGGAAAAGGGGGCCGGCACCATGAACCCGGCCACCTTTTTCCGGGCGCTGGGGCCTGAGCCCTGGCGGGTGGCCTACGTGGAACCGTCCCGCCGCCCGGCCGACGGCAGGTACGGAGAAAACCCCAACCGCCTTTACCGCCACTTCCAGTTCCAGGTGGTCTTGAAGCCGTCGCCCCCGGACATCCAGGAGCTGTACCTGGCAAGCCTGGGCGCCATCGGCATTGATGCGGAAAAGCACGATATCAGGTTCGTTGAGGACAACTGGGAAGCTCCCACCCTGGCCGCATGGGGCCTGGGCTGGGAGGTGTGGCTGGACGGCATGGAGATCACCCAGTTCACATACTTCCAGCAGATCGGAGGCATGGACTGCCGCCCGGTACCTGTTGAGATTACCTACGGGCTGGAACGGCTGGCCGGCTACATCCAAGACCGGGACAACGTCTTTGACGTCCAGGTGGGCGCCGGGCTCACGTACGGGGACACCAGTTTCCGTTTTGAGGTGGAGCAGTCCCGGTATTCCTTTGAAGAAGCCGACATCAAGCTCCTGGTGTCGCTCTTTGATGGCTATGAGGGGGAAGCCCGTCGCATCCTGGAACGCCAACTGGTGCTGCCGGCCTACGAGTATGCCCTCAAGTGCTCGCACGTGTTCAACCTCCTGGAAGCCAGGGGAGCCATCAGCGTATCCGAGCGCACCGCCTACCTGGGCCGGGTGCGTGCGCTGGCCAGGGCCTGTGCCCGGGCCTTCCTGGAGCAACGAAAGAACCTCGGCTTTCCCTTGCTGCAAGAAAAGGGCGGTGACAGTGCATGACCTGCGAAGACCTGCTGCTGGAGATCGGTGTGGAAGAAATGCCGGCCCGGTTCTTGGGCCCCACCCTAACGTCGTTGCAGGAGCGGGCCCGCTCGGCCCTACAGGAGGCAAGGCTGGCCTACGAGTCTTTGAGGACTCTGGGGACTCCCCGCAGGCTTGTGCTTCACGTGGCGGGTCTTATGACATACCAGTCGGCGCTGGAGGAGGAAGTGAGGGGGCCGTCCCGGCAAGCCGCCTACGATCCGGCCGGGGCACCCACCCGCGCTGCCCTGGGCTTTGCCAGGAGCCAGGGAGTGCCCGTGGAAGCATTGCAGGTACGGACCACCTCTGCCGGGGAGTACGTGTACGCCGTGCGGCGTGACCCGGGCCGCCCGGCCGTAGAGGTCTTGCCGGCCATCTTGCAGCAGGTAGTGAACAGCCTGGAGTTCGCCCGGCCCATGCGGTGGGGCAATGCGGATTTCCGCTTCATCCGGCCCATCCGCTGGTTGCTTGCGTTGTACGGTGGGCAGGCGGTGCCACTGGAGGTGGGCGGGGTGGCCAGCGGCCGCGAAACTTACGGGCACCGTACCATGGCCCCTGGTCCCCACTGGACAGGCAGTGTCCAGGAGTATTTCCGCCTGCTGCCCAGCCTGGGGGTGGTCTTGGACGGCAACGAGCGTAGGCAGCGTATTGCCGAGCAGGTGCGGGCCATGGCTGCGGCTACGGGCGGGTCTTCACTGGAGGATGATGAACTCCTAGGCGAGGTCGCCGACTTGGTCGAACACCCGACGGCCTTCGTGGGCTCCTTCGACCGGCGGTACCTGGCCCTGCCCGCACCCGTCCTGGTCACCACCCTCCGGCACCACCAGCGAGTATTTCCTGTGCGTTCGGCGGGTGGAGGTCTTTTGCCGGTATTCGTGGGTGTGCGCAACGGCGACCAGCGTTACCTGGACGTGGTCCGGGCTGGGTACGAGCGGGTCATCGGGGCCCGGTTGGCTGATGCGGAGTTTTTTTTCCAGCAAGATACCAAGATCGCCCTGGCAGACCGCCTGCCCGAGCTGTCCCGGGTCGTATTCATGGAGAACCTGGGAACCTTGCACGATAAGACCCTCCGGGTGCGGCAGCTCTCCCGGGTACTGGCGGCTATGGCCGGGGTGCGGGAAGGCCCAGCCCAGGTCATTGACCGGGCCGCGCTGTTGTGTAAGGCCGACCTTATCACCGCCATGGTCAGGGAACTCCCCGAACTTCAGGGCATCATGGGCCGGGAGTACGCAACCCGGTCCGGTGAGGACCCGGCTGTGGCTGAAGCCATATACGAGCACTATCTCCCCCGTACGGCCGATGACGGGTTGCCGGGGCAATTGCCCGGCATGCTGGTGGGGCTAGCCGACCGTCTGGACACCCTGGCTGGCTGCTTCGGCCTGGGGATCCAGCCTACCGGTTCCCAGGATCCCTACGGCTTGCGCAGGCAGGCCCTGGGGGTGGCCCTGCTCCTTTGGAACTCCGAACTGCACCTGGACCTGGAACAAGCTGTCAGTCGGGCCGTGGCCGGGCAACCCCTGGACTTAGAAAACCCTGGTGCGGTGTCCCAGTCGGTCCTGGAGTTCATTGTTGGGCGCATCCGAACTCTGTTTACCGACGCCGGGGTCCGGCAGGATGTGGTGGATGCAGTTATCGCCGCCGGGGCCAGGGAAGTGCCGGATGCGTGGCGCCGGTCCACGGTGCTGGCGGAATTCGCCAGGAAGGAGGAGTTTGAGGCACTCATGACCGGGTACCGGCGGGTGGCCAACCTGGCCGGCCGTGCCACGGGCCAGCGGCCCGATGCCACCGTCTTGAAGGAGGCCGCCGAACGCGAGCTCCTCCGCGCTTTGTCGGACACCGCCCGCAAGGTAAAAGGTCGTCTGGAAGCCCGGGACTACCAGGGATACCTCAAACTACTTGCCGGTCTCAAGCCACACATCGATAGGTTTCTCGATGATGTGCTGGTGCTGGCTGAAGACGAGACGCTGCGGGCCAGCCGGCTGGCGCTCTTGGCTTGGACGCTGGAACTGTTCAGCGGCATGGCCGACTTGCGCCTGCTGCAGCCTGTCCCGCCGGGGTGAGATCCGGGTGCAGGCAGGAAACGCCCGGGCCGAGGAGTAATATAAGAGGGGGTAGGTGCCGTACGTGGCGCCTGGTTTGTTCTTTGTTTGAAACGGAGAGGGGGGACGGAACATCAGCCAGCGACCGGAAAAGCCGGTGGTTTTCGTTGTGTCGGATTCCATTGGCGAAACAGCGGAACTCGTAACCAGGGCCGCTGCATCTCAGTTCAATGCCGGGGGTATAGAGTTCCGACGCATTCCCCACGTGCACGATCGCGATGCCATCCGCCAGGTGGTGGAACAGGCCCGGGGTGTGCGGTCGATCATCGTCTTCACCCTGATCCTTCCAGAGCTGCGGGCGTTTCTTTGGGAAGAGGCCCAGCGTCAGGGAGTCTCCGTCGTGGATATCATGGGTCCGATGATGGCAGCTCTAGGTAACCTCACCTACACAGAGCCCAAGCTCAAGCCGGGGTTGGTCCACCGCATGGACGAAGAGTACTTTCGCCGGATAGAAGCGGTGGAGTTTGCAGTAAAGCACGATGATGGCAAAGCCCCTCGGGGCATGGCCATGGCCGATGTCGTCCTTATAGGCGTTTCCCGCACCTCCAAGACCCCGCTAAGCCTCTACTTGGCCCAGCGGTGCTACCGGGTGGCCAATCTCCCCTTGGTACCGGAGATGCCCCCACCCGAGGAGCTCTGGGTGCTGCCCCGGGGGAAGGTCATCGGGCTGACCATTCAGTCAGAAAGCCTGGTACGCATCCGCAAGGAGCGGTTGAAGTCCATGGGCCTAGACGTGGTGGCTGCCTATGCCGATCACGATCGCATCCTGCGCGAGCTGGACTATGCCCGCGCGGTCTTTGGGCGCTTGCGCTGCCCGGTCGTGGATGTGACCGATCGGGCCATCGAAGAGACTGCCAGTCACATCATACAGATAACCAGTGCCAGGAGGGGAGTCGACGGTGAATAACCGGGTGTTCATGTTCGACGAGGGCAATGCTTCCATGCGGGCATTGCTGGGGGGTAAGGGAGCGAACCTGGCGGAGATGACCCGCTTGGGCCTACCAGTGCCTCCCGGCTTTACCATCTCCACAGCGGCCTGTATCGAGTACTACCAGGCAGGACAGGTGCTAGGGGAAGGGTTACGGGAAGAGATATTCCGGACACTGTGCCGCCTGGAAGCTACCATCGGCCGCACGTTCGGCGATCCCGGCCATCCATTGCTGGTTTCGGTTCGCTCCGGGGCAGCAGTCTCCATGCCTGGAATGATGGACACCATCCTTAATCTCGGCCTCAACAACCTCACCGTTCAGGGACTGGCCGAAAGCACCGGCGACCCGCGCTTTGCCTATGACTGCTACCGCCGCTTCATCCAGATGTTCTCCGATGTGGTCCTGGGCCTGCCCCTCGCCCGGTTTGAAGATGTGCTGGAGCGGCACAAGGAAGCGACCGGAGTACTTCACGATGGCGAGATCCCCGCCGAGGTCTTACAAGCTATCACCGTCGAATACCTGCAGCTGGTCAAGTCCTTGTCCGGGCGGGTCTTCCCCCAGGACCCCAAGGAGCAATTGATCATGGCCGTGGAAGCAGTCTTCCGCTCGTGGCACAATGACCGGGCTGTAGTCTACCGGCGGGTCCACCGCATCAACGATGATATGGGCACTGCCGTGAACGTGCAGGCCATGGTGTTTGGAAACATGGGCCCTACTTCGGCAACTGGGGTCCTGTTTACCCGCAACCCCTCCACCGGAGCCCGGGAGATGCTTGGGGAGTACCTTATCAATGCCCAGGGCGAGGATGTGGTGGCAGGCATTCGCACCCCCTTGCCCATCCAGCAACTGGCCGGCGAACTGCCCCAGGCTTACGTCCAGCTCATGGAATCAGCCCGGCGCCTGGAATCTCACTACCGTGATATGCAAGATATCGAGTTCACCATCGAGAAAGGCCGGCTCTTCCTGTTACAGACGCGCGCGTGCAAGCGTACAGCGGCGGCGGCCGTGAAGATCGCCAGCGACCTGGTTCACGAAGATATTATCTCCCGGGCCGAGGCCATCCTCCGCATCGACCCAGAGCAGGTGGAAAAGCTGTTGCACCGGACCATCGATCCCGGCGCCCACGCGCAGGTCATAGCCCGGGGACTTCCGGCGTCCCCCGGGGCGGCCACAGGAGTGGTGGTGTTCCATGCCGATGACGCCGAGCGTCGCGGGGAGGCCGGAGATCGAGTGATCCTGGTACGTCCGGAGACTGCGCCAGACGACATGCACGGGATCGTCCAGGCCCAGGGGATCCTCACCAGCCGGGGAGGGATGACCTGCCATGCTGCCATTGTGGCCCGGGGCATGGGGAAGCCAGCCGTGGTGGGCTGCGAGGCGCTGGGCATTGACCTGTCTGCCAGGAAAGCCTGGGCCGGCACTGTGGAACTGTCCGAAGGCGACCTCATCACCATTGATGGGGCCACCGGCCAGGTGATGCTGGGCGAAGTCGCCATGGTAGAACCGCAACTGGGCCGGGAGTTCCAAGAGCTCCTGGACTGGTGTGACCGTGCCCGGCGCTTGGGCGTGCGGGCCAACGCCGACACCCCCCAGGATGCTGTCCGGGCCCGTGAATTCGGGGCGGAGGGCATCGGGCTTTGCCGGACCGAGCACATGTTCATGGCCGCCGACCGCTTGCCAGCTATGCAGGCTATGATCTTGGCCGACGGCGAAGAACAGCGCCGGGCGGCCCTTGACCGGCTCCTGCCCATGCAGAAAGAGGACTTCAAGCAGATCCTGCGGGTCATGGAGGGTTTTCCGGTGACCATCAGGCTCTTGGACCCTCCGTTGCACGAATTTCTGCCCGACATCGAGGAACTGGTGATCGCATTGGGGAGGGCCAGGGCCGAAGGGGAGAGCGAGGCCGTGGTCGCCCGCCAGCAGGAATTGGTGCGCAAGGCCCGTGCCCTGTCGGAAGTGAACCCCATGCTTGGTTTCCGGGGTTGTCGCCTCGGGGTAGTCTACCCGGAGATCTATGCCATGCAGGCCCAGGCCATTTTCGAGGCCACCGTGGAGCTCATGGCCGAGGGGTGCCGCGACATCCGCCCGGAGGTGATGATACCCCTGGTGGGCCACGCCCGTGAACTGGCCGTCCTCGAGGAGCTTGTGCGCCAAGTTGCCGCCCAGGTAAAGGAAGCCAGCGGGATGGAGTTTCCGGTAGTGGTGGGTACCATGATCGAGGTGCCGCGCGGGGCGCTAACGGCCGACGAGGTGGCCCGTCACGCCGAGTTCTTCTCCTTTGGCACCAACGACCTCACCCAGATGACTTACGGCTTCTCCCGGGATGACGCCGAGGCCAAGTTTCTCCATCACTACCTCAGGCACAAAATCCTAGATGACAATCCTTTTGCCGTGCTGGACGAGGCCGGGGTAGGCAAGCTGGTGACCATCGCAGTGGAGCTGGGCCGGAAGACTCGCCCGGACCTGAAGATCGGCATCTGCGGTGAGCACGGCGGTGACCCCAGGTCCATTGGTTTTTGCCACCAGGCGGGCCTGGACTACATTTCGTGTTCGCCGTACCGGGTGCCGGTGGCGCGGCTGGCGGCCGCCCAGGCGGCCCTGGGCAAGTAGAGACTGGAAGAGCGGCCGGAGGTGAACCCCCCCGGCCTATGCTCTTTTCGGGGAGGAAATCGGGGCAACTCATCGAAGATAGTTCTGTACCCGGAGTAACTGGAGGCACGGAGCTCTGGTCCGCGAAACACCAGAGCTGCTGGAAGGACGCGGTTGGGAAGTCATGGTGTCCTGGACTCAACCAGCGAGGATAGCAAGAGGCCAGAGGTACCCTGTACCATGCGCACGGCATTCCAGCGGGACCGGGAGCGATCATCCCTTCCAAGGCCTTCCCGAGACTCAAGCACAAGACCCAGGTGTTCCTGATTCCCGAGGGGGACCGCTTCCGGTCCCGCCTGACCCATACCTTGGAAGGTCTCGCCAGGATGGGGAAGTGACGTAGGCGCGGCAGTCTTTCGGCCGGGGGAGCTTTTGTTCGAAAGGGTATACGTTGACGCGCCGGCAGAGCGCGAGGAACAGAAGGCCCATAAGGCCGCTGGAACGGCTGTACCACCATTACCTTGAGCACCTGCAATGGTCGTACGGTGGTCAGGAGCTGCTCTGGAACTCAGCGTGGAGCATGCTGTCACGAGCACATCGCCGGTAGGATCGACCGTTACACCGTGGCCCAGTACGTCAAAGGCTTTGCACCCGGCAGCTGGAGTCGGCAAAGGAGGGAACCGCATTGGCCATCACCGTCGATTACCACCGTTTCTACCAGCATGCGGAGATCAAGGCATTCCTCGACGCCTGTGTCTCTGCGTACCCACACCTGGCAGCTCTGGACGTCATCGGCCAAAGTTACGAGAGAAGGGACATCTACGTCCTGGAGATCACCAACCGATCTACTGGAGCAGCGGCGGACAAACCGGCCATGTACATCGACGCCAACATCCATGCGGGCGAGGTTACCGGGTCCCAGGTGTGCCTACACACCATCGCCCACCTGCTCAACAACTACGGGACCGATCCGGAAGTTACCTATCTCCTGGATACCCGCGCTTTTTACATCCTCCCACGGGTTAACCCGGACGGAGCCGAACTCTACCTCACCACCCCGTTCATGCTGCGATCCAGTGTGCGTCCCTATCCGGACGAAGAGGTCAAGGACGGGTTGCACCTGGAAGATGTAGATGGAAACGGCATGATCCTCCAGATGCGGGTGCCCGACGAAACCGGTGAGTGGAAGGTCTCAAGCAAAGACCCGCGCCTCATGGTCAGGCGGCAACCCGATGACTACCAGGGCACCTTCTACCGGATCTACCCGGAGGGCCGGATCCGCGGCGACGCCGTGGTCCCGGTCAAGGTCGTACCACCCAAGTGGGGACTGGACATCAACAGGAACTTCCCGGCCAACTGGCGGCTGGAACAGAGCGGCGCCGGCCCCTACCCACTCAGCGAGCCCGAGACCAGGGCCATGGCCGAGTTCATCCTCAGCCACGAGAATATCGCGGCCATCCAGGCTTACCACACCACCGGGGGGGTTATCTTTCGGGCATACTGCACCCAGCCCGACGATAAGATGGACCGCCACGATCTGGCTGCATTCAAGGCCATCGGGCGGCGGGGCGAGGACATCCTGGGATACGAGTGCATCCCGGCATCCCACGGTGGCTGGGGCCACACCCGGGCCGGCATTTTCATCGACTGGGTCTACGAACACCGTGGTCTCATCGGGTATACCACGGAGCTCTGGGACATGGCGGGCCGGGCCGGGCTGGACAAGAAGAAACCGGATGATCAAAAGACCCCCAAGGACGTGGAGGAAGAGCAGCTCAAGCTGCTCCAGTGGCAGGACGAGCACCTCGAGGGCAAGGGGTTCGTGCCCTGGACTCCCTTCCAGCACCCGGACTTGGGTAACGTGGAGATCGGGGGCTGGGTGCCTAAAACCGTAAGACAGAACGCGCCTCCGGGCAAGTTCTTAGAAGAAGAGTGCATCAAGAACTGCACCTTTACCCTGAAGCACGCCGCGGCCACCCCCCTGCTCAAGCTGGGTTCCCTCCAGGTTAGCCGGGTGGCAACGGGTGTCTACAAGGTAGCGGCGGTGGTGAAGAACGTGGGCTACCTTCCTACTAGCGTCACCAAGCAGGCGGTGAAGGCTAAGGTCGTCAAGCCCATAGTGGCCGAGCTACAACTGCCCCAGGGCGCGGCAGTGGTCGGTGGTAAGAGCCGGGTTGAACTGGAGCACTTGGACGGGTGGGTCCTGCCCGGCGGTTACCTCGGCGGCGGCGGAACCCGGGAAACCCAGGTGGAATGGACGGTGCAAGCACCCGCCGGCACTGGTGCCCAGCTGGTGGTGCAGGCCCGGCGCGCAGGCACCGTGAAAGCCGCGGTGGAGTTCGAATAGGCGTACGCCGAAGCAGGCCCCGGTCGTGGCCGGGGCCTGCTTCTCACCCAGGTGCGCGCGGGCCTGGATGCATGGCACGGTCTAGCCGGTCTGTGCCGACGGTGCTGAAGCCCGGGCGGAACTGGCGGGGTACCTGCTAAGGCCAGGTATGAGGAACCCGATCAGCCCTGCCGAGGCGCACAGTAGCCCAGCCCCACCCATCAACCGCCCGGCACCCAGAAGGTCCGAAAGAGGACCTGCTGCGGCCAGTCCCACCGGGCGCAGCCCGCTGCTCACCGCGTGCCTGGCAGCAAATACCCGTCCCCGCAGCTCTTCAGGGACCTCTCTTTGCCAGATAGACTGTGCCGCGATGTTTGCTACTGTCGACATGGAACCCAGCCCCGCGGCACCGGCCAGCAACAGGACCGAGTTGGGGCTAAAGCCAACCAGCGCTGCCGACAACCCAATCCCCACGATGGCCGACACCAGGACAAACCCGGTTCTCTTGGCCAAGTTAGGAACTACTGACAGTAGGAAGGATGCACCAAGGATCCCGGCTGAGTTAAAGCTTCCGAAAAGACCCAAGAGGGCTGGCCCGGCATTGAGGACCTTGAGAATCAGGATGGGCAAAACCACGCCCAGGGGGGCGAGGGTCAGGTTGATGGCGGCAAAGAACACGAGCATGGGCATGAGCAGGCGGTGCGAATAGACATATTTAAAGCCCAGGCCGGCGTCGCTAAACACAGAGCGGCGGGGACCGGTTCCTGCTGCCGGAGAGGGAATATCCACGGGAACCAGGGACAGTGCTGCGATAGCGAATGTCACGGAGTTGATCATCACCGATGCTCCCACCCCGGCCAGGGCAAGGATGATGCCGCTAACCGCCGGGGTTACGACTCCGATGGCGCTGTTGGCACTTTGCATGAGCGAGTTGGCCCGGATCAGCTCTTCCTCGCCTACCAGAGCCGGTATGGACGCCTCAAAGGCCGGACCATGCAGCGTGGACACGGTGCCCATGAGCAGGGAAGACGCGAGGATGAGCTGGAGGGAGAAGATCCCTTGCCAGAACAGGCTAGCCATGCCTGCAGTGATCACGGTGTTGAGCAGGTTGGAAACAATCATGAGCTTCCTGCGGTCGGCGCGGTCAACATAGACTCCCACAATCGGCCCAAGGACGATGCGGGGAAGGGCCGTGGCCAATGCCACCGCCGACATGGCAGTGCCGCTGCCGGTCACCTCGGCAACCCACCACATCAGAGCCAAACCAAACAAGGTGTCTCCAAAAATGGAAACCGACTGGCCGGACCACACCAGTAGAAAATCCCGGTTGGCAAGTATGGCTTGCTGACTCCTACTCACCACATCACGCTCTCCTCAAATGATATCCACGTATCACTCTATACAAGAAATGGGAGTACAGTCAAGACATATTTTGACAAGAGCTACCTGCCATTTCCCTTCAGCCTTCTCCGGCTCCTACCAGCACCAGTAGCAGGGAAGATGGCACTAACCGTTGGGGTCCAGCTTGCCCTGCCAGAACCGCTCGCAGGCTTCCTGTACGTAGATCGGTAGCCGGGTGGGAATCCGTTCTGTCCAGCCGCGTTCCACCCCGATCGAGAGGCCATAGTCTATAAACTCATTCCAGGATGCCGGGTCACGGGCTTTGGACCAGAACACCCGGCCGGCTAGGATCACGCAAAGGTCATCTCCAGACCAAAAGTGGACATACCAGTGGGGAAGCACAGCTTCGGCAAGCCGGGGTAGAAGCTGCAGGAGGACTTCATCGCGGAGGCAATACCACCGGACATGCCACCTGGTAGTATCCGGGTCGTCCGGCATGTCAAAAGCCCGTTCCACCAACGGGGTCAGGCCATCCAGTACGGCGCGCCACCGCGGTCGTAGAGTGCCACCAGCTCCAGGCTCATGTGCACGAGGGTCCGGGAGGAGACCCGTCCTGCGGACATGGCTTCCGTTGCTTCCAGTCAGGGTCTGGCCGGCGGCGTGCTCATGTACGGCAGCTTCAATATGGGTCCGGGCCTTGGCAGTACCGCCGACGGCCTTCTTCTTTCGGGCCAGTATGAACCGGCGGTGACCATAATGGAGCAGCAGCTGGCCGCCGACCCGTCGGACCACCATGCTCGCTTGTGGTTGGTCCGCTTCTACTTGTACGGCGACGAGCACGGCCACGGACAGGACCGGGAACGCGCCCGGGAACTCTACCAGGAGCTGATGGCGGCCATCCCTACTCCGTGGACAGAATGGAGGGGGAGATAAGCACGGCTCGGGCGGGCGCCCCGTCCCCGCCCCGTATTTTCAGGGGTAGACAGGCGAGCAAGTACTCCCCGGGCGGCACCCCGGCCAGGCGCAGTCCCTCGATGACGGGGATGCCGGCCTCCAAGAGCCTAAAGTGCACGTAGTCGTCGTCGGGTAGCTCCACGGACAGGTAGTCGATGCCCACGGCGCGTACGGGCAGGCCGGTAAGATAGCCCGCGCCGTCTCTGGAAATACCCACGTAGCTGTCGGCGAAAGCGGCTTCCTCGGCCAGGTCGGAGTTGGCCGTCTTGAACAGCACGATTTCCCCCGGTAACACCCCGGCCGAGCGCAGGACCACGGCGTTGATGCTATCTCCGGGAATCTCGATCACCCGGGCCGGTCCCACCAGCCTGTCCAGGGGAACCATGTCGATGGTTTCGGCTCCGGGCACGAAGTGAGCAGGAGCGTCCACGTGGGTGCCGGAATGGGAAGTTAGGACCAGGCGGGAGACGCGGGCCGGGCTGTGGAGCTCAGGGACGACTTCCACCGGTCGGTTGCCTGGCCAGACCACAGTACGGTCGCCCAGGGTCATGGAGATATCGTAGATCCTCAACCGAGAACACCCCCGCCCGCGCTCTTCGAGAACACCCAAGGAAAAACCTTTCGACTGTAGGAGGAACTTGCTGGACGGCCGCGAATACGATCCAGTGGAAAAACCGAATACCAGACAGCCGAAGGGGGTGGGAGCCAGGATACCATCGAGACCGGCATAGACTGCCCGTAATCATGACCTCATCCCCACGGCCGGATGGGGTTTTGTGTTGGCCCACAGCGGCAGGATAACAGGAGCCCGTCACGAATGTGGAAGTCACAAGAACGACGGGTGGTAGATCATGGCCGGGACCTTCGACAACGAGGTGCTGGAGGAGATCAGGGGCAAAAGCGGTATCCTGGAGGTAGTCTCTGACTACGTCGCCCTGCGCAGGCGGGGCCGGAACTTTGTGGGCCTTTGTCCGTTTCATACTGAGAAGACGCCGTCATTCAACGTGAACCCTGAAAAAGGAACGTTTCACTGCTTCGGCTGTGGAGAAGGCGGGGACGTGTTCGCCTTCATCATGAAGCGCGAGAGCCTCGACTTCAGGGCCGCCGTGGAGAGACTGGCCGAACGGGCCGGGATCACCCTGTCCAAGGCGCCGCCCACTGAAGCCCAACGTCAGGCCGACGAAGTGCGCCGTGCCCTGGAAATGGCCTGCCAGTACTACCAGGCGGTGCTGGCCGCCCGGGCAGGAGCCAGAGTGCGGGAGTACCTGCAGGCGCGGGGCATTGGCGAGGCTGCCATCGCCGGCTTCCGCCTTGGGTACGCTCCCGCCGGGTGGCAAACTACCATGAACGCCTTGGCGCGCAAGGGCTTCAGACCTGAAGTTCTGGTCAGGGCTGGCCTGGCCGTCGAGGGCAGGCAAAGGCCTTACGACTACTTCCGTGACCGCCTGATGTTTCCCATCGCCGACGGGAGGGGACGGGTAATCGGGTTCGGGGCGCGGACCCTCGGGAGTGACCAGCCCAAGTACCTTAATTCCCGGGACAGCCCGCACTTTTCCAAGGGCCGCAATTGGTACGGGTTGCACCTGGCTCGAGAGAGCATCAGGAGAGAAGGCCGGGCGGTGGTCGTTGAAGGGTACATGGACGTCATCGCGGCACATCAGGCCGGCATAACTAACGTAGTCGCGTCGCTGGGCACGGCGTTGACCCGGGAACAGGCCCGGACATTACACGTTCTATCGCCTGAACTAGTGATCGCTTATGACGCTGATGTGGCCGGGCAAGCCGCCACCTTGCGTGGACTAGAGCTTTTCCGGAGCCTGGGAGGCACTGTGAAGGTGGCCCTAATGCCCGAGGGGCAGGATCCCGATGATTTGATCAAGCGCCAGGGCCCCGAGGTGTTTCGCTTATTGCTGTCTGGTGCCCTGCAGCTATTCGAGTACCGCTATGCGTTGCTCAAGCGGGAGTATGATCTGACCAGTCCCGAGGGGAAATCCCGGGCCGCGCAGGTCCTGTCTCCTCTGCTGGCAGAACTGTCCAACGCCGTGGAGCGCGAGGCATACGTAGCCAAGTTCTCCCAAGATCTCAAGGTTCCGGCGGAAACGCTGAACCGGGAGGTCGTCCGTAGCATCGAAGCAGCAGCACGAGGGCATAAAAAGTCTGAAGATGCCCATACTATACGCTATGGAAAAGTCATGACAGATTTTGTAAGTACTGGTATGACTCCGGCGGCCCTGCAGGCAGAGAAGGAACTGATCCGGTTGATGTTGGAGGATGCCGCGAACATCCCCACGGTGAGGAAGGCACTTGCTTTGGAGGCGTTCTCGAGCCCTGACTGCCGGGCAGTGGTAGACCGGCTCTATGCTTGGCCGCTGGTAGAGGGACCCGTTGATATTATGCGGCTGATGTCTTTCTTGGGAGAGAATGCTGGAGCCACGTCCCTGGTGGCCATGGTTAGCGCCGAGGATGTGACCTATGCAACGGAGGACGCCAGGCGCGTCCTGACGGACTGCGTGGAGGCTCTGAAGCGCAGGCGCCTTGATGAGTTGGGTCAATTGCTTTCTGCTTTGGACGTGGAGAGCCGTGAAACACAGCGTAGCGTCATCGCCGAGTACCAGGCCCTCCTGAAGGAACTAAAGGGTTCACGACCCGACTGACGAAAATATCCCTCTGTGGCCCTCTTGCCAGGGAGGGGGGAGATGCAATGAACAAGACCATAATCAGAAATGAATCAGTGCAAGCACTCATCAGACTCGGGCAGCAGAAGGGCGTACTGACCTACGATGAGATCATGGATGCTCTCCAGGGTGTGGAACTCAACCCTGACGAGATCGATGATGTCTACGAAGCGTTGGCCGACTCGGGAGTGGAGATCGCCAGCGGAGCCAAGGATGAACACCCTGGTTTGACTCCGGAACGGGCGCCCGACGAGGAAGAAGACGCTGATCTCAGTGTGCCCGAAGGCGTGGCCATTGATGACCCCGTGCGCATGTACCTCAAGGAGATCGGGCGGGTGCCTCTCCTTACGGCACAGGAAGAGATCGATCTGGCCAAGCGTATCGAGTCAGGCGATCGTGAGGCCAAGCGCCGGCTGACTGAGGCCAACCTGCGGCTGGTGGTCAGCATAGCCAAGCGTTACGTGGGCCGGGGCATGCTCTTCCTGGATCTCATCCAGGAGGGCAACCTAGGGCTCATCAAAGCCGTGGAGAAGTTTGACTACCAAAAGGGCTACAAGTTTTCGACCTATGCAACGTGGTGGATCCGGCAGGCCATCACCCGGGCCATAGCCGACCAGGCCAGGACCATCAGGATCCCGGTGCACATGGTCGAGACCATCAACAAGCTCATCCGCGTGCAGCGCCAGCTCCTCCAGGAATTGGGGCGCGAACCGACGGCAGAGGAGATCGCCGACGAGATGGGAATCTCAGTGGAACGGGTGCGGGAGATCATGAAGATTGCCCAGGAGCCGGTTTCGCTGGAAACCCCCATCGGTGAAGAGGAAGACAGCCATCTGGGCGACTTCATCGAGGATGAAGAGGCGATGGCTCCTGCAGAAGCTGCTTCATTTATGCTGCTAAAGGAACAGCTGGAAGAAGTGCTGGAGACACTAACGCTGCGCGAACAGCGGGTGTTGAGGTTGCGTTTTGGGCTAGACGACGGCCGCTTGCGGACCCTCGAGGAAGTGGGCCAGCATTTCGGCGTTACTCGCGAGCGGATCCGCCAAATCGAGGCCAAAGCCCTGCGCAAGCTGAGGCATCCCAGCCGGAGCAAGAAACTCAAAGATTATCTCGATTAGGGGAAAGAGCCCTGCGGTAAACAGGCTCTTTCTTTTCTCAGTGGCAATGGAGTGCGATACCATTGGACTTGGCGACCATGCCAAGTCACATCCAACAGCATTGTTGACGCTCACCGGGTTATCTTGTATAATGAGTTTTGTTCAGGGCAAGAGACGTTCCTCGATAGCTCAACGGTAGAGCATCCGGCTGTTAACCGGAGGGTTGCAGGTTCGAATCCTGCTCGAGGAGCCAGGTTTAGCAGGGAGTTTCCTAGACGGAAACTCCCTGTTTTTGTGTCTGTGAGGGGATTTGCTAACCATCTGCTAATCCTTCTTGGTGCCATACCACCCCGTCCGTCCAACCGGCGCTTGCCCACCTTTGCTGGTTTATCTACCTGCGTTGGGGTAAAAGAGCGGCTGTCCAAACCGGTCCTTGCCGAAGTCGGCGATGATGCCTTGGGCGACACTTGACACCAGGAATTCTGCATAGGCACGGGCTCCGTCGGGGTTCTTGGCCCCCTTTACCTCGATGACACCATACTCATTGCGGAGGAGCGGGTCTCCCTGGAAGACTACGGCGAGATCCAGGTTGGACGTGGCCAGGTAGGTTCCCCGGTCGGACAACGTGTAGCCTGCTTTGTCGCTGGCAATGCGCAGGGTTTCACCCATGCCCTGGCCGGTGGAGAGGTAGCTTTCGCCACCCGGCACCAGTCCGGCCTGTTTCCATAGCTCGATCTCCTTCCTATGGGTCCCCGAGTTATCACCCCGCGAAACGAAGAGAAAGGAGCTATTGCCGAGGAGCTGCAAGGCCTCCACCAGCGACGCTGCTCCTTTCACGCCGGCCGGGTCATGTCCGGGTCCTAGCAGCACAAAGTCATTGTACATGACATCGCGCCGGTTAACACCGAAGCCTGCTGCCAGGAAAGCTTCCTCCGACTCACGGGCGTGCACCAACAGCACATCGCAGTCTTTGCGTTCGCCCAGCTTGAGTGCTTCTCCTGTACCCACAGCAACAATCTTAACCGTCCAGCCAGGATGAAGCCTGGCGAACTCTGCGTTGAGAACATCCAGCAGTCCGGTGTCTGCGGTGCTGGTAGTTGTTGCCAGGATCAGCACTTTAGAAGAGGCCGGTGAACAGGCTACCAGGAGCATGAGGGCGCAAAGCGCCGCTGCCAGCTTCTTCATGACGAAAACCCTCCGGTAGAAAAAATACACTGGCACCTCGTAGAAAGGCGCCAGTACTGTGAAGCACGTACTCGTAACGCTCCTTTCCACAATGGGGGGCGAGATGGTTTCCCATCTCACCGTTTGTGCAAGCACATTGCACGTGACCTGATGCCATGGCCAACCCTACAGGCGTTCAGGTTCGGAGCAGCGATGTTGAGTTGTCCGGTCTTGTCCCGTATATTCACCACCCTGGTTTCAGACTCCTCCTACCAGGACCGGCGTTAGAGGGTACCGGGCGACATTGTAGCCGGGGTCAGGTGGTTATCCTGACGGCGGCCAGAGCCCTTCACTCTTCGCGGCTTGGGTAAGAGTAAAGTAATTGTGGGGAGTTGACGGAAAAAGAAGGACGAGAAGCCACTGATCCCGTAGGTATTCCTTTGTGGAAGCAATAACCGAGGGAGGGCTTCTCGTTATGGGACAGGTTCGTCGA
>JBFLYN010000036.1:0-35039 GCA_040756655.1 Bacillota bacterium
GGCGGCCATTTGGAGAGGTTGGCCAGGGTACGTTTGCGGATCTTATTTCCCTCCCGCACCGATTCGCGGAGGAGGATGGCGGGGGGAGAGTTACGGTTGGGCACCACGTCGATATACATGGCTCTATTATACCATGATATGGCGACCCAGGCAAGACCTAACACTTAACATACATGGGTACATCTTCCAGTGCCTCCGGTGACGTTATCCCTTCTACCAGGGCAAATGCCTCAATATGGGGTTTTCTGGTTCGGAACTTCGGACTAGAAGAACTACAAAACTTTAGTAACTAAGTTGACACGCGAACCGGGAACAATTGGCCGCGGGGCTTGGGGAGCCGCGCCGGGATCTCTCCTAACTAATGGAGCCCGCGGCAGGCGCAAGATCAACCTATTCTGCCGGCGTCATAACAGGCTCACGAACTTCGATGATGTTGCCTTCTGGGTCGGAAAACAACACCATCCTTCCGTAGGGCACAGCCTGAATGGGGCCGGCGCCCACACCTCTGGCTTGCAGCGCTGACACGGTAGCATCAAGGTCCGGTACATCGAACATGACAAACCAGTGGTTGCACCCCACCTGTCCTGGCTCGCGGCCAGCGTACAGTGCCAGCGATGGCCCACCCCCGGTGGTCCGGAAAAACGTGCACTGGCCGGGCTCTTCGAAGTAGACTTCAAGTCCCAGTGTATCCCGGTAGAAGGCGACCATCTTCTCAAGGTCAAAAGCATGAACAAAAAGCGCGCTGAGCCAGGCTTGTCCAAGCAAGTCCAGTGCCCCCTTTCCCTGGTAGTCTACGGGACCACCCGCTAGAGGAGGCGCACCTCATTGATGGATAGCTCGAACGCGCAGCCCAGAAAAGACGCGGCGCGACGGCACATGACCATACGCGTCAGGAATATCTCGAAGTAGTCCATGACCGGCGAGATGGAGGTGTCAACTGTCAGTTCCAGGGTGATGGTGCGCCGGCGTTCGTCCACCCGCACAAACGAATGTTCGACGGCGTAGTTAACCCGGTCGTGAATGTCAAAGGTGGTGCGGTCCGGGTTGCGTACCCGGCTCCGGTGCACATCGGACTTGTCGCCCAGGATCACGGCGGCGGCCACGTTGTTCACTGGTTCTGACGTGTCTTCCGGGTCGTGACTGCCGATGGCCCCCACCACTGCCGCTACCTCTTCGGGCGGCATGCCCAGTTCGCGTAGAACTTGCCAGGCCATCATGGCGCCGGTCTGGCCGTGGGCCCAGCGGCTCACCACGTTTCCGATGTCGTGAAGATACCCGGCAATGGCCGCCAGTTCCGCCTCGCGCTCCGGGAAGTTCAGCCTGAGCAGGATGTTGCGGGATATGCTGGCTACCAGGTTGGCGTGGCGCACGCCGTGGTCGGTGTAACCAATGGCCCCCAAGTGGTCGTTTCCCCGTAGGAGGAAAACCTCCAACTCAGGATGTCGTTTGATCATGTCTAGAGTCACCAGCGCCACCCGGATCTCCCCTTTCAGATATGGCCTCCAGGACCCGGGACAGGACTTTGCCGGGCGTAAGACCTGTAGTATCGAGGTAGATGTCGGCGCGGGCCCGGGCCTGCTCCAGCAGGTCCCGCTGCCGCTGCAGCCGCTCGGGCCCCCAGAAGACTTTCCGCCTGGTAACAGCCGCTTCGTAGGATACATCCAAGCATACCACTAAGTCCGGCGAACGCAGAGCCCAAAGCCGCGACACAGATGAGTGTTCTTGGGCAACGCAGTAAGCATCATATCCCCGGCGGCGCAGGGCGTCCACCAGGGTAGTCTTACCCGAGGTGCACACACCAACCACGAGAATGCGGGTCCTGGCCATGCTCAGTCCCCTCACTGTGGAAAGGCCGTGGTCAGACGGGAAACGTCACACTCATCCGTCGCACCTGGGGATCAGGGTCACCCGCTCCGATGCCTACTACTACCACCGTCATATCGTCGGCGGGCCGGCCGTCGTCCCGGGACAGCGCCAGTTCCAGCAGGCGGTCGGCCAGCCCGGTGGCAGCCTCTGGACCATGACTTACCAGCAGCCCCGCGATCTCCTCACTGGTCAACTGGCACCCGCGGCGCAGGCCGGCGTTGCTGATACCATCGCTGGCCGCCAGGGCCATGATCCCGGGCTCCAACGCGTACTCGCTGATCCAAGGCCGGGTGCCGGGGTAAAGACCGATGGGCGCCACCTCGCCGGGAATGTCAAGCCTGCCTGCCGTCTTGACCACCACCAGGGCGTCCCCGTTCCTGGTAACCAGAAGGGTACGGCTGGTCAGGTCCACCGAGAGCATGCAAAGGGCCGCGGAAACCTTGCCGTCCCTCCAGGCGTAGAGAAAATCGTGCACGGCCCGGGCTACGGCCCCGTCGCGGGCTCCTTCCGCCGTCAACGCCATGGCTTTGGACACCACCAGGCTGCTGATGCGCTTGGCAGCGGGCCCGCTACCCTGGCCATCGGCCAGGATGGCCGTGACCCCGCCCTGTCGCCGTTCGACGACCTCGACGGAGTCCCCGCTTTCCCCGACTGCCCATTTGCCTGTCTTGGCTACTCCAATGTGCACTAACACTCTGCACGCTCCCCGGTGGCGGCTGCTTGGGGTTGTTCGATCTCCAGGCCGTCTTGGCGGTTCCACTCCAAGAAGGCTGCCACTACTTTGGGATCGAACTCGGTTTCGGCGTTCTCCTGGAGGACCGCCAGCGCCTCGGCCGCGGGACGTCCCTTGCGGTAGGGACGGTCGGTAACCATGGCGTCGTAAGCGTCGGCGACTCGGATGATCCTGGCTCCCAGTGGGATATCCTCCCCTGCCAGGCCGTCGGGATAACCGCTGCCGTCATAGTTTTCGTGGTGCCCGCGGATGAGGGGACTACCTCTGCGGTACAGCCTAAGCCGGGCGGTGATGTCAGCTCCCGAACGGGGGTGTTGCTGCATGACCCACCATCCCCGGGTGTCCAGTGCTCCGGGCTTCAAGAGCAAGTCATCGGTGACTCCCACTTTTCCCAAATCGTGAACCCGCGCCGCCATGGTTATGATCTCGACTGAGTCCTCATCCAAGCGGAGATGCCGGGCAGTCCTGGCTGCGTGTTCCGCCACCCGCTGGGAGTGCTGGTTGGTGTAGCTATCCCGGCGGTCGATCACGTCCACCAGGGTTTCCAGCGCCTGCCTGGTCTCCACCTGCAGCTCCGTGTAGTTTTTCAACCCCCGGTAGACGATGAGTACGGGCAGCACCAGCAGCGCCGTGGCCAACCATTCTTCCACGAATACCCGGGCCACCAAGAGGCCCAGGGCGGCCAGCGCCCCGTACTGCATGAGGTATCCCCGAAAGTGCCTAAACCAGATGCCGGTGGCGGATCTGCCCTGGCTCAGTGCAAAGGCAAAGCACACCAGAGTAACGTTGAGCACGTAGTAGACCAGGACGGAAACGGTAAAGGCCACCCAGGTCAAGAGCAACCGGACGTGTCCGGCGGTTCCGAACCCGGCCAGCCACAGGGAGACGGTACGGTGGGTAAGGCCCGCCAGGGCAATACAGATGTAGTACTGGGAACTGTTAAAGGCCATCTTAAAGAGCGGTTGCTTGACCCGGGCATCGGCAGCAGCACTGGCCACGGCGGCCATCAGGGCCGCCGCGCCGGGAGCAAACAGAAGGTACGCCGCGCCGTGGAACGCGAAGGCCACCGATACCACGCCGTACTCGGGCAAGTCTACCGGGTTGAGCTCTGCGACGACGGTCATGCCCAAGAAGAAGAGAAGGTGCCAGGCTTTTGCGCCGTCCAGCTGGGGCGGCACCAGCAGGGTGAACAAGACACCGGAGGCAATGACCGCGAGAACATAGACGCGAGCAGGACGCGGCAGGCTACCCAATGCGAGCTCTCCTCACCCCTACCCAAATATTGGGCCGGCAGACCCATGGAATAATGCTGTCTCCTGCTGAAGAACCGTTCCCTAAGTGCCTAGCGCCATTTGTGGAATGCCCCGCTGGCAGCCACAAACGAGGCTAGCGCGAGCAGGTAGTAGACTATGCGCCATCGCACTGCTGGTCACCTCCAGGCAGCTTTCTGCCGCGGTCCGCTCTCTTTGGGGGCGCCGGCCCAAAAAATACCCCTAAAGGGAAGCACAGCAGGTCATTCGTGGTTCCCCCGGGAAACTCCTTCCCCATTGAGCAGAAAGGTCACGCAGCCTTCATGGCCCTGTGACACAACACAAATACCCCGGCGGCGATGAGCACGTCGCCGGCACTGAATACGTTGGCTACCGGCAGCCACACCGGTAGCCAGAATACGTCTCCAAGCACGGCCAACCTGGAAGTTGGCCCCAGCAACACCGAGTTCTGCGCTGGGCCATCCTGTAGCGCCGCCAGCACGTGGTGGAGCCCGGCCCCCTGCAGGGCGCGTTCGCTCACCGGCATGGCACCGCCGTTGGCGGCGATGACCGTGGCATTGGCCAGGGTGCCGGCGGCCAGGTACGCCACCCCCGGCCGGGTCCAGTTGAGAGCCAGAAAACCCAATAGCCCTGCGTAACTTGCCAAGTGCAGCACCATCACCAGGGATGGGCTCCACGCCGACGTCCACGGCGAGAAGATGACGGCCTGGATCCCCAAGGGTAGGAAAGCCAAGGGCGTGGCCCGCCACGCCCGCCTGACCAGGCGTTCAAGGCGTCCTCCGGTCAAGCGGGCCGACACCAGGGCCAGGGCCGTCACCACCAGCAAGAACACGACCTTCACCAGCTGCCTTCGTAGACTATTCGGCACCCCTTGACAGGTATCCCGGGATGGGCCCGCCTGTCCCGGGGGGGGGGCGGGCTGCCCGCTCCTCCTTGGAATGTATCGTCTAGCAGCACGGGTTTGTGTATACAAAAAACCGGGCCGGCACCGGCCGGCCCGGCGGTGTTCGCCTAGCGCTTACCGCCGTCCAGGAGGAAGCGAAGGAACTCGGAGTCGTGGGGCAGCACCAGGGTGGTCTGGCCACCCAGAGCCAACCGGTAGGCCTCCAGGCTCCGCAAGAAAGCGTAGAAATCAGGGTCCTTCTGGAAGGCTTCGGCATAGACTCGGATGGCCTCGGCATCTCCCTCACCGCGTATGATCTCTGACTGGCGGTAGGCCTCGGCCAGCAGGATGGCGCGCTCCTTGTCGGTCTGGGCCCGTATCTTCTGGGCTTCCTCGGCGCCCTCTGACCGGTACTGGAGGGCCTGGCGCTGGCGCTCGGCACGCATCCTCTGGTAGATGGCCTGTTCGTTTTCGGGCGGGAGATCGGCCCGCTTGATGCGTACATCCAGGATCTGGACACCGTACTCCCGGGCCAGGAAATCGGCCCGGGCCGTGACTACCTCCATGATGTAGGAGCGATGGGTGGACACGATCTGGTCCAGGTCGAACTTACCCAGTTCTACGCGGAGCTCAGAGTAGATAATGTCGTCAAGCCGTGCCATGGCCCCCAGTTCGTGGCCCACCGTCTGCATCAAGAGCAGGGGATCGATGATCTTCCAGCGGGCGTAGTTATCCACGATCAGCGTCTTTTTGTCCCGGGTAATGATGCCGGTGGGGGCAGCATCATACTCCAGCACCCGCCGGTCAAAAAGCCTCACTGCCTGGATAAAGGGGACTTTGAAGTGCAGGCCCGCTTCGCGGATGGTCCGCACGGGCTTACCGAACTCGGTGATCACGGCCTGGCGGGTCTCGTCCACGATGACCACCGACGAGAGCAGGCCCACAACCACCAGGAACAAGACTACCAGTCCGGCCAGTTTCTTCAGGTTCATCGCCTGCCCACCCCCTCGTTGAGCGGGAGGAATCGCAAGGTAGATCCTGACTCATCCAGGATGTAGATGGTGACTCCGGGCAGTACCGCCTCCATCATTTCCAGGTACAGCCGGGTGCGGGTGACCCCGGGCGCTTTCTGGTACTCTTCCAGCATGGCCAAGAATCGCTGGGTCTCGCCTTCGGCCCGGGCCACCCTTTCAGCCCGGTAGGCCTCGGCCTGCCGGATGACTTGTTCGGCTTCGCCCCGGGCCCGGGGAATCACGTCGTTCCGGTAACCTTCCGCCTCGTTGATGAGCTTGGCCCGGTCTTCGCGGGCGGACGCGACGTCTTTGAAGGCGTCCCGGACGGCCGCGGGCGGCTGCACATCCTGCAGCTGGATGGCTACAACCTGTACCCCAGCTTCATAGCGGTCGATGATGTCCTGCAGCAAAAGCCGGGTCTCTTCCTGGATCTCGGCCTTGGCCACGGTGAGCACATCGTCGATCTGCCGGCTACCCACCACCTGGCGCAGGGCGGCCTCGGCCGCATCGCGCAGGGCGCTCTCTACATCAAGGACTTTGAAAAGGTACTGGGCGGCGTCCTTGATGCGCCACTGCACGATGATCTCGGCGTCCACGATGTTCTCGTCTCCCGTCAGCATCAGGGATTCTTCGGGATGGTCTTCGTACTGGGCTGGGCTGGTCTGCTTGATGGTGCGAAACCCGATCTCGATGCGCTTGACCTCGGTGACCTTAGGTGTCACCACCGACTCGAACGGCCAGGGCAAGTGGTAGTTAATGCCCGGGCTGGAGACCCGGCTTAGGGCCCCAAACCGCCGGACCACGCCTTGCTCGTCCGGTTGGACCGTGTAAATCCCACTGGCCAAGTAGACCAGCAACAGCGGCACGACCAGGGCCACCAGGGGCAGCTTGGGCAGCCTCAGCCGGGGGACCTGGGGCATCTGAACGGTCTTGCCCGCCGGGCGCGGACGCCAGGGAGGTCCCTGGGAGTCAAAACTCACGCTTCTCCCTCCTCCTCGTAATTTTCCTTACTCACGTTAGTACGGGCTAAACAGGCAAAAGTTCCCGCCTAGCCCCGGGCGCGCCTGATGGCTGCCCGGTGGGCTAGGTTTTCCAGGGTATCGTCGAGAAGTCCCAAGGTCGGTTCAGCACCGCGCCGGGCCAGGGCCCGGCGGAGTAGGTAGTCGGTAAACCAGGGGTTCTTGGGCAAGAGTGCCCCGTGCAGGTAAGTGCCGATGATGCTTCCCTGGACCGCTCCTTCGTAACGGTCCTGCCCGTTGTTGCCGTGCCCTACGACTACCTGCCCCAGCGGGGCAGCGGCCGGGCCCAGGTAGGTGCGACCACCGTGGTTTTCAAAGCCCACCAGTGTCCGGCGGGTGCCATCCAATTCGCTTTCCACCACCACGTTGCCGATGAGGCGGGGACTGCCTGCCTCGGTCCACACATCCAGGAGGCCAAGCCCGGGCAGCTGTTCGCCTGCCGCGGTCCGGTAGTAACTGCCCAGGAGCTGGTACGCTCCGCAGATGGCCAGGACCACCACCTGGTCCTGGAGGGCGGCGGCCAGCTCGCCACTCCGGCTCTGGAAATCGCGGGCTATGGCTTTCTGTTCCCGGTCTTGCCCACCGCCCATGAAGATGATGTCACAAGCTGCCAGATCGCACGGCATACCCACGGAGACCGGGATGACCCGGGGCTGGAGGCCATGCCAGAGGGCTCGCCGGTGCAGGGCGATGACATTGCCTCCGTCGCCGTAGAGGTTCATGAAGTCCGGGTACAGGTGGCAGATGGTGATTTCCACGGATCACACCTCCCAGAAACGCCGACCGTAACCCATGTCGTTGAGGACGCGCCTAAGATCAAGCATGGCGGTGTACGTGGGCAGGACGTACAAGATTCCTCCGGCCGGGATGCGCTCCAGTCCCAGCCTGACCGCGGCCTTCAGGTCGTTTTCCACCAGGATGGACCCGGAGGGCAACCCGGCGTACTTGAGCCGCACGGCCATGTCCTCGGCGCGGATGCCCGCGGTGAGTACCAGGGGTAAACGGTGGGCAGCGCCAGCCAGGAGCTCAAAGCCGGCGTCCCACAGCCAGGACACATCGGTACCGTCGGCGGTGTTGTCGTTGATGGCGATGAGAAGGTGCCGCTCGCCGGCCCCTTCCATGATGGTGCGCAGCACTTCGTTGCAGCCCGCCGGGTTCTTGATGAGGGCCAAGAATACGGTGCGATCCCCTATGGCCAGCTGCTCCATCCTGCCGAAGGAGGATACTGAACTCTCCAGGGCGTGTGCCACGGTGTGGGCGGGAATGCCCATGGTAAGGGCGCAGGCCACCGCGGCCAGCGCGTTATAGGCGTTGTAAAGGCCTGGAATGGGAAGCCGGGCAGCAAAAGCGCCGCCGGGGGTGTCAAACTCCAGGTACGAGCCGACCGGACCCAGTCCATCTCTTCGGGTCACCCGGATGTCCGGGCGCGGGCGTCGCTCTCCGCACTGGGGGCAGAAATAGAGGCCAAGGTGGGCAAAGTAGAAAACCTCGTAGCTGAAGTCTCCGCCGCAGGCCCGGCAGCGCCGGGCGTCGGCCACGGCCCCTTCTCCGGTTCCCGCGCACGAAGGATCGTCAAGCCCGTAGAAGACCGGTCGCGTGGGCAAGCGCGATGCCAGGCCGGCCACGGCCGGGTCGTCGGCATTGAGCACCACGAACCCGTCGCGGGATACGGCTTCCAGCCCGCGGCAGACCACCGTCACCGTATACTCCAGTTCGCCGTAGCGATCCAGCTGGTCACGGAAAAAGTTGGTGACCACGCCCGCCCGGGGCTCTACTGCCCTGGCTACCCCGGCCAGGGCCGCCTCGTCGCACTCCAGTACGGCCACATCTGCATCCAGCCGGCCCATCCAGGAACTGGCCTGGATGAAAGTGGCGGTGACACCATAGACAAGGTTGGCGCCGGTGCGATTATGCACCAGCTTCATCCCGGAGGCCGACAGGATGTTGGCCAGCAAAAGCGAGGTAGTGGTCTTGCCGTTGGTGCCCGAAACCACGATGTTTCCCCACCGGGCCTGGCCTGACAGTCGGGTGAGGATGTCCGGGCATATCCGGCGGGCTACCCGGCCGGGAAAAGTAGACCCGCCGCGCCGGGTAAGGCGGCTGGCCAGTACCAGCAGCTTGCCCAGCCAGATGGCGACGTAGAACCGAAAAAGCGTCACCGCACCGACCTCCGGTTTATGTCAACTCACGACCATTATAACACAAAGACCCTGCGGGCTATGCAGGCAGGCCCGCCCGTTAAGACACACGGGCCTACCCATGGGCTCGTCGCCCGGGCAGGGAAAGCGACCATGCACGCCGAAAACTTACGAGTACGTCCCAGCAAAGGAGCGGTGCCGGATGATCGTGGTAAGGCCCAAGTACGTTAACCGCGAAGGTGAGCTGGCCGTCGTCACCATCGTCCTTTCCCTGGTGGCCGGGTACAGCCTGGGAGCGACGGCTGCCATCCCCGTGTGGGCCCTGGTTGTCCTCATGGGAGCTACCATCGTTGCTGTTTGCGTGCCCCACCTGCAGGCTCACCTTCCGGCGGCCGGCGCGTGCCTGGGCCTGGTATGCGGTGCCCTGTTCGCCGCCATGGTCACACCTGCACTGCACCTTAGTGGCCCGGTACAGGTGGGGATTTTCAAACTCATCTGGGCACTGGGGTTGGCTTTTGCATGCCTGGCCACAGGCGCGGACACCGGCCATCTCCTGCCGGAGCTGGGCACCATCAGCCCCCGGGGCTGGCTGGGAGCCTTGCTCACCATCGGCCTCTTCGGCGCGATATACTGGCTCTTGTTCAGCTCACCACCACTGGTGCGCTCCCTAAGACCCGCCGGGTGGGCGCTGGTCAGCACGGCAGCCTACCGGGCCGTCTCAGGCGGCATCATGGACGAGTATATCTTCCGGGCCCTGCTCCTCGGCCGCTTTTTGGCTAACAACCGGGCCACCTACGCCCTGTTGGCCCAGGCCACAGTCTATGCCATGCTGCACCTGGGCAGCGGCCTCCAGTCGTCGGGACCTGTAGGCGCCATGCTTGCCTTCGTCCTGGCTCTCATTACCGGGTATTCGGTACTCCAGACCAGGGGCATAGGCTGGGCCTTCCTGGTCCACGGGGTGTACTCGGTCATCATCTACCTGGCCTGACCTGGACCCCCACCGCCTGCAGGTACTCCCTGGTCCACCCGGTGATGGCCAGCGGGCGGGCGTTCGCCAGTTCCTCCAGCGAACCGGCTCCCACCAAGAACATGGCGATCTTCAGTTGCTCTAAGAATGCCCCCATCCAGGCATCAAGTTCCTCCTGCCCCCGGGCGGCCAGCCTCAGAAGCGGTAGACCCACCGACACCAGCTGGGCGCCCGCAGCCAGCGCCCGCACGGCGTCCACGCCGTTTCTGATGCCGCCTCCAGCGATGACCGGTATGGATACAGCCTCCCTGACTTCGATGAGACTGGCGGGCGCGGGGACACCCCAGCCGTAGAACGCCGTGGCCACGTGTGCCCTGGGGTCGCGCCGGTGGCGGGCACCCAGGCCCTCCAGCACGGCCATGCTGGCACCACCTGCCCCGCTGGTCTCCAGGGCGGCCACTCTTGCCTGCTGCAAGGACCGGGCGGCCTCCTGGGTCAGTCCCGCGCCTGTTTCTTTAACCACCACCGGGCGACCAAGGTCCTTGGCCACGCGTGCGATGGCTTCAAGGCAGCCCCGTCCCCTGGGGTTCCCATGGGGTTGGAGGGCCTCCTGCACGAAGTTCAGGTGGATGGCCAGGGCACCCGCTCGCAGTGAATCGCAAAGCATCCTGAGTTCATCTAAGTGGAGGGCGGGCCGGTCTGCCTGGTCCACCAGCTGGGGGGCACCGATGTTGGATACCACCAGGGTACCCGGCGCTCCCCGTCTGGCCGCCTGGTAGGTGCGGGCAAGTCCGGGCTCCGCCAGCTGGGCGCGTTGGCTGCCCACGCTCACGGCCAGGCCGAACCTGGCGGCCAGTCTTCCCAGCCGGAGGTTGACGACCTCAAGCGAAGGATGGCCCCCGGTAAGGGCGGCGATCATTACCGGGTAGCGCAGGGGATGGCCGAGAAACACGGTGCCGGTACAGACTTCATCCAGGTCCAGGCCGGGCAATGGCTGGGGCCGCAACTGGAGGTCATCCCATCCTCCCTGGACCGGCACCTCCACCCGACAGGTGAGCGCGGTAAGGAACTGCTCCCACTTCCGTCTTCTGGCCATCTGGCCTCCTATCCCCGCTCTATGCGTTCGAGAGCCGCTTCATACTCCGGGTGCATCACGAATTTGCCCTGGTTGAGGACCTCGAAGTCCCAGGGTTCGATGACCAGGGCATCAGACTCCAGAGCATACCAGGTCGGGCGCCAGGACGTGGGATGGACGTAGAGGGCGGCGGTTTTCACCTTCCTGGCTCCCTTCTTCTTGGCTTCACCCACTGCCAGGCGGAGGGTTTCGCCGGTGGCACTCACCGAGTCGACGATGAGGACCCTTCTGTTACGAACGTCGTCGGTCAAAGGTACAAGCACCTCGGGCTTTTCCCGGACCACCATGTCCCGCTGGCGACGGGAGAACCGGGCCGGAAAGAAGTCCACCCTGAGCATGGATGCAATGATGACGGCCGGGATCACCCCGCCTTTGGCGATGCCCACCACCACGTCCGGATCGAATTCTGACTTGATGGCAGTGGCCAGTTCCCGGCACATATCCATGACATCGTCCCAGGAAAGCTGGATCACTTCGCTGTGTTCATCGTAGTACCCGGTGATCACTATGTCGCCTCCGTCCGGCCTCCCAAGTCCACTCCCAGCCGCTTGAAAATGGCCACGGCATCGCGGATGTGCCGGGCCGCGCGGGCGCGGTCGCCGCTGACCGCAAACAGCCTGCCCAGCAAGGCGTGGACCTGCGCAACCTGATAGTCCACTTGCCCGCCGGGCAGTTTCACGTAGGTCTCCATGGCCTGTTCAAGAAGCTCTCGTGCTCCATCGAGGTTTTTCCCCAGCCGGATGTACACCTCGGCCAGGCCCATGTTGGCCATAGCCTTACCCTCGACTTCCTCCCAGGTGCCGGCCGCCTGGAGATAAAGGTCCGCGGCCATTTCCAGGTGATATTCGGCGTATTCGCAGTCGTGCTCCGAGATAAGCTGGCATATATCCGCTACCGCCGTTCCTACCCTGGCCATGATCTCCCGGTCTTGGCACTGGCGGGCCACGTCCAGGGCCTTGATGCCCACTTCGAGGCCTTCTTTCAGGTATACCAGCGCCTTTTCGGCGTCCACCATCGCCAAGTCCCGGTATACCGCTTCCAGTTCTGCGTGACGGTCCGCCGCTTCCAGCTGGCGACCCAGGGAAGTAAGTATGTCCACTTCTTCCCAGTAATAACGAAGGGCCTTCTCCAGTTCCTCCTTGCCGCCGGTGGCCCGGGCTACAGCGCCAAGGCCCGAAAGCACCCCGACCAGTTCCTGGAAATCTCGCACCTTCCTGCACTCGGCCTCGGCGGAAGAGAAGCTGCTCAGGGCAACAGCCAGCTGGGACCTGCCTTCGGTGAACGCTCGCTGGTAGGCCTGCCAGCCGGCCTGTTTCCATTCACGGACCCGTCTTTGTGCGTCGAGACTGAGTCCAGCCACAACCCCACCCCCGATGGGCAAAATAAAAAAGCGCACCAGGCCGGTGCGCATTGCTAGCCAATGGTCGGGGCGAGAGGATTTGAACCTCCGACCTCATGGTCCCGAACCATGCGCGCTGACCAAGCTGCGCTACGCCCCGTCTGTACGGTTGAGGCACCGTACCTCGCCCATTATACCATCCCCGTGCCCAGTTTACAACTGGACGGTTTCGCCCAGGGCGGGAATGTCCACAGAATACCCTTCTTTTGACAGGACGTCCTTGAGGGCGGACAAGCCGTCGTCTTCACCGTGGACCAGGAATACCCGGTCCGGACGTTCCATGGAATGCAGCCAGTCCAGCAGGCCGCCCTGGTCGGCGTGGGCCGAGAGTCCTTCGATTTCCTGGATCTTAGCTTGCACCGGAACGGCGTCGCCTAGAAGGTGCACCGACCGGGCTCCATCAAGGATCTGCCTTCCCAGCGTGCCGCGAGCCTGGTACCCTACAAAGACGATGCTGCATTCGGGCCGTCCGATGTTGCGCTTGAGGTGGTGCACGATGCGACCGCCCTCGCACATCCCGCCCGAAGCGATGATCACTACATGGCTGTGGACTTTGTTGATCTGGCGGGATTGGTCAACCGTCCGGCAAAACTCCAAGCCGGGCGGGTACAGAGGACATGCTCGCGACCCGCTCTCTTTGCCGGCCCGGGGGTCCAGTTGGTCTTGATGTTCACAAAACAGTTCAGTGATGGCCACGCCCATCGGACTATCCAGGTAGATGTGCTCAGGCAAGATGGCCCCGTCCTTTGACAGCCTGGCCAAGGCCAGGAGCAGATCCTGGGTGCGCTCCACGGCGAACGCCGGGATCACAACATTGCCGCCCCGGTCGAAAGTCTCCCGTATGGCCTTTCCCAGCTCCTCGTCGAGCTGCACGTGGACGTTCCTGCGCCTGGAGCCGTAGGTAGCTTCCAGGACGACCACGTCTGCACGCTGGGGCGGGTGCGCGGTGCGCAAAAGCGGGTTGTCATCCCTGCCCAGATCGCCAGAAAACAGGATACTGGCGTCTCCCACAAGTTCCACTGAAGCCGAGCCCAGTATGTGCCCGGCGTCGTGAAACCGGGCATGCAGATTCCCCGGCAGCCGGGCTTTTTGGCCGTATTCTACCGGGACCATGTTGCCGAGCGCCCGCTCCATGTCCCTTCGGTCGTACATGCCGTCTTGCAGTTGAAGTCCGTCTTCAAGCATGATTCCGGCCAGCTCGGCGGTGGCCGGGGTGCACCAAACCCTTCCCCGGTATCCTTTCTTGAACAGGCAGGGCAGGCGGCCAACGTGGTCCACGTGAGCGTGGGTCAGCACCACGGCGTCGATGGAGCCTGCGTCAAATGAAAACTCCCGGTTGCGCCTGGCATCCTCCCCCTGGAACATGCCGCAGTCCACCAGCACCCGGGCAGAATCGAAATCCACCTGGTGGCAAGATCCGGTGACCACGCCGGCCGCGCCCCAGAATCGTAATTCCGTCAACTCGTTCACCTCGCACCGTCATCCCGGCGCTGCCGGGTACACCTACATGATGCCTCGTTGCGGCCATCGCCAACCCGGGCAACCCTAGCCAGGTCTACCATGATTTTTGTTCGGGCGGTATAATGAGAAAGTGCGGCAGTAGGGAGGCCGGTGAGCATGACGGCAGTGCAATCAGACACTCAACGCAATTTGACATTCCGGGTCTTCTGGCTGGCGCTCCCGGCCATCGGCGAGATGGTGCTCCACATGGTCATCTGGATCGTGGACACGGCCATGGTCGGGCGCCTGGGCGCACCGGCCCTCAGTGCGGTGGGCCTGGGCGGGCAGATCTACTTTACCAGTACCTTCGTGCTGGGCTCCCTGGGCATGGCGGTGACCGCCATGGTGGCCCGCCGCACCGGCGAAGGCCGGAAGGATGATGTACCCTCCATAGCGGGCCAAGCCATGGCCATGGCCATGGTCATGGGTCTGGCCCTCACCGGGCTTTTGCTGTGGTTAGCGCCGCCCCTGTTCAGGTTGGCCGACCTGGGAGCAGAAGCGGCGGCCATGGGCACAGGTTACCTGAGGACCCTGGCCCCGGGCGGCCTGGCCATAATGACAGTATATGTAGGAAACGGGGCCCTCAGAGGCACCGGTGATACGAAGACCCCGCTTGTCATGGCCGCCGCCAGCAACCTCATCAACATCGTCCTGGACTATGGTCTGATTTTCGGCCACTTTGGCCTGCCTGCCCTGGGCGTACGGGGAGCAGCCTTGGCCTCGCTTACGGCCCAGACCTGCGGTTTTCTCATGATGGTTGTGGCGGCCAGGAGAATGCTGGGAGTAAGGCTCCGGCACCTGGCGCAGTTTAGCCTGGCCAACATCAAAAGCCTCATCCGGCTGAGCGCTCCCGCCGCGGCCGAAGTGGCACTCATGGACGGCGCTCGCATGGTGAACTCCTTCGTCATCGCGGGCCTGGGAACAACTGCATTTGCCGCCCACCAGATTACCGTGGCCACGGAGTCTCTCTCGTTCATGCCCGGCTACGGTTTCTCCCTGGCCGCCGCCATCATGGTAGGGCAGGCGCTGGGCGCGCGCGACGTGGCGCTGGCCCGCAAGAGCGCGTGGCGGGCCACCAGCCTGGCCGCTGGCATCATGTGCTTGGCCGGTCTTGCGTTTCTGCTCATTCCCAGACACCTTCTTTGGGTTTTCACAGCCGATTTCGCAGTCATCACCACGGCCGTGCTTTGCCTGCAAGTGGCGGCGCTGGCGCAGCCTTTCATGGCTGTAACCGAAACGCTCAGCGGCGGTTTGCGGGGGGCCGGGGACACCCGGGGAACCATGCAGGTGACCGCGGGAGTGGTCTGGCTGGTGCGGGTACCTCTGACCCTGTTGGTAGTGCGCGGGCTCGGGCTCGGCCTGGCCTGGGTATGGCTGGTTATCCTCCTGGAATGGGCCATCCGCGCCGTGCTCATTGGGCGGCGTTTCCAGCAAGGTCGGTGGGCCGAGCTCCAGGTCTGACCAGCTGGGTCCTAGCCATCCACCGGTGTCCAGTTGCGGCCAGGCGGAGAACCCGAGCGGCTACCCCGGTGAGCCTGCGGATCTGGCGGTGGTGACCACCTTGCGCGGCCGTTCGCAGCGCAGTTCCCCTAAGACGGATTTGTCCACGTTCCCAGTTGGTATATAATGTCATGGGAGTCACTGCTTGGACGGCAAAGACGCACCGGCCAGATCCATACCTCCGGGTGACACCCTGGGTACCCAGTGAACCAACTCCTCGACGAGGAAGGAGCTTTGGCATATGGACAACATCCTAAACGCCACCGGGCTGCGCAAGGCGTTCGGCTCGCGCGTGGCCGTGGACGACCTATCCTTTGCCATTCCAGCAGGGACCATCCTCGGGCTGCTGGGGCCCAACGGGGCCGGCAAGACCACTGCGGTCAGGATGGTCATGGGAATACTGGCACCCGACGCGGGTCAGGTGACCTTCTACCGCCACGGCCGCCCGGCGCTCATGGACAAGTCTCGCATCGGTTATCTACCCGAGGAACGCGGCCTTTACGATGACGCCAAGGTCATGGACACCCTGGTCTACCTGGGCGTCCTCAAGGGCATGCCCGGATACGAGGCTGCCCGCGAGGCGCGCAGGTGGCTGGAACGGATGGGGCTGGAAGGCCGGGCGGACCAGAAGGTAGAGAAGTTGTCCAAGGGGATGCAACAAAAGGTGCAGTTTGTGGCTTCGGTCCTCCACCGCCCCGACTTGCTCATGCTCGATGAACCGTTTTCCGGCTTGGACCCGGTGAACCAGGACTTGTTCAGGGGCATCATCCGGGAGCTCCAGCAAAGCGGGATGTCCATCCTGCTATCCGCTCACCAGATGAACCTGGTAGAGGAGCTTTGTGATTCGATCATCCTGATCAACCAGGGCAGGAAAGTCCTGGGCGGTCGCGTGCAGGAGATCAAGGACAGCTACGCCGAGCACATCATCGAAGTCCGCTATGCTGGCAGTGATCACACCATGTTCTCCCGGCTGCCGGCAACGCGGCTGGTCAAGCGTGAGCCGGGGCGGGTAGTGCTCCGCTACCGCGGCCAAGAACTCAGCTCCCTGCTTGGCCAGTTAGCCAGCGAGGTACCGGTGATCGAGTTGAGCGCCAAGAAGCCTTCGCTGCACGCCATCTTCATAGAAGCGGTTGGAGGTAATGGTGATGAAGCGGTTTAGCTGGAACAACGTCTGGCGTGTCACCTGGTGGGAGCTGCGGAAGGGCATTCGCAGCCCGGTTTTCGTGGCCATGACCTTGCTGGTGCCAGTTCTCATAGTAGGTAGTGGTGCCGTCGGCTACTTTGCCCAAAGGGCCAGCCACGAGCAAAGGTTCAGCATCGCGCTGGCCGGCGAAGGCGCCCAGGACTTTCAGGCTTTTCTCGAGGTAAGCTTGGCCGGGTCGCCCATTACCCTAGTGCATCCAATAGCGGGACCTGAAGACCTGGAAGCAATGGTGCGCCAGGGCAGCATCGACGGCTACCTGGTGTTTGACGCGGTAGAATGGATGCGGGGCCGCATCTATTACTACACGCTCAACGCCCGGTCAGCCAAGCGGCAAGCGCTCCAGGCGAGCCTGGGCGGGTTGCTCAGGTACTACCGGCTGGCCGAGCTGGGGCTGGGTCCTGAGCAGATCGCTGCCGCAACTACCCCTGTGCACATTGAATTCCTGTCACTGAGCGGGGAAGAAACGTCAGTTGCTGCCCAGGTGGCGCCCATGATCGTGGTCATGGTGCTGATCATGGCCGCGCTCTTGTCAGGCCAGGTGCTGATGTACGGGGTGATCAGGGAAAAACGAAACCGCATTGTGGAGATCCTGCTGTCTTCAATTTCTTCTCTCGAACTCCTGGTCGGCAAACTGGTGGGTGTAGGGGCTTTAAGCATAGTGCAGGTGCTGGTCTGGGTGGCCGCCGGGCTGGTCACGGCCGCCCGGTTCGTGAACCTGGCTGACCTGGGCCTGACCGTAAGCGACCTGGCCCCGGCCATCGTTTACTTCTTCCTGGGCAACATCATGCTGGCATCGCTGTATGCTGCCATGGGAGCGAGCATGAAGGATGCTGAAGGCGCCAGCCATGCCCAGGGCATGGTCATACTAATCCCCATCATCCCGCTTTTTGCCGCTAGCTTTATCATCATGAGCCCTAATGCACCCTGGGCACGCGTGCTCAGCCACGTGCCTCCCTTTGTGCCCGTGACGGTGTTGCTGCGTCTTTCGGCTACCGACTTGCCCGCCTGGGAATATGCCTCTACTCTGGCCATGCTGGTGCTGTCAGTGATCGTCTTTGTGTACATGGGTGCCCGGATATTCGAAAGAGGTCTCTTGCAGTACGACCGGGCCATGGGCCTGGGAGATCTGCGGGCAGCGTTTTCCAGGTACCGTCCAGGACGCACCAGGGTATGATCGGGCCGCAGGCACGGGAGGGCAGGCCCGTGGCCATACTTGTGTTTACGTGGGCTGTTACGTTGTTGGCGTCGATTACTACCGGAGATATTTACTAGAGAATAGTTGGGTTTTGTGCCCGGCTGGCTGCCCTGGGGCAAGCTGGTAGGCTTGAGTCTTGCTACCTGGTTTTGCCTGTCTATCCACAAGTACCGGCGCCTGGCCGATTACACGGCTGTCTTGGGCAGTATCATCCTGGTGCAAGCTATCAGCGTCCCACACGGCGAGTTCTGCGCGGTGCCAGGCCACCTTCGACCCGGGCTCTTTTGCCGGCGGCTTGGCCGGTTCCATTGCTCTCAACTCTCCAGCTGTTGGGAACCCTACTCGTAGGTGGTCTTTGGGTTATCCTACTCAAGTCTCCCGCCGACGCTTACTTAACTAAAGGCGATCTGACCGTCAAGGCGGATGCCATCAGGTGGCTTGGCATAGACCAGGGTACCATCACCTGGGGCAATCTGTCGGTGATCTCCGCCGGGCTAATCTCGCTCGGCACCATCTTTTTGACGATGCTGATGGTCACCGGGCTTTCGGTGCCCGGCACCATGGACCACTGGCCGGGCTACTTCCCAGCCATACTGATATTGGCCCTGGTCCTTTAGCGAAGGCCTGGTGTTTGGAAGCGGCATCCTGGGGCCGCTGACCAAGGTGCTATGCAAAAACCAGGTAGTGTTGATGGCTGCTGCGCTTTTCGGCATCGCCCACTATTACGGAGCACCCCGAGGTGCCATAGGGGTCGTGATGAGTGGGGCACTTGGGTGGTACATGTGCAGGAGCATGTACGAGACACCAGAGGTTTTGCATCATCGTGTGCAAGATACTGTGATATTCTCCACTATACTCCTGGTGGCTGGGCTTTAGCGCTCGGTGTTTGGCCACAGCTTAGCAGCCGGTGAGTGCGTTTTCCGTGGCTTTGAGCATGACCTTGCTGCTGTAGGTGGAGCTACTGGTGGTACCCACCTGGAGCGACTGGGCCGGGACCGCCCTGGCCTCTTTGTGCTTCAAAAGCTCAAGTTGCCGTGATCTCGACCTTGGCCGGCACCGGGCCAACGTCGCACGAACCGGTATAGATGCCATCGGGCAACTGGGTCAGATCGACATCCCCGATCTACTTACCCAGCGCTTGAGCCTGAAGGCCCATAACCTTGCGGATGACCGGGACCAAGGCCACAGTCATAAGGGCCAAGAAGACCCGTCTGCAGAGGCTTTATGGCCGGGCTGTCCCGCCATCTGGTACGTACTCCAGGATGTCACCGGGCTGGCAGGAAAGTTCCCGGCACATGGCTGCCAGTGCAGAATGAACATAGTCCGTGCCTCCCTCAGGATGTTTGTTGCAACAACACCTTTCGAGGCGACCGGGCCATGTTTCTTTTACGTATGGTAACGCTCACCAGAAGAACTACAAAACCTTAGTGCGTAACGAAAAGGCCGGGCATTTTCTGCCGGTGGCAGACGCCCCCGGCCGCCACCTGCTGCTAGCCGTCCCCCGGGTTTTCCGCGGCTTCTCAGTGGCCGCCCGGGTCCAACACGTACTTGCCTCCCAGGACGGACTGGAACTGGTCCTCGTGGACGACACGGGTTCCATCATCCTGCGTGAGGGCCTGGGGGAATCGGGGCCTCCCCCGCTCCTGTCGTCTCGTCATCAATGTTCGTGCCAGTCCCCGCTTCTGTTCCCGCCGGCACCTTTTGGCTCGAACTGCGCTCGGGCAGTGGAGTTATTGACCGGGTGCAGTTGGAGGTCCTCGACCTGGGGGCAGCCAGGGGTGGCATCCGGCGGCAGTTGAATCAAGCCGTGACGCCGGCACTCGTGGCCCTTTTCCCAGCGAGGATAAGAGTTCCGGGCCGCCCCCTGCCCCTCGTAAGGGTAACGGCCGGGACCGGCGGGAGCGACCTGGGCGCGGGACAGCCGCTCCATGGGGCTCCACGCCGCCAGCGGCGGGGAACACACTTGACCGCCACCATCACTATACTGTAGGGCAGGGTTGATCAGCTCCCGGGGGGAAGCATGAAGAAGCTCGGACCCTACGTGATGCAGGTCCTGGTAAGCTGCCTGGCACTGGCGGTGCTGGCCGCCCAGCTCTTTCCTGGATTTGGGCTGGTGGTGAACGAATACACCATCATGCTGCTGGGGTTACTGTACTTTGCCGCATTCTTCCCACAGCTTAGGAGAGGTTCCATCAGGTTCCCCGGGGGTTCCCTGGACTGGGAAAAGGAGTTCCGGTGGCTGGAACAGGCGGTCAGCCAGCTGCAACCTGCCGCTGAAAGCCTGTCCAGGCCAGAAGACCCTGGCCTGGACTTGCTCGTTGCCGAACTGGAACTGGCCAACTTACAGGAACCCAACGATGCCGCCCTGGAGGCACTCAGGCAGCGTATGATGGACATCTGCCGGCAGACCCGGCTCTCAGGTTATGCTACCCCGGCGGTGTCCGAACGCATGGCCCGCCTGGCCAGACGCCTTAGCCACCTGAGCCGGGCGTCTATTCCCACACCTGGGACACGTGAGTGACCCAGTGGCCCGCTGCCCGGAGCTTCTGCACCAGTTCTCTGGGCTCGATGGTCTTGACGCGTAGGATGACGTTGCCCACGTGCCGCTGGTCGGGCATGTACGTAGACAGGCTGGCAATGCTGATGCCGCACTGCTTCACGATTTGAGTGATCTCGGCCAACACGCCCTGGCGGTCGGGCACTCTTAGGGTTATCCTCGACCCTTTGGAATGCAGGCCCATCATGTCCACCATCACCCGGAACATGTCACTCTGGGTGATGATCCCCACCAGGTGGTTGTCTTCGTTGACTACCGGCAGGGCCCAGACATCGTGTTCCCTCATGATGAAGGCGGCCTCTTCTATGATCTCATCGGCAGACACGGTCATGACCTTGGTGGACATCACCTGGCACACTGTCACCTGCCCCGGGTCTACGGTGTCCTGGTGCAGGGCCATCCTCAGGAAATCCCACGCCGTGATAATGCCCTTAACATCGCCGTTTTCGACCACCGGGAGGACTTCGAAACCCTTCTCCCGCATCAGCTCGATGGCCTGGCTCAAGGATGTGCCAGGGCCGACGGTAACTGGTCCAAATGTCATGGCATCTTTGACAAACACTTGCCACTCGCCCCCTCAGCGGTATTAGTGCATAGTTCGGCACAGGGTACCGGTTTCCTGCCGCGTGCTCCCAGTTCCCTCCACCTTACCGCGCCGCGGCAGGAACCCGGCCGCTGCCGGAGAACTGCCTCCATGGAGGTGGGAAATGGTGGTCAACATAGCCAGGGTCCGGCAGGACCTGGAGAGCTTGGCCGGGATCGGACGATGGGCAGACGGGGGGCTTTACCGGCTGGTGTACACGCCGGCCGAGCTGGAAGCCCGGGCCTGGCTCAAGGAACGGATGTCCCGGGCCGGGCTCGAGGTGAGAGTGGACCCGGCCGGCAATATCATCGGCCGGTTGGGAACGGGGACCGGCCCCGCGCTGGTCATCGGTTCGCATCTGGACACCGTGCCCGGCGGGGGTGCTTTTGACGGGGCCCTGGGACTAGTGGCCGGGCTGGAGGTAGCCCGGGCGGTCCAGGAGAGCTCTCCTCTGCGTCACCCGTTGGAGGTAATCGCGTTTTCCGACGAGGAGCAGGCACGGTTCTTGCCGGGGCTGGGAGGAGCCAGGGCCATGGCCCTGGGAGTGGACCCCGCCCGGTTTGAGGGGTTGCGCGACGCGCAAGGGGTCTCCCTGGAGGAGGCCATGGCCCAGGCCGGTCTGGACCTGGGCCTGGCTGGCAACGCCCGGCGCGACCCGGCTACCATCCTTGCCTATCTCGAACTCCACGTGGAGCAAGGGCCGAGGCTCGACGAAGCCGGGATCCCTATTGGAGTGGTGGAAGGAATCGTGGGCATCACCAGGTACGGGGTGACCATCACTGGCGAAAGCAACCACGCCGGCACTACTCCCATGGACCGGCGCCGGGATGCGCTGGTGGCCGCCTGCGAGCTGGTGCTGGAGTTTACCAGAGCAGTCAAGGCCGAGGATGGTCACTTGGTCGGCAACGTGGGCCGGCTAAAGGTACGGCCGGGCGCTCCCAACATCGTACCCGGCCAGGTTGACCTGGTCCTGGAAATCCGGTGTCTTGAAGAAGAACGCCTGCACCGGGTGCTCGGGGCAGCACGCGCCCTGGCGGACACCTGGGCCGGGCGAGGTCTGGGCTACTCCTGGAACGAGGCCCGCTACGGGTCGCCGTGTCCCATGGATGAGCACGTGCAAGACGCCATTACCCGCGCCTGTGCGAGCCTGGGCATCCCGTACCTGAGGCTCCTTTCCTGGGCCGGCCACGATGCCCAGTTCATCGGGCGCGTGGCACCTGCCGGGATGATATTCGTCCCCAGCCGGGGCGGGATCAGTCACTCGCCCGAGGAATACACGTCGTGGGAGGATGTTGCCCGGGGAGTCCGGGTACTCTACACCGCCGCGTTGGAACTGGACCGGCAGCATTAGACCGGGAGGGATAGCTCATGGCCGTTTTGCCCCGCCACAGGTACCTGGCCTCGCTCCAGGAACTCCGTCCCAACGTCTGGAAGTTCGGCCAGCTTATCACCGATGTCACCACCCACCCGGCCACGCGCCGGACGGTGGAGAGCCATGCCCGTGCATTCGACGCTTCCACCGATCCAGAGCACCGGGAAGGTTTCACCACCGTATCCTGCCTTTCCGGCGCACCCATCCACCGCTGGAACGCCCTGATGAGGACCACCGAGGACGTCATCGCCAACGCCCGGCTCAAGCGCACCATGTACCGGCTCACCGGCACCTGCACCGGGGGATTGTGCGTGGGTTGGACGGCGCTCAACGCCATGTGGGCGGTGGCCACGGAGATGGATGAGGCTCTCGGGTCCAGTTACCGGGCCCGCCTCCAGGACTGGATCCTCGACGCGGAAGCCCGGGGACTGGTGGTGGCTGGTGCCCTTACCAACGCCAAGGGCGACCGCAGCAAGCGCGCATCCGAGCAGGAAGACCCGGACCAGAATCTCCGGGTAATGGAGCACCTGCCCGGCGGGGTGCTGGTGCGGGGAGCCAAGGCCATGATCTGCGGTGTGGCGGCATCCCACGAGATCTTTGTCCTGCCCGGCACCGCCTACCGGGAAAACGAGGCCGCCTTCTCAGTGGCCTTCGTCATCCCCCGGGACGCCGCCGGTCTTACCATCGTGGAGACCAGGCGCCCGTCGGACGGACGGGAGTTGGCAGAGGACGGGTTCGACGTACCTGCTACCGGCATTACCCAGGCCTACTTGTTGTTCGAGGATGTCTTTGTCCCCTGGGACCGGGTGTTCCTGTGCGGTGAACACCGGTACACCGGACGGCTGATCCAGTATTTTACCGCCATCTACCGCGCCTGCATCGGAGCGTGTGTGGCCGGCCAGGGAGATGTCATGATCGGGGCCGGACTGCTCATGGCCCGGGCCAACGGCCTGAGCGCCCGCACCTTCACCGACAAGCTGGTGGCCATGGCCATCAACAATGAGACTACCTTTGGACTGGGAGTCGGAGCCATCGCCCTGGGGCGTTCCCACCATTCGGGTGTGTGGATCCCAGATGATCTTATGGCCCACACCAACAAGGTGCTGGTGGCCACCCTCCCTTACGAGACCAGGCGTCTTTGTCAAGAGATCGGCGGCGGGATGGTGGAAACCGGTTGTTTCCCTTCTGCCCGGGACCTGCACGACCCCAGGCTGGGACCAGCACTGAGAAAATACCTGCAAGGGGCAGGGAATGCCGAAACGCGGGCCCGGGCCGCCCGGCTGGCCGAGTGGCTGACCATCGGGGCGGGAGTCCCCGGGTGCATGCACGGGGGAGGGTCGCCCGATGGCGCCCGGCTGGTGGTGCGCGCCAAGACCCCGTGGGACCAGTATGAAGAGCATGCCCGCAGGCTGGCCGGGATCGAACCGGAGAACTAGCGGCGTCCACCTCCCTACGGTTCACCCTCAGCACAGGATCGTGGCCCGTCGGCTTATGGGGGAGGTGGGTCCTGCCCACCACCAGAGTGCAGAAAGGTGCCCGGATCAGTCATCGCTTAGGTTCTTGAGAGCCAGCACTTCACGGGCGGGCGTGCGGTCCCCGGTGCAGCTGATCCTACGCGGTGCATCCAAGAGACGGAGTCTAAAGCCCAGGCCCGCGTAGAGGTCCAGGATCCGGCGGGTGGCCTGGTTGGACAGTACCACGGGCCCCGGGTGTCGCGAGAGCCACCGGGCCAAGCGCACTTGGTCGTCCCAGTCAAACCCTTCCTTGGCATATTGCCTGAACTCCACGTCGTAGGGGGGGTCGGCGTACACGAAGTCGGTGGCTTCCAATGGTAGGACCTCAAAGTCCCTGCTGCAAAAGGTCCAATTCCGAAAAACCCGCCGGTATGGTTCGAAGTTCCGCGTGTACTGGATCTTGCGGTACCTGCCAAAAGGGACATTGAACTCGCCCTTTTTGTTGAACCGGCACAGGCCGTTGTACCCGGTACGGTTGAGGTAGTAGAAGAGCTGGGCGGCCTCACTGGAGGTTTCTTCCCCTTCCGCCAGGAGGCAGTTGAAGCGGCTGCGGTGGGCATAGAACAGGGCCTCGTCGTTTTCCATGGGGATGTGCACTTCCAGGCCGCGTTGCAGCCAGCAAAGGAAGTTGACCAGGTGGCAGTTGGCATCGTTGAGCAGGGCCCGGTGGGGCAGAAGACCCAGTGTCACGGCCAGGCCGCCGCACAGCGGCTCCACCAGCCGGCGGTGACGGTGAGATACCCACAGCGGTGCGAGGTAGGGCACGAGCCAGCGTTTGCCCCCAGCCCATTTCAGAGGCGGCCTGGGGTTGGTGCTTTCCGGCAATATATGCCTCCTTGGAGCAGTCCTTGTGCCTGTTTCGTCGAGTGCAGGCGTCATTCCTTGTTGGAGTAGGTGGCGGGTCTTTCCGGACCACGGTGGATGCCCGTGACAGGAACCGGGAAAGTGGACGGAGAAGAACCAACCTTGTGCCCGCCCCTGGTGGGCACTGACTGCTCTGCGAGGTGAACTGCGTGGGTATTCTGACCGGGCACCGGGTACACATCGCCTGGGGGCTGGCAATGGCCGCAACATCGGGTGCTTCCCCAAGAGCTGGCCGGCATGGGCGCGGCCGTGGGTATCGGTGGCTTCTTCTGGAGCTACTTCGGCGGCATGTTCGCCGGGACGGCCGGGGCGTTCATGGAGTGGCTCCCGCTGGGGCGTACCGGCTACAGGTGGCTGGTGCTCCAAGGGGCAGTCGTGTGGGTGGGGATCGAGATGATCCGCGGCCTGGTGCCATTGGTAGGGACCTGGGGATTGGTGGCCTACAGCCTCCACGCCCAGGTATAGTTCATACAGCCTGTTAGCATGTTCGGGGTATACGGGCTTGGGCTTCTGATCATGATGGTCAACTACGCCGTCGCCGGACTGGCCATATCGATCATGGACGCCTGCTCAAAGGCGGTGCGTGATACCGGGGTCATGCCCCTGGCGTCTGCCCGGCGGTGGCTGGCAGGGGTGGGAGTGGCGGTTCTTCTCTGGGCCGAGCTCAGTCTTCTCCTGGTGGATAGTCCCGAGCCGGTCCTCAGCGTGGCGGCCGTCCAGCCCGGTGGGGCCATCACCAGCAACGCAGACCTTCATGGCCTGGTTGAACAGACTCGCGACACCGGGTGGTGTGGAGCGAGGGCATCCTTCCCCTCGACCCCCAGGTGGAAGGCCGAGAGATGTTCGAAGAACCGGCCCGGGATACCGGGGCATACCTGGTGCTCGGGTACGTAGTCCGCGACCAGCGGGGCATGCGCAACGAGGCGGCACTGGTGTCACCCGAGTATGGGTTCCTGGGGGTCACCGGCAAGGATCACCCGGTGGCCTGGGCCGGGGAGACCAGCATGACCCGGGGGACCCATCCTGCCTGGGACACGGCGCTGGGGCCGGTGGGAGCCATCATCTGCTACGACCTGGACTTCACCGGCACCGCACGCCGGGTAACGCGAAGCGGAGCCCGGGTCATCGCTGTCCCCTCCATGGACTGGCCGGCCGTGGCCCACCTCCACCTATACGCACCTGGTGTTCCGGGCGGTGGAGAACCGGGTATCCATGATCAAGGCCGATGGAGGCTTCGATTCGGCCATCATCGATCCTCAAGGACGCGTACTCCAGCTGGCGGTCTCCACCAAACCTCAGCGAGTAACTCCCGTGGCCAGTGTGCCCCTGGGGCTGGGAAACACCCCGAGCACCCGCTGGGGCGACTGGGTCGGGTGGCTGGCCTTGGCCGGGATGGCGGGCTTTGCCTGTCTGGACGTTTCCACCGCGCAGAAGGACCAGGAAGGGCACAAACTCGCAGTGGGCCCGTAGATCCTGTTGACCGGCCGGGATCCTGTCCTCGCCCACAGGCCTCAGCGTCCTGAGTTACCCCAGCTGGAGGGTTCTCTCGTCGACCCGCCTGGCGAGGCTATAGGCGTAAGGCGTAAAGTGCTTCATTCAAAAGCGACTCCCGGTGATGTTCATGGGTTCAAAGTCTACGCCGCAGTACCCGTTCTCCAGCAGCCATTCCTGGATGGCTCCAGCAGCAGGGTCCCGGCGCCGGACCGCCTGGCATCCTCCAGGACATAAGTGACGTTCATGACAGCCGGGTGTTCAGACACAAAGGTCTCTCCCCCGGGCTGTATTCTCATGTAACCGGTGGGCTTGCCCAGAGCACAGGTCGTCCACGTGTGATGACCGGGCCCAAGGAGCCAGCTCGTGAGATCCTCCACCGGGTCCTCGTCCGGGCGGGGCATGAAGACCGGGGAATTCCTGTAGTAAAGGTTGTGCTCTCTATGCATGGCCCGCAGGCCGGGTACGTCGCCAGCATCGACCTTGCGAACCTCAATGGAGGAGTTACCGTCCTCGACTGGTCCGGACTTGCGGATGGCATCCATGCTCCACAGACCAAATCCCAGCCAAAACCACGTGTCGACCGTCTCCTGGTCGTGGGCAAACATGGTGATAGCGTGGTTGGTGGACCCCTGACCCACCCACATCTTTGCCACCCGCCGGTATAGTTCCTGGTAGATGAGGTCACGCCCGCGCCTTTTCGCGCCATGACCGTACAGGGGGCAGTAGCTGCCCAAGTGGCTGCCAAACAGCCACCGCCGCCATTCCCGTACCACTGGAAAACAGGCCATGAAGTCCTTGGGCAAGCATCCCGCGGAACTCGCCCTCCTCGGGCAGACACGTGACGGTTTCCCGCTCCTTCCGGTAAGCGGAGAGCGCCAAGGCCAGGGCAGCCTCAGCGTGTGCCGGGTTCACGGCCTCGTACTGGATATGCTCGAGCACCACTCACCCTCCCCGTGCCACTCCAACCCGGTGCTCCGGTGCCGGACCCGGGTACTGACCCGGAAACGGTTTTCTCAGCAGATGGTAGGCAAGTCAGAGGACCCGCGGGCGGCGGGTCCTCTCGCTGAACACTGGCGGCTTCTAGGTGGTGGGACCGGCCGGGCGGGCTACCCGGACCCGGGACGCCCTGAGCACATCGTCATGGATGCGGTAGCCCCGGCGGATCTCGTCGGTGACGGTTTCCTCGGTGTGGTCGGGGCTGTCCCATACCGCCACCGCCTCGTGGACGGCCGGGTCAAAAGGCTGACCCACCGAAGCGATGGGCTCCACCCCCTGGGTGCCCAGGAGCTTTTCCAGCTGCCGGAAAATCATCTCCACTCCAGAACGCAACCCATCACTATCCTGGGCTTCCAATGCCCGGCCGAAGTTATCCATGATCTCCAGGAGTGAAAGCAGCAGGTCTTCTCTGCCCATCCTTACCCGGCGCTCCAAGTCCCTTTCCACGCGCTTTCTGTAGTTATCCAGGTCGGCCCGGCACCGCAAGAACAGGTCCCAGTTCTCAGCTGCCTTGGCTTCAGCCTCGGCCAGTGCCTTGCGGAGTTGCTCTACCTCGTCGCCGGGCAGTTCATCATTGGTAAATTCCCTGGTGGTTTCCTCGGTCACCGGACTCACCGCCTATTCCGTCTTGTCTTTGTCGCGGAACTCTGCATCCATCACGTCCTCCTGGGCTCCGGCCCGGCCACCTTCGTCCGGGGGAGGTGCCTGTTGCTTGTAGAGTTCCTCGGCCAGGCGGTAGGACGCCTGCTGCAATGCCTCGGTGGCCTTGGTGATCCGCTCGGTATCTGTGCCGGACAGGGCGTCTTTGAGTTCTTTGAGCCGCCCCTCCACGTTTTGCCGGTCAGACGCGGGCAGCCGGTCGCCTACTTCCTTGAGATTCTTCTCTACGTTGTAGGCCAGGCTGTCGGCTTTGTTCCGGATCTCCACTTCCTCCCGGCGCTTTTCGTCCTCGGCAGCATATTTCTCTGCATCCTTGACCATCCGGTCCACATCGTCCTTGGAGAGCTGGGTAGACGCGGTTATGGTGATCTTCTGCTCGCGGCCGGTGCCCTTGTCCTTGGCCGTGACGTTAAGGATGCCGTTTTGGTCGATGTCGAAGGTAACCTCGATCTGGGGCACACCCCGGGGAGCAGGCGGGATACCCGCCAGGTGGAAGCGGCCGAGGGTACGGTTATCCCGGGCCATGGACCGCTCGCCCTGGAGGACGTGGATTTCCACCTGGGTCTGCCCGTCGGCAGCGGTGGTGAAGATCTGGCTCTTGCGCGTGGGTATGGTGGTGTTCCGCTGGATGAGCGAGGTGCTGACTCCACCCAGGGTCTCGATACCCAGGGTCAGCGGGGTCACGTCCAGCAACACGATGTCCTTGACATCCCCGGCCAGCACTCCGGCCTGAATGGCCGCGCCAATGGCCACCACTTCATCGGGATTGACCCCCCGGTGGGGTTCTTTGCCTGTGAGGCGCCGGACCAGTTCCTGGATTACCGGCATGCGGGTGGCGCCACCCACCAGGATCACCTCGTCCAGGTCGGCCTCGGTGATCTTGGCGTCCCGTATGGCCTGCCTGAAGGGACCCACCGTACGCTCAGTGAGATCGGCGGTGAGCTCTTCGAACTTGGCCCGGGTCAGCTTGGCTTCCAGGTGCTTGGCGCCGGTCTGGTCGGCGGTGATGAAAGGAAGGCTGATGGTGGTCTCCACGACCGTTGAGAGCTCGGTTTTGGCCTTCTCGGCCGCCTCAATGAGGCGCTGGAGGGCCTGGCGGTCCTTGCGGAGATCAATGCCGTTTTCCTTGCGGAAGATATCGGCCAGGTAGTCAACTATGCGCTGGTCATAGTCGTCCCCGCCCAGGTGGGTATCTCCGGCGGTGGATTTGACTTCGAAGACACCGTCTCCCACCTCGAGGATGGACACATCGAAGGTCCCGCCTCCCAGATCCCATACCAGGATGGTCTCGTTGACCTTCTTGTCCAGGCCATAGGCAAGTGAGGCCGCCGTGGGCTCGTTGATGATTCGGAGGACCTCCAACCCGGCGATGCGCCCGGCATCCTTGGTGGCCTGGCGCTGCGCGTCATTGAAGTAGGCCGGAACGGTGATCACAGCCTGGGTCACAGGCTCGCCCAGGTACTTTTCGGCATCCTCCTTCATCTTTCTCAGGATCATGGCAGAGATCTCTTCCGGGGTGAAGTCCTTACCCGCCGCCGGAATGCGCACCCGGACTTCGTCCTTGCTCCCCCGCACGACTTCGTAGGGGCTGCGCCCGCGCTCGCCGGCGACCTCATCGTACCTCCGGCCCATGAACCGCTTGATGGACGCCACGGTGTTCTGGGGATTCAGCACCGCCTGGCGTCGGGCCAGCTGGCCCACCAGCCGCTCGCCGGTGCGGGGAAACCCAACCACCGAGGGGGTAAGACGCGACCCTTCAGCGTTGATCACCACCGTGGGCTTGCCGGCTTCCATAACCGCCAGCACCGAGTTGGTGGTCCCCAAGTCGATCCCTACGATCTTGCCCATGCAAAGTACACCTCCTACAACTACTTCTCCGTTAACGCTCCTGTGCTGGAATCCCGGTGGTCAGCCCTCGCTGGTGCACGGGCATCCATGGCTCGCTCCATCTCCAGGAGCGCCCGGATCCCGGCGAGGTTGATGCCCTTGGTCCTGTGCAAGTGCAGAATGCGGGCCAGCAACCGGAGGTCGTTCTCTGAATAGAGCCTGATGTTGGCGCCGGTGCGGGCCACGTCCAACAGCCCCTCGCGGTCGAACTGCCGGAGGACCTGGGTGGAGACGCCCAGCAGCCGGGCGGCTACGCTGATGGTGTAAACGGGCTCGTTGGGCCCGTGTAGCCGCTGCACGACACTCACTCCCTTCCCGGTATTGGCCAGCTACCATTATAGAAACCTTATGCCATCAAAGTCAATACTATTCTCCCCTCCTGGACAAGAAAGCTGTGCGGTGGCCGATAACCTGCTGTCCACGACGCACCTGGGCGAGAACACCGCGACCCCCACACCGCAAGCGTTCCACCTGCCCTGTTTGGTCTATAGCTTGAGAAAACCTAGCCGATGACGGTAAGGGGGGAGTGCTGTATGCGGGTGATACCCACGAAACGGGCAGAACCCGGCATGCTGCTGGGGCGGTCCGTCCTTGACGCCCAGAGGCGGCTCCTGCCCAGGAGTTCACCGGCCGGGCGGCCGAATTGTTGATCAACGAAGTCATATCGATGCCGGAGGTTACCATCGGACTCTTGGACCTCAAGCCCCCTGCATACGCTGCGGGTCCTTGGTGACCAGCACCACCGGGGCGGTCCCGGGACTCGCAGTTCAGTTTCTTTACTACGTCTATCTCCCCGATGGAAAGCACGACACTGGTGGCCACCGGGTAAGGAGCGACCCCCGGCGCAGAGCCTTCACCAATGAATCCCTCCTCGATGGCCTGGCGCATGCTGTAGAGATGGAAAGGCCTGGGTTTGCCGTCAGGGCCCGGCTGCCCGAACACTTCCAGAGTCTTATGCTTTGTGTTCAGGCCACTGGCTGGAGCAAAGTAGGCTGCGCGAAAGAGCTTCCCGAAACACTTGAAACCATGGCGGAGCACCGAAAGGCAGCCTTGCTGGAATCCCATTTCGCGAAGTCCCTGCTTGTGGAGGTTCTGAAGGGAAGGTGGATAATGAATAGCCAGTATACCGAAAAAACCTTTGAGGATGGCCCTGGTCAGGGGCGTGCCGATTACGACGCTTCAGAAGTTTCCTTACGTGCCTGACGGAGGCCGGTATCAGCCACGGCGTCTTCACGGATCGAGTCGAAGAACTCGTCCGGTTTGAATTCGGTCCCGAAGCGTTCGTTCCAAGATATCTATTAATTTGGAAAGCGCGATTTTTTTCTCCTTTGACAACTCCGGTGCCCACGGATGTCGGCCCTGATATCGCCTCCTGCCTTCCTGGCTCCAAGTCAATGACCCTTCGCTGATCTTCTGGAGCCTGTAGTATTGAATCCTGAAAAGGTATCTAAATCGTTTCTGCCGCAATGTTGCTAGTAAAAAGTCAGACCTGGAAAAGCTGTATTCGTACATCCGCTTCCTTCTGGTGAAGCTCCCTAGGGGAGACCGGGGACCGATTTACAACTTCAGCGACGAAGGATGAACTGCTTCAGGTCCGGACGCCAGCCCCGGCTGTAACCCCGTTCTGCCAGCCCGGGTGGTCCTTCCCCCTCGAAGCTCACGCTGGTGGTATCAAACAAGCATAGGCTAACGTCCGGCACGACCAGCGGGCCCAAAGCTGGCAATAGCTTTGGCTCCACTTCTGCCCAAAGGTGATAGAACACGTCCCACGGTAAAGCTGGTGGAGCGTCAGCTCCTCGGCACCGGTTACATGGGCACGGGCCGGCCAGTTCAAGGTCTGCCGCTCGGAGGCCGGGTTGCGCAGGCGGGACAGCACCAGCGTCCGTACCGCCGCCTCGAGGTCAAACCGGAACTTCCGGCTCCCTGCCGCTTCCCGCCATAGCCGGTCCACGTCCAACCGTCGCCACAGCTGTTCCAGCAAGTAGGTGCTGCCGTAGATCTTGCCGCCCCGGCTCTCGACGTCCTCGGGACCGCTCACCACCACCACTCGGTCAGTCAGACGCGCCAGGGACTGCACCGGGCGAGCCACCTTCTCCGGGTCCGGCTCGTCGGCCCGGCCCAGGCTGGACACCACCTGGTGCCGTGGCCGTCCCCGATCCCAGTATCTCTCCACCAGCTGGACGTTGGTGAGGCTTTCCCTGCCGGTCCTGGACCTGGTAAGCTTCACCCACATTGGCAGCACTGCCACTATCAGACCAGGCACCAGTTGCCCATATGAATACGCTATCACTCCTGACCCTCTGTCACTAGGCGCCTCGGCCCTCCTTCAGTAAAGCCCTAATCCTCGCCGTTCCCGGGCCTGGCATGAGCTGAAAGTGTCAAAGTCCCATCTGGGCGTAGACGCGAAGCCGCGCCGACCACCCGGCAGTCAGAGGAGCGTGCCCAGCCTGATCAGGGATTGCAGTGAGGGCAGTACTCGGCGGGGGCCGTCCGGACAGTGACCGGTTGCTCCTCGGAGTACGGGCACCTGGGGCAGGTCAAAACCTGCGCTGCTATCTCAGGGGTCGGGTAGCCACACAGCTCGCAGGGGAGCCCACGGCGCTTCCGGGTTGGGGCGAATCCGGGGCTACCGCACCGAGGGCACGGGCTACGGAGCTTCCTCACCAGATCTTGCGTGGCCGCCAGGATGTTTTGCATCCGCGTTGGGTTGGCGTGCGCGCGCATATCGGTCTCGAGGAATACCCTGCGCGTGGTTGAGGCAGCCAGCGCTTGCCGAAAAGCCTGCCACAGCGCATCCCAGCTATTCACATCCTTAATTATCGCAGGGTGAGCCTCGTGGTCGGGACGTACCACCAGCCAGTGCTCGGGGAAGTGGACGCGGCGGGCAAACACCTCTGCATCCTCCTCGTCCTCGACTACGGCGTGGGCGAAGTTGGTCTTCTCGCTGGCGCATTCTCCGCATAGCTCGAGATCCTCCCGGACGTCCAGCAGCAACACGACCTCCCGGTTCCAGGGAAGAAAGCCAACCATGGGATGGGGCCCGAACGTACCTTCCGAGCCCAATCCAAGGTCCAGCCCGGTGAGCTCAATGCCCTTGCGGGCCTTGGCCCGAGCGGTGTCCAGCTGGGTGTCCTGGCGTGGGACCTCCCGCGTGAAGGTGCCGAACCGGTCGGTATCGAAGCCCGCCTCGACCACGAGCTCGCAGCCGGTGCCCGCCTCCAGTGCCGGACCGATGACCTGTTCCTTGCGGTGCTTGCTAAGAAGCACTGCCTTGCGACCAGCCAGGACCAACGGCCCGTCTTGCAAGCCGGCTCCCGTCATACTGGTGGACACCGCAGGATTACCTCCACGGCATGTCTCAGCTCCTTCGGCCGTTCTCTTGTTGCATGCTCTGTCCCTCAAGCAACTATTCGCAGATCTCTAAACCTCCCCACGGGTAAAGCCGGGGGATTCTAAAGGGAACTGCCGCCTCTCCCGGGCTCTCGCCGCACGCTTGTGCGTGCGCTACAGCATCCCGGGCCTCGGCCGTGGCTGTCCCCTCTTGCACGGGCGACCCGCTCCGACTCCGGAGCATCACCTGAAGGTAGACGGCTTCCGCCGCCCGCAGGAGCGGTTCCGCACCCGGCAAGCGCTCGCGCGCCAGGCCCGCGTGGAGCAGGTTGTCCTTCCCGATGCACCTACCCTACCCTGAAATATACCGGGCGCGCGGCGTATGTGTCAAACACCGAGTAATTCACCCATGTCAGCGCCATCACAGGCAACCCGGCGCCCGACGCCCCGGCACCGCGGGCGCATCAGGCCGGAGAGGCCTGGGTGAAAAGCATCTCGGCGGCTAACAAGTGCTTGCACCGAAAACCCGGCAGACCCCGATGCGGGCGAAATCCGGGCCGGGACAGAACGGCACCAACAGGTCAACCCCGTACCAGCCATCTCCGCTCCCGGACTTCACGCGGCAGAAAGACGGTGCTACGGCCCGCCCTGGAGAGAGTCCCGGGCTCGTAGCCGCCCGGCATTGAAAACGGGTTCCGTCGGTTCGACTTCAAAAAGCTCCTGAACGTGATGGTTTTCTTCGCGGCGAGAGTCCCGCTATACAAGAAAGCGGCACGCCGCGTCCATAAGCAGTGCGATGTATGCCGCGCTGTTCGCGCGCACGGTAGCGGCGGGAAGGCCAGCCGCCGCGGGGCGGATCAGGCTCACCCGGCCAGGTAGCTTTCCAGGAGAATCACCCTGATTTGTCGTTTTGCCGAGATGTGGTTCCAGCGAAGCGCTGACCCATCCCGCTTCTGTGGTATCATTTGCTATACCGCCTTCGATTCCTGCCGGAGTTGGAATGTACGAACCGCCTTGACCGGTGGCCGGCCCCGGTTGAACCGGCCCTGATGAGGCCGCTCGGCGTTGTGCCAGCCCAGCCACAGCTTTTCGTGTCTTTTCGTGTTTGTCAGGCTCCAGAAGCAGACGGGCCTGCGGGGTCGCTCTTTCTTCTTTCGCCCGGCCTCCGCGATGACCTCTCAGGTTCCGCCAGGCTACCCCTCTCCCCTGCTACCCCGTCTTGGCATCAAGACACATCACCCTTGGCCATGGCCAGTTCGGTAAGGAGTCGCGGTACCCGGTAGTAGCGAGTAGTGAACCCCTGCCGGCAGGCCTGGTGAGCGAGCGCGCAACACAGGTGGGACGCCGGTGGGCCCCACCACCAGGATGTTCTGATGAGTGCGCACCCACTCGCAACTGGCGAGCGTACGGAGGAGCGCCCGGTTCAGTCCCCGGGGTTTCTCGTAGTCGATATCCTCCATACAAGCCGGCATGCGTAGCCGCGCCTGCCTTAGCAAACGCGCTAGACGCCGGTTGTGACGGTAGGTCCATTCGTGGTCCACCAGTAGCCCGAAGCGCTCCTCAAAGCATAGTTCCTGGGTGGCAGGGGTCAAGTCCGAATTTGTGTGTAAATTCCCTCTGGCAGATAAGATCACCCCGTTTTAATCTGCATTTACCTGAGTATCGGCATTACTCACCTCCTTGCGCTGTTTTTCCGTGTTAAACTTCCACCCCCCATACTCCGCCATGTCGAAATAGCGGTGTCCAGTGGTCCAAGCCTCGTCGATCTCCAATAGGACCGCCCCCATCAACTGCATCGCGGACTCTTCGTTGGGGAAGATCCGGATCACCCTCTCCCGCCGGCGGACCTCTTGGTTGAGCCGCTCGACGCCATTGATGGTGCGGAGCCGCTTCCGGTAACGTTCGGGTAAGGCCATCACGGCCATTGCGTCCTCAAAACCGGCTTCAAGGCGCTCCACC
>JBFLYN010000037.1:0-32961 GCA_040756655.1 Bacillota bacterium
GGCATGTGGCGGCGGTGTTAGGGACCTTGCAGCGCCTGGGGCTGGACCGCATCATCAGCCCGCGGCGCAGCCGCGAGCGCGACCTGGTGGTGGCCCGGCTGCTGGACCCCACTTCCAAACTCGCCACCGCGCGGGGCTTCGACCCCCAGACCTGCCACCACACCCTGGCCGAGGAATTGGGCATCGAGGCGGCCAGCGCCGATGAACTGTACGCCGCCATGGACTGGTTGTTGTCCCAGCAAGAACGCATGGAGACGGAACTGGCTCAGCGCCACTTGGCGGGAGGTCAGCTGGTGTTATATGATGTGACCTCGGCCTATTTCGAAGGCCGCCATTGCCCGCTGGCGCACTTGCAACGCCAGCCTCCAGAGCGTCGCAATCAGACCGCCAGCCCGGGGGAGCACCGCCAAGCTAACGAAGAGAATTGCTCCAAAGCTACCCCTAGCCATCGCCGCGATCAGGCCTTCCGTTTCAAGGAGCCACCAAAACCGGGCCGTACGCTGGTGCGCACCAAGCACTATGAAACATCGTCGCTTCGCGACCTAGGTCCGGGTTGAAAGCGGTCAGTGCTGCTGAGACGGCAGGTCCAGCATAGATGCTCCTTACTTGTACTCCTGGTGTGGTTGCTCCCGCACGCCGGGCAGATGACCTCACCGTCAACTTCCTTCAAGACCGCTAGGAGAGGTGCCGGCCACTCCTCGACAAACAACCAGAGGGCTCGCCCGTAGTCCCATCCACAGTTCGGGTTATGGCACCGTGTCTGTTGTGCGCCCATAGCAATTCCGCACTTCGGGCACGCAGGCTTTCCTGTCGCGTGGCTCTGGCGGAAGATCTCAAGAAAGCGGCAATGTTCCACGTGTTCCGCGCATATGCCGGCGTATCTGTGCTTACGAATCTACTCAGCCGTAGCGTAATCGCAGTTCGGGTTGTGGCACTTCTCCTGGTGGACGTCCAGCCAGATACCGCACCTTGGGCACCGCTCTTCCATAGACAGCTCCCTCCTCCGGGCTTGCAAGCTCGCCGGTGAAGTTGACGGCCGCCCGGCGCCCCGTGAGGTCACGCTGGCTCTACCTGCCCAACCCCCTGCTCCTCGCCCGCGGACTGTACCGGCAGCTCCTCCTGGCCCTGGGGGTGGAGCCCCACTACCGCAAGTCGGACACCGTCAACCAGCTCGCCCAGACCCTGTGGTCGGTGTTCGAACAGGGCAAAACCCCGGTGGTGGTCATCGACGACGCGCACCTCCTCGCCGAGGCTACCCTGCAGGAGCTCAGGCTGCTTACCAACTTCGACATGGACAGCGCCTGCCCCAAGGCGCTCATCCTCGTGGGCCACACCCCCCCTGCGGGACAAGCTCCGGCTCTCCTGCTACGACCATATCACCCAGCGGCTCACGGTGTGCTACCACATGCGCGGGCTCACTGCCCCGGGAAACAGGGAGTACATCGCCCACCACCTGAAGGCCGCCGGGCGTACCTCGCCCCTTTTCACACCGGAGGCCATCGAAGAGATCTTCCAGTGCGCCCGCGGCATCCCCAGGCGGGTAAACCACGTCTGCGCCAACTCGCTGCTTGCCGCCTTCATCGAGCAGAAGGAACTCGTAGACCAAAAGCTGGTATTACGGGTGATCCAGGACCTAAACGGCAACTGAAAACCTTACCTGGCGGCCGCCCCCCCTGGGCAACCCTTCTTCGCTTCGCGAAAGAGTTATCTCAATCCGAGACAACTCGGTCACAAAAGCGTGAGACGGCACACTCGGGTTATCAAAAACGCAACACATGATATAATAATCTTAACAGCATTACTGGAGGTGCTAGCCATGTATATTGTAAACGTCACAGACGTCCGGCGGAATATCCGCCAAATTCTGGCGAAGCTGGTAAAGACGAAGGAGCCTGTGGTAATTTTACAGAGGTCAAGGCCCGTGGCTTATCTGGTTGACCCTGAACGCTTCGAGAAGATGCAAAAAACTGATGAAGGGGGGGCGTTGACCGAAGACCGGCGGCGTAGCTTGGAGAGAATACTACAATTGAGGGTAAAGGTTGCCAACAGAACTGGTATGCATGAGGATTCGGCGGCCTTGATCCGTGACTTGCGGGAAGGATTGTACGGCCGTGAGTAACTACGTTTGTCTGGATACCTCTGTCATCATCAAGATTCTTCTGCCAGAGGACGACAGCGACAAGGCCACAGCCCTGATAAACAGTGTCATCCAAAGTCGACAGGTTATCGTCCTCCCGGTGTTCGCTTGGGCGGAAGTCGGGACAGTGTTGCTGCAAAGGCACCGTCGGGGGATGTTAACGGCGCAGGAGATCGACGACCTGTGGTCAGAGTTCAAGCAATTTCCGGGAATCGAGTATTTGGGCGACGAGATGATCATGGATCTTACCTGGAAAATCAGCCAATCTTTCAGCATGATGACGACCTTGTATGACGCATCCTTCCTGGCAGTTGCGGAGGTAGTCGCCGAAAGAACGGGAGAGACGTGTGAGTTCTGGACTGCCGATGAAAAGCTCGTTAACGCCTTGAATGGCCGCAAGGGATATGTCAAATTGCTAAAAGACTTCGGGCCGCGATGATCCTCCCTCCGAGAAGGTCGGGCAAGCCCGCCCGGATCTGTGCGATCCCGACGATGCCGTCGTCGTCGCGTCGGTGATGTTGGCCCGGCCCGATGTTTTTATCACCGGGGACAAGGACTTGCACAGGCCACAGGTGCTGGCCTTGATCCCTGTACATGCCAGCTCAGAAGCTCTGGCCCTGCTACAAGCGCACAAGGGGTCATAGCTGTGTCGTCTCACGCTTTTGTGGCCAAAGGGGTATTCCCTTCACTCAAGTACCTACTACCGGTAGTAGGTAACAGAAAATTGCTATAAATTGCTCAAGGGCAAAGGAAATTCCTATCTCTCCACCCGGCAGGTGTGATTAGTTCGCAAAAATGTCATTTTATTGCTTTAAATACTTATTAATTGAGTAGCGTTTGCTTAACGGAATAAACTTTGAAATTCTTGGCGTTATCACGCTTACAGGGCAATTATAAATGCACCTCATACACATAATGCATTTGAAGCCAAAGCAAATTTTACCCTTACCTGATCTTTTAACGTTTTTTTCAGGGCATTCTCTAATACATAAACCACAATCTGTGCAGCCCGTTTTTGTATGCAACTCTAAACCAAAGAAGCGAGAAGCTAAAGGCTCCACTCGTCCTAAAAAGTTTACAATATGAGATTTAATGGCAATTGTTTTATGAGTAACTGATAAAGCTTCTATATCTCTACTTATCTTTTCAACATCCAGTAAAGCTTGTGTCAACTGTGCACGTATAACATCCTCTGGAAAATTTATTATAATATTAAGAGGCATTGCTATGGTTTCATCAACGACAATTTTATATGATTTTCTCTCTAGCATCGTCCTGACATCTTTAGAAACAGCCCCGTTCACCCAACTTTTATTGCATCCAACACTAACAAGGCTTACATATTCGCATAATCCCATCGGTAGATTCCGGATAAATCTCTTCACCGTTTTAGGCGCATTAAAAGCATGAATAGCAAATACAAATATCAAATGATTCCCAACAGACAGCTTTGCAGGATCCGTATGTTCTAAATCCATTATTCTGGTTTCGCTCTCGAAAGAGTCCGCCAATCGCTCTGAAATATATGCAGCATTGCCAGTAGGGCTAAATCTTATGATTGTATACATGTGATCTCCTTGTCTTTAAGATATCTTTAACACCCTTGTATTTAGTATTTAGTAGAATAGACGTAACTACTCAGGTCACCAACGTAATAGTTAAAGATCAGACATCATCAGGAGCAAAAGGCATGCCAATGAGGGTATCACGAATTGCCCCCAATACCGGGGTAGAATTCTTCTTAACAGTAGAGATGAGCCCCTGATCCGGCAGAAGATCTGGGTACCATGCAAGGTGCGAAATCCGCCGGAGATCTTCTGCTTCACCTTCGTCATGCGGATATCACGTTCCGCCTGGTTGTTGTCAAATGGGATGTGAAAGTTGTACATGAAGTTTAGCGTCTCCTGGCGGTGCTGGTCCAATCTTTCCAGCAGGTTCCTGGCTTTGGTCTTTTTAGATCTGCCCTGCTTGCCCTTGGGTTTTTCCTCGATTACTGAGGGGTTTTCCTCGTACCCGAGGGCGATGATGCGTTGAAAGCGTGATTCGAAATCCATAAGCTGCTCCAATTCCAGATGCGTCTTGGAGTTCTCCTTTTGTTTATCCACCGCCGCCTCAATATCCAGGAGGAGATCTTTCATCTGCCGCGCCCAGGCCTAGTTCTCGTTTTCAACGATAGCGGTCAGTTCCCGCAGGTGATGGGCGTTGCAGCAGAGGGAATGGTCGCAGAGGTATTTTAAGTAAGCTTTCCAAAAGTCGTGTCTAGCGATTCCCTTGTAAATGGGCAAGAGCCCCATCTCGTCCATGGCGTCAGAGCCACGCTTGGGTTGGATGCTATAATAGGTCAGGTCTGACGTACTGGCCGTGTGCAGCCAGTATGTTTTTCCTCCCACCCGGCAGCCGGTCTCGTCGCAGTGAATGACCGGAGAGTTTAAAAGTCCTTGCTTGATCTCCTGCTCGGTGTCGGCCTGGGCCTCGCTACAGGCCTGATTTGTGGCCAGCAGGGTGCCCTCGCTGATCGGCTGCCCGAAAAGGTCCGCAAACAGTTCCCTGATCCGGTCGTAGGGAAGGAGTTGGTACTGATTGAGATAGACGGCCAAGGCCTGGACTTCGGGGCCGTACTGCACCGGCTGGGTCACTCTCTCGGGAAAAGAGGACTTGTTGCCGGTACCGCAGACCTGGCAGGTCTTCATTTCCGCCCGGTGCTCGGTGACCAAAAGCTTCAGCGGCGGGATGTCAAACACCTGGCGTCTTTGGTAGTTATCCACGGCTTGATCGGCGAGGTGGGCGCCGCATTCCCGGCACTGCTCCACCGTATGTACCTGCGCCTGGTCGGGGCTGTCCACCATCTTCAGGGTATGGCCGGGATGTCCCTTTTGCCCGCCGCTTTTCTTACCGCTCTTTTCCCGGAGGCTTTTGGTTTTCCTCTTGAAGCCGTCGCTGGAAGGAGGCTTGCTAGAGTTCCTACTGTTCTGGTTTAGCTGGTTTTCCAGTTGTTTGACTCTTGCTTCAAGGATGGTAATCTGCAGGGCCTGCTGCTGGTAAATGCGCTCAAAGTTTGCCTTCAGGCCCTCCACCAAGGCGACCACCGCTTCGGGGCCCTCATTGTAAACAGCCAGGATCTCTTCCCGTTTCACTGAAGAACACGCCCAGGCAGGTATTTCACTAGGGGATACAGGTAAACGGCCTTGACAGGAACCTCAAGCTTGCGGCTGCGGCCCTTAGTCAGGCCGACGCAGCGCCAGTTGGCCGCCTTGTAGCAGGTGCCCCAGAAGCGGTCTATCTCAACGAAGGTCTCCAGAAGGAGCAGGCCATGGCCGTATTTGCGCTGCCAGTCATTGATGATGCGCCAGGTAATGAGCCCCAAGATGTGGCTCGCCAAGTGGGGGACCCTCACCCAGGGGAGGATCAGAAAACGGGTGTTGTTGGTGACCAGGTGCAGATGATTGATGCGGGTGTTGCTGTCCCAGCCGATGAAATCATCCCGGGCGGCGCAGCTCCAGGCGGCGGAGCCGAACAGCAGGCAGGCAAGCGGCCGACCCAGCCGGTCATACACCAGATACTTCATGTTTTCGCCCACCGTGCCGCTGAAACCCAGGTAGTGGTACTGGTAGAGCAGGCACTTGAAGAGGCCCCAGGATGGGTGATTAGTCTCCACCACTTCCACCCGCAAGGGCAGCAGATCCTTTAATCTGTCGGTGATCTCGGTGGTGTCATGGGGTACCTGGATGATTGATATGTGCCCGCCCCGGATAAAGGCGTCAGATTTACGACGGGGCAAGACGATCTGCCCTTGCTGCTCCAGCTTGAGCAAGAGATCCCGGCAGGCCATGTCCTTCATCTGGCCGACTGGGGTACACCAGTTCCAGAGATGACACAGTTCCATTGACAGCCTGGTACGGCTCCATGAAGGATTGTCAGCAATCAACCTTTGGACTGTCAGGATGTGTTCTTCGGTTATCCGTGTTACCTGAAATTCAGCTTCTGCTTTCATGGTTTTATTCTACATGATAAGCTGAGGTCCAGCACTATTTTTCAAGTTGGCAGGGTGGCTGAGCAGTTACAAACATCATACCTTTCCTCACCCGCATCCGAGAAACGACTGACCGCAGTGAACCTGAACTGTGATGGGCTCACCCTGGTGTTTGGCAAGGGTAGCAATTCCAAGGCCAACTTCGCGGCCTTAGATTGCTCCCAGCTGGCCTACGTGGCCTCGCTGACTCCGGCCTGCCACGAAGACCTGCTCCGTATCCCCCAGTCCGCTTACCAACCGGTGCAGATCAATGGTAGCACATGCCTATGCTAGCGTACCCGGCAGGAAGTCTGGGGCCAGGAACGCACAGTCGTGGTCTACCAGAGCGAGCAATTACGCCAGGGCCAGCTGCGGGGTCTGGAGCAGGCGCTGGCCAAGAAGTTTCAGCAGTTGCACGCCTTGAAGGAGCGGCTGCAGTCACCACGCGCCCGCCTGAGAGCGGCCAGTGTGCAGCGCCAGGTTACACAGATCCTGCAGGGAGAACGAGGTCAGGGGTTGATCAAGGTGACCATCCTGGAGGATGCGGCGACCGGCCAGCTGGATATGACCTGGGAGTTAGACGACCAGGCCTACCGGCACCTGACCGAAGTCCTCTTCGGTAAGCGCATCGTAGTAACTGGCCGGGACGAGTGGTCCACTGCGGAGATCGCGGCCGCTTACTGAGGACAGAGCAGTGTGGAACAGGTATTCAAGCACTTCAAGAACCCTTACCACCATGCCGTGCGTCCCCAATATCACTGGACTGACCATAAGGTCAAGGTCCATACCTTCATCTGCGTCATGGCTCTGCTCTTGTCGCAGGTGCTTGCGAAGAAAGCCGCCGATTCGGGGTTCCCGTTCAGTATCAACCGGCTCATCCACTGACTATCAGGCATCCGCAAGGTGGAGGTCTCCACCGTCACTGAACTGCGGGGCCCCCCAGCGGGAGGTACAGTTCGAAGAAATGGAGCCCCGAGCTACGGCAACTCTATGAGGCGCTGACCGGAGAAAGGGTTTAGTATATACACCCTTCCTCTCCCAAAAGGCCTCCTACACTGGCATCTTCAACTCATCGGGCCGACTTGCGTAGGAAAGTCACGCTAGGATGCGGTTTCTCTCCTCGGTCCTGACCAGGGAAGTGGTGTCCACGCTTCAGATTCTCCAGCGGCGCATTTCCCCAGAAGGTTAGCGGGCCGAAAGCAGTTCCTGAGCGCTCCGGTCCCTTGCCATGCTGGCCGGGAAGAATGCCGGTATGACCGATACTGCGACGGCGGCTAACGTGGCATTCCTGGCCATAGCTCCATCCAGACCAAAGACCGGCAGGACACCCATGTGCACCAGAGCCTTCATGGCCAGCCCGGCCCCACCCAGGGCCACCACCAGCCCACCCAGGCCCAGGAACACTCCCTCCAGGAGGAACAAGTGAAAAAGCTGGGTGTCCTTGAGGCCCAGGGCCTTCAGTATGCCCAGCTCCCGCCGACGCTGGTACAGGCCCAGCAGGACGGTGTTGAGCACGCCCAGGCCCGAGATGCCCAGGAGCACCAGCACCAGGCCTCGGGCCGACGACTGGGCGCGTCCATAGTGCTCCCTCCAGGCCTGGAAGGCCTCGGTCTCCTCGACCAGTCGCTCACTTTCCAGCCACCGGACCCGGTCCCGGTCTTTCAACAAAGTCCGGCCGAGGCGGTCGGTCTCCACCGGGTCGTCCAGGACCAGGTAATAGACGATCTGGGCATAGGTAGCTAGCGGGCCCGCCGTATCCAGGGAGATGACAGGAAGAGCGAACCGCTCGAAGACCGGCTCGTATAGGCCCACCACCCGGTAGTCGAACCATACCTGCCGGCGTCCCTGGCTGTATAGGAATCGGGTACTGTCGCCCAGGGAGAGTCCCAGGGCGTGGGCCATGGCCGCGGGCAGGATCACCTCGCCCGGTTCCATGGGAAGGACTCCGTCCACCATAGGGCCGGGCGGGATGAGTAAGCTGTCCAAAGACCGGGCCAGCACTTCCAAGGGCCCGCCGGCGGTGTGAGCGTATAAGATGCCCACCGGCTCATAGTAGGCCACTCCCTTGAGTTCGCCCAGCACCTGCTGGGCCGCCACCGGTGTGCGGAAGCTCACCAGGATGTCCGCGGGCAGTTTCACCTCCACCAGCGGCAACCCTTCCACCATGTGGCTGAAGTAGTAGGCAGAGGTGAAGTAGGCGCCGATGGAAACTGCGATGCCCAACATGGTCAAAATCGCCCGCAGGCGGTTGTGACGGAGGTTGGCCCGGGCCAGGTAGAAGATCATGCTTCCACCCCGGCGATCTTGCCATCCTTGAGGTGCACGATGCGGTCCGCCACCTCGGCCACGCTGGGATCGTGGGTAACCAGGACCACGGTCTTGCCCCGCTTGCGGCAAAGCCCGGTGATGAGATCCATGATGATGGCACCGTTTTTCGAATCCACGCTCCCGGTGGGTTCATCAGCCAGTATGATGCCGGGTTCGTGTACGATGGCCCTGGCGATGGCTACTCTTTGTTGCTCGCCGCCGGAAAGCTGGGACGGCAGGTGCTTGGCCCGGTCCGCTACCCCCATCTCACCCAGAAGATGCATGGCCTTCTCCCGGCAGAGCGCCGGCCGAAGCTTGGCCAGGCGCAGGGGGAACATAACGTTCTCCACGGCGGTGAGGGTACTGATCAGGTTGTAAGCCTGGAACACAAAGCCGATGTGACGCTGCCTGAGCTCCGCTCTCTGGCTTTCCGACACTAGCACCGGGTCCCCGAACAGCTTCCCGTCCAGGAACACCTGCCCCTCGCTGGGCCGGTCCAGCCCTCCTAAGAGACTCAACAAGGTAGACTTGCCACTGCCCGATTGGCCCACCAGGGCGATGATGGTCCCGGTTGGAATATCCAGGCTGACCTTGTCCACGGCGGTGATCTTCTGGTGATCTAGCCGGAACCACCGGCTCACGCCGCGGGCGCTCAGGGCCCAAACGGGCTCACTCATACCTTAGCACCTCCATGGGTTGCACCCGGCTGGCGTACCAGGCGGGCAGGGAGCCCGCCACCACCGCAGCCAGGACGGTAACGGCAGCGATGACCGCTCCGTTGCGCAGGGTGATGGCGCCCAGGTCGCCCAGGGCATCGGTGCGACCCGCGGTGGACAGGAAGATGAAGAAGCTGGTAAGCCCGTACCCGGTAAGCGAGCCGGTCAGGCTGAGCAGTATGGCCTCGGCCAGGAAAGTCCGGCGCACCTGGCCGGGCCTGGCTCCCATGGCCAGCATGATGGCCACATCGCGCTGTCTCTGGACAGCAGACAGGTACATGGTGTTGGCGATGATCAACGCTGCCACCAGGTACATCAGGCCGGTGAAAGTGACGGTGAATACCGGGGTGCCCAGCTCCAGCCCCTCCGACTGCATACCCGAGACGATGATCCGGTACAGGTCCTGCGGACCGAAGACCCGGACGTCCGGCAGGCGCTCCCGGAACCAGGCCACGGTGGCTGCCTCGTAGTTGAAGTCCTGGATGGAGAAACTCACAAAGAAACTGTGGCCTGCCGGCAGTCCGGTGAGCCGGCAGAAGGTGGAGAAAGGTACCAGTGCCACCTGGGTGGGGAAGGGCAGGCTGAAGTTGTACCTGCCCACCACGGTGAGAAAGTGGTATTCACCCTGGGCGTAGTCGTAGCGGACGTGACCGTCATCAACATAGATCCTCGGGAAAAGCAATTCGATGCGGCCACCCACCGGGACGGTCGGCTGGTAGCGGGGAGAAAGCAGCACCACCAGCTCGCCCTCGTCCGAGGGCTGGAACCCGCGGCCCTCGGCAAGACGGCTGCCAAACCCATGATGGTCAAAGGCGATGCGAAAGTCCCGTGCCATGATGGGTACCATCTGGCCGCTACGGGTGAACACGTCGGCCATGATGAACCCGGGGTTGGGCAGGGAGACATTCGGAGCCTGGCCCGCCTGCCGCAGGAGAGCTTCATAGTTGAGGATGGTGGGTCCCTGGCCCGGCAGGTGCTTGATGCCCGGGTAGCCTGAGGCCATGCGGCCGTAGGTCACGCCCGACGGCACTATCAACAAGTCACCGCCCACCAGTTCCCGCAATGGGCGCGATAGCACCTTGCCAAACCCGCTGTTGGCTGTGAGCACCAAGGTCAAAAAGACCCCGGCCATGACCATCCCACCGAAGGTAAGCAGCGTACGGTGCTTCGACCGAATCATGCTCTTGTACGCCAGCTCCCAGACCAGGATCTCACCCCCACCCTCTGCCAATTCTCCAGGATCGCGGCAGTTACCTGCTACAGGGTGGGTTATGGGGTTTGCCTGGTGACCTTTCATCTACCCCGGAACAGGGGCCCTGCACCTGGCGGCCCCGGTGCAGGTGATAGGCGGCCAGGGCCAGCACCTCCCGGAGAGTGTAGTAGGTCCTAAGGTCCCGGTTCTGGTAGAGTACGCTGTTCTTGGCCGCGCCGCCATAGGCCCGGATGCCCAGGTCCCGGGCCACCAGGAGCGCTCTTTTGATGTGGAAAGGGTCCGTTACGATCAGGGCGCTTCCCCAACTGTGTTCATCCATGATGGCCTTACTGTAGGCCAGGTTCTGCCAGGTGCTGGTGGATCTCGGCTCAAGGTACATGACCCCAGGATCCACGCCCAGCTCAAGGAGAGCCAGGTACATGGCCTCGGCTTCCGTGGGCGGGTGAGCTCCCATCCCCCCGCTGAGGATGAACCGATGGGCATAGCCTGCCCGGTAGAGCTGGTAGGCATGGTAAATGCGGGCCTGCAGTGCGGGACTGGGGCCCTGGGGCCAAACGGCAGCGCCCAGGACGATGATGACATCGGCCTGTCCCGGCGCAGCACTCTCACCCGCCCGGGTGATGGACCAGTACTGGAAACCGGCCCAGCCCAGTCCCACCAGGACTGCCAGGGCCAAGCCAACCATGAACTTCCGGAGCAACGGAGCCGCCTCCCAGGACTTGTGCAAGTCATGCTGAATAGAGTCCAGCATGCGGGCCACCCGCAAACGGCAGTCTTCTCTCCCCGGAACCCAGCTTCCTGCTAGGTTGTACGAGCCAGTATAAGGGCCCGTGGCGGCTGCCCTCGCCCGGCCTGCCTGTTGCGCTTCTGGCTGCAGGCAAGGATCTCCTCGTGGGTCCCCCACTACGACCCAGTCCGGGCTGAGGTCCAGGGTTTGGATGAGGTTTTTCCGCAGTCCAGCGCGCGTGCACTAGTCATTCCGGCTCGATGCCCATACCCGAGGCCGCTTCACCCAGGAGAAGATATGCCCGCGTTGAAGTGGCCAATACGGACAGAAGCGCAGCCCATAGCGCCCTTGGTCCTTGCATGACCAGCTCTGTTTTCCCGTTGGACAGCACGACGGTGGTTCTGAGCGTCTGGGCCCGACCTTTGACGCTTACCCGCCACCTCGCGCTTTTCTCCGCTCTAGCCCTAGTTTACCGAGTTATGAAGTTGCCATGGTCGTTCTGCCTGGATAGAAGCCACTGTTGGGGGACAGAGGTGTAGTACTAACCAGAGGCGATGGTGTAGCGCCCGAGGTGGAAACCTTCCACCGCAACACCAAGCAACTGCTGGGCTTTGATGATTACCAGTTGCGCAGCGCCGGAGGGATTGAGCGCTACTTGGAGTTGGTACTCATCGCCTACACGTTGGCCGAGACGCAACCGGGCCTACTGGGTTCCCGGGATACGGATCAACCACCACCAAGCCTGGGAGACGTCTGCCGGCAGAGCCAGCACCGTGCTCAGACACTGTTTGTCAGGTGGCTATACACCCAGTTCGAGAGAGGCGCCACTGTGGAGGCAGTCTGCCACCGACTTACTGGGTAACTCTGGGACCAAAAGTACAAGACTTTAGAATCTAACTTGGTAAACTCGGGCCAGCCAGTTACTTCTTTCTCATCAGTTGCTCGATATCAATGCCGTTCTGGGCGGCTAGTTCCCTTACCGGGCGTTCGATCTTCCGGCGGTTGCCGGCGGTGATCCCGCCCTCCTTGGCCATCTCGTCGAGGATCCCCGTGATGAGCCTACGGTTCTCTGGTGACAACGCCATGGACATAGCCTGTACCAGCATCTTCAGGTCGGCCAGCGAAGCTATGGTGTAGCCTCCCCCTAACCGATCCTTGTGCTCAAGCCTAGCCGGCATTCCTATTGATTTCCGCCGGTGATTTCGCCCTAATATCTGCGTATGTAGGAGGCGCGTCTCTTGTTAACAGCAGCGCGCATTTTGTTACCCCACCGGCACAGGCAGCCCGGTTGCTTGTATGCCCGGCTAGTACGGCAACGAGGGAACACAGAAGGAGACGGGAAGAGTGCAGTCCTGGCGGGGTCCCATCGGGGAGGTTCGCACAATCCTGCCTGTTCCACTCGCACCAGAGGTAACTGGGGGCGTCGGCCCTGGACCGGGCAGAGTCGCTGGCTTTCCAACCCAGAGTTGATCTCATTTTGACGTGCCGGAGCCGGCACGGTCCTACACCCGACGAAAGAGCCGGGCCAGCCACAGGCGGAAGGTATCAAGAATGACTTTCCCCAGGCCGGCCCTAGGCACATCTGCCAGGGCTACCAGTTCAAATCTCCCCAGTTCCTGGTCCCGGGCCCTGATGACCAGTTCCCCGACCTTGGCACCTTTCTGAACTGGGGCGATGAGGTCCTGGTTGAATGTCTCCTGGCGTTCTAGGCGAGCCTCAAAGCCCCGGGGGGCCGTGACCACCACCGGTATGCTGGGGCCCACGGTAACTTGGTCCACAGTGCCTCTCCAGACTCGGGCCGTCCGCAGGGGAGTGCCAGCGTCGGCCACAGGCACGGTGCTGAAGTTTCTAAAGCCGTAGTTCAGAACCGCAATGGTCTCCTGGGCCCGCCTTTCCTCGCCCTCTTGACCCACCACGCCCGGGATGCCCAGCAGTACGGCGATGAGCCGCATGCCTTCCCGCTCGGTCGTGGCTACCATGTTGTAACCGGCTTCGCTGAGAAAGCCGGTCTTGAGCCCGTCGGTCCCCTCGTATCGCCCCAGGAGGAGGTTTCGGTTGAACTGCCTTATGGGCGCCTGTCCCGGTGGAGCGTAGGCAAACGAGCGGGTGCTGTGCAATTCCAAAGCCTGCGGGTGGTCGCGGATGTAGTGCCGGGCCAAGGTGGCCACATCCCGGGCCGTGGTATAATTCTCGGTGGAAAGCCCGTGGGAGTCCACGTATCTTGTATTGGCAAGACCGAGGTCGGCTGCCCGGCGGTTCATCAAGTTGACGAAGGCTTCCTCGGTTCCGGCCAGCATTTCCGCCACAGCGATGCAAGCATCGTTGCCGGATACAATGGCTATGCCCTTGAGAAGGTCTCCGAAGGTCACCTCGGTGTTGACCAGCAAGAACATGGTTGAGCCCGGAGTCTGCCAGGCCCGCCGGCTCACGGTGGTGGTTTCATCCAGGGATACTCGCCCGGCTTCCAGAGCCTCAAAGGCCAGTTTCATGGTCATGATCTTGACCAGGCTGGCCGGGATCATGCGCTCATCCGGGTCCACGTCGGCCAAAAACTGGCCCGTACGGTAATCCATGAGCAGCAGGGAGCGAGCCTGGGTAGCCAGCGCGGGCTGGGACGCCGCCGGGAGACTCCAGCTGGCAAGGACCAGGATGGCCAGTATGGGCGCGACAAACCGCGTGTGGCGTGCGGGCATGGTGTTGTCAACCCCCTAGGTCTGCACATGGTAGCATAGTCCAAAATCGCTTTTTTTCATACGGAGGTGTGCCAAGATGATCCTGATCAGCGCTTGCCTGGCCGGGTGCAAGTGCCGCTATGACGGCAGGTCCAACCCTCATCTGGTAGCTATACAGCTAGTAGAACAAGGACTGGCGCTGCCCGTGTGTCCCGAACAGCTGGGCGGCCTGAAAACCCCGCGACCTCCGGCGGAAATCGCCGGCGGCCACGGCGGCGATGTGCTTGACCAGAAAGCCCGGGTGGTCAACAAAGACGGCACCGACGTAACCTGGGAATTCGTCCGGGGAGCCTGGGAGTGCCTGCGCCTGGCCAAGCTGACCCGGGCGAAGCTAGCAGTGCTGAAATCACAAAGCCCATCCTGTTCGGTGGAAGAAGTCCATGACGGCACGTTCTCCGGTCAGGTCCGGCCCGGCCCGGGAGTAACGACTGCTCTTCTTCAACAGCACGGGTTCGAGGTCCTGGATGAGACTGATCTCGAACAGGTTGCCAGGCGTCTGGGCCCGGGCTCTTGAGATTCTTGACGCACCGGTTGGCCAAACCGTTCCCCAGGTTTTTGCCTATACCTCCAGGGCAAATTAGTGTCGGAGGTGATGGCAGTCTATGCGAAAGCTTCTCATGGTTGTGTTCGCAGTTGCACTGGCAGCAGGCATCTTAGGCTGTCCCCAGGCTCAACAGCGGCCAGAGCCGAGTCCAGAGCAGGTCCGGGCCGCCGTGCGCGAGGAGATGAGGACCCCCGAAACCGAGCGAGTCATTGAGAGAGAGGTCCGCCGGTTCCAGACCCAGGTCACGCTCGAGCAGCTGCTGGAGACGCCCGAAGGTCAGATCGCGCTGCAGGACCAGCTGGAAAAAGTTATGGAATCTCCCGACTTCAAGCGGGAACTGGAACAGAGAGTTGCAGAAGTGATGGAAATGCCGAGAGTTCAAAGCGCCATTGAGAAGGCAGTCCGCTCGGCCATCATGCAAATGGTCCAGCAGGGCGGTGGCGGTGGTGGCGGGAATGGCGGCCAGTAGGTCCGATTTCCCGGATCGGTCTTGAAAGTCCATATCGGTTGTGCTATTATACTTATTGCACGGCAAGCCGAAGTGGTGGAATTGGCAGACACGCGGTGTTCAGGGCGCCGTAGGCGTACGCCTGTGTGGGTTCAAATCCCACCTTCGGCACCATTTGGGGTCCGGGCCTGCTCAACAGCGTGAGCAGGCTTTTTTGTTCCTTTTGCTGCAAAGTGCGGTAATGATGTGCCGGCGCGGGCATAATCCTTGGACAAGATGGGTCAAGCTCCCGTAGGCGGCGATCACAGCAATCATTGTGTAGCAGAAGCTAGATCTGCTAATCTATACTGGGAACCACCGAGAGAGAGGCGAGCGTGATGAGGCTGGCTGCGCTGGTCATTGCCATAGCGCTTATCATTGGCGTTGCGGTGGCCGTGATGCCGGCCTGGCGGGGCAATTCCTCGCCTCCCGCCGAGCCTCCGGTGGTTGCTCCTCCCCCTTCCCCGCCGCCACCTCCCCCGCCGGCGCCCCCCTCACCATGGCCCAATGAGCCCGAGTTGCCGGGCATGGTGCTGGTAAGCATAGGCAACAACCGCACTGCCCGTCCCCAGAGTGGTCTCGAATACGCCGATGTGGTGTACGAGGTGCTGACCGAAGGCGGCATTACGCGCCTGCTGGCCCTGTTTGGAAGCCGGGCGGCTTCTGAAGTGGGACCGGTCCGCAGCATGAGGTATGCCATGGTTGAAATCGCCTTGGGTTATAATAGTCCCTTTGCCCACGCGGGCGGGAGCCAGGACGCATTGGACCTGATCAAGAAACTCAAGCCCAAGAGCCTCGACGACATCTACGGCTCGGGAGCGTGTTTCTGGCGTGCTTCTCACCGGAAGGCGCCCGACAACCTGTACACCAGCACCGAACGGCTGGTGGAGGGAGCTAAAGCCCGGGGCTATGAGCTAGTGCCGCTAGTGCGCCTGCCCGGAGGAGACCTGGCGGGAGGAGAAGTCGCCGAGCGCGTGGTGGTGGCGTTTTCGCGACAGGTGAGCGCACCCAACGTCGTTACCTATGAGTTTGACGGGCAGGCGTACCGGCGCCTGGTCAACGACGCTCCCCACCTGGTCTCCAGCGGGGAGCAGCTGGCCCCACAGAACCTCCTGTTCTTGGAGACTGTTACCCGGACCGTAATGAGGCAGGAACTCATGCTGGACATCGACGTGGTGGGGAAGGGCCGGGCGCTGCTGGTCCGGGACGGACGTGCCCATGCTGGAACTTGGGAGAAAGCATCTCAGAGTGCCCAGTTTTCGTTCAAGGACGAAAAGGGGGAGACTTTCCCCTTCACTTGGGGCCAGACCTGGATTCACCTGCTTCCCGATTTGAAGCAGGTCGAATACCGCTAGGCGCTTCGGAGATCATCCAAACTGCAGGACCGGGCCCTGAGTCCGGCTCACTTTCAGCCGGGGCAGGGCCGTATCAACGCATATCCACCAGCCACCTGCCAAAGAACCGAAATTCTCGGGGACATCTCCAGCTCGAAAGGATGGAACGCAACCATGTCGAAGGTTTGGACTGATCTGTGCTCGGGAGGGAGATATGCTCTTGGACCTTGACCACGCGTCATTTGCCTCTGCCCTGCGTGACCACCTAAAGCTACCCAACACCGGGCAACGAGCCCTCAACTTGACCATCATAGGAGGAGGCAGCGCTTACACGCCCGGGTTGGTGGAAGGGCTCCTCCGCATGAAAGCACGCATCCCCCTGGGACGTCTGGCCCTCATGGACATAGATACGGTCAAACTTGAAGTGGTGGGCGATCTCATCCGCCGCCGCCTGCAGGCGGCCGGGGAGAAAGCCGAGGTCATCCTCACCACCAGTCGAGGAAAAGCCCTGGAAGGTGCGGATTTCGTGCTCTGCCAGGTCCGGGTAGGCGGCTTGGCTGGGCGGTCGCTGGACGAGAAGATCGCCCTCCGCCACGGGGTTATAGGCCAGGAAACCACCGGGCCCGGCGGGTTTGCCATGGCCCTCAGGAGCATCCCGGTGATGCTGGACATAGCCGCCGACGTGACCCGCTATGCCCCGGGTGCCTGGATCATCAACTACAGCAACCCTACGGGCCTGGTAGCCAGCGCCCTCCACCGCTTGGGATATGAACGGGTCCTCAGCCTCTGCGATATTCCCGTGGCCATGCAGCAGGGGATCGCCTCCCTGCTGGGAGTCTCACGCCGTGAGATATTCTTGGACTATGCGGGCCTAAACCACCTTGCCTGCGCCACCCGGGTCATGTACCAGGGGAAAGACCTGCTCCCGGCCCTGGCCGCCCTGGCCCGCACCCTTATCTCCACCGGCGGCCCGCTGCCCATCCCCTTTGCCGACGAGCGCGAGGAGCAGGAATTCCAGCACGTCCTGGCCCTTTTGGCAACCACCGGCCTATACTGCTCTCCCTACCTCCACTACTACCTCCACGCCGCCGAGGTCCTGGAAGAGCAGCTGGCATCGCCCACTACCCGGGCCGATGAGGTGATGGCCCTGGAAAGGGAACTCCTGGACGCCTTCGCCGCTTCCAGGACCGGGCACGACCTTTCCCGGCAACGGGGCTACGACTGGCACGCCGACGCCATGATGGAGGTGGTGGCGGCCATCGCCAACAACGAGGGCGGCCTGTACGTGGTGAATGTGCCCAACCGGGGGAACTTGCCGGGCGTGCCGGATGCCCACATGGTGGAAGTGCCGGCCGTGGTGGACCGGGCTGGCGCCCATCCCCTACAGGCGCCGGCGCTACCCCCGCTCATCCGCGGGCTGGTGGCCGCAGTAGCGGCCTATGAGGAATTGGCGGTGGAGGCTGCACTGGAAGGTTCCTACGAAAAAGCGTGGTTGGCCCTGACCGCCCACCCCCTGGTCCCGTCGGCCTCGATCGCCCGCAGTCTGTGTGACGCATACCTTGCCGCCCACCGCGAGTTCCTGCCCCAGTTTGCCCCATGACGGAGGTGTGGCCATGAAGCGCGGTCTCCACAGGTTTGCCGCCGCTGCGTTCACTCCCATCGCCGTGCTGCCCGCCGCAGCCATCCTGCTGGCGCTGGGAAATGTGCTGCCCATCCCGGTTCTGAGCCGGGCGCTCTGGGCTGCCGGCGAGGGCCTCTTCCAGCAGTTGGGCCTGATCTTCGCCGTGGGCATCGCCGTGGGGCTCAGCCAGGGCGATGGCACCGCCGGGCTGGCCGCCGCTACCAGCTTCGTTATCATCAACGCTGTAGCGCGCAGCATCGACCCGGCCACCCAGCTGGGAGTCCTGGCCGGACTGGTGGCCGGCCTCTCAGCCGCCTGGGCATTTCGCCGGTACAGCCAGGTCCGGTTCCCGGAATACCTGAGCTTTTTCGAGGGCCGCCGCTTTGTCCCCATCGCCGTGTCGCTGGTAAGCGTGGTGTGGGGCCTGGTCATGGGAGCGACGTGGCCCGCCGTGCAAAAGGGCATTGTGGCACTGGGCGACTGGATGTCAGGGGCTGGCATGACGGGAGTCTTCGTCTACGGGGCCTTGGAGCGACTGTTGATCCCCACCGGTCTTCACCATTTCCTCAACGGGATCGTGCTCTTGCTGATGGGCTCATTCGAGGGTGCTACCGGCGATCTTGCACGTTTCTTCGCCGGGGATCCTACCGCCGGGTTCTTCATGGGAGGAGCCTACGCCATTAAGTTGTTCGGCCTTCCTGCCGCCTGCCTCGCCATGATGCACGAGGCCAAAAGGCCCCGGGCGGTAAAGGGCTTGATGTTGACGGCTGCCCTCACCAGCCTGCTCACCGGGATCACCGAACCAGTGGAGTTCGCGTTCTTATTCACCGCCCCCATCCTTTTTGCATTCCATGCACTGCTGGCTGGCAGTTCCTTCGCCGTGAACTGGCTTTTGGGCATAACCCACGGGTTTGCCTCTACTGCCGGCCTGTTGGAGTTCGTGATAAACTGGCACCGGGCCCAGCGAGCCTGGCTGATCCTGCCCCTGGGTTTGCTCTACGCCGCCGCATACTACGCCGGGTTCCGGGTCTTGATCCGGCGGCTGAACCTGGCCACCCCTGGCCGCCTGGAAGCCGAGGAGAACCTTCCCGGCCCCGAGGTCCCGGCCGCAGAGGGTGCCAGCACGGCCCCGGTTATTGTCCAAGCCCTGGGCGGGGCGACCAACATCCTTTCGGTGGACGCGTGCCTTACGCGCCTGCGCGTAGTCCTCCAAGACGCAAGCCGGGTGGACTTTGGCGCCCTGAAGGCGTCCGGAGCCGTGGGCTGGGTGGGCGCCGGCACCAGTGTGTTGCAGGTAGTCTACGGGACACGCTCGCACCAGCTGGCCCGGGCAGTGCGGGAATACCTTGGGAATTCCCGCTGACCGCCGTCACTGCCATGTTCGGCGCATGAAAGCCCGCACCTGGGGAGTGGCCCGGAAGTTATGCTCCTCCAGCAGCCGGTAGAACTCCTCTACCTGCTGGTAGAAGCGGGAATCCCGGTTTTCCTCCAAGAAGTGCCCGTAGCTGGCCTGGAGCTGGGGATCCAGCCGGTCGGAGCCAAACGGGAAGATGGGGCTGTTATCCAGACCTCTCAAGTAGATCCACATGTAGTTCTGCATCCAGGTTTCCACCTCGGCGGCTTCAGGCAGTCCCGGGTTCTCCCGGAGCCAGGCTTCCGCCGCCATGGCCCGCGCCCGTACCTCATCCCAGGGGATCATCAACGCGGCGTCGGCGGCCGCGGGGCGGGCGGTACGTGCAGCCAGCATGCGCACAAAGGCAGCCAGCGGCTCAGAAAGGGAGGAGGCGAAGGCCTGGAGCACCCCGGGGTTAATCGCGAGGTAAGGGAGGCCTTCGCTCATCTTCACTGTGTAGCCTGCCGCTAGGACCATCCCCGCTCCCCGGCGAACTTCAGGATCCGGGATCAGGCCGGGGTCGGCCATGACGTCCTCTCCACCGGCAATAACGTAGGTCGCCACCCGGTGGAAAACAGCCGATGCCTCCAATGTTGGTAAAAGCTCCATTAGCGTCTCCCGCCAAGCCCGAAAAGGAGCATCGGCCTGGGGACCGGGGATGAGGGCCAACAGGCTCTGGTACTGGCTGGTTGCCGCGGCCATAGACTCCACATCACCGGCAGTGGTGGACAGGATCTGGCGGCAGCGGTTATGGACCGCGGCCGCCAGTTCCTGCCCGGACAGCACCAGGTGGGACGCCGGTACCCAGCCCGCTTTCTCATCCTGGCGCACCAGGTGCCAGATGTTGCCGTGCTGGTCTGGCTGGCTTTCAGGTCCCACCAAGACCGGCTGCCCAATGCCCAGGGCCAGTCCCCCTGGTGCTGATGGCTCTGGCTGTTGCCGGGCCCAGCCGTCACCGATGTAGGTGCCGGTTGCAGCCGACATTTGTCTACCTTGGTCTACGGGCGGCCTTGAGCATGCTGACGTCACTACCAGGACGCCGATGGCCAGCATGGACATGAACCTCTGCATCATATGCACCTCACGCTGAGAAGCATCATCCTGATCCAGGAGAAATCCGCAGGGAACTGGAGCGGGACTGGTGTCTCCGGAGACCTGGGCCGTCTTCCCGGTCGGTCCAGGCCCATTGGGCATTTGGTCTTTTGTTTTGCGTTAGTTCTTCTCCGCGACCAAGTACAGTCCTAGAGGCTATCGGGTTGGGTGTTGGACCTCTGGGTCAACCCGGGATGGATTCCTCGCATGCAACCCCAACCTGGCACTTGGCGCAGCCATACCGGGGCGCGAATTTCTTCCTCATGACATCCATGTAGCTTTGGCAGCGGCCAAGGTCCTTCCCGTCGCTGGTTATAGCGCCCACCGGGCAACGGGCTATGCACTCCCCACAACTGCCCCCGGAAAGATGCGGGCAATGCCCGTATGGCCCGGTGATCCTCGGGGTCTTGACAAGCTCCAGGTCCGTTACCACGCTGCCCAGCCTCCCGGCGCACCCCCGGGGCGTAATGAACGACCTGCCCAACCCGAAACTACCCAGACCTGCCGCGTACGCCACATGTCTTTCTGACCAGTTGGACTTGAGATCGACCACTCCGTACTCGGGCTCCAGTGCCGGGGCTACGGCCCGGCCCCCCAAGGATGCTATGACCTCCACGAGGCGGGCCCGCACGACGTTGTTGAACGCCTCACCTTCAATACGGGCGTGGACCCATTCTTCCGATGGGAGCCCGGGGAGCCGGTTGCTCTCCCGGATGGGCGCGGAAAAGGGCAGGAAGTACGATACTACGGACCGGGCCCCGGGCAACCACTGGGTGGGTAGGCGGTGGTGGGGTCCAACCACCCCTTCTTGCCTGAACTCCTCGAACACTGGATCGCCTGCCCAGGCAACACTGATCAAAGGAGCGTCGTAGATCCGCAACCCGAGTTCCAGCAGGCAGTTTCGCGAGTCTGTGTTCACACAGGTCTGAAGGGCACTGGCGATCATAACCTGCAGGGGACCACCAGCGGAAGCTGTCACAGCAATCCCACCTTCGCTCATGTACTCGTTCCAGGGTTATTCAGAAAGACTGCAAGCATTCCGCTCCGGGTATGGTGAGGTAGTTCGACGGAGGGATGATCTCTCCTGCCCCGGCAGGGCACTGGACCACAGGTCCGCCCGCCTAGCCCACGTGGCCCGTACTACTTCCGCTGCCTGTGAGCAAGCAACGCCCACGTTCCCAGGAGGCCGCATCAACCGCACCAGCCAGCTTAGGGCACTCCAGTCACTCCCCGCGCTGCCGCCAGCAGGTGGTGCGCCGTGCATGTTGGTGCTATCGCACCCTGGGCCTGGAACGCCGACCGCGCGTGAGCCCGGGCCAACAGCAGCCACGATAGCCCCCGGCCTCCCCGGCCGGCAACATCCCGGCTGCAGTTGAGGTAGCGAGAAAGGGTCCGGGAGTCATCTGGCCGATGGCGATGACATCCATGGCTTCCTGTGCTGAGAGCCCAACCGAGGGCATCGACCAAGTCCCCCGGCATGTAGGCTACGAGCAGGTGACCTGTACCGTAGAGCATGACGGAAGTACAAGGAAGTACGGGTCACCGGCATTCTGCCGGTGCTCTCTACGGCCGGCACAGGCGCCGCCGGAAGCGCCCATAGCGTGTTCGCGGGTATGCCGTGGCGGGACGGCCGCCAGCCTGAGAACCAGATTCAGCCGACGGCCCCGGATGCGACGATGAACACCGCTTCGTTGACATCCAGCAGGACCGCTGTTGCCGCTGCTACACAGAGTACGCCGGTCTGCCAGCCGTTCACACCGTGGGGGATCAAGTGTCACAACAACGCCGACAGGATGACCGCCAAGACCACCGGCTAAATGCCCAAAGAGACGGCCCGCACCTGGGCCAGGAGCCCGTAGCTCACGTAGAACCAGGAAAGTACCAGGGTGATCAGGAAGGTCGGCACGAAGAATCCTATGCCCGCGGCCAGCAGTCAAGCACGCTACCCTTGCGGTGACCCATGTACATGACCATCTGGGTGGGGTTTGGACCCGGGATGAGGACATCCACAAACTCCGCTTTGCTTATCCAGTCCGTGCCCCGGACGACCTCCCGTTCCATGATGGCAAAGTACGCCACCGGACCTCCGAATGCCGTAGTTCCATGAGTGCAAAAGACTCAGCAGTTCCTTGACACCCGCCCTACTGCTTATGTCCCGGTACCTGCATTCCCGTTTGCTCTTCTCCGTTCCTCATCTCCGAGAACCCATCCTTCTAACAGTTATCGATATCTATTTACGATGCACCATACTGGTCCCTAGGGTAAGGGCAGGACCGCGGGCGCCTTGGGACTGCTTTTTGGTATGCCGGGTACGCGAAGGTATGATGAGTAATCGAGCACAAGGTCTGACCAGTGCTGCCCGTCAGCGGGGCGTCTCGGCCCGGCGTGGCGCCGCACCGGGCTTACCAGCCCCGGTGGGCCTCCCAGCCGTAAAGGAGCTGGTACCAGCTATAAGCCCGTAGGACCTGGCGGACGTAGCTACGAGTCTCGGCAAACGGGATATCCTCAATGGGAATGGTCTTGTCCCCGCCCAGCCAGCGCTTGACGTTCTGCCGACCGCCGTTGTAGGCGGCCAGGATCAAGACAATGTCCCCGCCAAACTCGACGGACAAGTCCTTGAGATAGAAGGTGCCGAGGGTAACGTTGATTTCCGGGTCGTACAGGTCATCGACGCCAAACTTGTCAAGTTCGAGCCGCGAAGCTACCCATGCACCGGTGTCCGGCATCACCTGCATGAGCCCCCGGGCCCCGCGGGGAGATGTGGCCTGTGGGCGGAACCGGCTTTCGGTGCGGATGACCGCGGCCACCAGCGCCGGGTCCACCTCGAACCGGGTGGCTGCCCGGGTCACCTCGCCGCGGAACGGAAACGGGTAAGCAAAGCGCGCGGCCCCTATACCAGCTGCCAGAAAAAGTGCCACTGCCACCAAAGCTTTGACAGGTCTAAGTCGCAACCGGGTCATCGTCTCCTTCTAGACAGTCTCGCTATCTATATTTCTTCCTGCCTGGGCCGAGAATTTTCCCCCAGGCGCAATTTCTCCCAGATGACCTCCACCTGCCGCCGGGTCTCCTCCACCGTGCCGCTGTTGTTAATGACCCGGTGAGCGTGACGGACCTTCTCTCTAAGTGGCAGTTGCGCACCGAGACGGTTCATGGCCTCCCGGAAAGAATAGCGATCACGGCTCATCAGCCGCTCCAGTTGCGTGCTCTCGTCCACCGCCACCACCCAGACCTCGTCCACCAGCCCGGTCATGCCGGCCTCTATGAGCAGCGGCGCATCCACCACCACTACGCCGGTGCCCTGGCGGCGCAGAGCGTCCAGTTCGCCCGCAATGGCGCTGATCACCCTGGGGTGAGTTATGTTGTTGAGGCGATGCAAAGCCTCCCGGTCCGAAAAAACCAGCCGACCAAGGCGACGCCGGTTGATGGTGCTGTCGGGGTTAAGGATATCACGGCCAAAAGCCTCCACGAGTTCGCGGTGGGCCGGCGTGCCGGGCCGGACCACCTCGTGGGCCACGGCGTCGGCGTCGATGATATGGGCGCCCAGTTGTTGGAGGATGCTGGAAAGGGTGCTCTTGCCACTGGCAATGCCGCCGGTCAGGCCGATGACCAGCATCATATCCCATCCTTCCGCTGGTACCAGATGCGGGTGCGCTGGACTTACCCCCATATTACCACACCCAGACTGGCATAAACCAGCTTTCAGGCGGCAAGGAGCCTCAGGAGCCCCACCAGGACCAGCACTACCCCGGGGATAAAACCGAAGCGGGCTGCCCGGCTCTGGACCGCTTCCCGGCTGCCCACGATGACTCCTGCATAGACCAGCGCTAAACTGCAGGTCCCGGCCGCCAAGAGCAGGGTAGAAACCTCCAGTCCTGCCAGCCCGGCACCGAAACCGGCGCCGAGGGCGTCCAAGGCCAGCGCGGCACCGAGGAGCACCGCCTCGCCGTAGCTGATGGACCCGGAGCAGTCAAGGTCGGCGCGGACCGGCTCTCTAAGGACTTGGACTACGATGCCCAGGGACCGGAGCCGGAAGGCCCAGATAGTACGGGGCCGGTAAGGCTCTTGGGAGGCAACGCCTGCTTGTACGCGCAAGATCCCCCAGACCCCGATGGCCATGAGGATAAGCGCCCCGGCTGTGTGGGCCAATCCCTCGGTGAGATGGCGCCCGGTGATTTCGCCGGCGCTGAGGGACACGAAGAGGACTCCCACTGTAGTCAGGGTAATCACCAATATTGAACTCAGGGGAAGACTGATCCTGCGCATGCCGTAGACCATACCGACCATAAAGCCATCGATGCTGATGGCCACCGCTGTCAGTGCAACCAGGATAACGGGCAAGTTACCGGCTCCCTCCCGTTGCGACCTCCTCTCAGGTTATGGTCACAGGCGGGAAGGGGTGCCAGTCCCCACCTACCGGACCTGGCAGGCCGGGCAGTGATACGATGACCGCCCGGCTACTTTGAGCCGGCCCAGGGGATGTCCGCAGCGGGGACAGGGGAGCCCTTCGCGGCCGTACACCCTCAGGCAGGCAGAGAAGTCGCCGGGCAGCCCGGTCCCGTCTACGTAGTCAGAAAAGGATGTCCCGCGGGCGGCCACGGCTTCACGGATCACCTGGTTGGTGGAAGAGTACAGGGCATCAAGGTCGTCCCCCGACAGGTAGCAGGCGGGCCGGGCCGGATGAATCCCCGAACGGAACAGGGCCTCATCGGCGTAAATGTTGCCCAGCCCGGCCACGAGTTTCTGGTCCAACAGCAAGGCCTTCACCGGGGCCTTTCTCCGCTCCAGCGCTGCCTGGAGGGCCTCGCGGGTAAAACCGGGTGTCAAAGGCTCGGGGCCCAGGGTGCGGGCCCGCTCTTGGGCGGCTCCCGCAGGGCGCAGGGCCAGGAAGCCGAAGCGCCGGGCGTCGGTGAACCGCAGCTCGCGCCCCGAGTCCAACTCCATGGTGACGTGAGTGTGGGGAGGGCAGGCGGTCTTGGGGGTCGACACGGTGAGTTTACCGGTCATGCCCAGGTGGACCTCGAGCTCGAAGTCGTCCAGGACCAGGTACAGGTACTTCCCGTGGCGGACTAACCGGCGAAAGCCCTGGCCCGTGGCGTCTGCCACCAGTTCCAAGGCTGAGCAGTCTCTCAGGTAAGGTTCAAATTGAACAGTGACCTTTTCAATGCGGGCTCCGGTCAAAAGGGGCGCCAGAGTCCTCCGCACGGTCTCTACTTCGGGCAACTCAGGCAAGCCGGACCTCCTCTTCATCCATGGGGCTCATATCGTACCAGGTGGGCCCGGCCTTCAGGTCTACCTGCAGTGGGACCTGGAGGTCCAGGGCGTTTTCCATGCAACCCCTCACCAGCCGGGCCACGGTGGCAACTTCGCCGGTGGGGACCTCGAAGATGAGTTCATCGTGCACCTGTAGCAGCATGCGTGCTTTCAGCCTGTGCGCAAGGAGCTCTTGGTGCACGGACACCATGGCCGCCTTGATGATGTCCGCCGCTGAGCCCTGGACCGGGGTGTTGATGGCGGTGCGCTCGGCAAAATGCCTAAGCGCCGGGTTGCGGGACTTGATGTCGGGTAAGGGCCGGCGGCGACCCAGCAGGGTGGTGACGAAGCCGTCCTCGCGCCCCTTTTTGATCATGCTCTCCATATACGCACGCACCTCGGGATAGCGGGCCAAGTATGAATCAATGTACTCCCTGGCTTCCTTGCGGCTGACTCCTAGGTTCTGGGAAAGCCCATAGTCAGAAATGCCATAGACAATGCCGAAGTTCACCGCCTTGGCCCGGTTCCGCATGTCCCTGGTCACGTCGGCCAAGGGAACGCCGAACACCTCGGCGGCGGTGCGGGAATGGATGTCCTCCCCCTGGGAAAACGCGGCGATGAGCGTGGCCGCCCTGGCCAGGTGGGCGAGCACGCGCAGTTCGATCTGGGAGTAATCGGCGGCCAAAAGCACTGCGCCGGGCGGGGCTACGAAAATGCGCCGGATCATCCGGCCCAGTTCCATGCGCACCGGGATGTTTTGCAGGTTGGGCTCGGCGCTGGACAGCCTGCCGGTGGCGGTAACCGCCTGGTTGAAGGTGGTGTGCAGCCGCCCGGTGGCCGGGTCCACCAGTTCTTCAAGACCGTCGAGGTAGGTGCCTTTCAGCTTTACCAGCTGCCGGTACTCCAGAACTCTAGCGGCGATCTCGTACCGCGGGGCCAGTGCCTCCAGTACCTCGGCATCGGTGGAATACCCGGTCTTGGTGCGCTTCTGGACCGGGATCTCCAGCTTTACAAAGAGAACCTCTCCCAGCTGCCGGGTGGAGTTGATGTTGAATTCCTCGCCCGCTAGGCTGTAGATGCCCTGGGCCAGCCGGTCGATGTTACTGCCAAACTCCTTGGCCATGTCCCGGGCCCGCTGGAGATCCACGGCGATGCCGGTGTTCTCCATGGCTCCCAGCACGTTGACCAGGGGCAATTCCACCTGGTAGTAAAGCCTATCCATGCCCGCTTCGGCCAGTCTCCGGGCAAGGACCTCTTGCAGCCTAGGCAATGCCCGGGCTCCGGCCGCCAGGTGGGAACCCAGCTCGCCGTCGGGATACTCCTGTACGGTCCGGCCCCCGCGAACCTCCGGGGCCGGCGGAAGCTCCAGGTCCAGGTACTCCCGGCAGCTATCCTCCAGCCGGTACGAGGACCGGATGGGGTCCAGAAGGTAGGCGGCCAGCACGGTGTCAAAGGCCGGGCTGATGGCGGTAAGACCATGCCGGAGGGCCTGGGATACCCAGGGCTTGGCGTCGTGGACCACCAGTTCGGCACCCGGGCCAAGCCGGGCCATGATCACCCGGAGCAGCCCGGCCAGCTCCACGGCCCTCTCGCCCTGGAGGCGCAGGCACGCCACCGGCTGGTCATCGAATGCCAGGGCCACGGCCGCCGGTTGCCAGCGGGTGCCTCCCGAAGGCCAAGGATACACGCAGGCAGGCTGCCCGGGTCGGGACAGGTGCCGTTCCAGCGCCTCCAAGTTGTCAAGCCAGCAAAAGGGCGGGACTTCGCCTGCCGGAGGGCGCGCCGGGACCAGCTTGAGTCCCAGGCGCGGCAACAAGCTCTTAAACTGGTACCTGGTAAAAAGTTCGTGGACCTTTTCTTCATCGGGCCGCCACGGCCCCGGCTCGAGCTCGTCCAAGGGCAGGTCACACTTGATGGTAGCCAGTTCCCGGCTGAGCCGGGCTTGCTCGGCGTGGGTGGCCAGCGCCTCCCGGACGCTCCTGGGCTCAACTTCCTCAATGTGCTCTACGGCACCATCTATGCTGCCAAACTGCCTTAGTACGGCGATGGCGCGTTTTTCCCCAATGCCCGGGACCCCGGGGATGTTGTCCGAGGCGTCTCCCATGAGCCCCTTGAGGTCGATAAACTGCTGCGGAGAGAGCCCGTAGACCTCCCGGAGGCGAGCTTCGTCATATTCCTCCAGTTCCGAGATGCCCCGCCGGGTAAGCATCACCCGGATGCGCGGCCCGACGAGCTGCAGGACATCCCGGTCTCCCGTGACGATGATTACCTGTCGACCGCTGCCGGCGGCGCGACTGGCCATGGTGCCCAGGATGTCGTCGGCCTCGTAGCCCCCGGCCTCCAGCATGGTAACGCCAAGACCAGCCAGGACCTTCTTGAGCAGCGGTATCTGGGACGCGAGCTCGTCAGGCATGCCGGTGCGCTGTGCCTTGTAGGCAGAAAACTGCTGGTGGCGGAAGGTGGGTGCCGGGGTATCGAAGGCCACGGCCAGGGAACTGGGACGTTCAGTTTCTACAAGCTTGAGCAACATGGTCAAAAACCCGTATACCGCCCCAGTGGGCTCTTCGTTGGCTGTGAGCCTTGGCAGCGCGTAAAAGGCACGGTTGGCCAGGCTGTGACCGTCGATGAGCAAGAGCTTCTCCACCTGTGCACCCCCTGAGCAACTGGATCTTGGTTTCAATTATACCAGACCAAAGAAGAAAACCCCGCACGGCTGCGGGGCATAATGCCTCTTTCCTTTCGCCAAAGACCTACTGCCGTCTCCTGCCGGCCATGAAGGCCAACCCACCGAGGGCCAGCAGCACCAGGTACGGGGCCAGGCGGGCCACGAACATGGCCAGGGCCTTCACACTGCCCAGAAACGCCTGGTAAATATCCCACCAGAATCCGGTGGGCGGAGGAGTCACCCCCGGCGTCCCCTCTTCCCTCAAGGTCAAGGTGATGGTGGACATGGCGGCGGCTGATTCGTAGTACCTAAGACGACCACGGCTGGCATCGATGTCGGCGCGAATCCGCTGCAGTTCGTTTTCTACCTGCATGATCTCGCTGACGTTCTTTGCCTGTTGCATGATCTCTCGCAGCCTGGCTTCCTGGGCCTCCCGGTTGCGCACGTGGGCCTGAAGGTCAATGTACCGCTCGGTCACATCCTCGCTGTCGACGTTCCGGTACTTTTGCTTGCCCAGGCCGTCGAACTGGTTGAGCACGTGGGTGAAGGCATCCTCCGGCACCCTGGCAGTGATGCCCGCCACTTTGCGGCCAGTATCCTCCTCCCAGGTGGAACTCCGCTGTACAAAACCGCCGGCCGCTTCCACAAAGCTCACAGCCCGCCGTTCCATCTCCTGCAGGGTTCCCCGGGGTACTTCTATCAGGACATCCGCCCGCTTGATGATCATGCGTAAGACCGTCTCGTAAGGTTGTATGCCTGCTACCCTCGTCTGATCCTTGGTAGCCTCCGCCGCGGTGGTGAACTGCGGGTCCGAAGGGACACCCATAGATATCGGTGGTGGTGCCGGAGCCACGCTCGGGAAGACATCCGGGCCCTCGCGCCCGGCCAGCCTGGCGTCCTTGCCCTGGAACGGTGCCAGGGGGTTGACGCCCAGACCGACGCCGACGCCGATGCCGATGGCCACTACCAGCACTGCAGCCACCGCCGTCATGACCGGGAAGAACCGGCGCTTGCGGGCCAGCGACTTCCCGCGCACGCTGGCCATGATCGCAGCGCGGACTTCGGTGGGAACTTCCACTTCCTCCAGCTGCCCGCACACCTGGACGGTGCGGCGAAGGGATTCGAGCTCCGCTGAGCAGGCCGGGCACTCTGCCAGGTGGCTCTCAATGGCTTCACGCTCGTCCCAGGCCAGCTCATCGTCGATGTACGCGGAAAGACTGTCCCGGACCTCAAGGCACTCTTTCACCGCCCGACCCCCCTTTCCCCAGTTTTGACGTCACCTGTGGCGAAAAGTTCCTTGTCCTGCAGGGCTTTGCGCAGAGCCATCCGGGCGCGGTTTAGGCGGGACTTTACCGTTCCCAGCGAGCAATCTAGCATGCTGGCGATCTCTTCATAGGTAAAACCCTGGAGGTCGCGGAGGACGATGATCAGACGGTGATCCTCGGAAAGGTTGAGAATGGCCTCGTGCACGGCGCGCTTGAGGTCCCGGCGTTCCACTGCTTGTTCGGGGTCGGCCAACGGGTCGGCCAATTGGCGGGGGATCTCCCCGTCAGACTGCTGGATGGGCTCGTCTATGGACATAAACGTCCGCCGGCGCCTTCTCCTGAGTTCATCCAGGCACATGTTGGAAACGATGCGGAAAAGCCAGGTTGAGAAGGCGGAGTCTCCGCGAAAGTCGCGAAGAGAGGTGTACACTTTGATGAACGCGTCCTGGGTGATGTCGCGCGCATCTTCCAAACTTCCGGTCATGCGAAAGGCGAGGTTGAAGACTTTTTTTTCGTAAAGAGTTACCAGTCGCTCGAAGGCTTTGGTGTTGCCCGTGCGGCAACTGGCGATCAAGGCCTCCTCCTGCATTGAACCCCGCCTCCTTCCCGCTAAGAGATTCTCAATACACTTCTACAGAAAGCCGCCCAACTCCTCCGGGTTCATTAAGATGCAGATAAATACCGGCGAAATCATAGAGCCCCTCCGGCCGTGGGCGGCTGGCCCAGAGGAGCTCTCATATGAGACCGGGGTATGGTCTGGAACCCGAAGGCCTTGCACCCCAAATCATACAGCATAAGACGAGCATGGTCAACGGTAGTCATCTGGCAGGCCTGGCGCAGCATGGGAAAATCGCCGTCTCCGGCCATGACCGCCCGCTTTCCCGGAGGAGATCAGCACCGGATGTGGAACTTATCGCCAAACAACATCCGAAAGAGAGGTGGCCTGAGCTGGAGGTTCTACGGGCGAGCCTGAGCCCACGGCGCCGGCTGCTGTTGTGGTTCCTGCTGGCAGTCGTGGCGCTTGGCGTCGTGAACCTGGTCTTCCGGCCACCTGTGCCAAGACTCAGCGCCCAGGAGAAGCTGGAGGATTTCCAGTATCTCTTTGGGCTTTTGAGGGACAACCACCCTTTTCTGCCAGGCAAGGCAAGAGTGGAGTCTTACGACTGGGTGGCCCACGAGGCGGAGTTCGCTCAAATGGTCGCAAGGACCCGCAATAACCGCGAATTCGCCCGCGCCGTACACCAGATGCTACTTCTGGTGAATGACGGCCACACTGGGCTGGTTAACGGCGATCTGCTCGGCCTGTACCAGAGGTTGAGCGTGTCGGAACTGGAGAAAACCGCCGGCAAGCCGCCCCCCGGCTTGGAGCGTTTCTACTCGCAGCTGTCCTTTCTGAAAAACATCTCCCACCAGGCCCGGCCGGAGATCGCGAGCTACTGGACAACACTGGCCAATACCCGACCCGGCCAGTACTCTTTGCCGTTTACCGCAGTCTACAACGGGGGAAGGTATTACGTCATCAAGGTCGCGCCGGATGAAGCCATCCGCGAACGGGTGTCCGATGGGCTCGAGGTGGTGGCCGTCGGCGGTGTACCAGTGCACGACTACGTGGCCTCCACTCGCGGCTCCACCATCCTGCCCTATGACCCTGTGACCAAGCGTCTCTACATGCCCGTCCTCTTGCTGCCCACAGCCCAAGATCCTATACGCGTACGCTTCCGGGACGCCTCGGGAACGGTCTTTGAAAGAAGCGTTCCCTGGAGCAAGACCAGCTGGGATGCACACTACCGGCGAATGCCCCTCGACTTCTCGATCAAGAGCATATTTACGGCCATCATCGGCCACGGCCAGGTAGGGTACATCTACTTGCCGCAGATGTACACCGACCTGCAGGACATGGCCCCCATCAGGGACTTTTTGCCGTTGCTGCGAAAGCTCCCCGCCCTGATCATCGACATTCGTGGCAATGGGGGCGGCAGCGACCTATTCTGGCACCATTTGGTTGCTTTGCTCATCACCGAACCGATCTCCTTTGAATATGCCATCATGACCCGGTCAGGCCAATATGTGCGCGATTACTTGGGTGACTACCATTTGGCCATTGACCGGGTCCTGGACCGTTCGCAACTTGGACCCGGCCTGACCAAAAGCATGCCGCCGGAGCTTCTCACCCCGGCTTTCTCGGATCCACAACTTGTTGCCGTTACGCTGGAGCCGTCTCCGGACTCCATACACTACACCGGGAGGATCTTCGTACTGGTCGATGACCGGGTATCCTCGTCGGCCGACGCCTTTGCGGGTTTTTGCAGGTATACGGAGTGGGCTACAGTGGTGGGCAGTTACACGGGCGGTGAAGGACCGGGAATAACACCGGTGCTGGCTGTCTTGCCCAATAGCGGCCTGGTATTCAGGTTTCCGGTAACGCTGGCCCTGACACCCTGGTGGACAGCCTGGCACGAAACCCGCACCATGCCCGACGTACCCGTAGAACTCACCGTGGAAGACATCATCAGGCAGCAGTCCTTGAGCCCTTCGCTCCATCCCGACCACGACCCTGTGTTGAGAGAGGCCCTCAGGTTGGCAGTGGGCAGCGGATGATCTTGCTGTTATTCGGACCACGGGGAAGCTGCGTTCTCAGGTAACCACGCTTTAGGGACGAGATGACCTGGGACACCCCGACACAGCCTCCTTCCTCCGGGCAGGTAGAGGCAGGTTGTGGTTTTCTCCGGCGATCTTGCTTGGCCCAACCGGTCCAGCAAGCCCGCGATAACTTGTGCCCTCCTATGCCCCTGCCGTCTAACCGGCCCAAAGGTCCGGGAATTCCCATTTTAACCTTATGGACGATCAAACAGCACTGTCTGCTGTTTGTCATCGTTCGAAACCGGGAAGATCTTATGTCCTGGCTTAGCAGAAAAACCCCTATAACTGGGGGTTCAGTGATCATCTGGTGCCGAAGGTGGGAGTTGAACCCACATGGAGTTGCCTCCAACGGTTTTTGAGACCGCCGCGTCTGCCGATTCCGCCACTTCGGCAACTACATACTGCAGACAGCATCATATCATGGCCGAACAGTCACTGTCAACGCAACCTGGCAGGAGGGTGTCTGTCAAGTGGTTGTGGGTCGAGAAGCCATATCCGGTATTTTGGGAAAGTTTAGGTGACCGACATATGTACCCGGTTGGTGTTCCGTATCACTCTCGACATGCCCCCTGAGCGGGTGCGCCCAGCATCCAGGATGGGTGGGTGTGACTGTCTAACACCGGCAGCCATGCTCACCGCTTGTTTCACCAGCTGGCCCGCGCCGGTCCGTAGCCGTTCTTCCCTCACCAGGTCGCGCAGCCGCCAGGCCCCGTAGACCCTGGATGTCCTCACCAGACTCCTGCAACCGTACCCGGTAGTCGCGGAAGGCATCCGGTATCCGCCCGATGTCCCGGCACAAGTCCAACAGGTTGGCCGCACGCGTGGGGGT
>JBFLYN010000038.1:0-30751 GCA_040756655.1 Bacillota bacterium
TGGGCGCACCCGCTCAGGGGGCATGTCGAGAATGATACGGAACACCAACCGGGTACATATGTCGGTCACCTAAACTTTCCCAAAATACCGGATATGGCTTCTCGACCCACAACCACTTGACAGACACAACCAACATCACTTGCTAGCCAGGAACCACCAGTCGTGGTATAACTGGAAGAAGGGGCGCGGAACTGTCCCAAGGATCCCGCAAAAGGATCTCTGTGCACCGGGCGCAACGGCGGGGGAGCATTTGGTGCTCACCAGGCGTCAAGACGGGTGCACAGGATACGGCCGGGTACAGGTGCTTGGCGCAGGTCACAGGACGGGAGAGTCAAGGGCGTCAATGAAACGGGTCTTCACCACTTTGATGGTTGTTCTCGGTCTCATCTTCTTTTCTACACCAGTTTGGGCCGCTTCCTTGCCGGATCTCAACGTCCGTGCTGCCCTCCTCCTGGACAACCGAACGGGAGAAGTGCTCTACTCGCTCAACGCCGCGGAACCAGCGTACATAGCCAGCCTCACCAAGATCGTTACCGCCCTGCTCTTTCTGGAGTCGGGCCGCCTGGGCGAAGAATTCGTGACCTCGCGCAGGGCATCCCTTACCCCTCCCATGTCCCTCCACCTGGCTGCGGGAGAGAGGGTGAGCGGGCTGGACTTGTTCTACGCCCTGCTCATGGCTTCCGCCAACGACGTGGCGGTAGTCATCGCCGAGGGGTTGAGCGGCTCGGTGGAGGCCTTTGCCCGGGAGATGACGGAGAAGGCAAAGGCCTTAGGGGCTCACGACACTCGCTTTACCAACCCCCACGGGCTCCACGACCCCAACCACGTGTCCACAGCCCAGGACATAGCGCTTTTGGCCCGCTACGCCCTGCAATTTCCCGATTTCCGGGCGGCCGTGGGGCTTTCCCAGTATCAACTGGAACGGCGAGGGCAGCTGATCTCCAACACCAACCAGCTTCTGCTCCACTATCCCGGTGCCAACGGCCTCAAGACCGGTTTTACCAGCGCTGCGGGCAGCTGTCTCATCGCCACGGCCGCTCGGGACGGCCTGGAACTCATGGCCGTAGTGCTGGGGGCTCCATCCGGGGGGGCAGCTGGCACGGCGGCGGCACTCCTGGACTATGGCTTTGCCCAGTACACCGTGCACGAGGCCGTCCGACCGGGCGCAACGGTAGGGACCGCTCCCGTGACCCGGGGACTACGCGGGGTCGAACTGGTGGCCGTCGGCGGCCTGTCTTTGGTGGTGCGCGATCCCAGCCTGCTTGAAGCCAGGCTGGAACTGGTGCCGCTATCCGCGCCCGTGGCGGCGGGCACTCCCGCCGGACGGCTGGAGTTTTTCTACCACGGCGAGCTCCTGGGAAGTGTCCAGCTGGAGGCAGCTCAGGATGTCCCGCTGGCCCCGCTGCACCGGTGGTGGAAGTGGGTTGCAGGCACAGTGCTGGTGGGCTTCATCCTGTACCGGGCGTCCCGGCCCCGTCGCCGGCGGGTGCCCCGGTGGGCTGCAGGTTGGCGGCCGGGCCACTACAATAGCTTGCGCAACTCCACCCTGTACTCGACAAAACCCAGGCGCCCGTGGACGCCCCGGCTGACAAGGTTCGACCACCACGCGCTGGACTTGACCAGCTTGCAGCCGCGCCCCCGGAAGAACCGCTCCAATTCCCAGTAGAGGCGCTTCCCGTGGCCTTGGCCCTGGTGGGCGGGCCGTACGTACCAGTCCTCCACCACCCCGGCCGGGGTCAGGGTGTTCCAGCGATCATGCTCTATGCTGCCCAGGATGAACCCGCCCAGGCCTCCCCGGGCGTCCTCCAGCACGTAGATGATGTGCCCCGCGCCGTGGTCCGCGACGACCTCATCCAGGTATTCCCGGTAGGTAGAAGTGAAATCGCGGTCTTGGTGAAACGGGAAAACCTCCTGGGGAAGCACCGACCGGGCGAACCTACCGTGGAGTTCGTAGAGAAGGTCCAGCACCACCGGGTAGTCTTCCGGCCTGTATTCGCGGATCATCAGTTCTTTGCCTCGTTACAGCTGCGAGCACAGAATACCGTGACCTTGTTGCCGCTCTGCTTGGCCCGGTAAAGAGCGGAGTCGGCGGCGGACACCAGTTCCTCAGCATCACCGCCGTCTTCCGGAAAGCAGGCCACCCCTCCGCTGATGGTGACGCCCAGGGAAACAGTGGGCAAGACTGCCGCCGCCAGCTGCTGGCGGATGCGGTCGGCCACTGCGGCAGCCCCCATGCGGTCGGTCTCCGGCAGGACCAGGGCAAATTCCTCGCCACCCCAGCGTGCAAAGGTGTCAGACGCCCGGACCATGGAACGAGCAATCTGGGAAAAGGTCCTCAGCACCATGTCGCCGGTGAGGTGGCCGTAGCGATCATTGCAGCGCTTGAAGTCATCGATGTCCATGATCACCAGGGCCAAGGAGCGGTTATGGCGGCGGGCCCGCGCCAGTTCTGCGTCTAGATGCCGGACGAAGTAGCGACGGTTGAACAGACCGGTGGTGTGGTCGATGATGCTGGCCTGCCCCAGGCCGTGGATGACCGCCCCGGTGGCGGCCCCGGCCACGGCGAGGGTGGTGGTCAAGAGCACCAGGCGGGTAGTAGGATCAGGCACCAGTGCCAAAAGACCCAACGCCGCACCAGTCACGGTGCCAAGCAGACTGAAGGTAACCCGGTTCCAGCGCATAGATCTGATCACCTGTGTAGCTAGTTCCTCCCTATGATGTACCGGTACGGGTCCACTTCCCGGCGCAGGACCGCCAGTTCGTCACCGGTGGGGGGAACCGAGACTGGGAGTTCGGGAGCCCAGAGCAGTTCGAAGCCCGAGTTATCCTGGACCTCCGGGGCACTGACCCCGGGATGGAGGTTCTCGGTGCGCATGCGCTTGGTAGCGTCATCGAACCCGAATACGGCCAGCTGGGTTATCACCTTGTAGGGGCCGGTGCCCGGCGGCAGCCCCGCCGCCTCCCGGGCCCCGGGACCAGTCAGGTAGCCGGGACTGGTCATGAAGTCCAGCCGGGGGACAAACCTGCGCTTGTCCTGGGGGGCGATCATCATGGTGCGCCAGCATAGCGAGGCCAGATCGTTGGCGCCGCCGCTGCCGGGAAAGCGGACCTTGGGCGGGGCTTGACGCCCTCCGATCTGGGTGCTGTTGATGTTGCCGTACATGTCAACCTGGGCACCGCCGAGGAAGGTATAGTCCACCATGCCCCGCTGGCAGAGTTCCATGATTTCGGGCATGCTCGATGCAGAAATGCCCTTCCAGAAAGTCCGGGAATCGCCCACGGATATGGGCATGGTGGGCAAAAGGGGGCCGATGCCGCCGGCTTCGAACATGATCACCAGCCCGGGCGCGTAGAGCTTCTGGGCCAGCATGGCCGCGGCGCAGGGCGCTCCCGTACCAACCACTACCGTGGCCCCATCTTCCAGGTAGCGGGCAGCCAGACAGATCATCAGTTCCATGCTGTTATAGCTGTCATAAGCGTTCAGTGCTCTCCCCCCTCCCCTCGGTATCAAGCATCAGTTCCAGGCGGCGCAGCTTCTGCAGCCTGGGCAACCCGCCGCACAAGTGGAGGTACTGGGGAAAATCCTCCACCCCGAGGATGTACTTATCCAAGAACGCGCGCAGGCTTTCGGGAGTCCGTTCTGCTTCCAGCCACGCCTGCAGGTGCTCCTCGTCGGAGAAATACTCGTAAGGCATGTTGCCGGGGTAGCTCCCGTAAGGTACTTCCACCACGGCATCCACGCAGAAATGGGGGATGACAGTACGGGTAGGATCACGCCTGAATTCGTCGTGGGGGACCAGGCGCTCAGCGCTGATGATGACGCGACGGGAAGCCCGGGCCAGGTCCGGGTCGGACACGCTGATGCCCTGGATGCGGCAGTTCCCGTAAACGTCGGCCTCATGCACATGGATGAGAGCCACGTCGGGAGACAGGGCGGGCAATGCCGCCAGCTTCATGCCTGTGAACGGACACTGGATGGCGCGCGCCGCCGAATACTCCCAGGTATCTGTGCCAAACATGATGCGGGAGGGAAGAAAGGGAACCCCCATGGCCGCCGCCCGGTAGCGCCAGGCCAGGGCGGCGTTGGTCCATTCGGTAACCTTCAAGAGCCCGCCCTCAAACAGCCTCCGGGCTGCAGGGGACAGGCCGCGCGCCTCCAGGCCCACCACGTAGGCCACGTCTACCCGGTCGATGCAGGGTCCGGCGGCCATGATCTGGAAGTCGTGGGTGGCGGTGTGACCGCTCATGCCCAAGCCCGTCCTTCCCTGCCTCAAGATCTCGTGGAGCAGCGCGGTGGGGATGCGGTTGGTCCCAAATCCTCCCACGGCAAGGTAGTCGCCGTCGCGTACCAGTTGGCCAATGGCTTCCCGGGCTGTGGTCACCTTCCTAGTTAGGTGCTTGGGTTTATGCCGGAACCAATCCCGGAGTGCGTCCGGCTGGGGTGGCACGAATAGTTCGCCTTGGGGCAACCGGGAACACCTCACTCTGGCAATAGTCTGCTAACTCTTCTCGCCGCCGGGCACAACCTCCTGCAGGACTGCCAGTTTTTTCGCTGCCGAGCAAACCTCCCGGCCACCGGGCGGTCCAGGAAAGCACCCCAGCGGAAGCCATCGAAGCTGATGACCGTCACCCCGGTGCGGACCGGGCCTTCGCCCGGCACCAGCGTTCCTTCTCCGCGGATCAGGGTGCAGTGGCCTACCATCACCCCTTCTACGTCGGTGATGGCGTTGGCCAGACCTGTGGGGTAAAAACCAAAGGTCAGACCATAGTCTTTTGCACGCATAGGTCACCTCCCGGTCAGCCATCGTTGAGGGCACGTCTTATACTGGGCAACGCCCGCCGGGCGGCCTGGCGTCCACGTTCTATTATTTCCTCGATCCGGTGGACTTCGCGCAGTCCTACGTCGTAGATCTCCGGGTCCACCACTATGTCCGCGAAATGGTCGAGTTCACAGGCAGTGGCCTCATCGCCCATGATATCTATGGAATGGTTAAGAACCTCCAGTATGTCCCGGACCTGCTCCCGGCGCCTGTCCACGAACCCCAGGCGCACGGCAACCACTTTCCGGCAACCCGCTTCCTTGAGGAGTTGGGCGGGCACGCTGTCCATAAGCGCCCCGTCCACCAGGGTCCGGCGGCCCGTGCGGGTGGGTACAAATATGCCGGGAATGGACGAACTGGCCCGCACGGCACGGGCCACGCCTACCCCACCATCCACGATCAGCCGTCGCAGCCCTTCCAGTCTGCCCAGAATATGGGGGTGCCCGAACACTACCCGGCAGGCGCAGTCGATGTCAGTGGCGACCACAACCACGGGTAACCCCAGTTCCGCGAAGGCGGCACTTTTCGTCCACTCCTCCACCAGCCGCTCCAACCGGTCGCCCCGGATGAGGCCCAGGGGCGGGGCGGGCAGGGGCGAGGGCAGCCCAAGCCGCCTCAAGACCAGGTCTAGCGCCATCAACATGAGGCTCCAGGGCCCGATGGTTGCATCCACCAGGTCGCTCGGTCCCAAGCCCGTGGCAATGCGCTCCAGCTCCCCGGGGCTTTTGCCGGCGGCATAGGCCACTGCCACCGCGGCCCCGGAACTGGTGCCCGAAAGCACGTCCGGCTTCAACCCCGCTTCCTCCAATACCTGCAGTACGCCGATGTGAGCAGCCCCGCGCAGTCCTCCCGCCCCCAACGCCAACCCAAACTCGTAAGCCATGTTGACTCCTCCCTTCCCCCCAGCTGTATGCAAGCGCCGGGCAAAGGGAACCGGCCGGGGACGGCCGGCATGGGATGAGCAGGGTGAGGAAAAGGCACGGTCCCGGGTGGCCGGCCAGGGCCGGAACACTACGGGTTCTCATGGCGGGCCCTCTTGGCAAGAACCTTGCCCAAGAAAGACCAAGGCCCCCGGCGCCAGGAAAATCCGGGGGCTCCCCCGAAGGTTTCGTAGTGCACAACGTGCTCCAAGGGCAGGCGCACCTGCGCCGGCTGCCCCTGGGCCGGGTACCCGATGGTGATGAGGGCCACTACCTTCCACGGGTGGGGGACGGCCAGGATGGCCTGAACGGCCCTGGAGTCGAAGGCACCCACCCAGCAGGTGCCCAGCCCGAGACTGTGGGCGGCCAGCATGAGGTTGCCCGCGGCCAGGGAGCAGTCGTAGTCCAAAAAGGAGCTGGTCCGGGGGTTACCCAGGACGGCCACTACCAGCGGAGCCTGGGCTACCTGGTTCATCTTCACACCCAAAAGCCGCGAGACGTCGGCCAGCCGGGCCCGGCGTTCCGGGTCCTGGACCACCACGAAGCTCCAAGGTTGCCGGTTTACGGCGTTGGGTGCCCGGGTGGCGGCCTCCAGCAGGGCGGTTATGATCCCGGGTTCAACTGGGCGTTCCTGGTACCGCCGGATGCTCCGGCGGTTTGCGATGGCCTCTATTACCTGGTTCACGGTTACCCCCCCTTGGACACAAGCTTCTCCCGAAAACGGGAAACATCCTTCTGGAGGTGCCTTGTGATGGTGACCATGTCCGGCATACGGGACGCCTGGGCGGCCCTGCGGGGTGTGACACACATTACCCCGCTCATCACTTCCCGTACCCTCGACCACCTGGCCGGTGCAAGGGTATTCCTCAAGGCCGAGAATTTCCAGCGCACCGGGTCTTTCAAGCTCCGCGGGGCCTACAACCTGCTCCGGCTGGGGGATTTCTCCCGCGGGGTGGTCACTGCCTCTTCGGGCAACCACGGCGCAGCACTGGCTTACGCCGCTGGGCGGCTGGGCATTGCCGCGCGGGTGGTCATGCCGGTAGACGCGCCCGCGGCCAAGGTGGCGGCGGCTCGTAGTTACGGTGCCGAGGTAGAGCTTTACGGGAAGACTTCGCCGGAGCGGCAACAACGCGCCCAGGAGCTGGCCGACCGCCAGGGACTGGGCTACGCCCATTCCTACGACGACCCCCGGATCATTGCCGGCCAGGGCACGGTGGCACTAGAGGTACTAGACCAGCTGCCGGACGTGGACATGATGGTGGTGCCCGTAGGCGGTGGCGGCCTCATCTCAGGGGTAGCGGTCTGCTGCAAGGAGTCGACCCCCCGGGTGCGCGTCACCGGCGTAGAGCCCAGCGGGGCCGATCGTATGACCCGGTCGCTGCAGGCCGGGAGATGCCGGGAAGTTCCCCATGTTAACACCTTAGCCGATGGCCTGCGAGTCAAGTTGCCCGGGGAACTAACCTTCGAGTATGTCCGCCGCCTGGTGGACCAGGTGGTAACCGTGACCGATGAGGAAATCCTGTGCGCCATGCGGTTTTTGTTTGAACGGTGCAAGCTCGTAGTGGAGCCTTCGGGGGCTGCGGCGCTGGCCGCGGTGCTGTCGGGCAAGGTCGCACCCGGTCAGAAGGTGGCGGTGGTCCTGTCGGGCGGCAACGTGGAACTGGGCCGGCTGGGAGAGCTGTTCTCGGCATAGTCCCGGGCTTAGGGGCAGATGCTAGGTCCGGAGGGATGGCCTTGGAGCGCGCTCACTGGGAGATCGAGGGCGAATCATACTCGGCCCGCATTGAAGACGGCCTGGTCAGGGTGAGGCTGCCTTACCGGGTGGACCGGGGGGCCTTGACCCACCGGCTGAGGGATGCCGGATTTTTCGTGGCCCACGACCCGGACCGGGAGCATGTGACTACCCAGGGCTGGGGTCCCGAGGAGGACCACGAGGACTACTACCCTTACTGGTTGCCCAAGCCGGATACCTTTGCGTTCCCGCCCCGGGACTACCGGCCCACCAGGGAGGGGTTCCGGCCCGAGCTGGGACCGCGGGCCCGGGCCGAACTGGAGCGGTGGCTCCCGTACCTCTCGGCCGCCCGGGCGCACTAGGGGCCGGTTTCGTCGTACCTTTTCCAGATCAGCCACTGGTCGGCGCGGGTGCGCACCAGGAAGTAGACGCCCCGCACCCGCTCTCCCAGGAGGACAACCTCCAGCCGGTCTGGCGCCTGGTACGTCCGGGTATAGTATCCCCGGTCCCAGATGGACACTTTCCCCGCCCCGTACTCGCCCTGGGGGATCTGGCCCGCAAAATCCAGGTATGCCAGGGGATGGTCCTCAACTTCCACGGCCAGCCGCTTGACTCCTCGCTCCAGCGGCACTCCCTTGGGTATGGCCCAGCTCCGCAATACAGCTCCTTCCTCAAGCCGCAAATCCCAGTGCAGGCGCCGGGCGTGGTGTTCGTGGATGACAAAGCGCCCGCAGGCACCTGCGGGCAGTTCCGGCAACCAGATTTCTCGCCCGGGCCCGGGTTCGGGTGTACGGGCAAAGTCCCGCTTCTTCCGGTAACCTTCCAGCCGGTCCACACCGTTCCCCCTCCCGTCGCCGCATCCTCATTTTGGCCGGTTGTAGCTGTTTCGTTCCTTCGCCGCCGGGAAAACCCCGGGCAGCGCAGGCCGGTGTGGTTGATGGTCCCGCCGGCACCCGGGTGCCGCCCGGTAACCCGGGTAGTCCAGGCCCAGTGCCATGCAGGTCGTCATATCCTTGATCCAAGGAGCCGTGGTTCGTCCTGTCACTGAAACGGGGCTAAGGGCCGGGCGTGGCGTCGACTTCCTTGAGCAGCACCCACTGGTGAGTCTTGCCTCCCCGGTCCCAGTACAGGATGAACCGCCGGCCCTGGGTGGTACGCACTTGGTAGTAGGTGCGGTGCCGCCTGTGGTACCAGCGCGGGCGACGGGGACCGTTCACCGGGAAGCTGTGGTCCTCCCCAACGGTCTTCCACGTCTGCCACCTGGTAACGGGCGCCCCGGTGCTCGAAGGCCACCGGCCTTTTCCACCCGGTTTCCTGCGCGCACTCCACGGCAACCGCCTGGCCGATGAAGATGGGCATAGGTCACACTCCTTCTGCTCCCACCTGCCGTGAAGGAATCCTTCGAGTACATAACGAATTCGCCAAGAGGAGGTGGTGCTTGTGGAGCTGTCATTTGACCGCTACTACGACTACGAGGAACTAACGGCCGCTCTCAAGGCTCTGGCCCATGACTACCCCAAGCTGGGATCTCTGTCGTCCCTGGGCCAAAGCCCGGAAGGGCGCGAACTCTGGCTGTTTACCCTCACCGGCCCGGGTAAGCCTCACGGTTCCAAGCCCGGCTACTGCATTGACGCCAACCATCACGCCGGTGAAGTTACCGGTTCCATGGTAACATTGTACACAATATGGTACCTCCTCACCAACTACGGCAAGGACGAAGCGGTCACCCGTTTGGTGGACCGCATCACCTTCTACTTCGTCCCCCGCCTGGCGGTGGACGGGGCCGAGGTATACCTCAAGACCCCCGAGACCCTCAGATCGGCACCGCGGTACTACCCGCACCCGCACCCGGAAGAGAAGGAAGGCCTGTACCCTCATGATGTGGACGGCAACGGGCACATCCTGCTCATGCGCGTGTCCGACCCGGCCGGCGAGTGGAAATCTTCCCACCGGGACCCCCGCATGATGGTGCGACGGGCACCCGACGAGGAGGAGGGGACTTTCTACCGGCTCTTCGTGGAGGGGATGATCCGGGACTGGGACGGCGGTGAGGTGAAGGCCGCCCCGCCCAAGTGGGGCCTGGATTTCAACCGCAACTACCCGGTGGAGTGGCGCCCGGAGTACCAGCAGCGTGGCGCCGGGCGTTACCCTCTGTCTGAACCCGAAACCCGCATCCTGGCGGATTTCATCCTGGCTCACCCCAACATCGGCGGCTCGGTTACCTATCACACTTCCGGCGGGGTCATCCTGCACCCGCCCGGTACCAGGGAACCTTCTGCCCTTCCCCAGGGCGACCTGGAGATCTTAAAAACCATAGGCCAGCTGGGCACCGAAGCCACCGGGTACCCGTGCGTCCCCATCCTGGGGGGGTTCACCACGGATAAGGAGAACATCGCGGCCGGAGCCTTTGACGACTGGATGTATGAACACCTGGGCATCCCCTCGTACACGGTAGAGCTTTGGGCCATCGCCCAGCGGGCGGGTTTGGAGAACATCTGGCCGCGGCGCGCCAAGTCCCTGCAGGAGCAGGAAGACGAACTACACCGCATCCTCCAGTGGAACGACCGGGAACTGGCCGGAAAAGGATTCGTACCCTGGACGCCCTTTGAACATCCCCAGCTGGGGCCGGTGGACATCGGGGGCTGGCTGCCCAAGTTCGTGGTCCAAAATCCCCCTCCCCACCTGTTGCTCGCAGAGTGTCACAAGAACATGATCTTCACCCTCAGGCACGCGCGTGCCCTCCCCCGCCTGGAGCTGGCCAACACCCGGATCGAATCCCTGGGGGACGGTACCTACAGGATCGAGACCACCGTGAGCAACACCGGGTACCTGGCCACCTACCTGACCCGCCAGGGACTGGAGAGAAAAAGCGCCCGGCCTGTGGTGGTCGAACTGACCGGTGAGGGCTTCGACGTGGTCAGTGGCAAGTCCCGGGTGGAGTGCGGGCATCTGGAGGGACGCTCGGCCCGGGCGGGAGGTTTCTTCATGGCCTACTACTTCGCTGCCCCGGCCGGACCCAGCCAGAAGCAACTGGCCTGGGTCATCCAGGCCAGAGGAGAGGGTCCCTTGCGCCTGGCCATCAAGGCCACCTCGGGCAAGGCCGGCGAGGCCTATGCCGAGCTGGCGGTTTAGCTCCCGGCCTTGGGCCGGGGAATGGTGGACAAAAAGCGAGGACGCGTGGGCGCCCGTCACACCCACTCGGTGACGGCCAGTTCGTCGGCAAACCTGAAGCCGCCTTCGGTGAAGACCTTGATGCACGCTCCAACCACCCGGGGATCGTACAAAAGGCCCTGATGCCGGTGGATCTCATCCAGCGCCCGCTCCACCCCCGGAGCCGGGCGGTAGGGCCGGTGAGAACTCATGGCCGACACCACGTCGGCCACAGCCAGGATCTTGGCCTCCATCATGGTCTGGGTGGCGGTCAGGCCCTGGGGGTAGCCCGACCCGTCCAGCCTCTCGTGATGCTCAAGGACCATCTGGGCAATGGGCCAGGGGAAATCGATGCTCTCGAGGAGCCGGTAGCCTTTGACCGGGTGGGTTCTGATCATGCTCATCTCGATATCGCCCAGCCTCCCCGGCCGGCAGAGAATCTCGATGGGAACCGTCGACTTGCCCATATCGTGGACCAACCCGGCCATGAGCAAACTCTCGCAGCGTTGTTCGTCCCAGCCCAGCTCCTTGGCGATGGCATAGGACAGCTGGCTTACATGCACCTGGTGTTGGGCGGTGTAGGAGTCGCGGGCCTCGACGATCATGCCGACGGTACTGGTCACGGCGTTTACTAGGTGCCGGAGCCTCTCTACGGTGACTCGCAAGCTTTCCTCGGCCGCCTTGCGGTCGGTCACATCCTGTACCAGGTGAACGTACACCCGGCCTCCGTTCCGGGCACGCTGGGCCGAAGGGTACATCCCCGAGCGCAACCACCTGCCGTGTTTGTCGTCGTAGTACTCTGTCTCCACAGCAGCGTCTCGTTGCACGCACTCTTCCAGCGGGCAGTGGAGTATGGGTACATCGGAGTCGTGGATGGCTTTAGGGCAATACTTGCCCACCAGGCCCTGGGGATCTATGCCGAAGTGGGAAGCCACGGCTGCGTTGGCCAGCAGGACCGGTGGCCGGCGTCCACGAGCATGACCTAAAAGGGCATGGCGTCCAGTAGCTTCTGTACTTGGCCCGCAAACCCGCCCTTGGTGGTGCTCATGCCCAAACTGCCCGGCTCCAGTCCCTGATCCCTGCGCTTGGGTACTCTGGCCAGGGCCGGACCCTCCTCTTTGAGGCCGCAATGGGGCGCAGCGCCGTGTTCCGGGTCGGCCTACCGCGGTCTGGCTGTCCTTGGGAGCCACCATCTCGGGTAGAACCCGGTCTTACCCGGCTCGTGGCGGCTTAGATAGGACTTACATCTTTGTTATTCAACACCATTCGCTACAATCCCTCCTCGGCCGGACGAACGCGGGCGTCCCTCTCTGAGAGAGCAAAAAGGGCCGTCGGCGGACGGCCCCGTTGGTTACTCGGCTATGCTGCCTGCTACTTGGCCAGGTGGCAGGCGACGAAGTGATCGGGTGCGATCTCGCGCCACTCCGGGTCCACTTCCTTGCACTCCGGCTGCATGTAGCGGCAGCGAGTGTGGAAGTGGCAGCCGGGAGGCGGGTTAACCGGGCTGGGGACATCGCCTTCCAGGACGATGCGCTCGCGCTTTAGTTCCGGATTGGGGATGGGCACCGCCGAAAGCAGGGCCTGGGTGTACGGGTGCCTGGGCGAGGCGTACAGGTTCTTCTCGGACGTCATCTCCACGATCTTGCCCAGGTACATGACGCCTACCCGGTCGGACACGTGCTTTACCACGCTCAAGTTGTGGGCGATAAACAGGTACGTGAGACCGAACTCCGACTGCAGGTCGTCGAGGAGGTTGAGGATCTGGGACTGGATGGACACGTCCAGGGCGGACACGGGCTCGTCGCACACTATGAGCTTGGGACGGAGGGCCAGTGCCCGGGCGATGCCGATGCGCTGGCGCTGGCCGCCGGAAAACTCGTGTGGGTAACGCCGCATGTGGTAGCCACTGAGGCCCACCACTTCCAGGAGTTCCCGGACTTGCTTTTCGCGCTCGGAGCTCCTGGAGACCCCGTGCACCAACAGCGGTTCACCAATGATGTCGCCCACGGTCATCCGCGGGTTGAGAGAAGCATAGGGGTCCTGGAAGATGATCTGCATCTCCCGCCTGAGCTTGCGCATCTCCTCGCGGTCCAGGGAGAAAACGTCCCGGCCGTCGAATATGACCTTTCCAGACGTAGGAGGCAACAACCGCAGGATGACCCGGCCCAGGGTGGTCTTGCCGCAGCCACTCTCCCCCACCAGGCCTACGGTCTCGCCCCGGCGGATGAACATATCCACGCCGTCAACGGCCTTCACCCACGCGCGCACCCGGGAGAAGACACCGCCGGTGACCGGGTAATACTTGACCAGCTTGTGGAGCTCCATGAGCTTTTCGCTTTGGTTGGGAGCTTCCAACTTCAGGGCCACGCTCACGATGCGACTCCCTCCTGTTCACCGGTGAGTGGAAACCAGCAGCTGACCTTGCGTCCTGGCTGCAGTTCACCCAGCTCGGGCTCATGCTCACGGCACTTGTCCTGGGCATACGGGCAACGCGGATTGAACCGGCAGCCCTTGGGCATGTACATGGGGTTGGGCACCACGCCCTCGATAACGTGCAGGCGGTGCTTTTCTGCGTCCATGTGCGGGATCGAATCGAGCAGCCCGCGCGTGTACGGATGCAATGGCCTTCTAAACAGCGGGACCACCTGGGCTTCCTCCACCACCTTGCCTGCGTACATAACGGTGACGCGCTGAGCCATTTCCGCCACCACGCCCAAATCGTGAGTGATAAGCATGATGGCCATGCCCAGTTCCTTCTTGAGACGCTTCATAAGTTCCAGGATCTGGGCCTGGATGGTGACGTCCAGGGCCGTGGTGGGCTCGTCGGCAATGAGCAGTTTGGGGCTGCACGAAAGCGCCATGGCGATCATGACCCTCTGGCGCATGCCGCCGGAAAGCTGGTGGGGATACTCGTGGACCCGCCGTTCGGGCAAAGGAATGCCCACCAGTTTGAGCATCTCCACGGTTCGCTTGAGCGCCGCCCGGCGGTCCAAACCCTGGTGCAGCTCAATGGCCTCGGAGATCTGGTTGCCCACGGTGTAGACCGGGTTGAGACTGGTCATGGGTTCTTGGAATATCATGGAAATATCGTTGCCGCGGATGGCTCGCATCTGGGCTTCGGACTTCTTCAAAAGGTCTTGGCCCTCGAACTGGATCTCTCCCGCCTCGATTTTTCCTGGAGGCCACGGGATCAGGCGCATGACCGAGAGCGCCGTCACGCTCTTCCCACAACCACTCTCACCCACCACTCCCAGGGTTTCGCCGCGGTCGATGTGGAGCGACACCCCATCCACCGCCGGCACAACCCCATCGGTGGTGTAGAAAGTGGTCTTGAGGTTGCGGATATCAACTAGCTTCTCCCCCATACACACACTCCTTCCGGCATCTCTAACCTGCCCAACCCGGTCCGGGGAGACGGCGCACGGCCCGGTCAGGATCCGTTAATACTAATAAATACGATGAGGACGACGATTTAACCTGCAAGGACCGCTGGAAAGATCGTATGGAAAACAGCACATGGTCAAAGCCGGTTATGTCCATCATACCAGAGAACCGTGATATGATCCAAGACTTAGCGAAAATTATTGCCGGGGTCAAATTCCACCGGGCGCCCTCACTCCCGCTCGGTTACGTACCACTGCTCTGGGAAAATGGGGCCCAGGGTGGACACAGTAACCCCGCCGAGTTTGCTGTTGATGCCGATTACAAAGTGCGGGCTGAACATGAAAATGTAGGGCAATTCCTCGTTGAGCATAAGCTGGATTTCGTGGTATATGCGCCTGCGCTCGCCAGGGTCCAGCGTTACGCGCCCCTGTTCTAGGAGCTGGTCCAGTCGGGGGTTGGCATACTCCACATCGTTGAACCCCACCAGGTTGCCGGCGGCGTCCAGGCCGGCCCGGCTGTGAAAGAAGGGAAAGCAATCGGGATCTGGGTCCAGGTTCCAGCCGAGCATGTAAGCCTCGAACTTGGCCGTATCCAGGTAATTGGCGAGCAGTTCGGCCCACGGGAGAAAGCGCACCTTCACCTCTACCCCGACCCGTCGCCAGCTCTCTTCCACAGCCTTGAGTACCTGCTCGATCCGGTAGTTCCCGGCGGCCGTCAACAACTGGAAACTCAGGCGCTCGCCCTGGTCGTTCTGGCGGACGCCATCAGAGCCGGTGGTCGCCCACCCGGCCTGTTCCAGCAGGCTGATGGCAGTCTCTGGGCTGTAGTCATAGGGATTTAGCCCCTCCACGCAATAAGCCCAGGACACCGGGGGGAGATTGGCATTGACCACAGTCGCGTGGCCGCCGTAGACTGCTTCCACAATGGCCGGGCGATCCAGGGCAAAGGCCAGCGCCTGGCGGACCCGCCGGTCCTGCAGGATGGGGTGGGTTTGCTTGAGTCCGATGTAGTAGTAACCGTTGGACGGCAGCTCCCAGAAATTCAGCCAGTCTCCGTGTTGCTGGCGGATGCGGGCAAACTCGTCCAAGGGGATGCCGGAGTTGCCCACCAGATCCACGGCCCTGGCCTCCAGGGCTGCCAGGGCCGCCCCGTCGTCCGGGTACAGGCGGAACCTTACCTCCCGGATCCAGGGCCCCTCGCCCCAGTAATGGGAGCTGGCCTTGAGCACAATGCTCTCGCCCTTCTTCCACTCGCCCAGCGTGTACGGGCCGGTGCCGATGGGACGGTCGTTGGCCGGGTGCTCCTTTAGCCTGGCCACTTCGGAACCGCCGAAGATGTGCTCGGGAATGATCCCCAGCACCAGCTTGCCCAAAAGCGGGGCCGACGGCTGGTTGAGTACCAGCTTGATCTCGTGGTCGCTGATGATCTCCACCCGGTCCACTACCCGGAGATCCGACCTTTTTACCCCGTTATAGTCAGGATGCTTGACCAGATCATAGGTGAACTTCACGTCATTGGCGGTAAACAGCACGCCATCGTGCCAGTACACATCGTCGCGCAGGTTAAAGGTCCATTCCAGTCCATCTTTGGAGAAGGACCAGGACGTCGCCAGGGCGGGCACGGGCTCCAACCTTTCGTTCAGACGCACCAGTCCCTGAAAAATGCGGGAGTTCACCAGTTCCGACCCGGGGTCGGTGGCCAGTAGGGGGTTGAGGTAGACGGGCTCGCGGGATATGGCGTAGACCAGTTCGCCCTTGGTCTCGCGGATTTCCGTTCCCGGAGTACCGGGCGGCTCCTCGGCACCCGGGCCCGGTGTGCACGCCACCAGGAACAGGGCTAGTATAAGCAGGGCGGCCCATCTTGCGGAGCGACGCTTTGCCATGATCACCTGCTCCTTTGTGCGTAGTCAAGAATGACTGGTGGGAGAGGAACCGCTTTCAGGGCACCCTACCCACAGGTATCATCTATTTGCCACAGGAGCAGTATCTTCCTCCCTGGTGCCAAAAATCCCCTGCTGGCAACGGGTGTCCACCGCACGGCAGAAGCAGTTGGAGGCGGGGGCCAGGCTGGTCTGCCCGGAAGGCCCGCCTCCCGCTGCTAGTGGGTGGTTACGCCGGTGAACAAGAAGCTCCCGGCCTTCAGGGCCGGCACGTACATGCCGCCGTGCATCCCGCACCAGCGCGCGTCCCGCCCGATGGCCTCCACATGGTTGAGAGTCTCCACCACGGTGTGGGTGTAGCGCAGGTTCTTGGTGGCCGACACCAGCCGACCATTCTCCACCAGGAAGGTCCCGTCTCGGGTAAGCCCGGTGACCAAGGTCCGCATGGGATGGACCATACGGTGATACCAAAAACGGGTAACCAGCAGCCCACGTTCGGTAGAGGCAATCATGTGTTCCAGGCTAGAGTCACCAGTCTCCATGAACACGTGAGTGGGCAGGGCGCTCATACCGTACCCGCGCGGTGATACGGCATGGCCGGTGGACCGGGCGCCGGGCAAGCCAGCTGCCGTGCTCCGGCTGTGAACCACGTTCTTGATGACGCCCCTCTGTATGAGGTCAACCCGCTCTTTGGGGGTACCCTCGGCATCGAAAGGCACCGGGGCTCCCCGGGGGTCCAGCCCATCGTCCCACAAGGAGATGTTTTCACCCACCAGTTTCTGCCCGATGAGCCGGGCTATGGGACTGCGACCGTCCTTGACGGCATCACCACTAAACCCCATGGTGATACCCGAAAGGAAGGTGGCCACGGCCTCGGGCTCCAAGATCACCGTATATCGTCCCGGTTCGATTTCCACCTGGTCGCGGTTGAGCAGGCACTTCTCCTGGGCGCGGCGGGCCGTCTCGTCCACTTGGAGGTCGCGTGCGGCCGCGGCCTGGTGCGACGCGTATCCCGAGCCGTGCTCGGAACTGGTGACGAACATGGCTCCGGCCCGGGTATACCGGTGGTAGGCGGTGAGGCCGCAGGAATTGCCCAGCGCCAGCTCCCCGGCAGTAGACGCCAGAAAACCGGCCACCAGCAGCCCGGCTTCTTCTGCCCGTCCGGTCACCCGGGCGATGGCCAGCGCCCGCTGGCGGGGATCCTGGTTGGCCGTTTCCTCGTCGAAGGCCGCCACTGGTGGATACACCTGGGGTCCGGGAAAACCCGGGAAGTCCGGGTCGGGCCGGGAGTCGCTGGCCACGGCCATCGCCGTTTCCACCGTCTCCTTCAAGGCGTCTTCATCCAGGCGACTGGTGGAAGCTTGTCCCAGCTTCCCCTCCAGAGCTACCCGCACCGACACGCGCACGTCGGCTTCGGCCACGTGCTGGTGAATGACGTTGTTGGCCACCCGGGTGAGTTCGGTGTCACTTCGTTGGATGGACACCTCGGTCTGGTCGGCGCCGGAAAGGCTCAGGGCCCGCTGTACCAAGTCCATGATGCGATCCTGTCCCATCACTGGCCCACACCTACCTTTACGCCGGTAAAGCGGGCCGGCGCTGCCCCGTGACCCACGTGGGCCACCTGGCCGGGCTGGCCTTTGCCACAGCTGGGTAAGCCCCAGACCTGCCAGCCGTCGCCGGCAACGGCATCGCAGTTGCGCCAAAAATCCAGGGTGCGCCCGGTATAAGTGGGGTTACGGTACATCCTCCCGCGGGCCCCGTCCCGGATTTCCCATGCCATCTCGGGGCCGAACTGGAAGTTGGTCCGCATGTCGTCGATGCTGCCCGATCCGATGCCTTCCATGAGGATCCCCTGCTTGGTATCGCTGATGATCTCGCAGGTGGTCCAGTCACCGGGTTCGAGGTTGACGTTGGTCATGCGCACCAGGGGGATCTTGTTCCAGTTGGTGGCCCGGGCCGCCCCCATGCTTTCTTGTCCCAAGAGGGATGCCGTTTCCCGGGAAGTGAGGTAGCCCACGAAAACCCCATTCTTGACAATGTCCACGCGCCGGGCGGGGATACCCTCGTCGTCATAGCCGAAGCTGCCCAGCCCCCCGGGGATGGTGGCGTCGGCGGTGAGGTTGACGTGCCCGGCCGCGTATTCCAGGTTACCCAGGTGATTGGGCGTAAGAAAGGAAGCCCCGGCCATGCTGATCTCCCAGCCCAGCACCCGGTCGAGCTCGATGGGATGACCCACCGTCTCGTGAACATGCAAGGCCAGGCAAGAACCATCCAAGATCAGGTCGGTGGTGACACTGGGACATGCTTCCGCCTCGAGCAGCGCCACGGCCTCGGTGGCCACGCGTTCGGCCTCTTGCTCCAACCCGAGACCCTCCACGAACTCAAACCCGGCCGTGGCGTGACCGCCGGTGCGGCCATTGGGGTAGGACCTGGTCTGGGATTCGCCCCCGTCGACTGCCGTGGCGGATATGGAAGCGCCCACTTCGGTGATGGCTTGCTGGATATAAGCGCCCTCGGTGCTGGCAAACACCTTGTCCTGCCGCTCGCACCGGATGTAACTAGCCGTGGTGCGCACGCCGGCCTTCTGTCTCATGAGGCGGTCGATGTCCAGGAGTAGCCCGGCGCGGTCCTCAACCTTCACGGAGAAGGGGTCTTTCTTGACCGGGGTAGAATAGGTGGCCACCACCGGTTCCACCTGGCCAAGCACTACGTCGTGCCGCTTGCACAAGGCACTGGCCCGGGCCAGGGCCACAGCTTTGGCGGCCACTTTTTCCACGGCTTCGGCGTCCAGGTCCGGGCTGGAGGCAAATCCCCAGGAGCCGTCGCACAGCACACGCACTCCGAAGCCCCGCGAGGTGTCGCGGCTAAGACCCGGGGTACCGCGCCTGACGTTGACGGTCTCCGAACGCGAGTCCACCACCCGCACGTCGGCGTAAGCCGCACCGCGGCGACAGGCCGCATCCAGGGCCCGGTCGGTAAAGTCCCGCATGTGATTCCCCCTTTCTGATTCGGTAATCGAAATATCTTTATGTTTCGGCATCGCGCCGGTCATTTCCTCTTTGGGTCGAGCCTGGGCGGAATATGGTCTTCCACCGTGGGGATGACTGATCATAGCCGGGAGAGGAGGAAGATCCCCATGCGCGATCTGGTGTTTGCCAGCAGCGTCGCGGGCATGGCCGGCGCCACCGCCAAGGCACTCGTGAGCCATTTGGCCTTTCTCCTGGAGCTTACCAACGTGTCTTACCTTCACATGTTACAGCGCATCGTCTCCCAGGCGCCCCTGACCGCCACCGGGCCTAACCTGATGGTGGCAGCCATCGGGATTGTGGCCTTTGGTGGGCCTTTCGGGGTCCTCTTGGCGTACATCTACGTTCTTTCGGCCGGGACCACGGTTATCGCAAAGCGCTTGTTATGCGCCACGCACTGCACCAGGCTACGAAAACCTCTGGCTTTTGTCGGGAATGGGCAGGAGTTAGACTGAAGACACCGAATGTTCTTCTCCCAATCCAGGGAGGTGGAAAGGGCTTGTGGTGGGCATTCTTGGCACTCCTGGTGCTGGCCCTGGCCTCGGCCGCTTGGACCGGCCTGGTAGGCGGTATGTGGAGCCCGACTCCAGCCCGGGTGGTCCACGCCATGCTGGCCGCGGCCGGGCTTGAACCCGGTGAGACCCTCTATGACTTGGGAGCCGGGGACGGGCGCATCATCATGGCCGCCGCCAGGACTGGCGCCCGGGCCGTGGGAGTGGAGATCGACCCGCTCCGTTGCCTGTACATCAGGCTGAGGCTGCTCTGGTCCCGCCCGGGACAGGCCGAGCTGGTCAGGGCGGACTTCTTCCGGGTTGACCTGACCCCCGCCGATGTGGTCTGCACCTATCTCTCCCAGGGAGCCGTGGACCGGCTGTCCGTCAAGTTGGCCCATGAGCTCAAACCCACTGCGCGGGTGGTCTCCTACCGCCGACCGCTTCCGGGCTGGCCGCTTCTACACTACGATGCGGAAAACCAGGTGTACTGTTATGCCCCACCGGTCTCACAACGAGCTGCTCCCGCGTCCTGATCGCGTACGTCTGGGCGTGTTCCTGTCCCTGGCCCTCAATGCCGCCGGGCTCTGGGTCCTTGCCTACATCCTTCCCTCCCGGGGTCGCATCCTGGAGACTCTGCGCAGCTTGTCCCGTCCCCACCTTCTGGTGGCGCTGGTCTTGGTGGTCATCTCCTGGTATTGCGACGCCAGGCGTTTCCAGGCCCTGGCGGCAGCCTATCGCCATCGCCTGCCCGTGCCCGCCGCCCTCCAGGGCGTTCTGGCCGGCAACTTCCTGATCAACGTTACTCCCTTTTACCTGGGCGCCGGTCTTGCCCACATCCTGGTATTGCGGCGTCACGGAGGCTCGTGGTCCCAGAGCGCGGCCACCGTGGCGGGCGGGGGCATCATCGCCAACGCCGTGCAGCTGGCAGTGGCCCTAAGTGCCGTGGCCGTAGGGCACCGGCACCTGAGCCCGGCACTGCTAAGACTCCCACTCCTTTACCCGGTGCTGGGAGCCTACACCCTGGTTTTCGCAGGTATGCTGCTGGCTCTCAACCGGGTAGTGGACCTGGAAACCCGGCTGGCCCGTTACATTGCCCACCGTTACTGGGGCGGGCTGGCACGTATGGGAGTGGAGCTGACCCGGGGCTGGGGGAACCTCCGGTCCCAGCACAGCCGGGCCTTGCTGGTCACCATCACCTGGTCGCTTCTGTACTTCCTCTCTTTTCACTCAGTGGCCTACGTACTGTGGAGGGGTCTGGGAGTGCAGCTTTCCTGGGCCAGTGTGATGATGCTGCAGATAATAATCTTCATCCTCTTTTCCATAGTGCCCACTCCAGGCGGAAGCGGTGCCCTTGAAGTGGGGGCCTTCGCCCTCTTGACCACGGTGGCTGCTCCAGAGTTGGTGGGGGCTTTCATCGTGCTGTGGCGGTCACTTACCTTCTACTTGAACCTGGTGGTCGGATGGGTGGCCATGACCGGGGTGCTCGCCGGAGGGCTGGCGCGGGTGGGTGCCGGGAAGGAGGAAACCCTGGACCCGGTTCCGAATTGAGCCCAGTACTTCCAAAGGACCGGGGTGGATTTTCGTGTTTGCGGTAAAGCTGATTGACGCCAAGGACAAAGAGGAGCTTTACGCAGGACTCCGGCAGCAGTGCGCCGTCCTGCTCCACGGGGAGAGAGACTGGCTGGCCAACCTGGCCAACACCGCCTCGCTGGTCTATCACCTTTTGCCCGGCCTTAACTGGGCGGGATTCTACCTCTTCAGAAAGGGCCAGCTGGTGCTGGGGCCTTTCCACGGCAAGCCAGCGTGCGTGCGTATTGACCTGGGGCGGGGTGTATGCGGGACGGCTGCTTCTCGCCAGGAAACCGTGGTGGTGCCCGATGTGCACCAGTTCCCCGGACACATAGCCTGCGATGCCGCCTCCCGCTCGGAGGTGGTAGTACCTCTCCTTGCAGGCGAGCGGCTTTTGGGCGTATTGGACCTGGACAGCCCGGAATTGGAACGGTTTGACCATACAGACGCGCAAAAGCTTGAAGAACTGGCGCGGATGCTGGTAGACGGCTCGGACTGGCCGAACAACTGGTAGCCCGTTAGCCAGGTTCCCTCGGCCTTTTTTTCCGCTTTGCTTTCGCCCAGTCCTCTTGGGTACCGGCCACAAACACCACGTTTTTGGTGAAGGCCTCGAAGGCGGCAACGTCTCGCCGGGTTTCCTCGTCCAGCACCCGGGGCAGGCTTGTCCTTGGTCTGGCACCCTTGTGTAAGTAGATCATGTGTTCGGATTTCTCCGCCGGGACTCTGGATTCCTCCCGCGTGTCCGGGGAATTTTGCGTCCCGGAACCCGGCGGGCCCGGGCGCGTCTGCAATGGTAGCCTGGGAGGTGGTACTCTTGTTGCGCCGCCTTTTGGTGATGCTGGGCATGGTGATGCTGGCGACGGGCTGCACCCCGGCGCCCTCACTCCCCGCCGTACCGGCGATTCCCCCTGAACCCCCGGTGGTACCCGCCGGGCCCAGGCTGGTACCAGCCTGGGAAAGTGCCCTCCGGGAGCTGGGGTGGGAAGGCTCCGGGACCTACCTCTACGCTCTGGAAGCGTCGTTCCGTCCCGGCGACCAGGAGTTCCTTTGGCTCCGCCTGGAGTACCTGCAGGATGCACCAGGAGGGGTCAGGCGCTTGGTGATACGAGTGGACCAAGACGGCACCCAGGGTGAAGTTTCCCCGGCGGGCCCCGCCTTTCCTACCCATGCCCGCGCCCTGGCGATGGCTTTTCCGGAAGTGGCCGGGTGCCTGCTGAGCCTGGACCGGGCCGGTGTGGCGGGACGCGCGGTGGCAACAGGCGAATTCTCCGTGCTGGAAGTTGCGGCGCATCATGACCCCGGCCGGGTCTACGGGCTCGACCCGGCCTGGACCTACTACGTGGTGGAGGGCACCGGGGTCCGGCCCGTCGCTGCTTCCCACCCGGTGGCCGCCCCGGCCCAGGGTTTTGCCGTGATCGCCCACGTCTATCCCGTGGGCCGCCAAGCGTCCGGCTCCAACCAGCGGTTCCTCCTGGCAGGCCCCGGTGGTTCTTTTTCTCCCGTCGATTTGCCCCGGCCCGAGCTGGAGAGCGACTGGCAGGTGGGTTCAGCCTACCTCCTGGATGTTACCGGAGACGGCACTCTCGATACGGTATTCCTGCTCGTACCCGGCACCCCGGCCTTTGCGCCCTCGGTCCACCGGCTGGTGGTCAAAGGCAAAGAGCAGTTCCAGGTGGACATGGACGTGCCAAAACCTGGTTACGGGACGTCCCTGGCCTGGAGGGACCTGGACGGGGACGGGCGACCCGAGCTGGTTTTCACCGATACCCTGGGCGGTTCGGGTTCCGCGGTCAACCTCCGCGTGTACCAGCTGGTCAAGACCGCCGCCGGCTGGAACGCCCGGCAGTTATTGGACACCCTGGCCGCGCCCCGGCCTGAGTTTTTCTATTCTTACCTGGGAAAAGGGTTCGTCGAAGTCGTGTCAACTCAGCCTCCCGGTAAGTGGCAGTATGTGGCCTACCGGGTCACCACCGGTGCAGAAGACGCGGCCTTGCGGCGGGACTTTGGGGAAGGTCCCCGGGAGGCCTGGGTGGACCCGTATTCCGGATACGACCTCTGGGACCTGGACGGCGACGGCACCGTGGAGATCGTCGGGCAAAGCCTGCTGGGTGGCCTAGCTCACCCCGACATCATCGGGCTCTGGACACCGGTGTGGCAGTGCCGGGCAGGCACTCTGCAACCCGGCGCGGCGGCCCTTTACCGCCTGGGAAGACTGGGCTGGGTGTGGGTAGCGCCTGGCGAGTAGGTGCATGACCCACCTGGGCAGTGGCAATTACTAGACAGAGGGTGGCTGAGCATGGGTGGCGAAGGCTGGGAGGTTTTGCGATACCTGGGCCTCATAACCCAACTGGGGCTGACCGTGGCTCTATCGGCCGTCGGCGGCATCGCCCTGGGCGTGAGCCTCGACCGCAGACTGGGCACCCGGTTCTTGGGTCCCCTGTTGCTCCTGGGTGGCCTGGGCCTGGGCTTCGTCTACGCCTACCGGCTTATCCTGCAAGCCAGCCGGGGAGGGCGGAGCAGGTCGTAGACGGCAATCCCAAGACCAGCGCCAAGACCAGACCCGGTCTTCTGGACCGGGTCTTTGGCCGCTCTGCCCTGGTGGTGGCGGCGGTTGGTGCTCCGCTCCTCTTGTGGGCCCCGGCGGCGGGAGCCGGGTGGCTACTGGGAGGTGGTTCCTACCTTTTGGGCTTTGTACACCTGGCGTCTTCAGTGGACCGCCTGCTCCGTCTGGATGATGGGGAGCGTGCAGCCGCACTGGCCCGGCGCGCTTATGTCCTTCGTATCCTGGTGGCAGCAGTCGTGCTCTGGACGGCCCTGGTCATGCCCGGCGTGGAGTTTTGGACGACGGTGGCCGGCTTGGTGGCTCCCAGGCTGGTGATCCTTGCCCACGCCCTGGAAGGTGACAACTGAGATGCCATCGCTCGTGGTAGTTTTTTTCATCGGACCGGTCCCCGTCTCCCGTACGGTGGTGACCACCTGGGGAGTCATGCTCGTACTGGTGCTGGCCGCCCTCTGGTTGACCCGGGGAGGGACCAACCCCCGCGGCATTTACCTCTTGCCCGAGCTGTTCTTGGAATCCATGGACGGCCTTATCGACAGCATGATGGGAGCCCGGGGTAGGCGGTACCTACCCTTCATCGCCACCATCGCCCTGTTCGTCACCGCCGGCAACCTGGCCGGCGTGATCCCGGGGGCCATCCCTCCCACCGCGGACTTGGCCACTCCCGCCGCCGTGGGATTTTTGGTATTCTCGGTAGTTCACATCACCGGTCTTAGGGAAAAAGGGCTCTTAGGTTACGCCCGGGAGTACTTCCAACCCTACTGGTGGCTCTTCCCCCTCAATTTGGCCGGGGCCGCGGCCCGCCCCCTCAGCCACATTTTCCGCCTGTATGGGAACCTGGCAGGAGGAGGCATACTGATGAGCGTGACCATGCTGCTGGCGCCGTGGCTCGTGCCGGTGCCCGTCATCGCCTGGTTCAGCGTGTTCATTGGGATCGTGCAGGGATTTGTGTTTACGCTCTTGGCGGTGGCCTACATCGCCGAAGCACTGTAACCCGGGAGGCGACACCATGCTGCCCATTGACGGTTCGGTCATTATCATTGCCGCTGTGGCCATTGGCGCCGGCTTGGCCATGATCGCTGGGTTAGGGCCAGGGATCGGCGAGGGCTACGCCGCGGGCAAGGCCATTGAGGCCCTGGCCCGGCAGCCCGAGGCGGAAGGCAAGATCAGGACCACCCTGATCCTGGGTGACGCCATCGCCGAGTCGACCGGCATCTATTCCCTGGCCGTGGCCCTCTTTATGCTCTTTACCATCGCGCTCCCCCTACTCAACCGGCTGTTGCGCTAGGATGTTCTCCCTGGTGGATTTCATCGCCCAGGTCGTGAACTTCCTGGTGCTCATGGCCTTGCTCACCCGCATCCTCTACCGCCCGGTTACGCAACGCTTGGACCAGCGGCACCAGGAAATACTCCGCCTGCACCAGGAAGCCAGGGATCGCCTCAACGAGGCCGCCCAGCAGCAGGCCCGGGCCGGCGAGGAACTGGCCAAGGCGGGCGAGCGCGCCCGGGCGCTGGTGGACCGGGCGACCCAGGAGGCAGCCCGCCTCCGCGGCGAGGAATTGGCCCAGGCCAAGACAGAGGCTTCCCAGCTTCTGGCCCGGGCCCGGGACGAGATCGACAGGAAGACCGCCCAGGCGGCCAGGGAGTTGCAGGAGAGTTTCGTCTCTGTGGTCATGGCCGCTACTACCCAGGTGGTGGGCCGGGAAATCCGCCCGGCCGACCACCAGCGGCTGGTGGAGGAGCTGGCCTCCGGGCTGGGACAGGATGGGAGGGGACCGGCGTAGACTCTGCGCGCGCTTACGCCCGGGCCCTGTGGGAACTCACCCCGGCTCAGCACCGGGCCCCGGTCGGCCGGGTGCTGGAGGTCCTATCCCGCGACTACCGGGCAGGCGGCAGCACTCGCCGCCTGCTCCTTTCCCCCGGTCTTCCCCCGGCGCAACGCCGACAATACCTCGAACACCTCCTGGGTCCCAGCCTGGCCGGTGTCCTGGCTCTCCTGGCCGGGCGGGGGCGAGCCCACCTCTTCCCGGCCATGGCCAGGGCCTACGGGCAGCTGCTGGCAGGTGGCCGGGTACGGGTGACCACGGCCTTCCCGCTGGATCCCGCGGGTGCCCGCCTCATGCAAGAGGCCATCGCCCGGGTGGCTCCGGGCGCAGCCGTGGAATACGCGGAGGACCCCGCCTTGATGGCCGGTGCCCTGGTGCAGGTAGGTGACTGGCAGTGGGACGGGAGTGCCCGGGGGCGCATCCAAAGGCTCGAGACGGTGCTGCGGTCAAAGGTGGGTGCCAGCAGTGGGCGCTGATGGACAGGATATCGCCAGCCTCATCCTCAAGAGGCTCCAGGAATTCGCGCCGGGCGCTGAGCTCGTGGAAACCGGCACAGTGGTCACGGTGGGAGATGGCGTCGCCCGGGTGTACGGCCTGGGCGGAGTGGTATCCGGCGAGCTGGTGCTGTTCCCCCACCATGTCCCGGGGATCGTGCTGAACCTGGACGAGGACGGGGCTGGCGTGGTGATCCTGGGAGCCGGGGACCGGGTGCGGGCCCAGGACCAGGTGGTCCGCACCGGGCGGGTAGTGGAAGTCCCGGTGGGGCCAGGACTCAGAGGCCGGGTAGTGGACGCCCTGGGGAACCCGGTGGACGGGCGGGGCCCGATGGAAGCCCGGGAGCACCGGCGCGTGGAATCTCCCGCCCCCGGGGTGGCCCAAAGGCAGCCCGTCAACCAGCCGCTACTTACCGGCATCAAGGCCGTGGACGCCCTGGTCCCCATCGGCCGCGGGCAGCGTGAACTCATCATCGGGGACCGGGAGACTGGCAAGACAGCCCTGGCCGTAGATACCATCATCAACCAGCGGGGACAGGACGTGTATTGTGTATACGTGGGAGTGGGCATGAGAAAGTCCGCCCTGGCCCGGCTGGCCCACATCCTGGAAGAGACCGGGGCGCTGGAGTATACGACTATCGTGGCCGCTCCGGCCGGCGACCCCCCGGCCCTGCAGTACCTGGCTCCCTTTGCCGGCTGCGCCATGGCGGAGTATGCCATGTACCGGGGCGATCACGCCCTGGTGGTGTACGATGATCTTTCCCGTCACGCCGTGGCCTACCGGGCCATGTCTTTGCTGCTCAGAAGGCCCCCCGGGCGGGAAGCTTACCCTGGTGATGTGTTTTACCTGCACTCGCGCCTGCTGGAGCGTTCGGCCCAGCTCTCGCCAGCACTAGGGGGTGGATCCATGACGGCCCTCCCCATCGTCACCACCCTGGCGGGCGACATTTCGGCGTACATACCCACCAATGTGATCTCCATTACCGACGGGCAGGTCTACCTGGAACCGGATCTCTTCTTCGCGGGGGTGCGTCCGGCGGTGAACGTGGGTCTGTCCGTGTCCCGGGTGGGGGGAGCCGCCCAACCGGCATCCATGCGACGGGCGGCAGGCCAGCTCAGGTTGGAACTGGCCCAATACCGGGAACTGGCTGCCTTCTCCCGCTTTGCCTCAGAACTGGACCCGTCTACCCGGGCGCGCCTACAAAGGGGAGAGCGCATCGTAGAAGCCCTCAAACAGCCCCAGTATCGCCCAGTACCTGTGTGGCAGCAGGTGGCCCTGGTCTTTGCCGCAGTCGAGGGGTTCTTGGACCCGGTCCCGGTTAAGAAAGTGCGGGACTTCGAGCGGGAGATTGCCTCCTACCTCCGGGCGCACCACCCGGCACTGCTCGCAGACCTGGAAGGCGGCGAGTGGACCGGTGCTATTGAGGCCAGCCTGGAGTCGGCCATACGGGCCTTCAGCGAGCACTATTACGGCATGGAGAAAGGCAGTGAACCCACCCATGGCCAGGACCAGTCCCCGGGACCTCCGGCGCCGCATGAGTAGTGTGCGGACCGCCATGACCATTACCCGGGCCATGAAGACCGTGGCCAGCCTGAAGCTGAGAAAGGCCAGGGAACTTTTGTCTCCTGCCCGGGATTTTCACGCCCAGCTGCAAGCGGTGTGGCTGTCCCTGGACCGAGAGGCCAGGGACCGGGCCCTGGCGCCCGCACCAGCCGTCGCCAAGGAGCCGGACTTGCCGCCCGGGACCGCCGGAAATCCCCGGGTCCTGGAAGAAGGCGAACGACCCCGGCTAGAGCCCGGCCCGGGTAACACTCTACTGGTTGTGCTCACTTCAGACCGGGGGTTGGCGGGAGCTTACAACGCCGACGTGCTGCGCGCTTGGCTGACGGCCCGGGACGCATACCCGGGCTCCTCCGTGGTAGTGCTGGGCAGCCGGGGTCGCGAGGCCCTGCTGGCCCGGGGAGTGGCTCCCATTCTGGCCCTGCCTTTCCCGGACCGGCCCGACCTGGCCCTATCCCGCTACCTCGGCCAGCTGCTGGCCTGGGCCTGGTGGGAACGGGGCGCCCGTTCCTTCCTGGTTCACACCCGCTTTTACTCGGCACTCAAGCGCGAAGCCGTGGTCACCCCGTGCGTGCCGCCTGCGCCTGCACCCGCCACCCGGCCGTCCCGGACGGGCTTCCTCTGGGAACCCTCCGAGGCCGGGGTGGCCAGGCACCTTTTGCCCCACCTGGCTGCTGCCCAGGTCTACCTGGCCATCGCCGGCTCCAGGGCGGCGGAGCTGGCAGCCCGGGTGTCCGCCATGGACGCGGCCACCGAGAAGGCCGGTGAACTACTGGAGGAGCTCACCCTCACCTACCACCGGGTGCGGAGAGAGCGCATCACCCGGGAACTGGTGGAAGCCTCCGGGCGGGAGGTGAACTGGCCATGACGGGAAAAGAGGGCCGCGTTGTGCGCATAGTCGGTCCCGTGCTGGACGTGGAGTTTCCCGGCGGCGACGTGCCCGGGCTCTACGATGCCTTGGAGGTCCACCTGCGGGAGCCACCGGCGCCGGGTGATGGACCCGCGTCCGGGCGGCGGGCCATCACCGCCGAGGTGCTGCACCACCTAGGTGATGGGCGCGTCCGGTGCGTGGCCTTTAGTTCCACCGACGGCCTGGGGCGCGGCCTGGAAGTGACCAGCACAGGAGGTCCCGTGACCGTCCCGGTGGGCCCAGCCGTACTCGGGCGGGTGTTCAACGTGCTGGGCGAGCCCATCGACGGGGGAGCGCCCGTAAAAGCAGAGGTGCGCTGGCCCATTCACCGGGCTTCCCCGCCGCTGGAGGAGCAGGCTACCGCCCCGCAAGTCCTGGAGACAGGCATCAAGGCCATTGACCTTCTTTCCCCGTACCTGCGCGGGGGGAAAGTGGGCCTCTTCGGCGGGGCCGGCGTGGGCAAGACCGTCCTCATCATGGAGCTCATCCGCAACATCGCCAAGGAATATGGCGGACTTTCGGTTTTCGGGGGGGTCGGCGAGAGGACCCGCGAGGGCAACGCGCTTTGGCTGGAGATGAAAGACAGCGGGGTCCTGGACAAGACGGCCCTGGTATTTGGACAGATGAACGAGCCGCCCGGGGCCCGCATGCGGGTGGCCCTTACTTCCCTGACCATGGCCGAGTACTTCCGCGATGTAGAGGGCCGGGATGTCTTGCTGTTCATCGATAACATCTTCCGTTTCATCCAGGCCGGCTTGGAAGTCTCGGCCCTGCTGGGACGCATGCCCGCAGAAGTAGGCTACCAGCCCACCCTGGCCACGGAAGTAGGGGCTCTCCAGGAGAGGATCACTTCGACCCGGCGGGGCTCCATCACCTCGGTACAGGCCGTTTTCGTACCCGCGGACGACATCACCGACCCGGCACCCGCCACGGTGTTCGCCCACCTGGACGCCACTACCGTGCTATCGCGGTCCGTGGCCGAACTGGGGCTATACCCGGCCATTGAACCCCTGGAGTCCTCATCCCGTGCCCTGGACCCGGGCATCGTGGGCGAGGAGCACTACCGGGTGGCCCAAGGAGTCCTGGAACTCCTCCAACGCTACCGGGACTTGCAGGATATCATCACCCTCCTGGGCATGGATGAGCTTTCGGAAGAAGACCGCCTGGCCGTGACCCGAGCGCGCAAGGTCCAGCGGTTCCTCACCCAGCCACTGTTCGTGGCCCAGGCCTTCACCGGCCGCGCCGGCCGCTACCTATCCCGGGAAGAGACGGTGCGGGGGTTTGCCCACATCATCGACGGGAAACTGGACCACGTGCCCGAAAGCTCCTTCTACATGGTGGGCAACATCCACGAGGCCGTGGCAGCCGGGGAGGAACGGGAGTGAAGAGGCCGGGCTGGTTTCCCGTGGCGGTGAGGACGGCTGAGGGGCCGGTATTCCATGGGCAGGCCCGCTTCGTGAGCGCCCGGGCCATCGACGGTGAACTGGGCATCCTGGCTGGACACACCCCGCTGGTCTCGGCCCTGGGGGCGGGCGTCTTGCGCGTGGTCACCAGCGAAGGCGAGCTAACCCTGGCCGTGGCCGGAGGGATCCTGCAGGTGGACCAAGACGGGGTCAACGTACTGGCCAGCGCCGCCGAGCGGGCCGAAGACATCGACGTAGAGCGCGCCAGCGCCGCCCGGAAGCGGGCACTGTCCCACCTGGAAGAACCCGGGCAAGGGCACGTCCGGGCCCAGGCTGCCCTGGAGCGCGCCCTGGCCCGGCTACAAGCGGCGGGCCGCACCAGGCATTGACCCTATATCCCGCTTGGGCGGGTTCCGGCCGCCAAAGGCCGGGCCGGGTAACCCGTGCCCTACCCGGGCGGGGACCCGGGCTACCGGCCTGGGCCTCTTAGAAAGCCGTGATACACTCGGGTTTGTGTTCCATCCTGAACACGCCGTACAGCAGCAAGAGCTGGGATGAGTCCAGCCCGGCCCAGGCGGTAGAGGGACACCAGATCCATGCTGCCCATCAGGAGCGACGACAGGTCGGCAATGTCCAGGAAAAGCTCGACCGTTCTCCTTTCGTGGACCAATGTTTCTAAAGGTTCCTGCTTCATTCACCGGCACTGGCCACAGCCTGTAACCTCCGGTGTCCACAGGCGTAAGTTCCCGCCGAACTGGCGGTACATAAAATGCTAAGAGACTAGCGCCTCTAGATTCCTTGCAGCATGCTCGTGCCGATCATTGGCTACTCCACAGACTGGACATATCCACTGGCCAACCGAGAGCGGCATTTCATCCATCCTGTGTCCGCTCACGTGGCAGGTCTTGCTACTGGCAAACCAGCCATCCGCTTCCACCAGCTTGCTGCCGTACCAGGTTGTTTTGTAGGCCAGTTGCCGCTTCATCTCTGACCAGGATGGGTCTTGGACATACCGCGCCCAAT
>JBFLYN010000039.1:0-28885 GCA_040756655.1 Bacillota bacterium
CGCGAACAGGTACACCACGTCAAAGCCGGATAGGTCCCGCTCGCTGAAGGCCTCGTACTCCTCCCACAGGCGCTCGCTGAGCCGACTCACGCTGGCATGGGACAGCAAGGAGCGCTCCTGGCCGCCATCACCCGTCCCCAGCGACCCTTGCGCGGCGAGGCGGCGACCCTGCAGCCTCACCGGTGGCCCCGGCCCGCCAGTTAGAAACACATATCTTGCACTGAGCTAAACGGAACTTCGGTCTAAGAGGAGGTAAAGGGGAATGCGACGTAGCCACAGGTACGAACACCTCCGCCGCTGGTGGCCGCTGATGGGCCTGGCCGTCCTGCTGGTGCTACTGGGCGGATGGCGACTATTGCAGGCGCAGGGTGAGATCAACCAGCTCCGGGCCGAGCTGGCCGCCCTCGAGGCCCAAAGGGCAGCACTGGCCAGCCAGCTCCAGGCCCAAGAAGAGCGCGTGCGGGAACTGGAATCTGCCGCCTTGGAAGACCGGGCCCCTCGTCCCGCGCAATGGTCGGTGGATGCCCTGGACTACCAGCCTCGCATGGCTGAGCTGGCGCGCCACGCCCGGGAAGCCGGCTTTGAGCCCGGCACTACCAGCTGGCGCCCATCCCGGCTGGAGCTGCCCGGGGAGTTCACCCGGCAAGGCAGCACGTGGCAAAGCCCAGGAGCGCTGGTGTCCGGCATGGTGAACGCCCTCAGCCTGAGCGACCTGCTGGGGCAGGATGTATGGGAAGTGACCCTGCGCGTTCTCATGTCCGGACCCAACGAGGCCACGGGAATGATCATGGTCTGGGGATTCCAGGACGACAGCGTCGCCGGGAGAGACTACAGGTTGCTCCTGCGACAAGAACAGGGCCGCTGGTACGTGGTTGACGCGCAGGAAAGGGATCATTGCGTGCGCGGGGTGACCAGGGAGTGCGATCTGTGCATCTGAGCCCGGTCTTTCTCATGCTGGTCAAGGCCTACCAGCAGCTAACTGGTTTCCCCCGACGGGCAGTTGGCCATCTGTGGCCCGTCGGCCCACCAGAGGGATGCAGTGATGGTAAGAAGGCATGGTCCGTGAGGACTCTGCCCTCCGACCCGGCCCGGATGTTCATCTTACCTGTCTCGACGTGGACTGGGTGACCTCGTTGGCCAGCCTTTGCACTTCCGCGCTGTGGAAGACCTCGTCGACATGGCGCGAGGTGATAAGGTAGGGTGCAGCGCCGCCCCGGCGCCTCCTGAGGAGTTCGGCACAGAAATGCTGGATCAGGGCAGGATGGTTCCGGGTGTGGACAAGGATCCGGTGGATGGCCCCCGCTGGATCATCGTGGTCTTCGCCAAACCTGAAGCCCAGCGCCTGCATGGGTTCGCATAGAAGAGCCCGGGCCTCGGCCGCCTCCAGCGGCCCCAGGCTCAACGGGTCTCCGAGTGTTCCCAGGGGATGGCCCGGCTGGGAGCAGTAGTTCTGGATGGTGCCGGTGCCGGCGAGCAGGGTTTTGAACCGACGCCCGGTGGCTTCCATGAGCTGGAGCAATTTCCCCAACTCGAAAAAGCCGTTCTTCTCATCCATCTGCAACAGCCGGTCGCCATCATCCAGCGCGGCGATGACCCGGGTGGCTTTTCCGGCCTCCAAGGCCCTCCTGATGGCGTGGACGGGATTGGCGTCCCGCCCCATGGTGTCAGGATCCAGAAGCCGGCAGTCAAGGGCCCAGGCCCGCAGGCGCGGCCAGAGTTCGGCAGCGTGATTGAGCCTGGCGGCACTGTAGAAAAACACGTACCGGCCCTCGGGCGGGCGGTGAAACTCGCGCTCGATGGCAGCCAGAAGGGCCGACTTCCCGCTCTGGCGTTCCCCTACCAATAACCCGGTGCCGCCCGGGGCCACCAGGGTGTTGATGAACTGGCTGCGGCCCCGGAACATCTCCGGGGCCAGCAGCGATCCTCCTGGCAGTTCGTACGGGTTGGCATAGCCCCAGGGGATGGAACAGGCAATACAGGCCGGCAGCCGGTGGTCCTTGACCGAGGTCAGGTAGTGGAGCAAGGCCTCGTCCACCACCAGGGCCGTGAGCTGGCGATGCTGGCAGTACCCGGCCCATTCTTCCCGTTGCCGCAGGGTCATACGGTCCATGACCAGGATGACCGGGCAGCTCTTGGCCAGCCCCGATCTCAGGACCAGCTGGAAAAGGTCCTCTGCGTCGGCACAATCCCAGGCTACGAGCACATCGTAACGTCCCTTCCTGAGGGAGCCAAAGTGTGGCAACGGAGCCAGCCCCCCGTCGGACATAGCAGCGGAGTAATGCCAGTACCGGCTGGTGGCCGCCCGCCGCACCAGGTCGGGAGATCGGAACCCGAGGTAGGCCAGGACGATGGAGACCCAGTTCTTGCTGGTATCCTTAGCGCTGGTGCGGTCACGGGTGCGCTGGAGGGTGTTGAAAGCGTACAAGGCCAGGTCGATCTCCTGTTGCCTGGCCACGGCCATACCGCCATCCACCGCCCCCGCCCGCAGAACGCCCCGGGTGCGGGCACGCTTCCGGTCGGGCTTTCCGTCTTCCTCCAGGGCCAAGAGGAGAGCCGGCAGGGTGCCCTTGAACCGTTCGAACTCATGGTAGGCCGCAAGCCCGGGCCCAACTCGTAGCGGCCCGGCCTCACCGCGCAGGGCACCTTCAGCCACGGTGAAATACTCATCGGCCAGGGTCAGGTCCCCCTTGGTAAGAGCCGCCACCCCCTTGCTCCGGTACTCATGGGCCCGGATGGAGGCGCCGGTGCTTGCGGTGTCCTGGACCGCTGCAGATTCACCGCCAGGCTCTGCCGCCCGGTGTTGGCGGTGCTCCTGGATGAGGGCGTGGATACGGTCGACCTGGGCGTCCAGGAACTGGTAGCGGTGGTTACCATCGGGCTCCAGCACGGACAGTTCCAGGCCCAGCAATTCGCCCTCGACCTGGGCCCGGTCGACGGCGGTCATGACTTGGTCGAGGACAGCGCGCTCCAGCTCCCGGCGCACCTCACCCAAGCGTAAGCGGAACGCTTCGCTGGCAGACCGCCGCCTGGTCTTCACCAGGTGCACCAGGTCATCCCACCGCGGTGAGCCGCCCAGCTCCGCCAGCACCAGGTCGGCTGCCCAAAAGTCACGCCGTTCCACGTGTCTTTCCAGTGCAGCTTCCAGCCCGGCGCCCTGCTCCACTGCGCTGACCAGTTCCTGCGCCAGCCGGGGTGAAAGGCCGGACGGCGTCGCGCCCTGTTCGTCCAGGGGGAGCTCATCCAAGAGGAGTAACGGGGCGCGCAGGAGGCGAAGGGAGTCCAAAGGCTCACCCGGCAGTTGAGAACCGGGCACTACGGCGGCCAGCAGGAGGTTTTCGATTTCCTGCAGTTGCTTGCCGAGGGCCTGCCACAGCGCACCGGCCACCAAACCCGGGCCTGCCTGGGAGGTACACAGTTCACTCCACCCTTCCCTGAACCGGGCCACGAAGTCCTCCAGCGCCGCCAGTTTCCGGGTATCCCCAGGGTTCAGCGCCAGTGCATCGACCCAGCCTTGCATGACATGGTGGATGCCGTCCAGCCGGCTGAGGAGAGCCTCGGCCACATGGCCCGGAATGCGCGGTTGAGCCATGCCAGGCAGCGATGCGGTCAGGGTGTGCAGTTCCTGGAGCATGTCCCGTCGCGAAGCCAGTTGGCGGGAAAGCACTTCCTGGACCACCCGGCAGTCTTCCCGGCGGTCGCCGGCCACTACCTCCGCGGCGGCCCCCACGGCTGAAGACCCGGACGCAAGAGCATGCATCACACTGGTGGCAAGGGCGTTGCCCAGGTTGCAGTTCCTTTCCGAGTTCAGCCATTGCGCCGCCTCTGCTGCGTACGACTGGATGGCGCGTTCCCGGCGTAATACGCGCAGGGTGCCCAGGTCGAGAGCCAACCCACCTGCCAGGAGTTGGGCAATGGGCTCCATGACCGGTTGCAGGCCGGGCAGCCCAGCGCCGGCCTGTGCCAGCCAGGCTGCACAACCCGTCTCGGGGACCAGCAGGGCTGGCCGCAGTGAGATCAGGGCCGTCAGCATGGCCAACTCGTCCCGGGTTAGACTGGGAGCTCCCATGGCCAGGTCCTGGAGGATGCTGGGACGCTCCCGCACCATGGCAGCCAGTTCGCGGGCGGCCTCGTCACCGGGGAACCGGATCACCGAGGCCAGGTGGGCCGCCTTGAGGACCCAGGGCGGTACTGCCGGTTCTGAGGAGCAAAACGACATCCAGTAGGCGGTGGCGAAACCCCCGGCTGCCACCTGGCGCCACAACCCAGTTCCTACCGGCCCGAGCGCCTCAGGCCGGGGCCCTAACGCGCTGGTCTCACCCGGCCTGTGACCAGTCGCCGGAGCTGCCGGTTCCAGCCGGGCCGCAGCAGCTGCCGGCTCCGGGGGGTCTGCCCGGGCCGGTGCAAGGGCAGATGGCGAGCCGGGCCCCGGCAGAACTACGGTCTCACCGGGCACCGCCGGGGCGACACCGCACGTTCCGGCCGGCCCGGGCCGGAGCAGTGAGCATCCGGCCTCCGCGGCCTGGCCCGGGTCCGGCCCGGACTGTGAATCCCCCTGGACCCCGGGGATGATCGCCGGCACCGGCCGGGGCTCGGGGACTGCCGGCGAGGCCGGCATGACTTGGAGGCGAGACGGCGACGGCAGCGCCTGGTTCCGGACCGGGGAAATGTCCTGGTAACCCGAGTGCAAAAGCCGGTGCAATCTCTGGTATGTGGCTTGCACCTGAACCTTGATGCCGGCTTGGAGTTGACGCAGCTCCCGGCGGCGGCTGACGCTGGATGGCGACTCGCCGTCCAGGGCCGAGTAGAGTTCCAGGAGGTTCCCCAGTTCGCCCAGGAGCCGGGCCGCCTCGCCCATGAGCGCGGCGTCCACGTCCAGCTGGGGATTAATGGAGGTAGTGCCGGCCAGTTCGTGAAAGCTCAGCCGGTCCCGGTGATGCTCGAGGAAGGAACCAAGCATGTCGTCGAGTTGCTCTTTGACCCTGGCCCGGGCCCGGGCGGCGTTGCGGGCGGATGCCTTTTCCATGCCCAGGTTTACCAGGCGCTCAATAATCCGGGGCAGGCTCTGCCACACCTCGTGTTCGGGCGAGGTGTGGCAGAGCAATGCCAAGAGCTGGTCGATACGGTAGGCTATGTCGTTGACCTGACCAGCCGTCAAACCCATCCTCCCCCCCGCCGGGCCACCCAAGCAAGAGAGCGGCAAGACTTACATAGATGGTGTCGTGCTCGTGCCGGCAAAAGCTTAGCCCCCAGCCGGGCAGGAATACCGCGGCGTCCAACCGGGCGAGGCACTGCTGGTCACGGGGCATACGGGTCCGGGTACGGGGCAGCTGAACTGTCGTCCAACGGCAGTCCCCCGTAGTCGGCAAACCACCGGGAAATCCGGCAGATACGGTCCAGCGCCCTCCGGGGGGTGCTGATGGCATGCCGCTCGCCCTGGTATATTACCAGCCGCGTGGGGACTCCCCGCTTTTTCAAGGCCAGGTAGAGCTGCTCTGACTGGCTCAGCGGGCAGCGCCAGTCCAATTCTCCCGCGGTGATTAAAAGGGGCGTCCGGATGCTTTCCACGGCCGACGCCGGCGACGCCCGCCGGTACTGCTCGGGGTTTTGCCAGGGGACGCCCATATCGTCTTGCCACCAGAGGTGGCAGTCGTCGGTGCCATATGCTGCCACGTAATCCCACATGCCGTGCTCGCTGGCCGCGGCCCGGAACCGGTCCGTGTGGCCCACCGCCCAGTTGGTCATGATCCCACCCTGGGAAAACCCGGTGCAATACAAGCGTTCCGGGTCGCCCCACCCCCGCTCGATGACGGCCTGCACCCCGCTCATGACGTCGTCGTGCTCCCGGGGGCCCCAGTCGCCCCGGATCATCTGGCAAAAGCCCTCTCCGTAGGAAATGGACCCTCGATAATTCACCATCAACACCAGGTAGCCCTGGCCCGCCCAGTACTGGACGTCAAACCGGAAGTCCGGGCCGTCGTAAGTCATTGGCCCCCCGTGGATGTACACCAGCACCGGGGACACGCCCTGGGCGGGGTCGAATCCCGGGGGTAGTGCAACCAGGGCCTCCACCTCACCACCCTCGCTGTTGGCAAAGGTGATCCTCTCGTACCCGGCCGTGGCACGGCTTTCTAGCCAGGGGTTGTGGTCAGTGAGCCGGGTGGCATGCTCTTCTGGGTCTGCCTCCTCCAGGGCAGCCAGGGGCAGAGCATAGAGGTCAGTCCCGGTGGATGGGCGGCCGAGACCCACCACCAGCATGTTCCCGGCCGCATGAGCATCCCGGGCCAGACTGCACATGCGGTCACCAGCCGCCGGAAGCACCAGCCGGGTGTCACCGTCGAGCCGGGCCAGGGCCAGGCGGGTCTGTCCCCGGTCTCCCACCGGGGCCACCAGTTCACCCGCGTTCACCCACCAAGGCTGCCCCACCACCGGGCGGTCCAAGCCCGCCGTGAGCACCCGGGCCAGAGTGGACCCCAAGGCCGACGGGTAGGCCCGGGCGCTGGCCACCACATCTCCCGCGGGGTGATCGGGGACGACTCCTCCCACGCTGGACCAGCCCCGCCCCACCCATCCTGCCAGATCGTCCACGGGCTCCGCCTTGGCGATGCTCACGACCATGAGGTGGCGCAAGACGTAGGCGTTTTCCGGTTCCAGCGGGGATACAAAGGCTACGTTCTTGGAATCAGGCGACCAGCACAAAGACCCAGCGTTGACGTCGCCCGCCGTTAGGCGCCGGGCCTCCTTCCCGCATGGACTCACCATCCAAATGTCCACCCGCCGGTTGTTGTCGGCATCCCCGGTGCGGTTAGAGAGAAAGGCGATCCAGCTACCGTCGGGTGACCAGCGCGGGGAGCCCTCGTCGCAACTGCCTGCCGTCAACTGGCTCACCCGGCGGCTTTCCAGTTCCACTATGAACAAGTGGGTGTGCACATCGTCCAGGTACCCGGAACCGTCGAACTTGTGCTGCACCCGCTCGATGACCAAGGGGCCCTTCTCCCCTTCACTGTCCTTGCCCCGGATGCTCTCCAAGTACCGCTGGTGGGCTTTTCCCGGGTCACGGGATGAGAAAACCAGACGGGTGCCGCAAGGTGACCAGTCGAAGTCGGTGACCCCTTCGTCCCGCCAGGTCAATTGCCGGGGCTCCCCTCCCCGGTGCATGTCCAGCACCCACAGCTGGGCTTGGGGCTTGTCCGGGCCCTTTTTGTGCTCTGTTTCTGGTTTTGCTTCCGTCAGGATGGTCGACACCTCGATCTCGTGGGGCCGGGTGGATACAAAGGCCAGGTACCGCCCGTCCGGGGACCAGGCGGGAGCACTGTCCTTGGTGGTGCCCCGGGTAAGGCGGTGGGGTTTGGTCGACCCACCTGTGCACGCTAGCCAGAGGTTCTGGTATCGGTCGTTCTCTTTCTTCCGGAAGCCCTGGACCACGTAAGCCACCCACCGGCCGTCCGGCGAGACCCGGGGCTGGCTGGGGGTGAGTAGCCGGTAGAGGTCGTCCAGTCGGATCCTCTCGCTCATGCCATCCTCTCCTGTCAGCGATTTTAGAAAGGGCAATCCAGGTAGCCCCGGGTATCTGGCCCGGCCGGGTTCGCAAGCACATGGTCTATCCAGGCCTGTCGCTCGAAGCAGATGACTTTCAGGTGCCACACGCAGGCGAAAGCCCGGTGGGCGTCCGGTATTCCAGATTTTCGCAGTCATCGCCCTCGGAAACGTAGACGTGATGGCGAAGCTCGTTTTCCCTCTCCCACCAGTCCACGAACACAAAGGCGGCACCCCGGCCATCATGGACGCCCCTAAAACCCACGCCGTAAACTCTGGGGCATTTGGCGCGGGGCAGCCGCCGGGATGCTACTGCCTTGGCGGCCCGGACCAGTTCCGGGCGGGGCAGTGGGCGCTGGTAGAAGATGCCGTATACCTTCAGGCTCCAGTCTTCCGGCTGCCAGAGCTCGAGAAACCGGATGGGCCTGGGGCGATAAAGCTCAGAGAGGCATACCACTGTCAAACTCACCTCCACCAGTAGGAGTAGAAGCACGGGCGGCCGCGCCCGCTGGTCCTGGTCATGGAGCTTTTATCGGGTCGCCCGCGGAAGGGAAACACCAGGCGCGGTAGTGGTATGGTTTTGACGCCAGACCCTCAATGACCTGCCGCCTGCTACCTTCACCGGGCCCCGGGCCGGGACTTCTGCCAGCCAGCGGAAAAAAGCCGGGACATCCCGGCCTCCAGGCAGAGGCGAAAACCGCCTCACCCATCATATCCCCTCGCTTACCTGCCCTTTCTCCCCCGGCCTGCCCCCAAGTCATGGCCCGGCCCGGTCGCCGGCAGGGCCGCTGGCCTGCCAGTCTGCACGGCTAAGGCGGCGGTGGACAGCCTAGCCACCCCGGCCAGGACTGCACCCGCCTTCTGGGCGGCATCCTCCCGGTCCCCGGCCAGGGCCTCCATATCCTTGCCCTGCTCTATGTCTTTTGCCTGCCTCAGCCTGGCTTCCTGCAGCAGCCGGGCATACTACCGTACCCTGAGGCCAAAGTCCGGGTAGTCGCCCCGGTCCACCCATATGCAGGCCTTGGCCATGCGGGCCCCGGCAAATCTCAGTGCAAGCCGGGCCCTGATCTCATGGGAAAAGGCAAGCCACAACCGGCTCCGCTCCGCCAAGCGGGTAATCCCCAGCGTCCGGCCGGGCGCGCATTCCTCTTCGTTCCCTCTGGCCCCATCACCATGGGCCAACGCCAGGCCGGATACAAGGAAACATGCTACCAAGGCCAGGAACCACGCCTGCCTCCACTCCTTGCTCGCCATGGGGCTCACCTTCCCGTCTCAGTGGCTTTTCACGCCAGTCTTTCGCACGTGGTCGCCACCTAATGGGGGTGGACCTCCGGTCGGGCCCGGGGGCGGGCGAAGAAAACGTAGAACAAAAGCGCCGAGACAGAGTAGGTAAGAAAGGCGATGAGAAACACCGCCGGGTAGCCCCGCTGGGTGATGACCCGGCCCGAAGTGAACATGGCCAAGGCTCGCGCGCCATTTTCGGCCGTGTGCAGGAGGCCGTTGGCAGTGGCGCGGGTGCGCCGATCCAGCTGGGACAGGACGAAAGTGTTGGTGACAGGACCGGACATCTGCTGCAGCATGTTCCGGAGTGCGAAGGTGACCGCAGCCATCCAGAGATTCCGGGAAACTGCCATCAAGATGAACATGGGTAGGGCCAAAAACCGGGTCAGCATGATGGACCGGATGAGACCCCTGCGCTCGGCCAGACGCGGCGCGAAGGCCATGCCCAAGATCACGGCCACCTGGGCAAAGGAGAGGAACAGGCCCACGGTGGCAGGCGGCGCGTGGAAGGTCTGGATCAAGTAGGTGTTCATGAAGGGCAGGAAATTGCCGGCTCCAAAGGCCACCAGCGCCGAAGTGAGCACGAACTTGAGGATGAAGGAGAGGTCCTGCCGGGACACGCCGGACGCGGGCGGCCGCTCACCTCCCGGCAGCGCCCGGGTAGCCACGGGCGCTTCAGCCAGGAAGAAAAGGCGGCTTATGCCATAGGCAGCCAGGGCCGCAGCCAGGGCAAAGATGGCCCGGTAGAGGCCCAGTTCGTCGATGCCCGGGCGAAACAGGCGCACCGCAATGGGCAAAAACCCACCCACCACATTGCCGGCGATGCCCGCGGCCCTTAGCAAGATACCGTACATGCTGAAGGCGTGAACCCGCTGATCGTCTTGGACGTTTTCGAATATAAACGGGGTGCAGGCGGCCGAATACAGGGTGATGAACACCCCATCAATGACGTAGGTGCCGTACATGGCCGGGATAGACACCAAAAAACCCCGGGCCAAAAACGCGCTCTTGGAGATGGTGACCCCATAGATGAGGCTCCTGCGCCGCCCGATGCGGTCTGATAACAACCCCATGGCGGTGGAACACAGGGCCATGCACAGGGTTCCCGCCGCCATTAATGAGCCCAGGGTATCCTCGCGGTGGCCCAAGGCCAAGAGGTAACGGGGGAAATACAGGGCATAGACCGTGACCGACAGCTGGTAGGTGAGGTCAAACCAGAAGAAGATGCGGATATTCCGAGGGAAGGTCTTCCACTGGAAGACGTAGTCCCGCCAAATGGACAAGTTGCCATCCCTCCTGTGGATGGCCGGGGTATGTAGTGGCTACCTCGGTCGTTTCAAGATCCCATGTCCAGGATATTTCGACACGCTCTAGATTTCACCTGCCGGTGAGGCACTCCCGGCCCTCGCCTTTTGCCACCCGGGCCGGGCCCGGCACGGAGATATTTCCCCTTCCAGCAGGGGAATCGCCGGTCTTTCTTGAAGTATGCATAAACGACCTGGCATATGGAAGGAGCAGGAACGTGCAGTCCATCACCGTGAAGTACTACAACCTGGTCAGGGAAGTCACGGGCGTTCCCTCCGAGGTCTGCCAGGTACCGCCCGGCACGACCCTGGGGCAAGTGCTAGAACAGCTGGTCGCCCGGCATGGACCGGACCTGGGCCGGCTCGTCCTGGATGCAGCCGGCCTGTCCCCCCAGGTGCGACTGTTTCTCAATGGCCGGGCCGTTACCAATGATATGCTACCTGACGCCCTGCCGCCCGGCGCCGAACTGGCGCTGTTTTTGGCCATATCCGGCGGCTGACCATAGCTGGGAAGGGAAGGTGCCCCCCGTGTTCTTGTGGATCCAGCCCAAACTCTGCAACGGCTGCCGTCTGTGCGAGGTCTTCTGTTCATACCGGGCCCAGGGCTCCATCTGGCCCGAAGAGGCCTGCATCACCGTGACCGAACATGCTGCCGAGCGGCGGTTTGCTCCCTTCACTTGCTTGCAGTGCCAAAAGCCAACATGCGCCCAGGTCTGCCCGGTGGAAGCCATCGCCCGCCACGAGAGTACCGGCGCGCTGGTGGTGGACCAAGACCTGTGCCTGGGTTGCCGGCTCTGCGTCCAGCGCTGCCCGTTCGGAGGCATCACCTTCAGCACCCGGCTGGGCCGGGTGGCCAAATGTGATCTTTGCGGCGGCCACCCGGAGTGCGCCCGCATCTGCCCCACCAGCGCCATCCAGTACGTGACCGGCGAAAAGCTGCGCCAAGACCGGCGCCACGCCGCCACCAAGACGGGAGGCGGAAACTGATGTTCAAGTACCGTGGATATGCCGGGCAGTACATCCGGGTCGACTTGACCCGCCAGCACGTTGACGTCCAGCCCCTGCCCACCGGCTGGGCTGAGGAGTACTTGGGGGGCAATGGTGTAGGTACGCGCATCCTTTGGGACGAAGTAGGGCCCGGCGTCGACCCGCTTTCACCGGAAAACCGGTTGGTCATGGCCACCGGTCCTCTGTGCGGCACCCTCATGCCCAACTCGGGCCGGGTGGCTTGCATCGCCAAGTCCCCGCTTACCGGGATCTACGGTGACTCCAACGCAGGCGGGTTTTTGGGACCGGAGCTGAAGTTTGCCGGCTATGACCTGGTGGTGTTCCAGGGGCGGGCCTCTTCCCCGGCCTACCTTCTTATATGCGATGACCGCGTAGAACTCAGGGATGCATCCCACCTCTGGGGCAAGGACTGCCTGGAAACTGAAGAGAGCCTGCGAAAGGAAACCGGCGAAACGCTCCTGAAGGCGGCCACCATTGGCCCAGCCGGCGAAAACCTGGTGAGCTTTGCCTCCATCAACGTGACCCCCCAGCGCCAGTGGGGGCGCAGCGGCATGGGGGCGGTGATGGGGTCCAAGAACCTCAAGGCCGTGGCTGTGCGCGGCACCGGCCCGGTAACCATTGCGGACCGGGAAGGATTCTACCGGGTAGCTTTGGACTGCCACCAACGCATCAGGAGAAACGCCATCTACCCCGCAGTTTCCAAGTACGGGACTCCGGGGATCGTCTCCATGATGAACGCCATCGGTCGCTTCCCGACAAAGAATTTCCAGCAGGGACACTTTGACAACGCTGACCGTATCAACGCCGAGACCCTGCGGCAGAACCATTACGTCCAGTCGCTGTCCTGCTTCGGCTGCCCGGTTGGTTGTGACAAGGCATACGGCATCAAGGAGGGCCCGTTTGCCGGCACGGTGGTAAGGAGCGTGGAGTATGAGACCCTGGGATCGTACGGTGCCGGGCTTTACATCGACGACCTCAACGCCATCCTCAAGGCCAACGATGTTTGCGACCGCTTGGGACTGGACACCATCTCCGCAGGCCGGGTCATAGGCTTCCTCATGGAGCTATGGGAGAAGGGGCTCATCACCAAGGAGGACACGGGCGGCTTGGAGTTTCCGTGGGGTAACGCAGAGGTGGCCTTGAAGGCCACCGAGCTTATGGCGTACCGCCGGGATTTCGGGGACCTCATGGCCGGGGGCGTGCGCCGCCTGGCCGCCCGGCTGGGCCGGGGCGCTGAACACTACGCCATGGAGGTCAAAGGCCAGGAACTGGCCGCCCAGGACGGCCGGGCGCAGCAGTCCATGGGGTTGGCCAGCGCCACCTCTACTCGGGGTGCTGACCACCTCAAGGCCTTCCCTACCATTGACGAGACCGGCTATCCCTTTGAGGCGGAACGGCGCTACGGGCCGGAATACCTCCCGGAAATGGCCCAGCCCCTGGCCACCAGGCACAAGGCCTACCTGGTAAAGGACGGTGAAGAGTTCGGGGCCATCATCGATTCCACCGGCATGTGCAAATCCGGCGGCACCTTCGTGCTGGCCGAGATCTACTGGCCCGACTTGGCCCGGGCGGTGAGCACGGCCACAGGCATGGAGCTGGACGTGGACCAGCTAAAGAAGATAGGCGAGCGCATTTACAACCTGCAGCGCTGCTATATTGCACTTCACGGCATCACCGCCGCCGACGATACCCTGCCCCAGCGGCTACTCACTGAGCCCTCTCCTTCCAAGCAGGCTCAAGGGCAGGTCTGCCGCCTCGACCAGATGCTGCCGGAATACTACCGGCTGCGCCAGTGGGACCCGGTTACCGGCCGGCCCAGCGGGGAGAAACTTGCCCAGCTGGGCCTGGACGATGCCCGGCCACGGCTGGAGGCAGGCCAGTGAAGCCCGTGGTCATCACCGCCGGGTGGCTGGTGGTGGCGGCGGACCAGTCGCCCCGCCCGGGTTGGGAGCTGCGGGTGGACGGCGGCAAGGTGGACGCATTGGGCCCGGCCGGGACGCTGGCGCGCCCAGGTGACCAGGTGGTGGACGCCACCCGGGCGGTGGTCATGCCCGGGTTCATCAACACCCACCACCACATGTACGGCATGCTCAGCCACGGGATCCCGGTGCGGGTGCCCCCCAGCGGGTTTTCCAGCTTTCTTGAGGATTTCTGGTGGCCCCAGGTGGAGGACCGTCTCACCCGGGAGCTGTTGCGGGCCGCAGCCGGGCTGGCCGCCGTGGAGATGATCAGGAGTGGGGTGACCACGTTCTCCGACATCCTGGAGGCTCCTTATTCTCTGCCCGGGGCCCTGGCCGCCCAGGCCGAGGTCATCGAGGGGGCCGGGCTGCGGGGGATACTCTCTTTCGAAGCCACGGAGCGGGCCGGCCCGGAAGTGGCTGAAGCCGCACTCCGGGAGAATTACGACTTCGCCCGGGCGGCCGGCAGCGGCCAGGTGCGGGGCATGATGTGCGTGCACACCACCTTTACCTGCTCGGTACCCTACCTCCGCCGGGCTCGCCGGCTCGCCCATGAGCTGGGAAGCGGCATCCAGCTTCACCTTTCCGAGTCCGCCTACGAGCCCCGGGTATGCCGGGAGCGCTACGGCCTGGAGCCGGTGGAACTTTACGACTCCATCGGTTTTCTGGACTCAGGAGTGCTGGCCTCCCAGTGCGTAAAGTTGACGGACCGGGAGCTGGACATCCTGGCCGCCCGGGGGGTGCGGGCCTCGCATATGCCCTTGTCCAACTGCGAGGTGGGCGGAGGCATCGCCCCGGTGCCCGAGCTGTTGGCCCGGGGCGTAGCCGTGGGCCTGGGGACGGACGGTTATATCAACAACTTCTTCGAAGTCATGCGGGGGGCCTTCCTCATCCACAAGGCCAGGCTGGAGGACCCCCAGGTCATGCCGGCACGCACCGTTTTTGACCTGGCCACCCGGGGCGGTGCCCGGGCGCTGGCCCGTCCCGAACTGGGCCGGCTTACCCCCGGCTCGCCCGCGGACCTGGTAGTAGTGGACGGGAACCTGCCCACGCCCATCACCGGGACAAACCTGTTTGACCAGCTGGTGCTCTTCCGGAATCCCGCGGACGTACTGTCGGTGATGGTAGACGGCAGGTTTCTGATGCAGGACGGCCGGCTCTTGACCATCGACGAAGCTGGAGCCCGGGCCGCGCTCGTTTCCGCGGCACGGGCGTTTTGGGGGCTGGATCATGACTGAACTGGCCACCACCCTGTGCGGGGTTACCCTCCCGGGCCCCTTGGTATTGTCTTCTGGTCCGTTGTCCCACGACGGTCCCGCCTTGGTCCGGGCCCACCGGGCCGGCGCGGGCGCGGTGGTCACCAAGACCATTCGCCTGAACCCGGCCGTCAACCCGGTGCCGCACATGGCGGTGCTGGGGCGTTCTTCCATGCTGAACGCGGAAAAGTGGTCGGACCTGGAAGCTACGCAATGGATCACCCTGGAGATCCCTATGGCCGCCCGGGCCGGGGTAGTGGTCATTGCCAGCCTGGGGCACACGCCCCGGGAAGTGCAGGAGCTGGCCGGGCCGGCGGCCCGGGCCGGCGCCTCTTTCTTGGAGCTGGTGTCGTATGCCGCCGCCGACCTGGTGCCCATGGTCGAGGCTGCGGCCGGGTGCGGTGTGCCGGTGCTGGCCAAGCTCTCCCCTGGCTGGGGGGACCTGGCCGGGCACGCCCGCCGCTGCCTGGAGGCGGGTGCCGCCGGCATCACCGCCGTTGACTCCTACGGGCCTGCCCTGGCCATCGACGTGGCCACCGGGCGGCCGGTAACCGGGGGCGAAGGCGGTCGCGGCTGGCTGTCGGGCGAGGCCATCAAGCCACTGGCGCTGCAGGCAGTGGCGGAAATCGCCCTGCAGCACCGCTGCCCGTTGGTGGGAGTTGGGGGCGTCGGTTCCGCCTCCGACGCCCTGGCCATGCTCATGGTGGGAGCCACGGCCGTGGGCGTCTGCACGGTTGCCCTGGTCAAGGGACTGGGCGTGCTGTCTACCATCAACCGGGACCTGCAGCAGCTGCTCGAGCGCCACGGTTACCCGTCATTGGCGGCCGCCCGCGGCGTGTCGCTGCCTTTTCTTGCCCGGGGAGAGTCCACCGGGCGGTTGGAGTTTTCCTACGACCCCAAGACCTGCACCGGTTGCCGTCGTTGCGTGGACCAGTGCCCCTACCAGGCCCGGGAACTGCACGACCGGTCCATGATTCTCGACGCCCGGCTCTGCCGTCACTGCGGGCTCTGCGCCGGGCTGTGTGCGCCCCGAGCCTTGCAGGTGACGAGCCGGCCATGAGGACCAGGGTGGGAGGTGCCCGGTGAACTGGGGCATGGAGAAGAACATCAACTTCGGGCCCGGGAAACTGTGGGGGCAGGGGCATGTCCAGTATGGTTTCCACGACCGCCGGGGCAACAGTGGTGCTTCACACCCCAGGGAAGACTGCTCTACACCCTGGGTGATGGGCACCCCGGCTTCCAGGCCGGGACCGTCTCCTGGGACCAGGTGCGGTTTGACCGCATCTTCGGCCTGCGCAGCGGACCCGGTGGTTGCATCTATGTCCTGGACAGCGGCAATTTCTGCGTGCGCCGGGCAGAAACCGATGCCAAGACGGTCACCACCGTGGCGGGAACAAGCCAGCCGGGCTACACCGGTGATGGCGGCCCGGCCGTCAAGGCCACCTTGGGAGGCAAACCCGGGGCACGCTTCAACGGCCCCTAGTCCCTATCCGTTAGTGAGCGGGGCGATCTCTATATTGGCGACATCCAAAACAGCGTGGTCCGGATGGTGGAAGCCTCCAGCGGCACCATGGCTACCATTGCCGGCAGGCCCCATCCCGAACCCGGACTGCGCAATGACCCGTCCGAGATCGACCCATTGAACCTTAACCTGCCACTCATCTGTCTGGGCTATTACCGGGGCCGCCCATTCATCTCCGAGCGGGATGGAGACCTGATGGTACTCGGGGCCCAGAACTGAGTTTCGATTCTACTACGGGCCCGGCGCTGGCTTTTGGGCTCCGGCGGCCCTGAGGTTGGTGATGTCACCGTGAAGACCGTCATTGCGGGTGGGCTGGTCTGGTACCAGGGTTCACTCCGGAGACTGGACTTATCTATCAACGAGGGCAAAGTGGAAAAGCTAGGCCCGGAACTGGACCGTACCGGCGCGGAGGTGGTGGATGCCTCCGGCCTCTGGGTACTCCCCGGGGCCATCGACCCCCATGTGCACCTGGCAGAGAGCATGGCCGGCGTGAGCACCGCCGATGACTTCTTCACTGGCACCCGGAGCGCGGCCGCCGGGGGCACCACTACCATCATCGACTTTTGCGAGCCCCAACCGGGGGAAGCCCCGCTGGTGGCCCTCGAACGCCGCATGCAGCAGGCGGAGGACGCCATCATCGACTACGGCTTCCACTTCGCCTTCACCGAGGACTACGCCCGGCAGCTAGAATGCATCGGGCGGCTCTGGGATGCCGGCATCACCACGTTCAAGGCCTTCTTGGCCTACCCGGGGCTGGCCCTTACCCCGGCTGCCCTCTACGCCGTCCTGGAAGCGGTAGGCGCTCGCGGGGGCATGCTGCTGCTCCACGCAGAGCTGGGGGACGTGGCCGACCTCCTGCGGAATCGGTATCTTGGCCAGCCGGCCCGGGCCCACGCCCTCAGCCGGCCCGCGTTCGTGGAGTCCGCGGCTATAGAGCTGGCGCTGGGCCTGGCCCGGGCTGCCGGCACCCGCCTGTACGTGGTCCATGTATCCTCAGCTGCTGGGCTCTTGGCGCTGGAACGGGCCCGCTCCCGGAGACAAAAAGTCCACGGGGAAACCTGCCCCCACTACCTGGAGTTTTCCACCGGGCACCTGGAGGGACCCGGCGGGGCGGCCTTCATCATGTCCCCGCCCCTTAGAGAGCCGGAAGACGCCGCGGCCCTGTGGCAGGGGCTGAAGTCCGGCAGCCTGGAAGTCCTGGCCACCGACCACTGCCCGTTCCCGTTGGAGGCCAAGCTGGGACCGTCCAGTTTCGATGCCGTGCCCAACGGCGTGGGTTCTCTCGGTCTGCGCCCCTCCTACCTCTTTTCTGCCGGGGTCTATGGCGGGCGCCTGGGATTGGGGGAATTCGTACGCTTGACGACGGAGAACCCGGCCCGTCTCTTCGGGCTCTGGCCGCAGAAGGGCATGCTGGCGCCGGGCAGCGACGCCGACCTGGTGCTCTGGGACCCTTCCGCCACCTGGACCATGTCCCAAGGACACCAGCAGGGCGGCGAAGACCACAGCTTGTACCAGGGCATGGAATTCGCCGGGCAAGTGGCCATGACCATGGCCCGGGGCGATGTCATCTACTGCCGGGACCGGGGGGTGTGCGCCCCGGCCGGCCGCGGCAGGTACCTGGTGCGCGGCCTCCCCTCTCCCATCTTGCGAGAAAGCAGAGGTGCCCGACTTGGCTGAGACGGCATATGTCGACCTTACCAGCAAGACCGTTCGCATCGAGCCCAGCAATGAGCAGTACCTCCTGCAGTTCATAGGTAGCCGGGGGTATGCCGCCCGGCTCTTGTATGACCTGGCGGGCCCGGCCACCCATCCCCTGGGTCCGGAAAACCCGCTGGTTTTCTCGCCTGGCCCCCTCACGGGCACATCCTGGCCCTGCAGCGCCAGGTACACGGTGACGGCCAAGTCGCCCCTCACCGGGGTCTACGGTTACGCCAATGCCTCGGGTTTCTTTGGCCCCGAGCTCAGGCACGCAGGGTATGACGCTATCGTGATCAGCGGGCGGGCGGTTGCTCCCGTGTACATCCTTATCCAGGATGACCAGATCGAGTTCAGGGACGCGAGCGATCTCTGGGGCCGGGACACCCACAGCGTGGAGGCGGAACTCAGACAGCGCCACCCGGGCAGCCGGGTGTCGGGCATCGGCCCGGCAGGTGAACGACTGGTGCGCATTGCCGCCATCATAAACGACTACAACCGGGCAGCCGCTCGCTGTGGGTTGGGCGCGGTGATGGGATCCAAGAATCTCAAGTGCCTGGTGGTGCGTGGCACCAGGAGGTCTTCTTTGCCCCCGGCCTTCCGCTCCCTGGCCAAGGAGGCAATGACTAAGGTGCGCTCCAACCCGGGCACCGCCGGGCTCACCAAGTACGGCACCGCCGTCTTGGTTCGGCCCAAGAACCTGTCGGGTGACCTCCCTACCCGTAACCACCAAAAAGCCCAGTTTGCCCTGGCTCACCAGGTGGACGGCCAGGCCCTATCCCGCTACGTAGTGAGGAACCAGGGCTGTTTTGCCTGCCCCATCCGCTGCTCTCGCCAGAGCGTGGTGCCGGAGGGTAAGTACCAGTGCGAAGTGGAAGGTCCCGAGTATGAGACCATCAACGCCCTCGGGCCCATGTGCGAAAACTCCAACCTGGAGTCCCTCATCTACGGTAACCTCCTGTGTAACCAGCTGGGCCTCGACACCATCTCCACGGGCAGTGTCATCGCTTTTGCCATGGAGTGCGCCCAGCACGGGCTGTTGGCCGGTGACGGGCTGTCACTCCAGTGGGGCGACCCGGACACGGTCGTAGGACTCATCCGCCAGATCGCCTACCGCCAGGGCATCGGCGACCTGCTGGCCGAGGGCGTCAAGCGGGCGTCGGAGCGAATACCAGGTTCAGAAGACTTCGCCCTCCACGTCAAAGGCATGGAACTACCACGCCAGGAACCGCGCGTGGCCCGGGGTTTCGGCCTGGGGCACGCCACTTCCAACCGCGGGGCCGACCACCTCTATGCTCTCCCCACCATCGATGTGGCCGGCATGTACGACGTGGCCAAAAAGCTTTTCCCACAGGAAGCCGAAGAACTCATGGAAGTCCCATCGGAAAAACACAAGGCCCTGATGGTCCGTTACACCGAGCACTTCAACGCCATAGCCGACGCAGCCGGGATATGCAAGTTCTCCACTACCGAAACCTACGCCCTCTACCCGGAGGAAGTGGCGGAGGGCCTTTCCGCCCTGGGTTTGACCTGCAGCGCCCAGGAGCTACTCACGGCCGGCGAGCGCATAGTTAACCTGGAACGCCTGTTTAACGTGGGCGAAGGCCTGGACCGGCGGCACGACCTCTTGCCCCGGCGGTTTACCCACGAGCCCTTGGACGTGTACGCCGTGGAGTTCCAGGGGGAGGAAGCCAGCATCACCCAGCGAGTACTGCGCCGGGGCATGCTTATTGACATTGACACCATGCTGGACGAGTATTACGCCCTGCGTGGCTGGGATCAAAACGGCATTCCCACGCCCGCGACCCGGCGGCGCCTGGGATTGGACTTTGTGCGTTAAGGGGGGGGGGGGGGGGGGGGGGAAGAAGCTATGAGCAACGCGGGGATCTTTGACTCCCAGGACACATGGATCGCGAGAATGCGGGACTGGAAGGCCCCGCAGCGCTGGTACCATGAGACCCTGGGCCTGGCATCCCGGTACCACGACCAGGCGCAGAAGCCGGTAGTGCTCGACCTGGGCGGCCCGGTCAGCCTGACCCTTTGGGAGCTCAAAGCCGGCGAGCAGCTGCCACCGGCCGGTTCTGCCGTGGGCTTTCCCATATTCCGCGTAGCACACATTGATCTTGCCCACCGGCTGTTGGAAGGTCGCGGGGCAGCACCGTCGCCCATCCGGGAAGGAGGAGGAGTCCGGTATTCGCCTGCATGACCCGGGCGGGAACATCATCGAGGCCTGCCAGGTCCTTTGAGCTTGTTGGGCAGCAGCCCGGGTCTACTGGTTTCTTTTACTCGGTCATGCGCGGAAATAGTAAAGCCCGGGCCCAGGTTTATGTAGAATATTGACAGTTTTTGCCGCCTCCTTTACAATGAACGGGGAGGGGATGTTATGGAAACCGTTCTGAGCTCCAACATCAAGACGCTGCGCAAACAGCGCGGCATGACCCTGCAGGCATTAGGTGAAGCTACTGACCTCAGCCCCGGCTTTCTTTCGCAGATCGAGACCAACCAGGCCTCGCCATCCCTGGCGTCGCTGCGTAGGATCGCTGAAGCGTTGGGGGTCTCGCTGTTCTTCCTGGTAGCGTCCGACCGCGGCAACGTCACCGTCATCAGGTCCAGCCAGCGCAAGAAGCTGGAGATGCCCCAGCATTCAGTTTCGTTCGAAGTGCTGTCTCCCGAAGAAAAGGGATCGAACCTGCAAGTGGTCATCGCAACCCTCTCCCCAGGCCAGTCCACTTGCGACAGCATGATGCCGCACGGAGATGCCCAGTCCCAGGAATTCGTCTATGTCGTCGATGGCACGGTGCACCTGGAGGTCACCAGCGAGACCGTGGAGTTGAACAAAAACGACACCGCATCCTTCCGGAGCGCGCTTCCCCACCGCTACTCCAACCGGGGTGCTGAGCTCGCAGTCCTGCTGGCTGTCATGAGCCCGCCGTCTTTTTGACTTCGACGGGTCTAGTCAAAGTCCATCGCCGCGGGCTTGACCCCGGCGGTGGGCTTTCTTTCCATGCTGAGCGCGCGTCCTCATCCCGGTATCTTCTAGGGCACCTGCCTCTTTTCTCCAAACGCCTATCATAGCAGGGGTTTTGGCGAGCACAGCAGAAGCCATGGAAGATAGGGCCCCCGGTTGGCTGCTCACCGGACAACTGCCGTCAATGGGTGAGCAGTTCACAGAATCCTGAACATCGTGGGCTATAATGGTGGGGAAGCAACACGGCGGGAGGTTGGATAATGGCAAGACCAGCACTGAGAATGCCCAGGCGACCCAGGCTTGTCTGGACGAGCTTTATCGTGCTGTTCACCCTGGCTGCCCTGGCCGCAGTCTGGCTTTACGCCAACAGCCAGGTAGTGGCCACGGTCAACGGTGAACGCATTACCCGGTCAGAGATGTACCATGCAATGTACGCCCGCAGTGGCCGGGACGTGTTAGAAGAGGTCATCAACAAGCGTCTCATACTCCAGGAGGCCAAAGCCAAGGACGTAGTGGTGGAGCCGGCGGAGCTCGAGGCTGAGATCTCCAAGATCATCGCAAATTTCGGCTCCGAGGAAGCCTTCCTGGAGACGCTCAAAGTGTATGGCCTGACTCGGGAGTTCCTCGAAGAGGAGATCCGGGTAGAACTCCTTTCGCGCAAGCTGGTCATGGCCCAGGTGACTGTGACCGAGGAAGAGGCCATGGCCTTTTTCAGCGATAACCGGCAGCTGTTCGACGAGCATGAAGCCGTCCGGTTTAGTCATCTTTTGGTGGCCACGGCCGAGGAGGCGGCGGCGGCCATGGCCAGGCTGGAGGCCGGGGAGAGCCTGGGCAAGCTGGCTGAGGAGCTGTCCTTGGACTATTACAGCCGCTTCCACGAAGGCGATGTAGGATACGTGGAGCGCGGTGACCTGGTGCCGGAGCTGGAGGAAGTCCTCTTCGGCATGGCCCTGCATGAACTCAGCTCGCCGGTGGAGACCATCTATGGTTTTCACATCATGCTGGTCACCGGCAGGAAAGAGGCCAAGACCGCCAGCTACGAAGAAGTCAGGGAAGAAGTACTGGAATACCTAAAGAGCACCAAGGCGGAACAAGTGGCTTCCCAGTGGATGTGGGGCCTCCGGGCGGCGGCCAGTGTGAAATACCGGTAGGCTAGACTTCGACCCGCTGGGGCCGCACCGCCCGGTCGATGCCCAGGACGGCAAAGTGGGCAAATACGCCGAGAAGGAACGCCTCCAGTGGAGACCAGCCCCGGAACAACGGGCGGATCCCCAGTATGCGGAAAGTGGCCACCAGCCCGGAAGCTGCGGCTCCAAAGAACAACACGTAGACCAAGCGCCAGTACCATGTCCGGGGCAGAAAATGCATGAAGATTAGGGTCTCGAAAAACCAGGCCAAAGGAAGCCAGACGGGGATCCCTATCAGGTTGAGGCTGGGAAATAAGTGGCGCCAGGCGCCCAGGACTTCACCCACCAGGTACTGGATTAGGTAGGCGAGGAGAAACCCGCCCACCAGCGAGGTCGGCCACAGTTCCCGCCAGCTATGAGCGGGTACCAGCACTACGGCGGCACCAAATGCCAAGAAGGCCACCAGCGGCCAGACGTTCTCGTTCAAGACGCTACCCTCCTGCGTAGGCTTTGTCCTTCGAAGGTTACCCTACGCAGGAGGGAGTATATTCATAGGCCGTCGGCGGGAGATATCTCAGCTCTCCCCGGCGGCTTTGCCGTGAACGGGACGGTGGCTGGCTGAAGCCACATGGCGCATGTCCAGTTCCACCACGGTCAGGAGAAGATCGGCCAGCGCGTGGAAGTACGGGGACTCGGTATGTTGCTTCACATCCGCGAAGAACCGGGGCAGCCACGAGGACAGGTGGGTCTTTAGGAACCTGTAGTACGTGACTTGCCGCCCCGCGCCCCACTGTTCGGCCAGCACCTGCAGTTCCACGGCTACATGGTCCTCCGGGCATAGCCTCCTGGCAGGCCGGGACAGACCATGATCACGGTAGAACCGGCGCACCCCGTCGTAGGCATCTCCGCTTTCAGGCCGGTAGGCAGATTCGTAGGGTCTCAGACCGCCGGGTGTAAGGAACAGGCGTAAGAATTCCTGTTCCAGTTCCCGGCCGGCCCGGCTTTCCGGATAGTCAGGACAACATCCAGCCACCCGGTCCAGGGCTTCTGCCAGTTCCCCCGGCAGATCCCCTAGCTGCCGTACCCTGCCGTACAGGGAGCGGAAGCCCTGGTAGTGGTCGAGTTCGCTGAAAGCACGAGAGCCATAGGCTAAAATCTGGGTCTTCCAGGCAGAGTGAATGGCGGGCATAGACGTACCCCCTGGTCACACGTTTTCTCACCCCTTCGTCATGGCTTTTGCCCCATCCTGGCATGTCTTCCAGCCTGCCCGAGCACCAGCCGACTGCTGGCCAGCCCGCTCCGCAGCACACCAGCGGTTTTGTCTCTTATGTCACCCATGAATCGTTAATGGACATTAGTTTTCCTTATGAGTCACCCAACGCCCGCACCAGGGCGTGCACTCCCAGCCAGGTCCCTCCCAATGCCCCCAGCGCCCACACCCATCCGTGCAAGGACATGGACGGGATGGCTATGAAAAAGGCGCCGAGGTTACAGCCGGGGGCAAGTCTCGCCCCGTAACCCAGGATGACCCCCCCGGCCAGGGCCACTCCTACTTGCCTGTGGGATTTGGGCACGCGCAGGCGCAAGGTCCCGGCCAGCAGGCTGGCCATGGCCGAACCCGCCACCAGCCCGGCATTGGAGATGGACCGCGGGTCCAGCCACAGAGAAGTGACCAGCTGGCTCCCCCCGGCGAAGTATGGCCAGCTGGCAGGTTGCCCTCCTACCAGCGCCCACAGCCGGGCTCCCCAGCGGGGAAAGGCGGAGGAGGCGCCCAGCGGCAACCCGTAGGTATACAAGTAGGCGGCGCTCACCAGCGCCAGCGCCAGCGTGCCTGCGATGGAAGGCCACGGCCGGGCCAACCACCGGTCAACAAGGGCGTGCTGCCGGGCGACCCGGCGGACCTTCCCGGGGGCGGATGCCCGGACCTCTGCGTATTGCCGCAGCTGGCGGCGGTAAAGGTACAGCATGAGACCGGCCAGGGCGGCCAGCTGGGACAGGAGCGCCAGGGGCCAACCGAGTAATGAGGGCAAGTGCACCGGCGCAAGGCGCCAGCCGTAGCTCGCCCACCGGTCCCAGTGGTATGCTGCCACCGTGGCTCCAGTCACCGCTCCCATGAGCGACACCAGCTGCGTCACCATGCCGTCTCCGGTCCGGGTGAGGACGCCGGTGATGCATCCCCCGGCCAGGACCATGCCGGCACCGTGTAGTAGCCCTCCCGCCAAGGTGTTCAGGCCCACCGGCAGCACGTTCCCGGGGAGGACCGTTCCGGCCTGGTACGCCTGGTACTGGAAGGGGAAATATAGGAGCGTGGCCAGGAACAGTCCGGCCAAAAGGGCCCTGGCCATCACCGAACTGCCCGAAATGAAGGGATCGCGGAACCCGGCCACGAAACACACTCGTGAGCGGTTGAGAGCATAGCCGGCGGCCAGCGCCAGGAACCACCCGGCCGCCTGCGTTCCCAGGTACCGGCCTGCCCACAGGGCCAGCCCGGCGAGGACCAGAGCCAGGATCCGCTGCCCCTTCTGACCGGGGTTCATGAAAGACCTCCTTCTTTTACGGCACCAAGACACGACTAGGATTTTGCCAGATCGTGCTCGTGACCGCGTTCTCTAGGTGTAAGGGAGGTTGACTTGTGCGCATATCCCAACTTGAGAGCTTTTGCAAAATCATGGAGCTGCGGCGGCTATCCGAAGCCGCCAAAGCCCTGCATCTTACCCAACCCGCTCTCAGCCTCCAGCTGAAGGACCTGGAGAGCTTCTTCGGCACCCAGCTTTTGCAGCGCACCACGTCCGGTTTGCAGCCGACTCCTGCGGGCGAAATCGTCTACGAGTACGCCAAGACCATGGTAGCGCTTACGTCCAGCCTGCACCAGGACATTGCCAACCTGGAGTCGGGCCAGGCACTCAAGGTTATGGCCAGCACTTCGGTGGGCAACTACGCCCTGCCGTGCTCCATCTACACCTTCAAGGAAAAGCACCCCGGCTCGGTCATCACTCTGAAAGTCGCCCACACCGTCCAGGTGGTCATCGGCATAGTCAGCAAGGCCTCGGACATCGGGTTGGTTGAAGGTCCGTTCCGCAAGCACCCGGACCTGGTAGTCAAGGGTATTGCCCGCGACCAGCTCTTGCTGGTAGTGCCCCCAGGCTGGGACGGGCCGGCCCGGCTAGGTCCAGCGGACCTGGCTTCATTGCTTCTCATCATGCCGGAACGAGGTTCTGGCATCAGGGAGACCATCGAAGAAAGCCTGACCAGAGCAGGGATCAACCCGGAAGATCTCAAGGTCACCATGGAGATGGACAGCATCGACGCCATCAAGTCGGCGGTGTCCGCAGGCCACGGTGCCTCCATCCTATCCAGGCTGGCCGTACGCAAGGAACTCCACGCCGGGATGTTCCGGGCGTTGAGTGTGACCGGAGTGTCATTTGACCACCGGCTCTCCGTGATCTACCACCGTCACCGGGGCCGCTCGCCCTTGGCTTCGGAATTCCTGCGCTTCCTTTCCTCGCCTAGCGAGCGGTCCTTCTGCTGAATCTTACGTGGTCAGGACGAGTTCCCAAACTCCCACCTGGCTCTCGTTGACCTCCACGTCCAGGCCAATGCCGGACCCGTATTCCGCCAGCGCCTCCACGGCGCAGGCATGGTCAGTCAGGACTCGCAGCACATCGCCCGGCTTGGCCAGGCGGAGCCTGGCCTTCACCCGGACTATGGGCAAGGGACACATCTCCCCGCAGGTGTCGATGAAATGCTCCAAGACCAACCCTCCGCCCCGGGGCTTCTTTGCACATCTGGATTTCTACGTCTCCTCCCCCCAACTCCTGCAGTTGCGGGCATGCCAGAAGGAGGAAGGATGCATAATGACAAAGAACCATGAGTTTACGAAACACAGGGGGTGTCACAGGTGAAACACGTCGTCAGCGTGAGCCTGGGTTCGTCCCACCGGGACAAGCGCGTGGAATTGGAGCTCCTGGGCCAGAAGATCATCGTGGAGCGGCGCGGGGTAGATGGCGACCTCAGGCGCGCCGAGGCCCTGCTGCAGGAGCTGGACGGCAAGGTCGATGCCTTCGGCATGGGCGGCATAGATTTCGGCGTATCATCATCCCGCAAAAAGCACCTCCTACGCGACGCCACCCGGCTGGTAAAGGCAGCGGGCCGCACACCCATTGTGGACGGCGGTGGCGTCAAGGCGAGCCTGGAGCGTAAGATAGTTGAGGACCTCGAACCAGTCTACGGCGTGCCGGTCAGGGGGCGCCGGGCCTTGGTCTGCTCGGCCGCTGCCCGCCATCACTTGGCAGAAGCCTTCGTGGCCGCCGGGGCCCAGACGGTGTTTGGCGACTTCATGTTTCTCCTAGGCCTCCCCATCCGCATCAGATCCCTCAAAACCGTGGACCTGGCCATCGACACCCTGGCCCCGCTGGTGGCCAAGGCCCCCATCGGCTGGGTGGTCCCGGTAGGCGAAGCCCAGCGCAAGGAGCCCAAGCCCAGGTTCGCCCGGGACTACGCGCAGGCCGACATCATTGCCGGTGACTATCACATGATCCATAGCTACATGCCGCCGGCGCTGCCGGGCAAGACCATCGTCACCAACACCGTCACCACCGAGGATGTAGAGCTACTGCGTGGGGCAGGAGTGCAATACCTGGTGACCACCAGCCCGGACTTGGAGGGTCGGTCCTTTGCCACCAACGTGCTGGAGGCTGCCCTGGTGGCACTGTCTGGGAAACGCCCGGAGGAGCTCACGTCCCGGGACTTCCTCCGGCTCTTCGACGAGGCCGGGCTTAAACCCCGGGTCCAACGACTCAACTGACCGGCTGCCATATGCTCTCGGGATATCTCGACCTCGCCCGCAAAAGGCCGGCACCCAGGATGAACGGCAGAGCAAACCATGGCCAGTCGCCGGGCTACGCCGACACTCCCTGGACTGCCAGGGGAATGATCACCGTAATGACGGACAACCCTTGAGCACGTAACACTGCGCTCGGGCCGGGCGCCCGACTCTCCGGATACAGGCAGGGAAAGGTCAAACGTGCCGCTCCGGCCCAACTGGCTCTACACCCAGACATCATCAGGTCTGGCTTCTCAAACTGGCCAGGTTCCAGGCCTCTTGACGGGTGGTGGCCACCAGGACCTGGCAACCCTCGTCTTCAGGTATGCCGGGACCAGGCTGGTGGTCTCCTGCTCATCGTCGACTAGGCGGATCCTCTCCTTGGCTATATACCGCTTGGCTCCCTCCCCTTTTCGACGGGGTAAACAGGGCCGCCGACTCGACGGCAAACCTTCCACCCTGGCACGGCTCGTAACCATTTTCGCCCGCCCGCAAGAGCCCTTCCCGGTAGGATGAAAGCACCCTAGAACAGGTGGCGGGCCCGCTCTCTCGGCAGCCGCAGCGCTGCGTAAAGATCCGAGGCAAACTGGTCGGTGAGGCTGGAGATGAAGTCACAGACCACCCGGTAGCGGCCAGCGCCGTCGTCAGCTCGCTCATATTCTTCCAGCGCGGGGCGGGGCAGGAGCTGGGGGCGGGCCAGGATAGCTGCAAACAACTGGGCCACGATGTACTTGCCCTTTTCAGTCATCAGCACCACCCTGGCATCCTGGTAGACGTAGCACACCAGGAATTCCCGCAAACGGTTCAGCTGGAGACGACCCTCCGGGCTGAGAGCCACCAGGGGAGACGGGTGAACCCTTACCTGTCCGGGACCGGTCACTCCGGCCGCGCCCAGCAGGCCCTCGCTCCAGGTGATGGCGTCCACGTTGAAGAGCTCTATGAGGTTCCTGATGACCAGGCGGTGTTCGATGCGACGGTCACCGGCGCCCCCCGCTTTTTCCAGGGCCTCTTCCAGCATGGGGATGCCCGGGAGGTGACAGTCCTCCAACCGGAGCAGTCCGGCATCCAAGGCGTCATCGAGGTCGTGGGCGCAATAGGCCAACTCGTCGGCGATGTTCACCACCTGGGCCTCCAGCGACGGCTGGAGCGAGGCAAACGCCGGCTCCACACCCGGATCGTCAAATGGGGTCAGGTGCCGGGCCAGTCCCTCCCGGGTAGCAAAGCACAGGTTGAGGCCGGGAAAACCAGCGTACCGCTGCTCAAGAAGGTCCACCACCCGCAGGCCCTGCCGATTGTGGTCAAAGCCCCCGTAAGCGCTCATTTCGTGGTCGAGCTGCTGTTCTCCGGCATGCCCGAACGGGGGGTGCCCCAGGTCGTGGCCGAGGGCGATGGCCTCGCATAGGTCCTCGTTGACCCGCAGGGCCCTGGCCAGGGTGCGGGCGTGCTGGACAACCTCGATGGTATGGGTGAGCCGGGTCCGGTAGAAGTCCCCTTCATGGGTGACGTAGACCTGGGTCTTGTACTGCAATCTGCGAAAAGCCGTGGAGTAGATAATCCTGTCCCGGTCCCGCTGGAAATCGGTGCGGTAGTCATCGGGTCCCCTTTCGGGGTAGACCCGGGTCAGGTAGGCGTCCCGGGCCCGCGTGGCCCCGGGCCTTAGCCACCTCTCTTCAGCAGTTTCAGCCGCCCGGCGCGGGCTTTCCATCGTATCACCCTCCCCGGATGCCCCCATTCGACGCTGGGCCTGCCGTCTCCTTCGGCCGTGGTGCAACACGAAAGAACCATGGGGCTGGCTAGCAGCTGGATCGCCTGGGCTGAAAAGGCCAGACCTCAACCGGGGTGACGGTCTTGGCTAACCATTAGGGCTCTGATGAGCCTGCTGATTTCCTCTACGTAGCTCCTGGCCTTGGCCGGCAGCTGCAGGGCGACGTCTGCGATGCCAAGCTCATCTCACTGTAGTCATACTTCTGCCTGAGGCTGGGCGCACGGGCTTAAGGTAAGCTTCCGCCACCCGGTAGTGAGAGCTGCTGAGCAGCCACTTGAGGAATACAAGCAGCTAACGTCCGCGGACCCGGCACGGCAAGATCCCCACCCTGGAGCAGGTGAAGCGCAGCTTGAAACTGGCAGTTGGGGTTGCAGGGTTCCTGGGCTCTACCGTCCTTACCTGGTGGTCCGCGCTCCGTCATGGGGATGTACCGGAATAGCCCGGCGGCTGAGCGGCGCCCTACCCCAAAGGCCGGGCAGGCCCGGCCGGGTTAACCAGGTACTGCCGCTCGGCGGTGCAACGGTCAGGCGTTATGTGGCCCGGCTGCGACGCGAGTTGGCCGCGCCCGAGGCCGAGCCATTCCTCCTGCTCAAACCCGACCCGGGTGCAATGGCCCAGGTGGACTGGGGTGAAGCCTACGCGATTA
>JBFLYN010000040.1:0-27714 GCA_040756655.1 Bacillota bacterium
TCATCCCTCACAGACCTCCCAGATGCCGGCGTGGCGACCTTCTGCCACAGAATCTACTATGCGTGCTCTCCTACGGAGGCAACAATCAGTGGTGCCTCAGGTCGCCAAGGGTCAGACTACCCTTCGGACTCTCTGCACCAAGGAGAACCGACCTCCTGCAACCGGCGATGATGCTCAACAGTTCTCCACACCCCATTTTCATCCCTTGTTGGTGCCGGCGAGCCGGCATGGCGGACTACCCGGAAATCCAAAACCTCCTGCCCGCACCCCCTTCCCACTACCTGGCCCGGGTGTACTACGATACGGTGGCCTTTGACCCGGGTGCGCTCCGGTTCGTCCACGGTGCCATGGGTGTCGAAAGGCTCCTCCTGGGCTCCGACTACCCCCACCAGATCGGAGACATGGACCGGGCCCTGGCCACTGTCCGCGGCCTGGGACTCGCACCGGGGGAGACTGGGCGCATCCTGGGCGGGAACGCCCAGCAGCTGTTGGCGACAGTGAGAACGGGACCTTAACCGGCTGGGAGGCCATGACATGATGCAGACCCTGGACTTCGGTCCTGACATCATTCTTTGCAACGGCCGGGTCCACACCGTGGATGACCGCGACCGCGTGGCTGGCGCCGTGGCCATGGCCAAACACCGGATCACGGCCGTGGGCGACGAAAAGCGTCCTGGCCCTGGCCTCCGCCCAGACCGAGCTGGTGGACCTGCGGGGGAGGTCGGTGATCCCGGGGATCATCGATTCTCACAACCACGCCTGGGAGGCGGGGGAGTTCCTGCGGGGGCTGGTCACTTTCGGCATGGGGAGCATCCGGGAACTCCAACAGGCAGTGCGGGCCTGGGCCGGGACCCTGGGACCCGGCGAGTGGTTGCACGGCGGGGGTTTCATTGAAGGCCGCACACCCCATCGCTGGAATCTGGACGTGGCGGCGCCCGTGGTGCTGGAGCGCATCTTCTCTACCTGGGTGGCCAACTTCCGGGCCCTGGCGCTAGCAGGCATCACCCGGGACACCCCGGATCCTCCGGGCGGGGAATCGGCCGGGACCCCGCCACGGGAGAACCCACGGGCATCCTGCACCGGGCTGCCAAGCTCCTGGTACGAGAGGTCATGCCCGGGCCTTTGGCGCTGGGGCGGCGGGCACGGTGGCCTTTAGCCAGTATGTGCGCTTCGGGATCACCAGCATCGTAGACCCAGGGGTGAGCCCGGCTGTCTGCCGGGCCTACCAAAACCTCTACGCCCGGGGAACCTTGCTGCTTAGGGTGAATCTCATGCCCAACTGGCATGGGTTTTCACTGCACCAGGAGACCGAAGTCCTGCACCGGCTCGTGGAGGAAATGGGTGTCTACACCGGGTTTGGAGACCAGTGGCTCAGGCTTGGACCACTCAAGCTGGTCTTCGATGGGGGCCTCACTTCCCGCACCGCCTGGCTATCCTTGGCCCTACGTGGACGAAGCGGCCCCGCGGGCGTCGGTCCCGCTGAGGCTGGACCTGGAGCGGTTGGATGGCTGGGTAAAGACGGCCCACGACCGCGGGTGGAGCGTGGGCATTCACGTGGTCGGGGGCAGCTCCCAGGACCGGGCCGTGGATGCCATGTACCGGGCGCATAAATAGAACCCGGTCAGGCGAAGGCACCAGGTCATCCACGGGTATTTCCCGTCACTTTTGCTGCCCTGGACAAGATGCAAAAGGCCGGCATCATCGCCGCCCTGCAGCCTGCGTTCATCTACGGGGAGGCTGACGGGTACCCGGGCCTTCTGAGCCGGGAGAAACAGGGGGAGTTTCTGCCCTTGGCCAGCTATGCCCGGGCCGGGGGTGTGCGTGGCCCTGGGCACCGACGTGCCGCCGGCTCACCACAACCCGTTCTGGGGCCTGTACTCGGCGGTGACCCGCAAGGGGGTCACCAGCTGGAGGTCCGGGAGCGGGTCACCCCGGCAGCGGCGCTACGCATGATGACCCTCAACGGCGCCTACCTCAGCGGAGAGGAGCACATCAAGGGCAGCCTGGAAGTGGGCAAGCTGGCCGACCTGGCCGTCCTCCTAACCGACCTTGCTTTTGTGAGTGAAGAGGATCTTCGGGCCATCTCCGTGGACCTTACGGTCATTGATGGTAGGGTGGTGTACCGCCGGGAGGCGCGCACCTAGCAAGGAATTCCAGGCGGGTTTGGCGAACATGTCCTGGAGAAGGAGGGAGTCATGCATGTCCAGCTTGGATCTGAGAACCTACTCTGGCCTCTTTACATCCTACACTGAGCTCAGGGTGCACGAAAACCGTAACACCAACATCACCTTCGTGAAAGGTAACAACACCGGCAACAGCCGCTCAGTCACGGGAGGTGTATCGGCCCGGGTGTACCAGAACGGTTCCTGGGGTTTCTCCTCCAGCCCCGACCTGGGCGACCACATGGTACGTTCAGTGGTGAAAGTGGCCACGGACAACGCCGCGTTCTTGGATACCCGGGTCAACAAGGGAAAAGGGGCGCTCCCGCCCACGCCAGCTTCGTCCCACGCGGATTTCTCGACTGCCAAAACCCGGCTCACCCAAAGGGAACTGGTGGACTTTGTAAAAGAGATCGACGGCCACATCGTGGAGCAATATCCTTCCCTTTCCAGCCGGACCATTGTGCTCAATTGCACGGACATGGAAAAGACCCTGCTCACGTCGGACGGTTCCTACTCCCACTCCCTGGTCCCCAGGAGCCTTATCTACGTGCTGCTCACGGTGCACAAGGACGGTCAGCCGGTGGATCTCTACGAAGTCTTCGGGGGACGGGGACAGTTTGAAGACGTGTTCTCTGCACCGGCTTGCCTCTACGAGGGGATCGCCCGGCAATACCAGCATCTTACCAACAAGGCAGACGGGGTGTTTGCCAGCGCCGGTGTGAAGACCTGCGTGCTCGACGCCGAACTCGCGGGCATCCTGGCCCACGAGGCCATCGGGCACACCACGGAAGCGGATATCGTCATGGGTGGCTCGGTGGCCGGAGCCCTGCTGGAAAAGGAAGTGGCCAGCCCCCTGGTGACCCTGGTGGACTTTGCCCACACCGCCCTGGGTAGTACCTGTCCCGTGCCGGTCTACGTGGATGACGAAGGCACCCCGGCCCAAGATGCCGTCATCATCGACCGGGGTATCCTCAAGACCTTCTTGCATAACAAAGAGAGCGCGGTGCACTACGGGGTATCCCCCACGGGCAACGCCCGGGCCTACCTGTTCTCGGATGAACCGCTCATACGCATGAGGAATACCGCCATCCTGCCCGGGACCAGCCGGCTGGAGGACATGATCGCTTCGGTTGACGACGGCTACTACCTGATCAAACCCGGCAACGGGCAGGCCGATTCCACCAGCGAGTTCATGTTCGCCGTGACCCTCGGGTATGAAATCAAGGGCGGCAAGCTGGGCCGGGCCATCAAGGACACCACCATCTCGGGAGTGGCCTATAACATGCTCAAGACCGTGAGCATGGTCTCGGACGACATGAAGTGGATGTGCTCCGGCATGTGCGGCAAAAAGCAGCCCATCCCGGTGGGCATGGGCGGGCCGGCCATTAAGTGCATTACCAGCATAGGAGGCAGGTAGGAATGCAAGACCCCAGGCAGACCGCAGGATACGCTCTGGATGCCCTACTCAAGGCCGGTGCAGATAAGGCCCAGTGCCTGCTGGTCCAGAGCGACAAGCACGAGATGAACGTGGATTCAGGAGAACTCAGCCTCCTGAGGACCACCTTCGATACCCGGCTGGCCCTCACGGCCCTGCAGGCCCACAGGAAAGGGAGCAGCAGCGGCAACAAGTCCGACCCGGAGTCGGTGGACCGGGCGGTGGCCGAATGCGTGAGCATCGCCCAGGCCTCCCAGCCCGACGAAGCCAACGACATCGCCGGGGCGCAACCCCGGGAGGTGTTCACCACCGGCGCCGACGCACCGGACCTGGACCGCATGCACTTCCGCCTGCAGGAACTCCTGGAGGCCATCCGGACCCGGTACCCCAAGGCCTTGCTCCGCCAGGCCTTCCTGGACTTCACCCGCACCAAGAGCTACTTTGTCAACTCCAACGGGGTGGACTTCGAAACCCACAAGGGCGTGTACCATTGCTTCCTGATGTTCTCCTCCAGGGAAAACGGTAAGGTTTCGTCTTTCAACTACACCGGCTTCGCCACCAGGGACCTGGACCGGGAGCTGATCAGCTGCGGTTCGCTGGACACCCTGCTCCGCCAGTCGGGAGAGCAGACCACCACCCGGCCCATGCAGGGGAAGTTCGTGGGTGACCTCATCATCACCCCGGACTGCCTCGGCGACACCCTGGGCTTCTTGGTTCGTTCCATCAGCGACTTTGCCATGATCTCCGGCACCAGCATCTACAAGGACAGCCTGGGCCAGGAGGTGGCCAGCCCCCGGCTGACCCTTCACTCCCGGCCGGTTTCCGACGAGATATGCGACGGCTACTTCGTGACCGCGGACGGGCACGCGGCTGCCAGCAGTACCATCGTGGAGGAAGGAGTCCTCAAGAGCTTTCTCCTCAGCCTCTACGGGTCGAGGAAAACCGGCAAGGCCCGGGCCGTCAACGACGGTTCGGCCTGGGTAGTGGACCCGGGTAGCACGTCCTTGGAGGACATGGTGAAGTCGGTGAAGCGAGGCGTGCTCATGGCCCGGTTCTCGGGCGGTAGCCCCAGCATCAACGGGGACTTCTCCGGGGTGGCCAAGAATAGCTACCTCATCGAGGACGGCCGCATCGCCTATCCTTTGAGCGAGACCATGGTGTCCGGCAACTTCGCCGAGATGCTCAAGAGCATCACCGCCATATCCAGCGAGCGGGTGGACTACGGCGAAGCCATCCTGCCCTGGGTGGCCGTGTCCGGGGTGACCATCTCCGGGAAGTGACGAAGACCCGGCGGACAGTCTTTGGCCGGGCGCTTAGAGCAGAGAGAAAGCCGGGAGGTATTGTGCCTCCCGGCCTTGAGCTCAACTGACTACCGGTCATACCATTCGATTTCCGAGAGCACCCGGCGGTAGCGGGGGTAGAAACCGTCGGCGAATGGGCATGAGGGCTTGTACCAGCAGGATCCGGTCTCCCCGGTTGCCGAAGACGATCTCGCCCACGTAGTCCACACCGTCGCGTCCTCCGTTGACCCAAAACGCCGCCAGCGACTAGGCATTGGGATGGTCTCCTGGCTCGATGGGTTCCACGCCGCTGAGGCCTTCACCGGCCAGCCGCGCAAAGGTATTCTCCTGGGCCTGCTCCAGGCTTACTCCCGCCGGGAAAAACGACAGGGTCAAGTACACATCTTCTCGCTGGTTGCCTTGGTAGTTGGCCCCCACTACCACGCTGTCGCCTCCGTCCCCACTGACTGACCCGGGCAGGAGATCATGGGGAACGTAGGTCACAAATCCCAGCGCCGGTGAGTGAAAGCGCACAAAGCGGAAGGGGTCATCCATGCCTTCTGGAGAGCGCTGAAAAATATACCGTTATGGGGTAGGGCAGTACAGGAATTTGGTCGTTGGCCAGTTCTTGTCCAGGCTCCTGGTCTGCGGTATACTGGGTTTGAACATGGTCCCGCGCTTCCTTCAGGATGTTTGTGGGCTAACAACACCTTTCGAGGCGACCGGGCCATGTTCCTTTTAAGTATGGCAGCACCTACCAGAAGAACTACAAAACCTTAGTAAAAAAGTAGAGAAGGTTGTATTCTTAAGTGAAGGAAAACTGAGATATGCGTCTAATTATGCAGTAGATGCCGAGCGTCTGGCGCCTGGCAGTGACTTAGAAAGGAGGTGACAAACGTGAGAAGAGTATGCACTACTGTCTTGGCCGTATTTTTAATCGCCAGCTTGGCCGCAGGCTGTGCGCCCAAAGCTCCCGGTCCGGCGGCTCCACAGCCGACCCAACCGGCCCAACCGGCCCCGGACCAACCCAGGTATGGAGGCACGTTTATCATTACTCTCTACGCCGACGTTACCCAGATGGTCCCGTTCTTGTCAACCGATGGTGCCTCTCACAGTGTCAACACCGTGATCCACAGCCCTCTCGTTGGCTACCGCGGGAATAACGTACCCACACCCATACTGGCCAAAGAATGGTCGTTTTCCGAGGACGGCCTGACTTGGACGTTCAAGCTGAGAGAAGGCGTGAAGTGGCACGACGGGGTGGAGTTTACCGCTGCAGACGTCAAGTACACGTACGACCTCATCATGGACCCGGCCACCAAGTCAGTCCGCATCGGCAACTTCAGCCCGGTCACAAAGGTGGAGGCTGTCGACCGTTACACCATCCGTATCACCACCAAGGCACCTTTTGCCGCCCTGATTGACAAGATCGCCACCCAGCCCATCGTGGCCAAGCACCACGTGGAGAAGATCGGGTTGGATAACTACAACCGGAACCCCTTGGGGACCGGGCCATTCAAGTTCAAGGAGTGGATCCCGGACGCAAGGATCGTACTGGAGAGGTTCGAAGACTATTTTGAGGGGCGCCCGTACCTGGACCAGCTGACGTACGTGGTCATCCCTGAATCTTCAGTAAGGTTGATGGCCCTGGAGACCGGAGAAGCCCACTACAACTGGTGGGGAACTCCCGAAGAAGAAATACCGAGATTGCTGGCGGATCCCAGGTTCGACGTGCTGCAGACTCTGCGCACTGACTTCCACTTCTTCGGTATCAACCACTGGCACCCCTTCTTTAAGGACGTGCGAGTGCGACAGGCATTTGCCTACGCCATCGACAAGAACGCCATCGTCCAGAACTTCGCACCTTACTCGGGCGTAGTAGCGCACGGCCCGTATTCCGAAGGATACGGGTTCTATCAAAACCCCAACGTGCCTAAGTTCAACTACGATCCCAAGAAGGCCGCCGAGTTACTGGCTGCCGCCGGCTGGGTGGAGAAGAACCGGGACGGCATCCTGGTCAAAGACGGGAAACCATTCAAGATCGAAGCCATGCTTATGCAGGGTGAAGAGCGCTATCGCAACGTGGCTATCCTGATCCAGAAATGGCTGCGGGACATCGGCATAGACATGTCCATGCGCGAATGGGAGTGGTCCTTGATGCTGGACGCTCTTACCGCCACCCGCGACAACTGGGACGTTACCCTCGTCCAGTTCGGGGCCAGCCCGGACCCCGACCATCACCTGATCTTCCACTCTAAGGGTGGGTTCTCCCTGGGGAACTACTACAACCCCCGGGTAGATGAGCTATTGGACGCAGGACGTGCGGTTTTGGACCCGGCCAAGCGCAAAATGTACTACGATGAGTACCAGGTGATTGCCGCCGAGGATGTGGCGGTGCTCTTCCTCTGGCACTCCATCTCGGCCCTGGTTGTGAACTCGCGGTTCAAAGGCATGACCAGTGAGCCTGCCGGTCAGCTGCAGCTGATTTATAAGGTCTGGGACTCGCAGGCAGGTAGGTAGTTGTCTAGGGGGCCGTCTGTGAGCGGCCCCCTCTATTCCCGTAAGAAGGAAGTGACGTCCCGGTGTCCATGGGCGCCTACATCGCCAAAAGGGTGCTGGTGTCCGTCCTCCTCTGCCTCGGTGTGTCGATGTTAGTCTTTCTCATCGTGCACATGGCTCCCGGCGACCCGGTCATGATGATCGCAGGATTGGACACACCTCCTGAGGTAGTGGCAGCCATTCGCCGCGAGTGGGGGTTTGATCAGCCGGTCTATGTTCAGTACCTCCGGTGGTTGCAGCGGGCGCTTCGGATGGATTTCGGGGTGTCGCTGGCCTCCCGTGAGCGCGTTTCCTACATGATCCTGAGCCGTCTTCCCAACACGGTAAAGCTTAACCTGGTGTCCTATGCTCTGACACTGGCCATAGCCCTGCCCGTGGGTATCTACTCCGCCCTCAGACAGTACACGTTCTTTGACCATGTCGGTACTGTGCTGACATTGCTCGGGCTCTCCATGCCCGGCTTTTGGCTGGGTTTGATGTTGATCATCTTGTTTGCCCTCAATTTGGGCTGGTTGCCGGTTTTCGGCATGGGTACCTGGCAACACTACATACTTCCTTCGATTGCTCTCGGGGTATCTCAGGCGGCTGGAATCATGCGGATGACCCGTTCTGCCATGCTCGAAGTTCTCAATCAGGACTACGTACGCACCGCCAGGTCCAAGGGCCTGGCCGAACGGGTAGTCATCTACAAACACGTCTTGAAGAACGCCTCCATTCCCATCGTTACCATGATGGGCTTCCGGTTCGCCTACATTCTCAGCGGTTCGTTCATCGTGGAGCACATCTTTGCCTGGCCGGGCGTCGGACGCCTGGCCATCAACTCCCTTTACAGCCGCGACTATTTTGTGGTGCAGGGGGTCGTGCTCTTGACTGCGGGCATGGTGGTCACGGCCAATCTGGCCGTCGATGTTGTCTATTGCTGGCTTGACCCACGTATCCGCTACGACTAGAACCGGCTAGGGAAGTGAGCAGGGTGGCTGTGGTGCGGGATTCGCGCGTAGAACAGGAATATCCAGACGTCGGCTGGGCCTCTCTGGTCTGGCGCCGGTTCCGCAAGCACCGGCTCGCGCTCCTGGGTGGCACCGTGATCGTCCTCCTGTACTTGACCGCCATTTTTGCGCCGCTGGTCGCACCTTACTCTCCTTTTGACTTAAATCCTGCGCGGCGGCTTGAGGCTCCGTCGGTGGCCCATCCCATGGGCCTCGATGAGGTGGGCCGCGATGTCCTGAGCCGAGTGATATTTGGGACCAGGATATCGTTGACCATCGGTTTCGTGGCGGCCGGCATCTCCTTGGTGGTGGGGGTGTGCCTGGGAGCCCTAGCCGGGTATATCGGAGGGCTGGTTGACGGGATTATCATGCGGGTGGTGGATGTGCTCATGGCCATCCCCACCTTCTTGCTGATAATCGCCATTGTGGCCGCGGTCGGCCCCAACATGCTGAACGTAATGATGGTAATCGGACTAACCTACTGGTCGTCATACGCGCGGATCACCCGGGGTGCGGTACTTTCACTGCGCGCTCAGGAATTCGTGGAAGCGGCCCGTGCCATCGGCGGCAACAACGCGCAGATCATCGTCAGGCACATTCTCCCTAATTGCCTAGCACCAGTGATGGTCCTTGCCACTCTCAACGTTGCCGGAGCCATCCTCATTGAGACTACCCTCAGCTTCCTGGGGTTCGGAGTCCAGCCCCCCACTCCCAGCTGGGGCGCTATCCTGACCACCGGGCGAGTGTACATGCGTCGCGCTCCTCATATCGCTCTCTTTCCTGGGCTGGCCATCACCATCACGGTCCTCGCCTTCAACCTCTTGGGTGATGGCCTGCGAGACGCCCTGGATCCCAAGCTGAAGGTATAGGGGCAGGAGGCGTGCTGATGTCGGGCCGAAAGGCGGCCATCGCCGTTTGCATCCTGGTAAGCTTAGTTGCTTTGTCATCTACCGGATGGACACTGGCAAGGTGGCTGGCGTCGTACAGAACCATCCGAAGGCTTGACATCGGGTTGAGAGAAGTGCAACGTCTGCCCGATGAAGAAGCAACCTTCGTGGCTCACATCATTTTTGTGAACGCAGGACCGGTGGATGTCTGCGTTGAGGGGCTCTTCGCCACTCTCCGGTGGCACCAGAAGTTGGTCGCCTTCAGCGTCGTGCATCCCAAGGATCTGTATGTGCCTGCTCAGCAGACCGTACCCTTCTCCTTGACCTACAGGTCCAACTTGACCCCCGACTCGTTGCCGCCCGGGGAGTCAAGTCCTCAGGACCAGGCATGGTCCATCAAGGCGCATGTGGTGGTCAGGCCGACCACCAGACAGGGTGTCTTCCGGCTCAACCTGGAACGTCGGCCGGATCAGTAGGGGGCAGACATGTCCGAGCTGCGTCTTGCGCAACTGCGAGAAGCAACAGAAGCCTGCAGGAGCCGGGCCATCGGGCCGGGCTGGTGGGCCCTGCTCCTCACGTCGGTTCTCACTTACATGCTCATCAGTGCCTCTTTGGAGTTCGGAGAGTATGCGCCGTTGGCAGTCACCCGCCCGGCCCTCTATGCTGGCTTCGTGGCAGCCGGCTTCATCATGGGTTGGACCTGCCGGAACATGGGCCGGGCACTCCTCCTCACAGCCGTAGTGCTCTTCAGCCCCCTGCTTTTGTACGGCGCGGCCATGGTCGCACTCCCGGTGATCATGGGGGGCATGGGTTTCCTCGACTTATTGATTATGTGGGCAGTCCAGCGGGTACTGGTGTACTTGCTCCTGGCCTCGATCCTCGGCTTTGTCGGCATCACCCTGGGCGTATTCATCTCGGTGATCAGCCATGGCTGAAAAACAGCCGACCGGCTATCATCCCCGGCAGGACGGCCCGAGAAAGCCTGCGGAGGTAGACTCCGTCCAGCGGGACAGATGCTGACCACGGCTCCCGCTCGTACCCCGCAGCCCGGCGTCTTAGCAGCCCAACTCGCGGGCAATGACCAGGCGCTGTATCTCAGAGGTCCCTTCGCCGATGGTCATGAGCTTGGCGTCGCGCAGGTACCGTTTGACCGGGAATTCGGACACGTACCCGTAGCCCCCGTGGATCTGCACTGCCTCCAGCGCTGCGCGCACAGAGACCTCCGACGCGTACAGCTTGGCCATGGCCGCCTGCCGGGTATGGGGGTGCCCCTGGTCCTTGAGCCAGGCTGCACGCCAGGTGGCCAGGCGCGCGTGTTCGTGTTAGTGCCGGTTCAACATGACGGTGAATAGGGATAGGAATCCGGTAGACGTTGACGGTTGTAGGATCGCCTGCTGACACGTTGGTTTCAAGGATGTGAGACCCTGCCCTGAGGCAGTTCTTCCAGCTCTTGCTACGCCCGAGGATCGGCGATGCGGGCATTGGCTCCTCTAAAGAGCCTGCTTAGCGAGGGGTCGTCTTAGTGCCGCCAGATGCTCCGGTGGATCACCGCCAATGGCCCGTTGTTCATGGTCATATGTGCTAATGCTAGACCGACGCCGAGTCAAGACGCAAGGGTGAGTCATAGCACCTGCCCGGGGCGGCCCTTAGTCCCGGTGACTTGCCTTGACGACAGCATCCACACCTAACATGATCCCCTCAAGGGAGTCAGGCGCCATGGGAAAGTATGTTGGCCCTGGTAGTTGGCCCACACTACCACGCTGTGACCTGCGTCCACGTGGACCAGTTCCGCCAACCAGTCGTGGGGAAGGTAGGTCACCAGGCCCAGCTGGGGCGAGTGCAAGCGGGAGAAACGAAACGGGTCATCCATGCCTTCTAGGTTGATGAAGCCTTCCTTCTCCGGCGGACCCTCAGGATAGGCGTCCACCTGACGGCCGGGCACGTGGTTGGGAACACCCGGCGCCGGGTCGGCCGGTTTGTGGACGGCGGGCTTCCTGGGCACAGCCGGTCGACGCCAGCACCAGGGCCAGGTCCAGGGTCATCATGGGGAACTTGCGCACCCAACTCATCTTCCCATCGGTTTCACCCCAAGAGACATCGGCGGGCGTGCACTGGTTCCCGGCCAGCCCAAAGGTGCGCCCGGCGAAGGACCCGGGGGACTCCTGTGCGGCGAAGACCTGGACATGCTCCCGCAGGTTCTGACCTGGGGACGTAGGAGGGGCCCGGTGCTGCCGGGATGCAACGGCCAGCTGGTCTGGGCAGGGCCCGGTGCCGGGCGCACCGGGAAAACGCCGCTGGACCGGACGGGTACCGGGCCGCATCCGGTTCCCCCGCGGGGAGGTGGGAGCCCGGCGGGCGGGTTGGGCCAGCACAGGCTGGCGCCAAGACTGGTGCTCGGCCCGGGATTACCGGCGTGCGGGCGCTGGCCTCAACCTGTTTCCACCACCACCAGCATCTCAACTTCCACGGCGATGTTCATGGGTAGGGCCAGGACCCCGACGGCGCTGCGGGCGTGCCTGCCGCGGTCGCCCAAAACCTGGATTAAGAGATCGGAGCACCCGTTCATGACCTTGGGTTGTTGCACAAAACCCGCTGCGCTGTTTACAAATCCCAGCACCTTGAACACTTGCCGGACCCGGTCCAGGGTGCCCAGTTCTCTTTGCATGACCGCCAGGCACTGCAGCGCTGCCCCCCGGGCAGCCTGGTAGCCTTCCTCCACGGTGAGGTCGTCCCCTACCCGGCCGCGAAAAGCCAGGTCGGCATTGCCCGAAAGGTACAGCAGATCGTTATGACGTGCCGCAGCCAGGAAGTTGAACCCGTATGGCCCCGGGTCCAAGGGCGCGGGCAGGGTGATGCCCAGCTCCTGTAACCTCTTCTCCGTCTTGCCCACTGCCGGCACCTCCAAGTTCCGGTTATATGCAGAGCGAGTGATGTGACTTGCGACGGGCCGGGTGCCCGGGCCGTGGGTCCGGCCGGGCACCCACTGGCCACGTCCCCGGTGGACGGGGTCTAGCTACACCGGAGCTCGGGAAGATCCCGGTAAAGCTCCAGGGCCCGGGGGTTGGCCAGCGCGTCCACGTTGGGCACCGGCCGGTTGTGGATGATGTTGCGCACCGCCAGTTCCACTTTCTTCCCGCTGATGGTATAGGGGATGTCGGCTACCTGGATGATGACGGCCGGTACGTGCCGGGGCGTGGTGTTGGTCCGGATGACGGTCTTGATGCGACGGGCCAGCTCCTGGTCCAGGGTCACGCCCGGGTGGAGCTTGACAAACAGCACAATGCGAGTGTCGCCCTCAAAGTCCTGGCCCACCACCAGGCTGTCCACGACCTCGTCCAGGGTCTCGACCTGCCGGTATATCTCCGCCGTCCCGATGCGCACGCCCCCGGGGTTGAGGGTGGCATCAGAGCGGCCGTAAATGATGACGCCGCCAGTCTGGCTGCTGATCTCGATGAAGTCACCGTGGTGCCAGACGCTGGGGTAGGTGGCGAAGTAGGTGTCGCGGTATTTCTGGTGGTGCGGGTCGTTCCAAAAGCCCACAGGTTGCGATGGGAAGGGTGCCGTGCACACCAGTTCGCCTTTTTGGTCCAGCACGGGAACGCCGCTTTCGTCGAAGGCCTGCACCTTCATGCCCAGCCCGCAGCACTGGAGTTCACCGGCGTGCACCGGCAAGAGGGGACTCCCCAGGGCAAAGCAGGAAATGATGTCGGTCCCTCCCGAGATGGAAGACAGGCAAAGGTCGGGCTTGACCTCGCGGTAAACGTACTCGAAGCTTTCCAGGAGCAGGGGAGATCCCGTGGAGAGGATGGCCCTCAGGTTGGCCAGGTCATACTCCCGGCCCGGCCGTACCCCGGCCTTTTCCACCGCGCTAAGATACTTGGCGCTGGTGCCGAAGACGCTGATGCGCTCGTCCTGGGCCAGCCTAAACAGGGTGCCCCAGTGCGGGTAGGAGGGAGAGCCGTCGTACAGCACCACGGTGGCCCCGGCGGCCAGGGAACTGACCAGCCAGTTCCACATCATCCAGCCACAAGTGGTGGCGTAGAAGATGCGGTCTTGGCGCTTTAGGTCGGTGTGCAACACCAGTTCCTTGAGGTGCTGCAAGAGAGTGCCGCCGGCCCCGTGCACGATGCACTTGGGCACACCGGTGGTGCCGGAGGAGTACATGATGTACAGGGGATGGTCAAAGGGAAGCTGCCGAAACTCCAGTTCCGGCACAGGTCCTGGGGCGAGAAAATCATGGAAGGAGAAAGCACCGGGGATGTGCCCGGCCCGGCTTCCGGCGTAGGGTACCACTACCACCTTCTCTACCGAAGGTAACTCCGGGAGCAGGCCTGCCACGCGTTCCAGGGAGTCGTGGACTTTGCCGTTGTAGAAGTAACCGTCTGCGGTGAACAGCACCTTGGGCGCGATCTGCCCGAACCGGTCCAGGACCCCCTTGATGCCGAAATCCGGCGAACAGGACGACCAGATGGCCCCGATGCTGGCCGTGGCCAGCATGGCGATGACGGCTTCGGGCAGGTTGGGCAAAAACCCCGCCACCCGGTCGCCGACGGTAACGCCCGCCCCCTGCAAAGAACGGGCCAGCCGGGCCGTGAGCTCGTAAAGCTGCCGGTAGGTAAGCCTCCGGGTGACCCGGGTCTCGCCCTGGAAGACCAGCGCCGGTTGGTCGTCGGCGTACCGGAGCAGGTTCTGGGCAAAGTTCAGCCGGGCGCCTTCAAACCACCGGGCCGAGAGCATGTCTCCGGCGTCGCTCAGGACCCGCTGGTAGGGACTGGAGTGCACTACCCCACAGAACTCCCACACCGCAGCCCAGAAATCCGGGATGTTCCTTACCGACCAGGTGTAAAGCTGCTGGTATGATGACAAGTCCAGTCCGTGCCTTTGGTTGACATGGTCCAGAAACCGGGTCATGTTGGCTTCGGCCATCTGTTCGGGCGACGGCGTCCACAACAAGCGGCCCATTGACCAGTCCTCCCCTGTCCAGTGTTAATGCGGGCACACCCTAATTGTACCAGTTACTGGACGCACGGCACAATATTGTGAAAAGAAAGCCTTTCCCAAATTATCGCGCCCTGGCTGGTGTGTCTCCTCAAGTGGCGTAGCTTCGCCTGCCGTGTCCTCTGCGGATCATGTATGTTGTGAGTGCCGACAGCCAGGTGCGGGTTTGGGGCCACTGCTATGTCATCGCCGGTCATGCGTATCCGGTAGGGGTGTTGCTCTACAAAACCCAGCGGGACTGCCCCACAAAAAGCAAGTTCCGCCCAAAGTAGAAGCCGGTTGGAGTTGCGGTACTTCCGGTGCGCCCCGGATACACGCGGAAATGCGCCCGGCCCATGGCGTGCGCTGCGCCCGCAAGCAGGTGGCTCGGCGGTCTTGGGTCTATCGGCGCCGATTGTGGGGCTGCACGCGGCGGGATCCGGTCCGGTGGTCCTATCAGGACCGGATCTGCCATTGCCAACCCGCGACGACACGCGGCTAAGACCATCCAGCTACATAGGTTCATGCTATGCCTTGACTCACCGATGTCGCCTACAATCTCGCGCATATTCCATCGGATGCCTCCTGGCTGAACCATACCTTCAGCACCCTGGCCGTAAGACGGGTAGCGTCGGAAACACCCCTTCAATCCAGGTCCAGGGGAGGAATCCAGGAAGGAAGGCGGAATGTGGCACTTGGTTACAATGGTTACTGTCCTTCCCTTGATATTCCTAACAGGGGGAAAACATGATGCTGGCCTTGGAAATGGAGGGCCTTACCAAGTACTACGGTAGGGCCAAAGGCATTGTCGACGTGAGCCTGGGGGTGAACGAAGGAGAGATATTCGGCTTTATCGGCCCCAACGGCGCGGGCAAGACCACCACCATCCGCTGTCTTTTGGGCCTCATCTACCCGACCAAGGGTTCGGCTTCGGTGCTCGGGCGGAGAGTCATCCCGGGAGGAGGGCCCATTTACGAGCAGGTCGGCTACCTCCCTTCGGAGGTGAGGTTTTACCCGGAGCTGTCGGGCCGGGAGATCCTGGAGTATGCCGCCAGCTTCTACCGGGGAGTGGAGCGGGCCTGGGTGGATAGCCTGGCCCAGCGGCTGCAATTTGACCCGTCCAAGCCCGTGCGCAAGTACTCCACCGGCAACCGGAAGAAACTCGGTATCATCCAAGCCCTGCTCCACCGGCCGCGCCTGGTCGTTCTGGATGAGCCCACCAGCGGGCTGGACCCCATCATCAGGCTGGAGCTGTTCCACTTGCTCCAGGAGCTGAACCAGGCCGGGACCACCGTGTTCTTCTCCACCCACGTCCTGGAAGAGGTGGACCGCATCTGTGCCCGGGTCGGGGTGATCAAAGAAGGACGCCTGGTTCAGGTCTCGCCCATCGACGAACTCCCGGGCCGGAAGATGCGCCTGGTCACCCTCAGGCTGGCCGGCGGCGCCGACCCTGGCGTGGCCTTGGCCGGGTGGAATCCTGTTCCCGTCGAGGGAAAGCCGGGCTTTTACCAGCTGGCGGTGGAATCACCTGTCAACCACATAGTGGCCCGCCTGGCCACGCTGGACCTGGAGGAACTCAAGATCACCGACCCCAGCGTGGAGGAGCTGTTCTTGGCTTTGTACGAGCCCACCCGGGAAGGGGGTGCCAAGGGATGATCCAGTCCAACGTCTTCTTGCGTGAATTGCGTCTTGGCCGCCGCAGCCTGATCATCTGGACCGGGGTGGTCGTGCTCTTTGTCGCCATCTACTTGGGGTTTTTCCCGATCATGCAGGACCCGGACATGGCCAAGGTGGTCGAGGCCTATCCTGAGGCCATCAAGCAAGTTTTCAACCTCACCGGGGTGATGTTTACCGACGTCAACTTGTACCACGCGGGTATCGTTTTGCCCTACATCCTGCTCTTGACCAGCATCTTTGCCCTCATGCTCGCCGGCAGCCTGGTGTCCCGCGACGCGGACCTGGGCACCGCGGAGTTTTTGTACACCAAGCCCGTCACCCGCAACCAGCTTCTGGCTTCCAAGGTCTCTGCGTTCTTGGTGATGCTCACCTTGTTGTGGGCCATCACCTTCGTGACCAGCACGATAGTGGGGTTCATGGCTGCGGGCAACCAGTACCGAATGGGGTTGCAGCTGCCGGTGCACCTGGCGGGCCTGGTGGCCACTGTGGCTGCCGGCGGGTTGGCCTTTGCCCTGGCGCCCTTTATCAACCAGGTCCAGGGCACCACCTACCTGGGAGTAGGCGTCGGACTGGGATTTTTCCTCCTCCACGCCTTGAGCGGCCTGAGCGCCCGCCTCGAGAACCTGAGATACCTGACCCTGTATTACTACGCCGATTTCCGCGGCGCGGCGACTGGAGAGCCGTTCATCGCGGGCATGGCGGCCTTGCTGGCCGTCTTCTTGGCCGGCACCGGCTTGGGGTTTCTGTTTCTAAACCGGAAGGAGTTCACGGGCTAAAGGCCGGTACTGCCCGGGGCTACCGGGCGGGATTTTTTGGCCTTTGCGCTCTGCTTGGGGCTTTCGTCCACGCTTAACTGGAAAACGCTGGGCCGCGCGTACTGGCCCACTGCGTCGAAATCAAAGCGGCTTTGGGGGATGTTGCCCAAGTCCAGTTCAGCATAGAGGATGGCTTCCTGGTGGCGGATCGGTCCGGCGAGCCCTTCGGGTGGGGCATGACCCTGGGGCGGGATGGGCCGGTGCACCTGGAGCCAGAGTGCAATTGAGCTGGTGCCGGTGAGGCCGTAGCCGCAAAAAGCGCCGGCGCCCCCGGAGCTGCAACGGCCGGGGACTGCTACCTGAAGCGGCGGGTGATCCGGGAGGCCGGCAGGAAGGCCCCGGCCCATCATCGCGGGCCCGGTTACCCTTACATCGCCCTTGGCCTGGTCCAATTACGCACCAGCGCCAGCACCGGCTGGAGATCGTCCACGCCCAGGCGCCAGAGCATGATGGCGTAGACCAAGCACCCCACGCCGATGGCTGCACCTACTTCCAAAAGACCGCCCCACCTGCCCCGGAACACCCATTGTGCTCCCCGGTGAGTGAACACGGCCGCCAGGCCCATGATCACCGAGCTTACGGCAAGACGCCCCATGGTCCGCAAAAACGGCCCGTGGGGCAACGGCACGGTGTTGCGAAGGAGGGCCACCAGGAGCACAAAGCCCGAAAGAGCGCCGATGGAGTTGGCAAGCGCCAGCCCGGCGTGGCCCAGCGGGCGGACCAGGAGCACGGCAAAGACCAGGTTGATGCAGACAGTGCCGCCGCTTATGAGCACGGGCCTGACCGTATCCTGCATGGAATGAAAACCGCGGACCAGCACCTGGTTGGAGGCGTGAAACAGCATGCCCAGGCCATAGCAGAGCACGGCCACGGCGGTAAGCTGGGTGGACCGGGCATCGAACTGACCGCGTTGGAACAGCAGGCGGATGATGGGCTCGCGTAGCACCATCAGCCCGACGCTGGCCGGCAGGGTGATGAGGGCCACCATGCGCAGGCCGGACTGCACCGACTGGCCCAGCGCCCGGTAGTCCCGGCCGCTGGCGTACTCGGAAAAGGCCGGGTACAGGACGGTGGCGATGGCCAGGGCAAACAGGCCCAGCGGCAACTGCACCAGCTTGTTGGCGAAGGCAAGGGCGGAGATGCTGCCTGCTTCCAGGCCCGACGCCAGGCGGCGGTCGATGATGAGGTAGGCCTGCCCGGTCAGCCCGCCCAGCACTATGGGCACGCTCAGGGCCAGCACCCGGGCAAGCCCCGGGTGGTGCCAGTTGATGCCCCACCGGTACCTTAGTCCAGTACGGGATACCATGGCCAGGACGATCATGGTCTGTAATCCCGACCCGACCAGCGTTGCTGCGGCCACCGCCGGGATCCCCCACCGGGGCGCCACCAGGTAGATGCCGAGGATCACCGTGATGTTCAGGACCATGGGTCCAAGCGCCGGAGCGATGAAGCGCCTGAAAGAATGCAGCACCGCGGCGAGGAGGCTGTAGACGCCGGTGGCGATGATGGCCGGGAACATGAGAAAGAGCAACCTGGAAGCCAACTGGCTGGTGCCCGCATCAAACCCGGGAGCGATGACCGTTACCACCTGGGGTGCCAGCAGCATACCCAGGACGGCGAGGGCCGCTGATGCCAAGAGGACGGTGTTGAGGAGGCTGGACGCCAGGTCCCAGGCTTCCTGTGACCGCTCACGGCAAAGGTATTCTGTGAACACCGGGAGGAAAGCCGCTCCCACCGCACCGGCTACGGTGCCAAAGAGCAGGGTCGGGATGGTGCTGGCGACCATGTAGGCGTCCGACTGGGGGCCGGCCCCGAACATCACTGCCAATCCCTGGTCACGGGCAAAACCTAGAACCTTGGTGGCCGCGTTGATAACCATGATGCTGAGTGCAGCGGAGATCATCACTCTGCCAACGGGCCTTGACATGGATCTCCTCCATCTCGACGATCGGCTCCAACCGGGTACCTTACCCGTCATAGTTCGGACCAGGACCCGGTCATTCCTGCCGGCCCCCGGGGTTCGTGGGTTTTGCCCTGGCATCCCTGGCAGCAAGGCCTGCGTAAGGGTGGGTAGCCCCGGGACTTGGCGCGGCCGCCCGCGCGGGATCTGCCCCGGTTTCCCTGCACGTAGGGGTGGTATGCAGTTGTGGGCATAGAGGGCTTCCGGTCCCGGTCGGACCGGCTAAACTGGCCTATGGCCCCCGGCAACAGTACAGAAGCCCGGGTCAGTGCAGCGGCTGGCAGGCTTCGATGACGTTGCCGTCGGGGTCATAGAGAAGGAACCACAAGACTACCCCGCCGCCGTCGACCACCGGGGTACAGCGCACATCCCGCTGGGTGAGGAGGCGGTGGGTGGCGTGGATGTCATCCACGGCGAAGATGGGATAGGTGCCCAGTGCCCCGGCTGCGACCAGTTCCTCGCCGGGCCTAAGCTCCCAGAGGGTGAGGCTCATCTGTCTTCCCGCATCCAGCACCACCAGCCGCTCGGGTCCGTCCAGCGCGTACACCACGGAAAACCCCAGTCTTTCCCGGTACCACTCACGTGACCTGGCCAAGTCGCTGACCCGGATGATCACCGTGTCCAGGTGTTTGAAAACGCCCGCAGTGGTCAATGAAATAGCCCTCCTCCAGGAATCTTGTGGCACGGGTATCCTGTGGCATGTTGCTGGTGACCAAAGGGTGTAGACCCGGCCAACTGCTTCCAGTATACCATGTATCCAGTAGTGGCAAAGCGGGCATGCGGGCCCCGGGGCTTTGAGCAGGGTTAGGGGTCTCCCGTATCGAATGCTCCATCCGAATACCGCAGAAACGGAGGCCATGGCTTGTCATCCTCCAACGACCGCCCGCTCATCGTCCAGGCCGATGGCACCATCCTGTTGGAAACCCGCCACCGCCTTTACGACCAAGCTCGCCAGGTGCTGGCTGTCTTTGCGGAACTGGAAAAGAGCCCTGAGTACATCCACACCTACCGGGTTACCCCGGTGTCACTTTGGAACGCCGCAGCCGGGGGTCTTGCCAGCCATGAGTTGCTGGAAACGTTGACCGGGCTTTCCCGCTACCAGCTCCCCGCCAGTGTCCGGAAAGACATCACCGAGTACATGGCCCGCTACGGCCGGTTACAGCTGGTCAAAGGCGGCGACCAGCTGGTGCTCAGAAGCTCGGATGCAGCCTTACTGGCCGAGATTTGCCGGCACCGCACGGCCGGACAGTATGTGGTGGAGCATGTGGGACCCCGGGAAGCCGTCATCAATCCCCGGTACCGCGGCCACTTCAAGCAGGCAGTCACCCGCCTGGGTTTCCCGGTCCAGGACCTGGCCGGGTACATAGAGGGGGCCCGACTGGAGCTGGCGCTGAGGGACCGCTCCCGGAGCGGCCGCCCGTTTGCCCTCCGGGCCTACCAGCAAGAGGCGGTGGATGCTTTTCACAGCGGGGGCGGGCTGGCAGGCGGCAGCGGCGTGATCGTGCTCCCCTGCGGCGCCGGCAAGACCGTGGTAGCCCTGGGTGTCATGCACCGCACCCGGTGCCACACCCTGATCATCTGCACCCACGCCAACGCGGTGACCCAGTGGCGGGAGGAACTCCTGGACAAGACCACCTTGGAACCCGGCCAGGTCGGTGAGTACACCGGGCGCAGGAAGCAGTTGTGCCCGGTGACGCTGGCCACCTACCAGATCCTCACCCACCGGAGAAGCCGGGCCGGCGAGTTTACCCACTTTGGCCTGTTCGAAAAGGGCGAGTGGGGCCTCATCATCTACGACGAGGTACACCTTCTACCCGCCCCGGTGTTCCGGCTCACCGCGGAGCTCCAGGCCCGGCGACGATTGGGCCTCACCGCCACCCTGGTGCGTGAGGACGGGCGCGAAGTGGACGTGTTTTCCCTCATCGGTCCCCGGCGCTATGCCGCCCCGTGGAAGACCATGGAGCATGCAGGCTGGATCGCCCCGGCCACTTGTTACGAACTGCGGGTGCCATGCTCGCCCAGCCTGCGCGCCCAGTACGCAGAGGCGGAAGGGCAGGACCGGTACCGGGCGGTGGCCGAGAACCCGGACAAGCTGGGCGTGGTGGAAGGACTGGTGCGGCTGCACCGGCCGCGGGGCGACCGGGTACTGGTCATCGGCCAGTACCTGTCCCAGCTGGGGCTCATTGCCGGGCGCCTGGGTGCGCCCTTGGTGACAGGCGAGACGCCGGCCGAAGAGCGCGACCGGCTGTACGCCGCCTTTCGCTCGGGTGATACCCCGGTCCTGGTGGCCTCCCGGGTGGCCAACTATTCCCTGGACCTGCCGGAGGCCAGCGTGGCCATACAGGTTTCGGGTGTCTTTGGCTCCCGCCAGGAAGAGGCCCAGCGACTGGGGCGGGTGCTCCGCCCCAAGGGCGACGGGCGGGGGGCAGTTTTCTACACGGTGGTCACCGTAGACAGCGTGGACCAGGACTACGCGCACCAAAGGCAGCAATTCCTCACAGAACAAGGTTACTCGTACCGGGTGGTAGACTGCTCCGCCGGCGACCTCGGCGGAGTGCTGGCGGAGGGGGGCGCAAGTGAGTAAGGGTGAAAGGAAGTCCGAAAACCCCAAGGCCCAAAAAGGCGGGCAGACCCGCCCGGCGGCAGAGGATCCCCGTGTACCCGGCACTGATGAGCTGTTTGCCTCCTGGGTAGCCCTGGCCGTGGGCGGTGATCGCGACTGGTCGGTCACTTCCAACCAGGCCCTGCAGCGCATCAAGGGCGAACTCCAGATCCTCGGCGTGCACCGGGCACCGGTGAGCGTGGTGCACCAGCTCAAGCAAAAAGGATGGCTGCTGGAGCATGCTGCCGGCAAGCCCGGCGTCCTCTGGGTGCCCCCCGAGCACCGGGCCACGGCCTTGGGCCGCCTGGCCAGGATCGGCGAGCACATCGCCAAAGAAGCCTTGGACCGCAACCCGGCCATGCTGCCCCCGGACGACCAGTGGGCCCAGCGCATCCTCGAACTGGACCAGGATCTCGTCATCCTCTTGGCCGAACACCGCCTGCGACCGGTGCGTCTGACCCGGCAGGGTGAATACTACAAGCGCGACCGGGAGCGATTGGAAAGCCTCCTGTCCCCGGCCACCGCCGGCGAAACCGGCCGCATCCTTTCGTACCTCCATAGAGAACACCTGATCTACCACTCCAACTACGAGGTCAGGGTCGGCCCCCTGGTGGAGAAATGGCTGGAACTGCCTCGGGTCCAGCGCTGGACGGGCATGTACAATCAGTGGGCCCTGCAGGTAGGCGCCTGGAACCCTTTTCCCTGGTACCGCCGGTTCCTGTACCTCCTGAGCCTGACCACGGCCGGGAGGTGGTGCGACCTGGGGGCGCTCATCTCGTTTCTCGGGCACTTTACCGACCGCCAGGATCTTTTCGGCTACCTGTTGCCGTATACCAGGCTGTTGACGCTCCTGGGCGTCATAGACCAGGTGCAGCTGCCCCTGGTGGCCCCGGACAAGGAACGAGATCCGGGTACCCTCCGGCCGGGCGACGGGGGACCGGTCTTCCGCCTCCTGGCGCGGGTGAGCCCGGCCGGCCGCCGGGCCTTCCTGGGTGAGACGCCGGAGCTGCCCGGGGAGTCCACCGGCTTTGTGGTCCAGCCCAACCTGGAGGTGGTGGCGCCGGGCGACCTCCAACCCCGGCTCCTCTGGCGACTGCAAACCGCTGCCGAACTGCAAAGCCGCGACCGGGCCCTGGTATACTCCCTTACCCGCGAGAGCATAGAGCGGGCGCTGGGCCTGGGTGTCGACGGCCGGGAACTGGTGGGGTTTTTGCAGGCCCATGCCCAGTACCCGGTGACCGACAATGTCCTGGCCACCATCGAGGGCTGGGTGACTGCGTTCAACCGGATGTTCATGATGGAGGCCACCATCCTGTGGTGCGACTCGGAAGCTACCGCCCGCCTCCTGAGGGATTCTCCGGGGCTGGGCCCCTATTGTCTGGGTTCCATCACCGGCCGCGACCTGGTCATCGATGGGGCCCGGGTGCGGGAGGTCATGGCCATCCTTAGAGAATCCGGCCACCGGCTGCGGTCCGAAGTGGTCCGGTGGGACGGGTGTGCCCCGCGCCAGCCGGAGGAGGACTACCGCAAGCCGGTCTCCGCGGCTGACTGGGCGGAGTCCCGGGCTGTGGTCGCGCTGACCCGGGCCCTGGAGGACCAGGAACTGGCGCCCGCCCCGGCCCGGGCGTCCAGTACTCCCGCAACCGGAAGCCGGCAGGGGTCGCTGGATGTGGGCAGGAACGCCGGGCCCGTAGTAGACCGCCAGCTGCGAGAGACCGTCGACGCCGCCCTGATCCAGTCACGCTGGGTTACCTTGATAGAACGCGGTAGCGACCAGCGCCTGGTAGTATACCCCCTGGCCCAGCGGGGCCTGGAACTGGCGGCGTATTACCCCCTCGAGGACGGGGTGATCATCTTGGACCTTGAGCACTACGAGTGGGCCGTCCTGGGGCACCAGGACAGGAGGACGCGCTTTACCAAGAGATTCCGGCTGCCGCCCGGCTTTTACTAGTGGAAATTCCCGGCCGTCCCGGCCGGGTTCCGGCACCGTTGGTGACTCCCTGGTATCAACCCCGTTGCTTTTTCCCGCTCCTCACCAGCCCGGGCCGGCGCACCCGGGCTTCCGCGGCCCGGTTCACGTGATCTACGCAGCCTGCTGGGGCCGGTCATAGTCCGCTTGGTCTTAGCCCGGTTGGATCCTGCAGGCGTTCGGCAACCCGGTCCCCGGGGAGTGGTAGTGAGTTGTCTTCCCGCCCGGCCTAAGCCGGGCCCGGATGGGGCCCGTTTTTGCAGGGACTGGGTCCTTTCTTGTTGAACTGACGGGCAAGATACCAAGTGACCCGCTTGCCCGGGATCACCGAAAGGAGATGGCTGCAGATGCCGAGACTGGACCACATGACCACCCAGGAGGTACGTGACCTGCCCCCGGAACTGGCCGTGGCGGTACTGCCCCTGGGTTCCACGGAGCAACACGGCCCGCACCTGCCCCTGGGCACCGACACCCTCATTGTCACGGCCGTAGTGGAAGCCGCCATCACCGGGCTGGCCGGCTCCCGGGTGGTGATGCTGCCCCCGGTGGCGGTGGGGAAGTCCAACGAGCATCTGCAGTTCCCCGGCACCCTCAGCCTGACCGGCAACACCCTGGCGGGCGTGGTGACGGACACGGCCCGGTGCCTGGCCAAGCACGGGTTCAGGAAACTGGTGCTGGTCACCGGGCACGGGGGAAACGCCCCGGTACTGGAGGCCGTGTGCCGGGACTTGCGAGTGGAACTGGGCTTTTTGGCCTTTGTGACCAGCCCCATCGTCAGCGCCGTGCGCAGTGCCGCCGGGTTCACAGCCGACGACATCCACGCGGGAGACTACGAGACTTCGCTCTTACTGGCCTTGCGCCCTGAGTTGGTCAAGCTGGACAGGCTGCCCACGCACAACCCGGCGGGCCCACTGCTGCCCTGGCTGGGCAAGGCCAAGTTCAGCTGGACCATCCAGGACCTTTCTTCCCATGGGTTCGTGGGTGACCCGCAGGCGGCCAGCGCCGAAAAGGGCCGGGCCCTACTGGCCGGAGGCGTGCAGTGGCTGGGCGACTTTCTAAAGCGCGTGGCCGAAACTCCCCACTGACGGGGCTGGAAAGGTGAGGCGATGGTCGTGGAACTGCTGGTGGTGGCAATGTGCTATGCCGCAGGCTCTGTGGTGTTTGGCGTGGTGATGGGCCGGGTCTTCTTTGGAGACGACTTGCGCAGGCGCGACAACCCCGGCGGCTCGGGCAGCTGGCGCCAGTATGGACCGGTCGTGGGCATGAGCGTGGCCGCCCTGGACGTGGCCAAGGGCGCCGCCGCCGTGGCGCTGGCGCGGGGCTGGGGGCTTTCCGGTTGGTACCTGGTGGCGGCGGCCGCAGCCGTGGTAGGGGGGCATAACTGGCCGGTGTGGTTCGGTTTCCGGGGCGGGGGCGGCCTGGGCACGCTCGTGGGCACGCTGCTGGTCCTGGCTCCCGCCCAGATCGGGGTGGGGCTGGCCGTGGCGCTGGCGGCCGCCGCCCTGTACCGGGTAAGCCCCCTTTACCGGGTGTGCAAGGTAGCCGCGCTGCCCGGCGGGGCGGTGGTGGGCATTCCTTTCTTCCTGTACTTGGCCTGGTCCCAGGGCAACGCCACCGGGGCCCAGGCGGCCCTGGCCAGCGGGCTGTTAATCGGGGTGCGGGGCCTCCAGATGCTCAAGACCCGGCCCGGGTAGGATGCCGGCCGAAGAGCAAAGTGTCGGCCGGCCAGGTCCGGCCCTGGGTCACGGCAGGGGGCGCACAGGAGGGCCGGGTGGCGACCATGGGCCCGGCGCGCCTTCGGGTTCCGGCACGAAGGCTCACTCCAGCCAGCGGGTAACCTCGGCCACGGACTTGCGGGGCCGGGCCGGTGGGGCCTCGGCCGGGTAGCCCAGCGACACGGCGCACACCAGCTCGTGGGTCATGCCCAGCCACCGGCCGACGGCATCCTCGGCGCAGAAGATATCACCGATCCAGAGGGTGCCAAGGCCCAGGGCAGTGGCGGCCAGGGTGATGTTCTGGACGGCCGCCCCGACGGACTGGGTATCCACCAGTGATATGAAGCGGTTAAACCCGGTCCGGTCCTGGTCAGGCGTCCACCGGGGGTTATAGACCAGGATGGCCACTGGCGCCTGGCGCATGGTGCGGGCGGTGGGCCCCGCGCTGCCGGTGTTGACGCCTTGCTCTCGGAGAGCGATGACCCGTTCCATCATCAAGTCCGCCAGCATGTCCTTTTTCTTGCCCTGGAGGACCATGAAGTACCAGGGCTGCGCGTTTTTCCCGGACGGGGCCCGGGTGGCGGCTTCCAGGATCCTTTCCACCAGCTCTTTGGGCACCGGCCGCTCCTCGAACTTCCGTATACTCCTCCGGTCCCAGATGGCCTGCATTACATCCAACGGGCATGCCACTCCCTTCCAGAGCCTTGCCTGACGTACTTCGGTTCCTTGCCCCATTTTACCTGTTTCCCTGGGCCGGGCGCCCAGTGCAACCCATGGCCGCGGGTGGGCCAAACCCGGTAGCCCCGGCGGGTAGTGCGTGGCCCTTAGCCATGGCTGGCTCCAGCCAGGCGTTGTTCCGTAAGGCTGAGAAGCCGGGGGCCCAGGTCCCTGAGGATGTCCGGCGCCGGTGCCGGCCCGTAGGGATGTCTTGCACTTTCGGCAGCAGAGAACAGGTGGGAAAATACCACTGGATCCAGGTGCTGCCGGCACCAGCGGCAGGCCCGGGTCTTGGATGCGGGTTTTCGGTATTCATGGTAGTAGATGGTCCGGGCGCACCAGTGGACCAGCGCATACCAAAAGCCGGCTTCCCAGTGTTGGGCTTTGTCGACCTGGTCTTGAAACTGCCGACTGCCCGCCACTGCTCTTGTAGTAGCTCGGGTTCGCCGGGGGAGTATACCACGGCCGCCGTGCCCAGCAGCCTCAACCCGCAGGCGCTCATGACCTTCAGGTCCATGAGGCTGTTTTGGAAAGTGGATAGCTTTTGCCAGCCCTGGCGCCCGGTGCCGATGTAACAGCCGGTAAACGAAAGCCCGGGATGGGCCAGGACATGCTTGGGATAGGTGGTGCCCTCGAGCTGGTAAAGCAACAGCTCTTCTTGGGCCCGGTAGGCATCGTGGAGCACGAACAACTCCTCGATGTCCTGGTCGGACAGGTCGGTGTGGGTAAGGATCACGTAGTCCAGGTCGCCCCGGTGGGGGGCGAAATTCCCCAGCACGTAGGAGCCGTGGATCAGGATCTCGTAAAGGTTGGGGCCGAGGATGGCCCACAGATCCTCTTTGAAGTGTCCAAAGGTCTGGCGCGCCAGGTCCATGCCGTGTCCTCCCCGGCGATTCTTCCCAGCGACCCAGTTCCTCGCCGCCTGCCCGGGTTCCTCCCATCCACCCGGCCGCCAGTCTCAACCAAGGGCCCGGGTCGACCCGGCTCAGTGCATGCCCAGGGTTCCCTGGTCGCGGACCCGCGCTTCCACGCGGTGAAAGACCTGCTTCCCCCAGGCAGTGAACAACACCATGGACACCAGGATGATGGCCACGGACATGGAGATGGGGACCAGGGGGACGGGTCCCCAGCACCAGGGCGCGCATGGCGTCCAGGGCGTAGGTGACCGGCAGGGCCAGGCTGATGGCCAGCAGCGCCCGGGGGAGCACGGTAACGGGATTCAGGTATCCAGAAAGGATCTGCAGGGCATAGCTGCCCACATCCGTAAGGGTGTTGGCCTCCCGCATGTAGAGGACCACCCCAGCGTAGGCCATGCCGAACCCGTAGAGGGCCACGATGGTGGGGAGGAGCAGGAGCAGGGCCAGCCACAGGGCCGGGCCCAGCCGGAAGCCAAAGAACAAATACGCGGCGAAAAGGACCCCGGCGGTGGTCAGGGCGTTTGGCAGTATGCTCACCGTGCTCCTGCCGATGAGCAGGAGCACCCGGGAGTTGGGGGTTATCCACAGCGCTTCTAGGGTTCCCTGGTCCATGTCTTGCTTGAGCGACCAGCCCATGCCCCAGAACACGGCGCCGATGTAGGCGCCCACCATGCCGCCCAAGAGGACAAAGGCTATGAAGTCACTGGTGCCCGTGTGGGCGGAAAAGCCCAATGCGGCACTGCCGGCGCCGAAGCTCTGGCCCAGGCAGGCAGCAGTTTTTTTATGACATATTTCTCTCTACAAATACTGGTTGAATAACAGGGTAAAAAAACGCAAAACTTTTTCTCCGCTTTTCATTATATAAAAGAGGCTTAGGCCGATTGTATAACCGGCATTGCGCACTCTTAGACGCATTGTCCGGGTGAAGGTCAAGTCTCAGAGTGTCTGTAAAAAGCGGTCTGGGTCATGCGGTGGCGACATCCTTTCTCGTTGACTCAGCCAATCGCCGTTCAGCCTGCCGCTGTCGTTCCCGGGCCTCGATGTAGCGCTCCA
>JBFLYN010000041.1:0-25935 GCA_040756655.1 Bacillota bacterium
ACCCCATCGCCTTCATGCTGGGCGTGGGCGCAGCCGTGACCATCACCGGCAGCTTGGAAGGGCAGTTCATCCGCCAGGTCCGGGCCACCATGGCTCCCATCAAGCACGTGAACGACCTGCTCATCCTTGTGGGTGTGCTGGGAACCATCATCTACTTCCTGTTCGGACCGCTCTCCAACCACAAGACGGTCAGGACAGCGTCCAAGATCGGCATGTGGACCATGATGGCGTCCTTCGGCGCTGCCTACGGCAACACCGTGATGGCCCGTATGTCGCTGGTTATCGGCAGATTGCAGTTCCTGTTCACCCAGTGGATACCGCTGATAAAATAGGGTGGTAGCCGCCTAGTCACTGGCCAGGACTTACCGGTGCCATGCCCGTCCCGGGCGTGGCGCCTTCTTTTTCATGGGCGGGCGTTGGGCCCCGGTTCAGTCCGCCCGGGCCGGGCTTCTATCTGTCCCCGGACCCACCTCGGAACTCCACCAGGAGCTTACAGCCGATATTCCGCACCCCCTACCATGCTTTCGCCACAATTTCCCTGACCTCGTTTGCCGAACTCCGCGACGGTGGCATCCATTGAAGGTAGATCTGCTCGGAGAACCCGAGGAGGCGCAGAGCATGTTTGGGGACCTTCAGGTTCGAAGGAAGAACCCTTTTGCCGTCTACCTTGGCCACCATCATGTTGACGAAGAGATGGAGCACGCTCCTGCCCGTGGGCTCGAAGGTCTTCCTGTTGTCGTAGATGATGAGCGGCTTCTCCTGGCCCCGCAGCGCACGCCTCGCTCTCCGCTGGATGAGGCTGTAGACCAGCAGCGCCATGAGGAAGACGTACGCCAAAGCGGCAACCCTCTCGGGGTTTTTGAGGTATACGGGGCCCACCACCTTGGGGCTCTTGATGAAGGAGAAATGCTGCTCGACAACGGTCTGCTCCTTGTACTCCGTGAGGATCCGCTCGTCGGGCCAAGCCTTTTCTTACGAAGTCGTCGTCGACGAAAGCATCGCAAAGCGCGCCTCCAGGGGCCGGCCGCCCCAAGACTGGGTCCCCGAGGTAAAGCGGTTTTACTCTAAGGCCTAAGCTGCAGAGGGACGAGGATGCAATACGAAAGAGGAAGTGCCCGGCTTCCGCTAGTTTATCCAAGGCGCGGCCTACGGCGTCGTCGTTTAGGTCGGCCGCCCTGATTCCGGGACCGAAGAGCTTTTCTACGTCCATCCCCCGGAAGAACTCCTCGAGATTGTAGAGAGGACGGCTGTTGGTGAGCGCGTTTACGATGATCGCCGCTATCCTCAACCCAGGAGAGAGCCTGCACTGGGACGGATCCCAGCGGAGCATCTCGTCTATGGTCTTCGTGAGCCCGGTCGCCCTGCACATAGCCACGATGAGCGGAGCCGGACCGTCGTGGTAGACCAAGAGCACTCCCGCCACCCCCCAAATTGATGTTAACGGAGGGGGCGGGAAAGAGCTAGACACTTATTTCCAGTTCCCTTCTCTTTTTAATTCGTCCCGGTAGCGCCCAAGGGGTGCGGAATGTGGGGTACAGGCAGCATGCTTGCTCTCCTTGAGACCAGTCCATCATTTGGCTGAACGGCCGGGGAGGAAAGACCCTGCTTGAGACGAAAATATAGCTTGAATAGGCAGTAGGTGCACATGGTTATACTTTTTGGCAGCAGGGTTGAGGCTTGCCAGCTTTGCCAGGACGGGGCAGAAATGGCAAACTTGGCCCAGGCCCACCCAAGTGGGCATAAACCTAAGAGGGGGTAAACATGCGCGGTAGCACAAGGAGATTTAGCCTGGTATTGGCCATCGTCCTCGTTGTGTCGCTCGCAACCACCGGTCTGGCTGCTGTCACCGTCCACCGTGTAGAACCTGGAGATTCCCTGCACAAGATCGCCACCCAGTATGGAGTAACCGTTAACGAACTCAAGCAAGCGAATGGGCTTTCCGGCGACATCATTTACCCGGGCCAGCTTCTGGAGGTCCCGGGCAGCCGGGCATACACAGTCAAGGCCGGAGACACTCTGTCGGGGATTGCAGCCGCCTTCGGAGTGACGCTCCAGGACCTACGACAGGCCAACAACATCTGGACGGACCTGATCCATCCAGGACAGGTATTGACCGTTCCCCCGCCCGGGACGGTCCCGGGCGCGGACAACGTCATCCACGTGGTGCGGGCCGGCGACACCTTGTTCCACCTGGCCCAGAGGTATGGCACCACGGTGACCGCCCTGCGCCAGGCCAACAACATCTGGACCGACCACCTGTCCATAGGTCAAGTCCTGGTGATCCCCCGCGATGGGGGTAACCCTTCGCGCAGCACCCGGTACACCAGCGAGGAACTGGAACTTCTGGCCCGGCTGGTGTATGCCGAGGCGGCGGGCGAACCTTACCTCGGCCAGGTGGCGGTGGCCGCCAGCGTCCTCAACCGGGTACGTGACCCGCGGTATCCCAACACCGTCCACGGGGTGATCTACCAGGTAGTCAACGGGATCTACCAGTACAGCCCGGTGATGAACGGCAGGATCAACTTGGCACCTAACCAGACTGCCTATAACGCGGCCCGTGAGGCCCTCAGCGGCTCTGACCCGTCCCGGGGAGCCAACGGCTTCTACAACCCGGCTCGCACCAGCAACCAGTGGGTGCGGCAGCAGCCGGTGACCGTGGTCATCGGCAACCACGTGTTCTTCAGGCACTAACACGGTGAGGAGGACCCTCCCCCAGCGGGAGGGTTTTTCCTTTTATGGCAGAAATAGAACCGGCAAAACGGGGGTGATGGCAGTGAAGCGCAACCCCTATCTCCAGCTTCTAGAGAAAACCTGCGGCCGTCACGTGATGGTCCCAGGGGCCCGGGAAAGCCGGGACGCGTACGTGTGCCGCCTCCTAGTCGCAGTGGGAACCCGGGCGGCACTCACGCCGGTAGACCGCCCTGCCGCCGGACTTGGCGTTCGCGAGCACCTGGCCCTGTACACCGCCATGGTGGAGCAGCTGGTGCTGGTGAGCCAGGTGCGGGATGCCGCCTGGCTCAACCGGTTTTCCGAGGTTGCCCAGGCCGCGACTGCCCTGTGCAGCGACCTGGAGGAGGAGCGCACCCGCACAGTGTACGTGGCGGGCACGGAAAACCAGTCTTTGACCTCGGAAATACTGATGTTTCTCCCCAACTTGCTCAGGCTCATCGGTGGTCTCCTGCGTGACCGGCGAGTGCCGGCTGGCGAGAAGGTCCTCTTGGCGCTGGCAGCGCTCTACTTCATCAACCCCCTGGACCTGGTTCCCGACTTCATCCCGGTCGCCGGGCAGGTTGATGATGTCATTGTCCTCTTGGCGGTGATCAGGAGAATGCTGAACCGCTGCGACCCCGAGGTCATCGCCGCTCACTGGCACGGGAGCGTGGGCTCCTTCAATACTGCCGAGCAACTACTGTCGCTGGTGGACCGGATGCTGCCCCTGTCTGTACGGTGGGCTTTCCTGGGCCGGCCCCGGGGGAAGCTGCTCCCGGGAGTGAACATGAGGCCGGACCGGCAGCCCCTGGTCGGTGGAGTTCCTGCTGTGGCCGCTTGCTGGGCCTTGGGTCACGTCGTCGGCGACCGGCTTGACGGCTACCCGGCCTGGGAGCCGGTCCTTCCTGAGGTGCGGAAGCGCCAGGAGGAATGTGCTACCAAGCTGGTCCCGTTCTCCGGGCAAGTGGAGGACTTGGCCAGAAGTGGTGACCAGGGGTTGTTACTCAAGGTGCTAAACGCCGCCATGGGTGGAGTACGGGCTGTCTAGCCCTTGAGGCTGCCTCCCGCCATGCCCCGGTGCAGGAGAAACACGATGTCGGCCAGAATGCGTGTACATCCAGCCTGCGAGAAGGCGCAACCAGTGAGCGACCAGCTGTACCGGGATCTTGCCAGAGCCCTCGATCAGCTGCCCTACGGTTTTCCCACGACGGATTCGGAAGTCGAGCTGGAGATACTCAAGCTCATGTTCACGGAAGAAGAAGCCCAGCTAGCGGCCGGGCTTTCAGATCAGTGGGAGACCCCTGCAGAGGTGGCCGGAAGGCTGGGGCTGGATGCCCGTCATGCAGAAGGACGGCTCCGCCTGATGCTCGGAAAGGGGTTGGTCCAAGGCACGATGCGCGATGGCCGGTACCTTTTTCGTCTCAACCAGTTCATAGTAGGCAGCTGGGAGCACACCATGTTCAGGCTGGACGGCGAGGTGGCGCACAGGATGGCCCACCTGACCGAGGAATACGTGGCAGCTACGGGCGGGCTACAGGGCATTATGACCCCGGGCCCCAGTCTACACCGGGTCGTGCCTGCCCGCGGCACGGTCAAGTCTGAATGGATACTACCGTACGACGATATTCGTTCTTTTTTGGAGGAGGCCCAAAGCTTCCACCTCAGGGACTGTGTCTGCCGCAAGCAGCACGACCTAGTAGGCGACCGGCGTTGCGATTTCCCCCGCCGGGCCTGCCTGTCGTTTTCACCGTTCCAGCGCCCGCCCGGGCCCCACAGCATCACCAAGGAGGAAGCATTGGCATTCCTCGACGAGGCCCGTGAAGTCGGGTTGGTTCATACGGTGAGCAACGTGGCCAAGGGCATCAACTACGTGTGCAATTGCTGCGGGTGCTGTTGCGGCATACTCCGGGGTATAACTGAGTTTGGGGTCAGGGAGTCGGTAGCCCACGCCAACTACTACTGCACCATTGACACCGATACTTGTTCCGGCTGCGGAGTATGCGTGGAGAGGTGCCAGGTGGGAGCCGTGGAGCTTGTGGGTCCGACGGCGGTGGTGGTAAGGGAGCGTTGCATCGGCTGCGGCCTATGTACCACGTCCTGCGCATCAGTGGCCGCCAGGCTTTTGCTCAAGCCTGAGGACGAGATCGTAGAACCTCCGGCGGACATGGGCACTTGGGAGAAGCTGCGTAGGACAAGCCGGGGCATGGCTTGACCGGGTCAGCCCAAGCCGGCCACCCTCACTGGTGCGAGTGGAGGCGCCCGGCACGCCCGGCCGGTGCCAGACTGGCCCGCTGCATCACCCGGCCCAGGGGCTACCCCTGGGCCGTGCTGCACTCCGGCGCAGGAAGCGGGGATCTAACTGCTGGACCGAAGGCTCATCTCTGAACTCATGCGCGTAGCAGCGGGGGCCCAGGTCTTAACCACGCCCGCCGCGCTTACCTGCTATGGCTACGACAGTTCGTTCATTGCCGGGCGGGCCGGGGCTGTGGTCCTGGCTAGCTCCGCCCGCCAGGTCCGGGCCGTGGCGGCCTGGTCTTACCGCCGGGGCATACCGCTGGTACCACGAGGCGCCGGGACCGGGCTGGCCGGGGGCAGCGTGCCGATGGCCGGCAGTGTCGTGCTGTCGTTGGAGCGCATGAACGCCATTGTCCACGTGGACCAGGCCGAGAGGCTGGCCACGGTGGAAGCCGGCGTGGTCACGGCCGACCTGCACCGCCGGGCGGAGGCCATGGGGCTCTTCTATCCGCCGGACCCGGCCTCCAGCGACGCATCCACCCTGGGTGGCAACATCGCCGCCGGGGCAGGCGGTCCCCGGGGTCTCAAGTATGGGGTAACCAGGGGCTACGTCCACGGGTTGGACCTAGTGCTTCCCGGGGGCGAGGAGTTAACTCTGGGCGGAGGGGTTGCTCCTGGCCTTTGCCACCTTTTTACCGGGTCTGAGGGCACCCTCGGGATCATCACCCGGGCGGTGCTCAGGCTGATCCCACGTCCCGAGTACCGCGTAACCATGCTGGCCGTTTTCGATGTACTGGAAGATGCTGCCCACGCCATTAACGATATCATGGCCACCGGCGTAGTCCCGTCTACGCTGGAGATCATGGATCAAGCGTCTATACGCTGCGTGGAGAGCTATGCACCCAGCGGGCTGCCCCTGGACGCTGCTGCCCTCCTTCTCATAGAGACCGACGGCATGGAGAAGACGGCCCGCCGTGAAGCCCGGGCGGTGATAGCAGCTTGCCGCCAAAGGAACGCCCGGCAGGTGCACACTGCGGCCAACCCGGTCGAGGCCGCCCGGCTCTGGAAGGGGAGAAAGGCCATCCCGGCTGCTGTGGTCAGGGTAAGGCCCGTGAAAATCAGCGAGGATGCCACGGTCCCCCGCAGCCGGGTCCCGGAGTTCATCGTGCGCCTGCACGAGATCGGTCACAGGCACCGGCTACCGCTCTTTATCTGGGGCCACGCCGGAGATGGAAATCTCCACCCCAACCTGGTGGCTCATCCTGGCGATCCTGATGAACTGCACCGGGCCCAAGCAGCCGTGGCAGACCTATTTGCCGCAGCCTTAGAACTGGGCGGGACCCTGTCGGGCGAGCACGGGGTTGGGCTGGCCAAAGCCCCGTTTCTCCCCGGCCAAGCGGGGCCTCCCGGCATTGACTACATGCGCCGGGTGCGCCGGGCCTTTGACCCAAGGGGGCTCATGAATCCGGGGAAGATCATCATTGAGGGATGAGCATGGACCTTTCGCCTGAACTCAGACGCCAGATCGCCCTTTGTTCACGGTGCGGGACGTGCCGGGCGCACTGCCCGGTATTTGGAGAACTTCTGGAAGAACGCGCCGTAGCCCGGGGCAAGGTCCAGGCAGTAGCGGCCTTGGGGCGTCGCGAGCTGGCCGCCACCAAGGAGATACGGGAATTCTTCGACCTTTGCCTCCTATGCGAGACCTGCGAAGCCGGCTGTCCCAACGGTGTCGAAGTTCACTCCCTGGTGCAGGCCGCCCGCGAGGAGATGGCCCGGGCGCGGGGTGTGGGCATCGGAGGCCTTGTCCTGGGGGTACTGGCTTCGGCCCGGCGGCTGGAAGCAGCCGCCCGGCTGCTTCGGTTCTACCAGTGGACCGGGGCACAGGCCCTGGCCAGACGCTCCGGCCTCCTGCGCGCTCTGCCCGGGCAGGTGGGGCCCAGGGAGGACTTGGTGCCTCCCGTAGAACTCCCTACCTTGGCCCGTCGCTATCCCGGGGTCATCCGTCCCGCCGGGCGTCCCCGCTTTCGCGTAGCGTACTTTACCGGATGCATGAGCCAGGCCGTGATGACGGGCACGGGAACGGCCGTCATTGAGATGTTACTCTTGTGCCGAGCTGAAGTGGTGTTGCCTCCCCAGGCCTGTTGCGCACTGGCCATCTGGGCGTCTGGCCAATCCCGCAGCGCCCGGCGTATGGCCGAGGCCCATATCGGGAATTTCCTGGCAACCGGAGCGGATGCCATCATCACCGGCTGCGGCTCGTGCGGCCACATGCTGCAAAGGTACGGAGAGTTGTGCAATACCCAGAAGGCCGGCGAGTTTTCTTCAAAGGTGGTGGATGTCTCCGCCTTTTTGTACCAAGCGGGCCTCCCCGAGCCGGACGTCCCAGTTTCCCTGTGCATCACCTTCCACGACTCCTGCCACCTCCGGCGGGGCATGGGGGTATGGGAAGAGCCCCGGCGCCTGCTGCACCGCATACCCGGTCTGGTCCTCGCTGAGATGGATGAACCCGACCGCTGCTGTGGGGGTGGGGGCGCTTTCGTGATCACCCATTACGAAGTGGCCCGGCGCATAGGCAGGCGCAAGGCCAAAGCCATCCAGGCCACCGGGGCGCAGGCCGTGGTCACTGGCTGTCCGGGCTGCCGGGTGCAGCTTAGCCATGCACTGCGAATCCACCAGCACCCTCTGCCGGTCTATCACCCCGTCGACCTTTTGGCCCGGAGCTACCAGCAGCAAGGTTAAAACCATCCCGGTCTTCATCGCAGGCATAGGCTCCCCGGGCACCTGACCATACCAAGGCTTTCTGTTTGCCAACCCCGGCGACTCAAAAGGCGCCTAGTTTAAAGATACTGAGCTTTCTTACGAGCTCGACAGAACAATGCATCTATCGACAAAGGAATAGCCTAGAGGAAATAGAAGATGCGACTGCCACGGAAAAGGAGGGATAGCTTGCCAGCTGTCGGTCTAGTTTGCAGACGGTGTGGGCGCGGCGCTGGTGCGGACATCAGGGCCCGGCTGTCCGACGTGGTGCTTTCCAGCACCAGCGATGTGGTCTATGCCTGGAATCGCCAAAGGCAATTGGTCTACACTAATCGCAGACTGACGCGCGACGGGTATGCGGAAAAGGCCACTGCTAACCCAGGGTGTACCACAAGCGAGCTCTTCTTGCGGCACGTAGACCAGGTCTTCGCTACCAAGGAACCTATCACCGGCGAAATCCCCTACACCTGCCCGACCGGTCTACGGGGCTACTGGGAGTGCATCTTCCGTCCGGTCACAGGCGAAGACGGCAGTGTCGAACTGGTCGTGGGCGTATCTCGAGATGTCAGCGAACGCAGGCGGGCGGAGCAGGCACTGCGCGAGAGCGAGCAGCAGTTTGCCTCGTTGCTCAAGGCCGCCGAGCATCTTCAGGACCTCAGCATCCAGCTTATCCAGGCCGATAAGATCGAGGTGCTCTATGAACAGATTCTCGACACCGCGGCAGAGATTCTGCACGCGGATTTTGCCAGCCTTCAGGTGTTTCATCCTGAACGCGGGACGGGCGGAAAGCTCCACCTCCTGGGACACCGTGGCTTTAGCGAGGATGCCCTCAGGTTCTGGGAATGGGTCTACCCGAGCTCGCTAAGTACCTGTGGTGTGGCGCTGCGAACCCGCCAAAGGGTGATGGTCCCGGATGTCCAAAACTGCGATTTCATGGCAGGCAGCAGTGACCAGAAAGCGCTACTTCAAGCCGGTATCCGTGCAGGACAGACCACACCGTTATTGTCCCGTACTGGCATCCTACTCGGCGCGTTCTCTACCCATTGGCGTAAGCCCCACGACTTGACCGCAGCCGAAATCCGCAGCCTGGACGTGTTGGCACGCCAGGCCGCCGATCTCATCGACCGGATGCTGGCCGAGCAGGAGCTGCGCAAAAGCAAAGAGCGGCAAAGCTTCCTGCTCCAGCTCAGCGACAGCCTGCGCCCACTCTCCAGTGCACACGAGATCATGCACGTGGCAACCCAGGGGCTGGCCCGGCGACTCGGCACAGGGTCTGTGGGTTACCATCTACTAGAGGAAGACGGGGAAGCACTCGCGGCTCCCGGCGAATCCCGTGGTGAAAGCATGTCGGGCACGGCTGGGACTTGCTTAGAGGCAGGAGCTCGGGATTTTCTACGTGTCCTCAGAGCCAGCCAGGATCTGGCATGTGGGCATAAGCCGACCGGCACCGGGGAAGCCATCCAGTCTCCGGCCGGCACTGCTATACCACTGTTCAGGGACGGCCGCCTGGTGGCCTGCATATATGCAGCTCACCCCGAAATGCGCCCGTGGCCCGACCATGAGCTGAGCCTCATGCGTGAAGTGGCAGAGCGCGCATGGAATGCGGTCGAACGGACCCGTGCGGAAGCAGCATTGCGTGGGTCGGAGGAGAAATACCGCACGCTGTTCCACTCCATGGGCCAAGGTTTCTGTGTCATTGAGAAGGTTGAAGGTCAAGCAGGCGAGCCAGAGGATTTTCGTTACATAGAGGCCAATCCAGCGTTTGCCGTGCAGTCCGGCGTGGATGATGTGGTGGGGAAAACCCTGCGCCAGGCACTTGCCGGTGAATCAGAAAAGTGGCTGGAGCTTTATAACCGGGTTCTCCAGACCGGTGAGGCCATCAGGTTTCAAAGCGAGCTTGCGACCATCGGCCGGGTACTGGAGTTTTACGCCTTTCGCGTTGAAGACAAAACCCAGCGTCGCGCCGGCACCATTCTTACTGACATCACCGAGCGTAAGCGGGCAGAAGAGGCGCTTCGTGAGAGTGAGGTGCGCCACCGGCTGGCCATCCAGGCGTCCCGGATGGGGGTTTGGACCTTGGACGTGGCCACCGGCCGTTTGGACGCAGATGGGCGCATGGCAGAGATCATCGGGCTTGGACCCGCCGCCTCCTATTCCGGGCCTTTTACCTGGGACTCCGTACACCCGGATGACCGCTCCACTCTCCAGGCCGTCTTGGACGAGACCCTGGACCCGACCAAGAGAGACTGGTTTGAGGTGGAGGTCCGGCTTGTTCATGCCGACGGCACCGTGCGATGGGTGCAGCTGAACGGACAGGCCATGTTCGAAGGTGGAGAGAGCCAGCGCCGGTCCACCCGCATACTCGGAACGGTTCGCGATGTGACCGGGCGGATACAGGCCCAGGAGGCGCTGCGGCAGAGCCAGGAGGGGTACCGTAGGCTTGCGGAGCAGCTCCAGGAAGCTGACCGTCGCAAAGACGAATTCATAGGAGTACTCTCTCACGAAATTCGCAATCCCTTGACTGCAATCAAATTGAGCCTGTCGCTTCTCCGGCGGTTAGACTTGGATGGGGAAAGGGCCGGGATGATGAAGGACATCATGAACCGGCAGGTGACTCACCTTTCTCGCCTCATCGATGACCTCTTGGATGTTACCCGGATCAGTCGCAACCGGGTTGTCCTCCAGAAAAAGTGTGTCGAGTTAACTGAGACCGTGCGGCGGACCTTGGAGGACTACAAGCCGGTCGTTGAGGAGAAAGGTGTGAGGTTGGAATCGGAGTTGGTCCCCACATCAATATGCGTGGATGCGGATGAGGATCGCCTAGTACAGGTAGTTGGAAACCTGCTACATAACGCGGTCAAGTTTACCTCGAAGGGTGGGGTCATCAAGGTAGCTGTTGCCCAAGAAGGGCAGGATGCGGTGATTCGCATCAACGATAACGGACACGGCATGACGCCCGAGGTTCTATCTAGAGTTTTCCAACCATTTGTGCAGGCCGACAACTCGCTTCACCGTAGCGACGGTGGCCTTGGACTGGGACTAGTGCTCGTCAAGGAGTTCGTAGAGCTGCACGGCGGGGCCGTGACTGCTCACAGTGACGGCCTGGGAAAAGGGTCGGAGTTCACCGTTCGCCTGCCTCTGGTCCTTGGGCTAGCCGCCTCCGGGATTCCGCCAGTTCCCCCAGCCCCTCCCCAGCACCGCAGGCGGGTGCTGATCATCGATGATATGAAGGATATGGCCGAATCTCTAAAGTCCCTTCTGGAGAGGGAAGGCCACGAAGTCACGGTAGCCTACAACGGGATGGAGGGTTTGGCCAGGGCCAAGGTATTTCGCCCGCAAATATTGTTGTGCGATATTGGGCTTCCCGTTGCGGACGGATATGAGGTGGCCAGGGCTATCCGAGCTGATGATGACCTCAAGGACGTCTTTTTGGTTTCTCTCACAGGCTATGCTCGACCGCAAGACTCCCAAAGAGCGAAAGAGGCTGGCTTTGACCTGCACCTGGCCAAGCCGGTGGATCTGGATACTCTCAGAAAAACCCTAGCCAGGGTCCAGTAGTCCGAAGTGAGCCGTTAGACACGCAAGCTCTATGACCACGAGGGGTTCACGCTCGTTGGCATCAACCCCGGGGCAGTTCTAAAGAGTACCAGCCGGACCCGGTGGGACTACAGGGCCGGGAAGCCCGTCCATCCATCATTTCCTGGTTCCCGGCCCGCCATGCGCCTGTTGCCGTCCTCCCCGGGATCACACACGCCGGCGCCGGGCCCCTGCTGGGTCGCCCCTTAGCTCAATTCCTGCAGCTGATCAGGGGTGGGCTGGTTCGGGATGCGGGCCACCGTCCTGTCACCGTACGTGAAGATGGCCTCTTTTCCAGAGGTTATCTCCCCGATGACGGCTGCTGCGACTCCCTGCGACCGGGCAGCTTTCACGACTGTAGACACGTGCTCTGGTGCCACCTGGAAGAGCATCCTGGCCTGGGTTTCACAGATAAGGATCTCCTCCGCCGTCAGGTCGCTGGTGGCCAGCGGAGCCAGCGACAGGTCAACCCGGGCACCTAGCCCGCCGAACCGGACCGACTCGCTTACCGCCGCACCGATCCCGGCGGCCCCCAGGTCCGAGCAAGCGTTTATCTTGCCGGTCTTCATGGCGGCCAGGGCAGACTCCATAGTGACCCTTTCTTCCCGGAACAGCGCCCGCGCCGGGCGCATCTGGTCCGCCAACCCGGCCCGGTACAGGGTGTCGTTGCCGTCGTTGCCGGTCTCGCCGATGAGTATAAGCTGGTCTCCAGCCCTTTTGGCGGGCTTGGTCAAGGGCTGTTCCGTGACGAGCCGGCCAATGACTGCTACTACCACTGCCGGGACGATATCGCTAAAGGAAGTAGACAGGCCGCCTCCTACCACAAAGACGTCCATGGCCTCACACATATCCCGGATGCCCTTGACTAACAGGTCAACCCTTTCGGCGCTGGTCATGGTTTTGCACTCGCCGCACACGCAATCACCCGTGAATCCGCAAGGACCCACAAGCACCGTCTGATTTAGCGGCCGGGTTCCGATGAAGTCCAGTAGAAAGAGGGGCCGGGCTCCCATGGCTACCACGTCACGCATGGCCCCGCCCGCCCCGGTGGCCGCACCGTCATAGGGTCTTGGCACACAGGGGGAGCAGTGGCTTTCCATCTTGGCCACCATCAGACCATCATCTCCGGGTACGCGGAAGACCGCAGCGTCATCGTTGGCATCGGGGCCAACAAGTAGGCTCCCGGGCCAAGTTAGTCCCACCTTTTCGTTTAGTGCCCGGAAAGCCCCAAAGTCAATGGCCTTGTCGATATTATGATGGAGGTGGACAAAGAGCGCGTGCATCAAAGCTTTCTCAACTCTGTTCATGGGAAACGCCTCCTTCTCTCTGCCAGAGCCCCGGGGCCATGGCGACTTCCCTAGTTGGATTGTTTGGGGGGCGGCACCCGGTCATTTCCGAACCGCAGAGCCGAATCCTTCCTGGAATTGCCGGACCTGCACACTGGCATCTAGTTTCGGGGTTAAGGCCCGGTTTCCTGCCAGGCTTAGCCAGAACCTCTGGGCGCTATTGAGGGTGCAAGGCCAAAGAAGGGCGGGAAAGGACCGGGCCGGTCACCCGGACTCTGCCATTCCGACCCGGCGCATTCACCAGAATGCCCGGAGCGCAACCTAGCAGCACTTACGGAACCCGGTATCGTGTGGCTGGGCCTGGGGGCGAGACCGTTGATGGTCGCCTTGCCCCGGCCGGAGCAGCGGTGGGAACCGTTACTCAGCCCAGGTGAACTCCATGGTGAGAGCGCCGGGCTGCCGGTGTAGAACACCGGATCGCCCGGCGGAGGGCCTTTCTCCTCCGGGCACCTGCATGGGGGTGGGGCCGGGGCGCTCTTCCCGGTCAGAAATGCTTCTCGACGTTGGAAAAGGACGGTCAGTGCTGCATGGCCCGCCCGGGAAAGGAGAAACTTGGTGGTGTGCGGAATATCTGATAGCGTCCGTGCGTGTGATAGAAGGTGAGAAACGAGCATGCAGTTTGGCGGACTGACCCTCGACCGTTATCAGGTCGAAGCCATCGCAGGACTCCGCACCAGCGACGTTCTTGTAGTCGCCCCTACCGGTACCGGGAAGACCCTGGTAGCCGACTGGGCTGCGGAACAGGCTCTCAACCGCCAGGAACGCGTTATCTACACCGCTCCCATAAAGAGCCTGGTCAACCAGAAGTACTCGGACTTTGCAGCCCGCCATGGCGAAGATGTTGTAGGCCTGCTCACAGGAGACCTGGTTATCAACCACGGAGCGCGCCTCACCTTTATGACCACGGAGATTCTCCGCAACATGCTCCTAGCTGGCGAACCCATGACCCACGTGGGCCTGGTGGTGTTTGATGAGATCCACTTCATCGACGACCCAGAGCGCGGTATGGTGTGGGAAGAGTGCTTGATCCTCCTGCCTCACCAGGTGAAAATCCTGGGCCTGTCCGCCACTGTTCCCAATGGACGGGAGGTGGTGGACTGGTTGAGGTGGCTGGGGCGGGATGTGAAGCTGGTGGTGGAGATAGAACGCGCTGTAGACTTGGAGCTTTTAAGCGCTACTGCTCCTCCCATCAAGAAACGTCCCCGCTACCGGGTGCAGACCCGCGGCGGTCGGGACGACCACGACCAGGAACCGGCAGTGGTGTTTGATGTAGACGACGTGGTCAGGTTGCCCGACCACTACCTCCCGGTGCTGGTATTTGCTTTCTCCCGCCGGTCGGTAGAAGAATATGCGCGGGAACATGCTACCCGCAAGCGGTACCTGCCACCGGGAGACCTTGAGGGCTTCGGACCGGAACTCAGTCGCGACCTTACGCGTTGCCTGGAACGGGGCATTGGCTTCCATCACGCGGGGTTGACGCCATACGAGAAGGTCATGGTGGAGAACCTGTTAGTTCGCGGGCTGTTAAAGGTGGTCTACTGTACAGAAACCTTTGCTGTGGGTGTAAACTATCCCGTGCGTACGGTGCTGATCTCCCAGGGGGAGAAATATGACGGCAGGCGCGTGAGGCCCCTGAAGGTGCGGGAGGTCCAGCAGATGTCCGGCCGTGCCGGCAGGCGTGGTATCGATAACAAGGGCACTGCCTTTCTGTACACCATAAGCGTTGACCCTTACCTGGAACGGCCGCCGGAGCCACTACAGAGCCAGTTCAACTACCGGCCGGACACCATTCTCTGGCATAACGGAGATGAGGCCAGGCTACTCCAGCTCTTGGAGAAGAGTTTCCTATACTTCCAAAAACACGATGCCGATGTTGCAGCCCTCGGCCACATCCAGCAACAGGAAGCAGCGCTGCCGCCTCCCGTCGAGTGTAAGAAGCTGAAGTTCGGCTGCCCGGCCCAACAACAATATGCCGAGAAGAACCTCAAGAACCTGCAGGGGAGGAGGCAGGCATTGAAGGGGCTGCTGCTGGCGGCGGGCTCATCGCCGCCCGCTCGTACCAGCGTGGAGTTAATGTGGCTGGACAAGGAGATCGCGGCGCTGGAAGCCCTGCAAGAGAGTCCCGCCGGTGCCCGGTGCTCGCGCCGGGTGATCAATGACTGCCGTCGCCGCCTGCGGCAAGCCTATGAAGCCCGGTCCTCGTTGCTGCAGGACCGTCTTTCGCTCCCAACGACCCTCATGCGGGAGCAGCTGGCGGCCACCATCGCCGGACTGCGGGAGCTTGGCTATCTTGATGAGAGCGGGGTGACCGGGAAAGGCGAGTGTGCCCGGCTCATTCATGTGCAGACCGTGCTGCTTACCGAGCTCTATTATTCCGGCGCCCTGCATGGCCTTTCCCCACACCACCTGGCTTCTCTGGCGGCAGCCGTTGACGCCGAGGTGCGCGAGGCGGGCTGGTTGCACGCGCCTTGGCCTAAGAAGCTGCGCGCTGCCCTCAACCGCCTGAGATCTGACCCCCGGGTAGGTGCAGTGGTATCTGAGACTGTGGCGGCGGTGGTGTTCGACTGGCTCAAAGGAGCCACTCTCAGCATGGCCAGTCGTCGGGTGATGGACCCAGGCGACCTTTACGGTTACATCAGGCGGGGCATCGACGTGCTTCAGCAGATGGCCCAGGCGTTTTCCGCCGATGGGGTCTTCGTCGGAAGAGTACGCCGGGCCATCGCCATGCTGGAGACCGAAGAGACCGCCCCGGTCCTGGCTGGCCTGGGAACCCTGGATGAGCTGCATGCGTCTGAAGATCTAAGAGCAGTTCAACAGCTAAAGGAGGGTGAATAGATGGTCAGGGTAAGGAACTTCCTGGCACTGGCTGTCGCCCTGGCGCTTTTGGGTGCCACCTGGGCGTGGGCAGCCCCAGACCCATTCACTCGCTTTACCGTGTACTACGTGTTCTCCGCTCCCACCGAGTTTTACCTGGTACCCGTGGGCGTAGTGGTCCCGGCTACCAGCACTCCGGCCCGGCGCGCCCTGGAACTACTCATCCAGGGGCCGCCCCCCGGGTCATTCCTGCACGGGCCCGTCCCGGCCAATACCCGGATCTTGGACCTCAACATCAGTGACGGTCTGGCCACGGTGAACTTCAGCCAGGAGATCACCGGGGTGGGTGGGAGCAGGTCGGAGGCGCTGCTGCTGGCGGCCATCGCCAACACCCTCGCCCAGTTCGAGACCGTAGACCGGGTACAGATCCTTGTGGATGGCCAAAAGACCAGCGTGGGCGGGCACATTGACGCCAGCGATCCCATCCAACCGGCCTATCAGGGAGTGATCATGAGGCAGCAGTTTACGGACATCTCGGGACACTGGGCGGAAGGCAATATCAACGCCTTTTTCCTCACCGGACTGGTGGCCGGTTACGGTGATGGCACCTTCCGCCCGAACCAGGATGCCACCCGCGCGGAGTTTGTCAAGCTCCTGGTCTTGGCCGCCGGCCACCAGGAGACCAGGCCTGCCCAGGCTAGCTTTGCCGATGTGCCACCACAGCACTGGGCTTACGGGTACGTGCAGTCGGCGGTGGCCAGTGGTATCCTGGTGCCGTCGGACTACGGTGCCAACTTCGGCCCCAACGCCAAGCTGACGCGCCGGGAAATGGCCATGCTCATGACCCGGGCTCGTAACCTGGAACAACGAGCCGCCGAGCTACGAGACGCGCCATTGGCTTACACCGACGCTTCCGATATCCCGGCCTGGGCCCGTGGGTACATTGGGGTGGTCACGGAACTTGGTCTCATGCAAGGCTATCCTGATGGGAGATTCCGTCCGGGGGGTACCGCCCTGCGGTCCGAAGTCACCTCCGTCCTCACCCGTTACCTGGGTATGGGAGAAACCAACGTCCGCTTAGTAGCCCCCAAACCCAACACACAGGTGGGCGACTGGGTGCTCCTGGGCGGGGTGGCCCGGGCTTTTGAGGCCAACGTGGAATCTCGCATCCTGCATCCAGACGGCAGCGAATACCTGCGCACTTTCACCACTGCCACCGAGGGAGGTCCCGGGTGGGGTTTCTGGGCCATCATGTTTCCCACCCCGAGCGTAACCGGAGCCCAGGACATTACCGTCGAGGCGTTCACCACCAGCGCCGAGGATGGGTCCGTGCAGGACCTGGTGAAGCGCACTATCCGCCGGACGCCCTAGCGCGCCGGGATCTTCTGAGCCGGGCCATCCTTTGGCCCGGCTTTTGCAATGGAAGCGACTAAGGTTCACAAGGCGAAAACCAAAGACAAGCCAGTCGTCGTGGCAACCACGGTTTTGGACTGAAAGCACGACCTAACATGCCAACTGGCGGGGACGTACCTTGAGATAGTTCGGGAGGGGTACCCAGTCGCGAGGCCACGACCTGGTAGGGCCGGTAAGGACAGGGGCGCTGCTCCCTGAGGCGCAGCGCCCGCTCTATGTCCGGGTCTACTTGTCAGAGTCGTCGGACTTGGGAATGTTGGGGTTGGGGTTACCCTTGCCACCGGCAAGGAAAGTATGGCTCCTCAGGTCGAACACATCACTGCTCCGCATACGGTAGGGCATGATCTCGTTAATGTCAAAGGCCTTGGACCCATGACAGCTGGCGCACACCTGGGCGAAGCTACCCTTGAGCGCTTGGCCCTCAGAGTTCACACCGTGCATGTTGTGGCAGGCGGTGCAGGGCACCTTGGCATGGGGACCCTGCTCTATATCGTTGTATTGCATACGGTGCTGGAGGCTGGCACCGTCGGGATGGGCTACGATGGTACCCTTGTCAGCTGCGTTGACATAACCCTGGATGGTGCCGTCCTTGATGCGGACCCAGACGTTCTCATTGTTGGCAAGGCTGATGACCCTAACGTGGTCCCGTAGGTTGTCACCGAACTGGTAAGTAATGGCATCCTCTCGCCCGGCCACCTTGGTACTACCCGAGTTGCGGGCATGACAGCTCCCACAGAAGTCGATCTGCTGCTGGACGGTAAGCCGGGATGGGTTGACTATGTTGTCTTTGGTAGGCTTGGCCGCATGAACGTTACCGGGACCGTGGCAGCCTTCGCAGCCGATGCCCAGTTCCACGGCGAGTGACTCAAGCGAGTACTTGGACGTGGAACGGTCTAGAGCCTTGGTATAGTCCAGGTTGAACCCGGTAGTATGGCAGCCCAGGCACCTGTCTTCGTAGACCCGGCTCTCGGTGTAACGGGTCATGGTTCCGCTCGGCACGTTGTACTGCGCGGTGAGGAACCGGAACCCGTCATCAGCCCGTACCACGAACCTCTGCTTCCACTTGTAACCCACCACGTACTCGATTTCGTCCAGTGACTCGATGAAGCGATCAGTAAGACCCACGTTAAGAAAGGCCTGGTTCCCAGCGGCCAGGACGTTTTGCAGGGCCTGCTTGGCCTCTGGGAGCATGGCCCGGGCGGGCTGGATCATGTAAGGGTGAGCGGTCTTGAGCCAGCCTTGGTAATGCTGCCCGTGACAAGAATTGCAGGACTCGGACCCGACATAGCTGTAGACCAGTTCAACTTTGGGGGCCGGGGTCGGGGTGGGTGGCGGCTCTGCCGCTTTTTCTGCAGGCCTGCAGCCGGCCAAAAGAGCCACGGCAAAAAGCGCTATACCAGTCCATAACAGCCACTTGGTTCTCAACCGATCCATTAACCTCCTTTGCGATACCGCGTCTGTTATTAGTGCCATACCGCACTATGTTGTACTTTGCGCTATTCGACGTGTCTTTGAAGAATCCTGCTGTCTACAGCTACACATGATACGATGCTTTACGCCTGCCAACTCGTGCCACGGCGCTAGGAGCAGCAATGCAGTTCTCAATGCCGCTTGACAGGTTTGGCCCCTTGCCTTTAACCTAGAAGCATGGTTTGTGTGGAACTTGTCCGTATTCTCTGCCGGAGGTCTAGGTCTGTGCAGCTGGTGTTCGAGAGCGTTGGCCACGCATATGGCGAACGGGCCGTCTTGAGCTGTCTGAACTGGACGGCGACGGCCGGGGCAGTTTCGGTGATAACTGGCCCCAACGGTTCGGGCAAGACCACCCTGCTCAAAATCGCCAGCGGCCTTCTGCGTCCCGCCTCAGGCCGGGTTCGGCTGGTAGTGGGCAACCGGACACTGGAGCACGGCGCCGTCCGCCGGGAAGTAGGCTACGTTGCACCTGAACTGGGCTTATACGACCGGCTGACGGCCCTAGAAAACCTGGCGTTCCTGGCCGCGGTGAGGGGGCAAAGACAAAGCCGGGACCAGCTAGTCCTACAACTCCAGTGCTTCCAGCTGGGTGGCTCCATTCACCAGCCGGCCGGGGCCCTTTCGTCCGGCATGAGGCAGCGCCTGAAGCTGGCGTCCGCCCTGTTGCATAAGCCGCCCGTACTGGTCCTGGATGAGCCCACATCTAACCTGGATGACGAAGGTAAGGTGCTGGTAAGGAAAGTGGTTCGAGAGCAAGCGGAGCGAGGGATAGTGCTGTTTGCCACCAACGAGCCACTGGAGGTGACGGAATATGGACCCCAAGTCCTCCGCCTCCATCCGGCGGGTGCTGGCGCTGGTCCGTAAGGATCTGTTGGAGGAGTACCGGGCCCGCTACGCCATCAGCACCCTCCTGGTGTTTGCCGTTACCATCCTGGTGGTAGTGGGATTCGCCGCTGGTATGGATCCATTGCCCGGTCACCTGCACTCGTCCTTCATCTGGTTGGTGCTGTTTTTTGCCGCCGTAACGGGCATAGACCGGAGCTTTGTCAAAGAAGAGGAGAAAAACACCTCTCCCACATTGCGCTTGGCAGCAGATCCAGATGTGGTTTATGCAGGCAAGCTGGCCTTCAACTTCCTGGTCCTCCTGGCTTTAGCGGCGCTGGTTCTCCCGTTGTACGTTATCTTGATGAACCCGCCGGTGAAAAACGCCCCGCTCCTGGTGGCCATGGTCGTGGCCGGGGTGTGGTGCCTGGCTGTTACCACTACTATTCTGGCCGCCATAGTGGCCAAGACCGGGACCAGAAACGCCCTTTTGCCCGTGCTTTCTTTTCCCCTGCTCCTGGCGGTCCTAACCACCGTCGTAAGTGGGACCACCATGGCCCTGGAAGGGGCCGGGTTTACGGGTGCCCGCCAGGAACTCCAGTTTCTCCTGTCGTATAGTGTGGTGATGCTCACGGTATCGTGGCTGCTGTTCCCGTATGTTTGGAACGACTGAGCCGATGGGAGGCGGGAAGTTGTCCTGGAAATACACCCTGGGGTTTTGGTTTTTCCTGAGCATAGCCGGTGCTTTTGTGTATGCTCCTCCTGCTATGGGACTGGGTGACCTGGCACGCATCATTTTCTTCCATGTACCCCTGGCCTGGGTGGGGGTCCTTGCCTACCTGGTAGCCATGGTCAACGGGGTACGGTACCTCAAGACGGCCCGGCCCGAGTATGATCACAAGGCTGCTTTCAACGCCGAGATCGGGCTGGTATTCACCCTGCTGGCCACGGTAACCGGCGCCATCTTTGCCCGGCACACCTGGGGTATGTACTGGAACTGGGATCCCCGGCAAGTTTCCATCTTCGTCCTTCTGCTGATCTACGGTGCCTACTTCGCCCTCAGGTCCTCGGTGGAGAACCCCCAAAGGCGGGCCCGCCTGAGCGCCGTCTATATCAGCCTGGCCTTCATCACTGTGCCGTTTTTGGTCTTCATCATACCCCGGCTCTACCCCACGCTGCATCCCGATCCCATCCTCAATGCCGAGCGGCGCATTAACATGGAAGGCAGGATGCTCCAGGTATTCTTGGCGTTCTTAGCGGGGTTCACCGGTCTTTATGCCTGGATTGCCCAGCTGGAGAGCCGCGTCCTCAGGTTGCGAGCAAGGTTCAAGAGGTAGCTATGTAAGGAGGCGACCAGTTATGTCCGAACTCCGCGTAGTCCTGGCCGTCAGCGTTATCTCCTGGGGAGGGATCCTGTATTTTCTCCTCCGGCTGGACGCACGCATCAAGGCACTGGAAAGACAGTATGACTCGCGCTAGGTTGTGGGCAGGGGCCCTGGTGATCTTGGCCTTTGCCGTCTTTGCCGTGCAGTCGTTGCGCGCGGCCATGAACCCTTACGTTACCTTCGCGCAGGCTGCCGCCAGCAGCCGCACGGTCCAGGTGATGGGGCACCTTTCCTCCAAAGGTGCCATCTTCTATGATCTTGACAGCAGAAACCTGCATTTTACCATGACAGACCAGGAAGGCAACGAAGCGCAGGTGGTTTTTGCCGGTGCCAAGCCAGATAACTTCGAACATGCAGACAGCCTGGTGGTAGTGGGCCGTTTCCGGGGGCAGGTCTTCTGGGCCCACCGGTTGCTGGTCAAGTGCCCAAGCAAGTATCAAGACCAGGACAGGGGGAGGTAGAGGGAACATGATTGGCAGCTTGGCCTTATACACGGCTTTTGCCGCGGCCTTGGTTGCCGGGTGGAGGTTTGCCGCCCTGGCCCGGGGAGACAAGAGCGCCCTGAGGCCCGCTCTCCGGGCCTACCAGGTCCATACCGCTTGCTTGGCCGTAGCGTCATTGTACCTCCTGGACGCGCTGGTTACGCGCAAATTCCAGTTCAGCTACGTTTTTGCCCATACCGACGTCAGCCTGCCCACCCACTATCTCGTCTCGGCGTTCTGGGCCGGCCAGGAGGGGTCCTTGCTCCTCTGGGCGCTCCTGGGTGCCGGCGTGGCGGGGCTGGTCATTAGGCACGAGCAAAAGCTAATGCCTTTCTTGATGCCCACAATCCTGGCCGCACAGGGCTTCCTCGTCCTGTTTCTCATGGTACTCAGCCCCTTCAAGCAGTTGGGCTTCGTTCCCGAGAACGGTCAAGGCCTGAACCCCATGCTCTTGGACCCTTGGATGGTGATCCATCCTCCCTTGACTTTCCTGGCGTATGCGTTGCTGGTTGTGCCTTTCGCTTTCGCCGTGGCCGCCCTGTGGAAGCAAGACTACCACGATGGATTTCTCCGGATCATCCCGTGGGCGCTGGTGGGGTGGCTATTCATGGGTGCCGGGGGCATCTTCGTGGGTGGCGCCTGGGCTTACCGGGTGCTGGGCTGGGGAGGCTACTGGGGCTGGGATCCGGTGGAAAATGCTGCGCTCTTGCCCTGGCTGACCGGTGCCGCCCTGGTTCACGGCCTGCTCATGCAAAGGCAAAGGCGCATTTTTACCAGGGCCAACCTCTTTTTGGCCATAACCACCTACGTGCTGGTGGTGTTCGCCACCTTCCTCACGCGCAGCGGGGCCATGGCTGAGTTTTCCGTCCACGCATTCGTCGACACCCCGCTCACCAGCTTGCTGGGCCTCTTTTTGGCCGTGCTGGCCCTGGGGGGCTACGGGATGTTTGCCTGGCGTTACCGGGCACTGGCCGGCCAGGGCCAGGACGAGGCGTTTCTTTCGCGTCCTGGTACTTTCGGCCTGGCCATGCTGGCACTCGGCGTGTCCGCCTTTTTGGTGCTCCTGGGCACGCTGCTGCCCCTGCTGACCAAGGCGATCGGAACCCCGGCCAGCCCTGACCAGTCCTTCTACTGGCGGACCAACGCTCCCGTGTGGTTGGTCCTCTTTTTGCTCCTGGCCGTGTGCCCGTTTCTGGGAAACCGCCCGCACAAGGCCCAGGATCTTTGGAATGAGCATAAGCTCTGGGGTTTGGTCCCGCTGGCCGCCACCATCGCCGCCTATGCGCTGGGCGTGAGGCACCCATACGACCTGGTACTCCTGGCCGCCGTGTTCTTGGCCCTCGGCACCAACCTGGTGGCGCTGGCCCGTTACGCCCGACGCGGGCTCCGCTATACCGGTGGTTACCTGGCTCATGTGGGGCTGGCCTTGATGTGTGTAGGCATCGTGGCATCCACCTCGTATACCCAGTCCGAACGGCTGGCCCTGGTGCCGGGCGAACCGCAAACGGCCCTGGGCTACCAGATCACCTACATGGGTTACAGTATTGCCGCGAACAAGAACATCCTGCTTATCGACGTTGGTAGCAGCCGCGGTAGTTTCGTGGCCCAGCCTCGCATGTACCTGGCCGGCAGCCGGTTAATGCGGGAGCCGTACATTGCCCGCAACCTGTGGCGGGACCTTTACATGACGCCACTGGAGCTCGTTGACGATGACCTGGGAGCATGGTTCATCCTGGGCAAGGGTGAGAGCATCGACTTGGAAGGCTACACGATAAAGTTTACAGAATTCACCTTCACCATGCCATCGGGAGACGACTCTGTGGTGGAGGTCGGCGCGGTGCTGGAGGTGACCTCAGGCGGCCACACCGAGGTCCTGGTTCCCGTAGTAAGGCAGCGGGGAGATGAGTACGAGGTAATCAGCGCCGAACTGCCCGACGGCCAAGTGATCATCATCGAGGCCATTAACGCCGGCAGTGGGCAAGCCAGGTTTGCCGTTGTCACCGGAACGCTCCAGGAGCTACTGCTGTTGGAGGTGAAGGTAAAACCGCTCATCTCGGTGTTGGCCCTGGGCACGGTGCTCTTGATAGCCGGGACCTTCATCGCCACTTGGCATAGGTTCTTGTCGCGCGGTTAGGAAGGGGCCGGGAACAGGCAGGGGTCCGCTCCACCTGCCCCGAAGCAGGCCCATCGTCAACAGCACTTGCCGAAACGGCAGTTAGGATACCGGCACTCCGAACAACCTGCGCACAGTCCTCCCACGGCCATTTGGGCGAAATCGCCGCGGGTCAGCCTCTCACCGGTAAACAGCCGGGGTAGGATCAAGTCGAATACCGTTGCCGGGTTGTACATCACGCAACCGGGCAGGCCTACCACCGGTACATCTTCCAGGTATGCCAGCATGAGCATGGAGCCAGGGAGAACGGGAGTCCCATAGATGACGACCTCCGCCCCCGTAGCGCTGATGGCACCAGGAGTCCGGTCGTCGGGATCCACCGACATCCCACCGGTGACCAAGATCAGCCCTGCTCCGTCGCGGTAGGCAGCCAGGATGCTACTGCAGATGGCCTCCCGATCATCGCCCACGATGGTGTGACCTATGATCCGGCAGGGGAAGTGCGCGAGTTTCTCCACCACCACCCGGCCAAAGCCATCTGCAATTCTCCCGTGCAACACCTCGTTTCCCGTGATGATCAAGTATGCCTGGCGGTGCCTGTAGGGCAGCACCTGTAACACCGGCGCTGACCGGCCCAGCTGCTCCACGGCCTCGACCTTTTCTGCTTGGATGACCAGCGGGAACACGCGCGCACCGGCCAGCAGTTCTCCTTGCTTGACCGGTACGTTGCTGTGGAGAGTGGCCACTGAGAGCTCGCCGCATGCGTTGATGGCATGCACTGCTTCCCGGTCCACCTTGAAGAGTCCGTCTGACGTTGCTTGGATGCTGACCCTCCCTTCCGCTGGTGCGCCTGGCATGGTATGGGGGCCGCATAGGGCCGATGCCATACGGGTCACGGCATCATCCTCATGGAGCTGCCCTGGTCCCAGTTCCATCACGAATACGTGCTCTTTACCCATGCTGAGCAGCTTGGGTAGGTCCTCCCGGCGGATGATATGACCTCTCTTGAAAGCTGGCCCCTTGAACTCACCCGGTACAATCCTTGTCAAGTCATGGCCGAGTACCAGGCCTATGGCCTCCTCGATGCGCACTTGCCTCACCCGGGTTACCCCCTATCGCTCGGTGGTAATAGCATATCCTGCCCGTTCCTAGCCAAGGCCGGGCGGACTCCGCGACCCGCAGCTGTTAGCCGGTGTTTCGCAGGAGCCATGTCCGGCCACCAGCTCTGGCCAGCGGGTCTTGTATGGCCCGCCATACTCAGTCCAGAACCTCAAGTGCATGGCATGCTGTGGACAATGGTTGACGCACCCAAAACAGAGATAGCAGGTACCAGTTGCCCTCGGCATACCGGCGACCCAGCTGATGCTGCCGGCTGGGCAGTATCGTATACAGAAACCGCAACCGGTACATCGTCGTGGCCACGCGTAGGCTCGATATGCGAACCGGTTGAGCCACCTGTTGTCCAGGAGAAATCCCACCAGTGCCAGCGGTGTTGGCCAGAGAATAACCGGCAAGCCGGCTCTGTCCCCGCGCGCGAGCGCCGCCGAAGTTATCGACGCAAGCACCATATCCCTTTCAAAGGGCGTATGGGAGTCAGCCCAATGCCAGAGTGACCGGGGACCAATGCGCAACGTTGGGACATTGAGCGGATATGTACACCACAGTCTACCTACTACCTCGTAGCCCCGGAGGGTCAAGAGAGCCCAAGCCACAAAGCCCGCATTCTCTGGCCCCCCGGCAGACGTGTAGAGGATGAATGCCGGCTTCCCCCCGCCACGGGGTAGCCGCGTCAACAGGTACTCTGTCAGGGGCCACGGAGGTTTCCAACCACTGACCGGGAAGGCCAAAACCAGGGTGTCACCTGCCAGATGGGGCCTGAACTCGTCCTGTTTGTGGAACCGGTGAACCACTAGAACTCCCTGCAATGATTCAGCGAACACCTGGGCATAGTGGGCTGTGTTGCCGGAAAAGGAACACAGGATCATGTCGATCTGGCCATGCTGGTGACACCGGGCCGGCCGTACATGGTAAAAGGCGTAGGCTGATACCCACACTAGCGTGGTACCCACGAAAACTAGTTCCGCCCACCCCAGGGAGTTGGTGAAGAGGGCCAGCACCACCCAGCCGGCGATGCATAGAAGTGATACCCAGGTGGCCGCACGCGAAGTCACCCGGTGGCTTACCATGATCAACACCACCGCCACCAGGGGAATATGCCAGGCGGCGCCCTGCCGGGGTACCAGCGGGGCCAAAACCAGCCAGGTCAAGGGGATAAGCGAGGCTTCAAGCAAGACCGACCAGGAGGCATAGGCACGGAACAACAGGATCATGGCGAGTGCCCAGGCTATAAGGTCATGGGGCAAAGTAAGGCCGTTGGCCACCAGTCCCAGGCCCGCAAAATAACCCACCGAGCAGGCCAGCAGTCCCCAACCCGGGTGTTTCCGCTGCTGTCCATCTTCCGTGGGTGCTCTTGAGACAAACAGAGAAGAATCACCTACTTCCGGCTGGTCTACTCCCAGGGTTCAGCCACAGCCTTTATCACCGCGCTCTCTCGATCCGTCTCAAGTGGGTACGCGCAGGGCTTACGGAGTAACACTACCATACACGGATGTGGCCGAGCCGTCAAGATACCCGGACGGGCCCAGCACCGCCTGCAGCACGGCGGCCACCGTCAGTCCGGGATTTCTCCGTTCGGCTTTCTCCAGCCCCAACTGTTCATCCAGTAACGCTGTATACGCTCCCGTCTCCCGGTCCCGGTAGTACCGCCGTCGATAGGTCACTGTCCCTACCAGCGTGTCCACGGTCCGCTCCCG
>JBFLYN010000042.1:0-25397 GCA_040756655.1 Bacillota bacterium
CTGCCGCATCGAAGAGCTGGGGCATGAGACCGCAGAACGTCTCAAACGGGCCATTGCTATCAACGCGGTGATTGCCTGGCGTATTATGCTGATGACGCTCCTGGGAGGGAGACGCCCGACCTCCCAGCCGAGGTGTTATTCACCGATATTGAACTGAAGGTCCTGAAGGCATTTGCTGAGAGCAGAAGCTTTGTGGGTAAAGGGCAGCCCTAGCCCGGCCAAACGAGATCCTGCCTGGTTGGGTGGCTTTTTTCTGTTTGCCCGGCACAAGCGAGTGCTAGCGGGTTCCAGGATGGGCCGACGATGCTTCCGGTGGGGCAGGTACTCCAAGGCTGGTTGGCGTACTTTGCTCCGGCCAACGCCACCGCTGTCTTCGGGCCTTCCTTTGAAAGCGTGTCTCTACCCATATGGGACATATTCCAGGGAAATTCACCCGGATCACCGAGTATGCGACGCTGCTTTGCCAGCGTAACCAGGCGGGTCCATGAAGAGAAGGGGTGCCACCTGCCCGGTTTGGGAGAAGACTTCTGCCAATTGCCTTGCTTTTTTCCCAAAACATGCGTTAAGCCTCGCCCCGGGGCAACTGGTGAGCGGCAGCTGGAAGAGGCCGAAGGTCGCCATCGGCCTCCTCCAGGAAAAAGGCAGGATGGATCTTTCCGTAACCCGTAGCCTAGCCTAACCGGCCGATGTGTAAATGCGCTCGTTCACTGGCTCCTCAGGTTGGCTTACGGCGCAAAGTAGTGGCGCAGGCCGTTTAGCAGGGCCCGGGCTGCTCGTTCCAAAAACGCCTGGTCGCGCAGGAGAGCTTCCTCCCCGGCGTTGGTGACATAGACCACCTCGGCTATGACTGCCGGCTGGGTCAGCGGGTAGAGCAGGGACAATTCTGAGGCACGTATTCCCCGGTCCTGCCGGCCCAGGTCCAGCATGCCCTGGTGGATGCTGCGGGCCAGCTGGAGGCTGGCATCGCTATTTAGAAGGCCCGGGTGGTAAAGGGTGGTAGTGCCGGCGATGGACCGGTCAGTGTGCCCGTTGTTATGGATGGACAGGAAGACGTCGGCCCCGGTGAGGTGAGCCCAAGCTGCCCGGGCCCGGAGATCATGGGTTGCGTTGACCAGTGGGTCAAAACCCGGGGGCACATAGCCGGCGGGGGCCACTACAGCCGAGTCAGTGGTGCGGGTCAGGTGGACGATGGCTCCTTCGGCCTCAAGCAACGGCTTGAGGAGCAATGCCAGCTGGAGGTTGGGCACCTTCTCGTGGAGGCCGGCGGGACCTACTGCGCCGGGGTCGGGCCCCCCATGGCCCGGGTCCAGGACGATGACCTTCCCGGCCAGGCCAGGCCGCAAAAGCTCCACGTCCACCCGGTTAGGATACTTGCGCACGATGTACCGGCCCCGCGCTGCCGAGTCCACCCGCACCAGAAGACCCGAGGCTTGCGGCTGTATGGTGGTGGACCGGGCCATCTGCCCTGTCTTGAGGGTACCGGGCCCCTGGTATGACACGTTGGGGAACATCACCCGCAGACCCTGGACGGAGTCATAGGTTACTGATGGTACGGCGTTACCCAGGGTGGAGAATCTGAGAATGTCCCGGTCGGGCAGCTCCACCAGCTCCACTCCGGTTACAGCGCTGGTGAACGATATGGTCATCTTGTTCAGCGAGCGTTCCACTATCCTGTGTTCAGGACGGTCGGTAAACCGGATCATCACCCCGTGAGCATTCACAGTCAGGCCCAGGACGTCGTCTTGGTGGACGGCGGCCTTTGCGTCGTGGCTCTGGGCGTTGGTCCAGACCACCGCGGTCTTGCCGTCTTCCAACCAGAACAGGGAGGGGGGTGTATTGAAGCGGCCCTGCACAGTCAAGGTCTTCTGTTGGGGGTTGGCAGACACCAAAGTCACCAACTCGAGCCGGGGCTGGAACACCGTGACCGTGAGCCAGTTGGCTACCCAGCCCTGGTCTCCTTCTTGCGTGATGACCTGGAGCCAGTCTCCGTGGGTTCCGATGACTTTGAGAGGAAGTCCCCTCTGCAACATGGTCACCACCGGGTAGCTGGTGGATGGGCCGGTACGCAAGTTCACGTTCTGGCGATCCACAACGGCCTGGGCATATTGGCGGATTTCCACCCGGTTAGAAGCGAAGGTGTAGTCCACTGCCGTATGGCTGGCTCCAACATTGGCGATCCGGAGATGCCGGCCCTCAACCCATCCCAGATTGCCGTTGCTCAAGCGTACTTGGTGCCAGGCTCCGGTGGAGGTGACCACCGGGACGATAGCTCCCCGGTTGAGGGTGGTAAACTGGCCCACCCCGGTGCTGGGCATGCGCCGGACCGGCGCCTGGCTGAGGACCGTGCCTTGTATACTCAGGGAGGGTACGGAAAACATGTCGGGGCTGATGACCTGCAGCCGGACCAGCCAGGACGCAAGCCAGCCCGTATTCCCACTGGGCAAGGTCACCTTCAGCCAGTCTCCTTGCTGGCCAGCCAGGGGGAATGCATCCGGGCGGTTGGCCTGTCCGATCACGCCAAAACTGGTCCCAGGCCCAGACCGGATGTTTACATTCAGCCCGTTCACCACGACCATGGTCAACGAGGACGAGTAATCGATCTCCAGAAGCCAGCCAGCAATCCAGCCCACGTGACCGGCGGAGGTTCGGACTTGTACCCAGTCACCGCGCATGTCCAGCACGTCCAGGCGATCGCCTCGTACCACCTGCCCGGTCACTGGGTGACTGGTGCCGGGGCCCGCCCGGAGATTAACCACGCTGCCGGTGACCACACCAGTGCGGGCGCTGGCCAAGGACGCTGTCCCAGCCAGGACAATAGCGGCGATGCAGAGCGTGGCGATGACCCGGGTCATTGGTGCCCTCCGATCTGGGAGCTTGTCCAAATATGACGAAAAAAGGCAAAAGATTGTTCCTGCGTACGATGGATTTCTACAAAAGACACGCTGTTTCCTTGCAGTGATTTCCCGTGATGGGAGTTTTTTGACCAGTGTCCGAGGAGGAGATCGCCGGAGCAGTAGCATATTGAGAGCCAGAAGATGAATTTGCAGCGGCAAAGGAGGGCGAGAGGTGGAGGCGGACCTTGTACTGATCCACCCGCCTGCCTATTTCGAGTTCCGCCAGCAGCCGTCGCTCACCGGCCTTCTCAGCGATCTGGTACCGCCCACGTCAGTCTTTGAAATGTACCCGCTGGGCTTTACCAGCATCGGTCACTACCTCGAGGGTTATGGTTTCAAGGTGCGCATTGTCAACTTAGCCTACCGGATGTTGACTAACCCCCGGTTGGACGTAGACAAGTTTCTCCGCAAGTTGCGGGCCCGGGTCTTCGGTGTGGACCTCCACTGGCTCGTTCACGCTCCCGGGGCTTTGGAACTGGCGCACCGCCTAAAGAAGATGCACCCGGGCTCTGCGGTGATCCTGGGGGGAGTCTCGGCCAGCTACTACCACGAAGAGGCCATTGGCTACCCGGGAGTGGACTACGTGGTCCGTGGCGACTCCACCGAAGAGCCGCTCCGGCAGCTACTCTTGGCTCTCAAGGGCTCAGGCCGCCTGGAGGATGTGCCCAACCTCACGTGGAAAAACCAGGGCCGGGTTATGGTAAACCCCCTCACTCACGTCCCAGATCAGCTAGATTACGTGGAAATGCCCGGCTACCGTTACATGGTTAGGGCAGTGGCCAGATCCTTCGGCCTCCGGGATGCCGTCCCCTACCTGGGTTGGCTGCAAAATCCTATGACGGCCGTGCTGACCTCCCGCGGCTGTGCCCGGGGCTGTTACTACTGCGGGGGATCGGCTCCTGCCTATGGCAAGATATGTGGGCGGAAACGGCCAGCCTACCGCTCCCCAGCCCAGCTGGTAAAGGATATGAAGTTCCTGTCCAGGCTCACGCGGGCGCCCATCTACATCCTCCACGATATCCGGCAGCCGGGCCAGGCCTACGCAGGAGAACTGCTGGCTCTCCTGGCGGAGGCGCGTCTTCGCAACCAGGTGATTTTCGAGCTGTTCGACCCGGCCTCACCCGAGTTTATGGGCAGGCTCGCAGGTGCTACCAGGAACTTCGGCCTAGAGCTTGCGTTGGAATCGTCAGATACAAAGCTCCGCAGGCAAAACGGCAAATTTGCCTGCTCCAACCAGGAGGTGGAAGCCACGGTGGCGGCCGGGCTAGAGGCCGGGGCCTTGACGGTTCACCTCTACTTCATGATCGGCCTTTCCGGGCAGACCCGTGAGACGGTCCTGGCGGATGCGGAGTTTTGCAGGCGGCTATTCGAGCGCCACGCTACCCGACGGCTCTCAGCCTTTGTCTCCCCGCTGGCGCCCTTTCTCGACCCAGGCAGCCCGGCCTTTGAGGAGCCCGGTCGCTATGGCTACCGGGTGCTCTGGCGTTCACTGGAGGAGCACCGCCGGGCCGTGCTCGAGCCCACGTGGAAGCAAACGCTGAACTACGAGACCGACATGCTGACTCGTGGGGACATAGTTGACCTTACCTACGAGGCGGCCCGGACATTTGCCGATCTGAAGCTGGAGGCCGGGCTCATGGACGAAAAAGCTCATGCCGGCCTGGTGGACGGCATCGAGCGGTCGCGTCAGATCATCGCTCGGTGTGACCTGGCGCTGGACCTCCCTGACCCGGAGCGGGGGCGCATGCTCCAGGAAGTGCGCAGGGCAATCCGGGCGCAGCCGGGACCGTTGTTGAGGGGACCTGGTGAGCTGGTATGGCCAGTGCCGGGCCTGCTGAGGGGAGCCGCCGGGCTGGTGTGGGCGGCCCTGGCCGGAGCGGCATGGAGATACTGAGATTTGTACCTTGGCCGATCTGGACTCCTTGAAACAATCCTTAGCCCAATCCGTATACACCTGGGAGAGAACGATGAACGCAGGCGAAGAACAGCTAGTTCGCCAGTGCCAGCAAGGTGACCACGCAGCTTTTGCGAGCCTGGTGGCGAAGTACCGTGACCGGGTCTTCAACTTGGCCTACCGCATGCTAGGGCAGCGTGAAGACGCCGAGGACGTGGTCCAGGATGCCTTCTTGCAGACGTTCCGGGCCATTGACCGTTTCCGCCCCAGCGAGCGCTTTTCGTCGTGGCTTTACCGGATCGCCACCAACCTGTGCATCGACCGGTTACGCAAGTCACGCAAGAAACTCCTGTCCTTGGATGGTCCTGTGAGCGAGGCCCGGGACCGCTACGAGATGGTGGACAGTGGGAGCAGCACACCCGAGGAGGAGGTGATGGCACGGGAATTGCGTCGGCAACTGGCCGTGGCCGTACAGGGGCTTCCGCCCGATTACCGTGCCGTCATCGTGCTCCGGCACTTTCAGGGTCTATCGTACCAGGAGATAGCCAATGTGCTGCAGCTACCCCTGGGAACGGTCAAGACCCGTCTCTTCCGGGCGCGTGAAGTCCTGCGCCTCCGGCTGGAGATAGCTGGAGATAGAAGGGAGGGAGCGGCCCGGCCGCGCCCGCATTGCTAGAATGCAAAGCGATCTATAAGTACCTACAGGCCCATGTTGATAGAGAAGCTGGCCCAATGGAACAGAGGCTGCTTTTTTATCATCTCAAGCACTGCCCAGACTGCCGGGTCCGGCTCGAGGCCCTCCAGCGGACAGCCTGCCTCCTGGAAGCAGAGCCCAAAGTACCGGCGCCCGCCGGTTTGGACCAGCGTATACTCGCAGCCGCTAAATGCCAGGTGCCTGCCCGCCACCGTTCCTCGTCCGGGCCGACCTGGAAGCGGAACCTGGCACTGGCCGGCGCCATCCTGGTCATCGCCGTGAACCTACTCATCCTCCTCAAGCCCACTGGTCCCCTGGTTTTCACTGCCGACCAGTCAGCCGTAGTTCGCACCTCCGGCAGCCAGGTAACGGTACCCGCCGGGGTGGAGATCAACGGTGACCTGGTAGTGGTCGGAGGCAAGCTGGTTATTGCCGGGGCAGTCAGGGGCGATGTTCGCGTGGTGCGGGGGGAGGTAGAGCTGGCTCCCACTGCCCAAGTCGGCGGGCAAGTCACGGTCAGCCGGTCAACGCTGGCGTTTATAGGCAGCAACATCAACGCTGGCTGGCAGGAGCTCAAGTACCTGTTCGCCAGCTGGTGGTCCGCCATTCACGGAGGTTGGTGACCTCACCCCATCATGCTTCCCCGCTCCCGCCAGGGAAATGACCTCCTGGGTATTGCATAATGATGCGGAGGCCCGTATAATCATGCTGTAAGCATCCCCAAGGGAGGGCCTCTCATGAAGGACAAGGTAGTGCTGGCGTACTCAGGCGGGCTGGACACGTCAGTCTGCATCAAGTGGCTGGAGGACCGTTACCAGGCCCAGGTCATCGCCCTGACTGCCGACGTGGGCCAGGGACGTGACATGGATGCCATTCGCGACAAGGCTTTGAAAGCCGGCGCAGTGGCGGCTCACGTAGCCGACGTACGAGACGAGTTCATCACCGAATACTGCTGGCCGGCGCTTAAGGCCAACGCCATGTACGAAGGGAAGTACCCGCTGTCAGCATCCTTGTCGCGGCCGCTGATCGCCAAGCTCCTGGTGGATGTGGCCCGGGCCGAAGGCGCCAAGGCCGTTGCCCACGGCTGCACCGGAAAAGGCAATGACCAGGTTCGATTTGACGTCTCCGTGGCTGCGCTGGCGCCTGACCTCAAGGTCATAGCCCCGGTCCGGGAATGGCCCATGTCCCGCGAAGAGGAGATAGAGTATGCCCTGACCCACAACATCCCGGTGCCGGTGACCAGGGGCAGCCCGTACAGTATCGACCAGAACCTGTGGGGACGGAGTATCGAGTGTGGCCCCCTTGAGGACCCGTGGGTAGAGCCGCCTGCCGACGCCTTTGAGTGGACAGCAGCTCCTGAGCAGGCTCCGACCGCACCAGAATATCTCACCATCAGCTTTGACCGGGGTGTACCCACCGGCATAAACGGACGGGCCATGAAGGGCACCGAGATCGTGGCAGAGCTTAATGCCACGGGCGGTCGACACGGCGTGGGCCGCATCGACCACGTGGAAAACCGGCTGGTGGGCATAAAGTCACGGGAGATCTACGAGTGCCCGGCCGCCATCATTCTCCTGGCAGCCCACCAGGACCTGGAGTCGCTGAACCTGACACGCGAGACAGCCCAGTTCAAACCCCTCCTTGAGCAGAAATATGCTGAGCTTGCCTATGAGGGCCTCTGGTATTCGCCCCTGCGCAACGCCTTACAGGCGTTCATCGACACCACCCAGGAGAACATCGTAGGCGAGGTGCGGGTGAAGCTTTACCGGGGTACGTGCCAGGTTGTGGGCCGCCGGTCTCCATACGCGCTCTACGACTATCACCTGGCCACCTACGATGCCAGTGATACCTTCCGCCACGATTCGGCCGCGGGCTTTATAGACATCTGGGGACTGCCCACCCGGGTACATGCCGCGGTCAATACGGCCCAGGCCAAAAGACGCCTACCTCTGGCTGGTGATGGTTCGTGAAGCTCTGGGGCGGTAGGTTCGATGCGGGTGCAGGAAAAGCGGCGCAACGGTTCACCGCCTCTATCGATTTTGACCGCCGCCTGTACCGTGAGGACATTGCCGGCAGCCAGGCCCATGCTCGCATGCTGGCTGCCCAGGGCATTATCGAGCCCGGCGAAGCTGAACGCATAGTGCAGGCACTGGAGGAGATTCGCCAGGAGATTGCCTCTGGCCAATTCACTTTCAGGGTGGACGACGAAGACATACACATGAATATCGAGCGCAGGCTGCTGGAAAAGCTGGGACCCGGGGGAGGTAAGCTCCATACGGCCCGCAGCCGCAATGACCAGGTGGCCCTGGATATGCACCTCTTTCTGCGCGACCGGACGGACCAGGTCCTCCAGCTCATAACCGCGTTACAGGCTGCGCTGGTGGCCAAGGCCGAGTCTCACCCCGATGCCGTCATACCCGGGTTTACCCACCTCCAGGTGGCGCAGCCGGTGTTGTTTGCCCATCATCTCCTGGCATACTTCCACATGCTGGAGCGCGATCGCCGGAGGTTTTCGGGATGCCGGGAGCGTATCAACGTGTCACCGCTGGGTGGCTGCGCCCTGGCGGGCACCTCCTTTCCCATCGCGCCGGAGCTGGTGGCCCGGGAACTGGGGTTCGACGGCGTGTACGCCAACAGCATAGATGCCGTGTCCGACCGCGATTTTGTCATCGAATTCCTGGCTGCGGCCAGCCTCCTCATGGTCCACCTCTCCCGGCTGGCCGAGGAACTAGTGCTGTGGTCCACCCAGCAGTTTGGGTTCGTGGAGTTGTCAGACGAGTATGCCACCGGGTCCAGCATCATGCCCCAGAAGAAAAACCCCGACACGGCTGAGCTAGTCCGGGGCAAGACTGGGCGGGTCGTGGGCCACCTGGTGGCCATGCTGGTGGTGATGAAGGGCCTTCCCCTGGCCTACAATTCTGACATGCAGGAGGATAAGGAGGGCCTGTTTGATGCCGTGGACACCGTGGTCATGTGCCTGGAGACCATGGCCGGGGTGGTGGAGAGCCTGAATCTGAAGGAGGACCAAGCGGCAGCTGCCGCGGGCCACGGTTATTCCACTGCCACGGAGCTAGCGGATTACCTGGCTAAGAAGGGTGTTCCCTTCCGCCAGGCCCACGGCGTGGCCGGGCGGTTGGTCCGGGTGGCCCTGGCTCGCGGTGTGGAGCTAAGCGGCCTTAGCCTTGCGGACTTGCAGGCCGAATCTCCACTGTTCGACTCCGACGCGCTGGAGCTTCTAGACCCAGCCACAGCAGTGCGTGCCAAGAGCTCGCCTGGAGGCACCGGCCCCCGGGAGGTAGCCAAGGCCCTGGCAAGCGCCAGGGAAACCCTATCCCGAAGGTGACCTTTGCGTCCCTGCTGCCGCCCGGTGCCGGGCGGCTTTTTGTTGCCCTGCGGCGTAGCAGGAAATATGAATCGAAGAAGGGAACTATGGAATGATGCGAATAGGGGGATAATGGTAACGGCGGCTGAGAGGAGGATTCCTGCATGAATATTGACGTCCGCGCTGTGGAACGGGCCATAGCCGACCTCAAAGAGAAAGTGGCAGACAACCCCCGGGACGAGCAGGCCCGGCTGGAGCTGGGCAAGATGTGCCTGCTGGCCGGGCGGCCGGACGAGGGCCTGAGCTTTATCTCGGATGTGGTGGCGCAAAAGCCCAACAACCCGGACTACCGGGTGGAGCTGGCCAAAGCCCTGATCCAGGCGTTGAGGCGAGACGAGGCCATGCAAGAGCTACGTCGCGTCCTACACAGGCAACCCAGGCATGTGGAGGCCAACTTCTACCTGGGGGTGGCCTTGGCCGATCAGATGCAGTATGACGAGGCTATCGACCAATGGAAGACCGTCTTGCGCGTTAACCGCAAGCATGCGGCCGCCCACTACTTCCTGGGCAAGGTCTATGCCCTCAAGGGCATGGTCGACGCGGCCATCCACGAGACCAAGAAGGCCATCGAACTTGCGCCCGAGAACGTCATGGCCCACGCCCAGATGGGAGAACTCTTACTCAGCCAGGGCAAAGCCCAAGATTCGCTGCGGGCTTGGCAGGCCGTGCTGCAGTTGGACCCCCGCCATCTCCAGGCACTGCACAACGTAGGTGCCCTCTACCTGGACTTGGGGCTGGTGGATCAGGCGCTTGCCAGTCTCAAGCGCGCCTTGGCCTTCGGGTCCGAAAACCCGCTGGTCTACTTCAACCTGGGAGTGGCCCATGCCATCAAGCAGGAGCTGGATATGGCCATCGAGCACTGGCAGAAGGCCGTGGACATGGACCCCAACTACTATGCTGCTCACCTGAATCTCGGAGGAGCCTACGCGGCGCGGGGCCAATATGACGAGTCCGTAGCTCACATGGAACGCCTGGTGGAACTGGCCCCCGGGGACCCCGACCCTCATACCTTCTTGGCCGAGATGTACTACCGGAGCAACCGTCACACTGAGGCGCTGGCCGCGTGCGACCGGGCGCTGGCCCTCAAAGCGGACCTGGCACGCGGTCATTTTTTACGGGGGATTATCCTCCTGGCCCTGGGCCGCGACCACGAGGCCGTGGATGCTTGGGGTCGTGCCCAGGGGTTTGACCCTAACGTAGCGCTGGAAGCCGCCAGGTTCATTCATGAGTTCGTCCCGGCCAGTGCCATTGAACGAGCCCACCAGGTCGCTGCCACGCCAGAACACAAAAAGGTCGTTGCCTCGGTAAAGAGCCTAAAAGAGAAGTCGAGTTGACCCGATCCTCCGGGGCAAACTACCCTGGAGGAGGTGGATGAACTTTGGCTCGCAGGTCCAGGAAAGGCCCACGTGGCCGGGAAGACCACGAGGCGGCGGGTGAGATTTCCCTTCCCCGGCACGAGGCGCGCAGGCAGCTTACCCGGCGTACACCTGCAGCCCCCCGGGTCACGCCCAACCGCCCTCAACGCTCTCGTTGAGGGCACTGACTGCGTGTTGATGGGGACTGGAGGAAGGTGGAGGGCGCCGTTGGGGCGAAGGATGTGGGCCGGGAGGTGAAGCTGGTGGAAGCGGGAGCTCTCCACCGCCCATTCGAGGTGCTGGCGCTGGTAGGGCCCAGTGGCTCGGGTAAGAGTCACGCCGCCCTCCTGTTGGCTCACGAACTACAGGCGGACGCCATCATCGATGATGGTTTGCTCATTGAAGAATCAAGGATCTTGGCCGGGCGGTCGGCTAAGCGAGAGCAGACCATGATGGCTGCTGTGCGAAGGGCCATCTTTGCCGACCCGGAGCACGCTGCCCAGGTGCGCCAAGAGCTGGCAGCCCGGCGGCCAGAGCGTGTGCTCATCATTGGCACATCCCGGGGTATGGTCAACCGAATTGCCGACCGGCTCGAGCTTCCCCGCCCGCGGCACTACATAGGTATTTCTGAAGTGGCCTCCGCAGATGAGATACAGAGGGCTCTCCGGGAGCGGCGTGAACAGAACAAGCACGTAATACCGGCGCCCACCTTTGAGGTGAAAAAGACTTTCTCCGGATATCTCATTGACCCGCTCCGGCTCTTCCTCCGGCCCCGGTCAGGCCATGCTCCGGTAACCTTCATGGTGGAGAAATCCGTGGTGAGGCCCACGTTCTCTTCGCTGGGTAAGTTTCTCATCGCCGACTCCGTAGTCATGGCTATAGCCATCAAGTGCTGCCTGGAAGTCGAAGGAATCGCCCGGGTCTTGAAGGTCACAGTAGAGAACATGGCCGACGGCATCGGCATCAACGTGGACGTATCCCTTTTGTACGGGTGCCAGCCCTTTACCGTCCTCTTGGAGGCCCAGCACCGGGTGAAGCAGATGGTAGAACACATGACGGCACTCAACGTTGTCCAAACCAACGTAGTGGCCCGGAAAATGCAGATTGATCCTGGAAATGCCCTTGACTAGCAATTCGTGAAAAAGGGAACGGGGCGCCGGGAGAGAACCATACATCCAAGGCTACTTTGCACCTGAGGATCTTGGGCCGGTGCACGCATGGAGGATTGCCGCTATGGGCCGGACTATGTTGTTTGGGTTTATGGGAGGGTTAGGTCTTTTCGTCTACGGCATGCGTGCCATGGGCGACGGTCTACAGAAAGCGGCCGGAGAGCGCATGCGCCGCCTCCTGGAAGGACTTACCCGCAACCCCCTGATGGGTGTAGTGGTCGGTATTGTGGTGACCACCGTCATCCAATCATCCAGCGCCACCACGGTCATGGTGGTCGGATTCGTGAATGCAGGCTTAATGACCCTTCCCCAGGCCGTTGGGGTGATCATGGGGGCCAACATCGGTACCACCGTAACTGCACAACTCATCGCTTTCAAGATTACCGACTATGCCCTTCCGGCCATCGGGGTCGGAGCGGCTTTCTTCATGTTTGGACCCCGTCGCGTTCAGCGTGACTGGGGTCAGATCATCTTCGGGTTCGGTTGTCTCTTCTTGGGCATGCAGACCATGGGCAAGGCGGTGGAGCCACTAAAGCATGTTCCCAGGTTCATCAACCTGACCACTGCATACAGTCACCACCCGGTCCTGGGCGTTATCACCGGGACGCTGATGACAGCCGTGATCCAGTCGTCCAGTGCTACCATTGGTATTCTCCAGGCCATGGCCAGGGAGGGGCTGGTTACCCTCCGGGTGGCTTTGCCCATATTGTTCGGGGATAACATCGGTACCTGCGTGACTGCGCTCATATCCAGCATCGGGACTTCGGTGACTGCCAGGCGCGCCGCCATGCTGCACCTGATGATCAACGCCATCGGGGCCACAGTATTCATTATCCTCTTGCCAGTGGTCACAACGGTGGTGACCAGGACGTCGCCGGACGTGGTTCGCCAGATTGCCAATGCTCATACGCTCTTCAACGTCACCAACACCCTGCTGTTGCTCCCGGTTGCGGGCTATCTTCTTTGGCTGGTGCAACGCCTAGTACCCGGTTCCCCGGCACCCCAGCTGGAGCGTGGTCCCAAGTACCTGGACCGGCGCCTGCTGAATACGCCCTCTGTAGCCATGGGGCAGGTTGCCAAAGAGCTCGTCCGCATGGGCGAGCTAGCCGGGCAGATGCTTGCAGATGCTTTTGATGGCTTTCTCAGTGGCGACCTCCGCAAAGCCAAGGCCGCACTAGAGAAAGAGGAGGTAGTCAACGAGCTGGAGCGCGAGATCACTGTATACATGGTCACAATCTACCAGCGTGTTCTCACCCGCAGCCAGTCCGAAAGGTTGAACGTGCTCTTTAACATTGTAAACGACATCGAACGCGTGGGCGACCACGCCGAGAACATCGCAGAGTTGGCCGAGTACAAGAAGGAGCAGGGGCTGCCTTTCTCGCCCCAGGCTCTTGACGGTTTGAACACCATGTACCAGACGGTCAGCGAGGCTTTTGCCAAGGCCCTCTCCGCGTTGAACGATGACGACCTGGAACTGGCAAACGAAGTTATTGAGCAAGAACGGCTCATTGACCGCATGGAAAAGGAGCTCCGCCAGGCTCACATCAGCCGTCTGAACCAGGGACGGTGCTATCCTGGGTCGGGAGTGGTGTTTCTTGACGTGATTTCCAACCTTGAGCGCATCGGCGACCACAGCTGCTCCATGGCCAACTGCCTCCTGGGCAATTTCCAGTAGGAATTTGGACTTCTCACTCGAAATACTATCTTACTGCACGGCGGCCCGGGGAATACCCGTGCCGCCGTTATGTCCAGATACCTGCCTGGGCGGGGGCTGGAGAAGACCGAGGGGAGACCTGGACGGTGCGGATGAGCTACAGTCTTAGCCTCCAACAGCAGCAAAAGCTGGTCATGACTCCCGAGTTGAGGCAGGCCATTGCCATATTGCAGATGAACACCCTCGAACTATCCCAGCACTTGGAGGAGCAGCTGCTGCAAAACCCGGTGCTGGAGCTGAGTGAGGATGCCTACGAGGAGGGAGAGGAAGCTGGCAACCATGAAGAGCCTGACTGGCTGGAATACTTCGGAGACTGCTCGGACCTGGGTCTGGGACCACCTGTCCAGAGAGACCCGGAGCGGAGGATGCCAGAGCTCCGGGCCAGTGGTCCTTCCCTCAGAGAGCACCTCCTAGCCCAGCTGAACCTGGGCCACCTCTCCCGCCTCGAGCAGCTGGTAGGCGAGTTTATCATCGGGTCGTTGAACGATGATGGGTACTTGAGCCAGACCATCGACGAGATCGCTGGGCACTTGAAGGTGGACGCGGTGGTGGTAGGGCGCGTCCTGGGACTGATCCAGGGATGCGACCCACCGGGCGTGGGTGCCCGGGACCTGTCCGAATGCCTGCATCTCCAGCTAGACTTTCTGGGTGTCGATAGCCCGGTGGCCCGCTCCATAGTTGAGCACCACCTCCAGGATCTGGCCGCAGGCAAGTTCCAGCGCATCGCCCAGTGTCTCCGCGTGGATATCCACGCCGTTCAGGCGGCGGCAGACCTCATACGCTCCCTCAACCCCCGCCCTGGTCTCAGCTATCCGACCGGGCAGGTCAACTACGTAACGCCCGACCTGGTGGTAGAGAGAGTGGGAGGGGAGTATGTGATCATCGTTAACGACACCTTGCTTCCCCGCCTGACCCTCAGTCCCTACTACCGGCAGCTTGTGGTTACCTCCAGTGACCCTTCCACCCGCAAGTTCCTGCAAGACAGGTTGAGCTCTGCCGTGTGGCTTCTTAGGAGTGTGGAACAGCGCAGGCTGACCTTGTACCGGGTCATGGAGAGCATAGTGACTCGCCAGCGCGATTTCTTTAACTACGGTATCCGGTACCTCAAACCACTCACCCTTAAAGAGATCGGGGACGAACTCGAACTCCACGAATCCACGGTCAGCCGGGCCACAGCTCACAAGTATGCCCAGACGCCCCACGGAGTCTTTTCCCTGAGGTTCTTCTTTCGCAGTGGTGTACAGGGTCTGGCCGGAACCGCCGTGAGCTCCGAGAGCGTCAAGGTAATGATCAGGGACCTGGTCGCTGCCGAGGATAGTCGTCGGCCCCTTAGCGACCAAAACCTCGCCGGTCTCCTGGGCCAGAGGGGTATCACCATCTCCAGGCGCACCGTTACCAAGTACCGCGAAGAAATGGAGATCCCGGCATCGGCAAAAAGGCGCCGGTACTAATCCCAGCCGCCCCGGTCGTTGGGTCACAGATTTCCTGCCAACTCCCGCCAGCTTTCGCCTCAACTCGGTGCAGGAAACTGGCTTCCCAAGGGAGAAAGCTCCGTTTACACGCCAGATGCGGGCATAATATGCCGTGATTGAGGACTCGCATAAGAAAGGATGGTCCACGTGGCGATCAAGGTGGGAATCAACGGCTTTGGGAGTATCGGGCGCCGCTTCCTGAGAGTAGCCCTGGACAGGAAGGACATAAAGGTCGTTGCCATAAATGACCTGACTGATCCCCCCACCCTTGCGCACCTTCTCAAGTACGACTCCAACTACGGCACCCTTGACGCTGAGGTCACCGCGGACGGTGACACCATTAACGTAGACGGAAGTCTCATCAAGGTCCTGGCCGAACGCGACCCGGCCCGGCTCCCCTGGGGCCAGCTGGGCGCTCAGGTTATCATCGAATCCACCGGCCGGTTCAGGGACCGCCAGCGTGCCGGCCTCCACCTGGACCCCGGGGGAGCACGCAAGGTGATCATCAGTGCCCCCGCCAAGGGCGAGGACCTGACCATGGTCATGGGAGTCAACGACCAGATCTATGATCCTGCCCGGCATCATATCCTGTCCAATGCTTCCTGTACCACCAACTGCCTGGCCCCGGTAGCCAAGGTCCTCAATGACGAATTCGGGATCAGAAACGGCCTAATGACCACGGTCCATGCCTACACCAATGACCAGGTCCTCCTGGACTTGCAGCATTCGGACCTCCGGCGGGCGAGGGCGGCGGCCCTGTCCATAATCCCTACATCCACTGGAGCCGCATCCGCCATCGGGCTGGTGTTGCCGGAACTCAAGGGGAAACTCAACGGCTTTGCCCTCAGGGTCCCCACGCCCGTGGTTTCTGTAGTAGACCTGGTGGTCAATGTACAGAGACCAGCCACTGACGAGAGTGTAAACGAAGCCATGCGCAAGTACGCCTCTGGCCCCATGAAAGGAATCTTGGCGGTGAGCGACGTGCCCCTGGTATCCATTGATTTCAAGGGCAGCAAGCACTCGGCCATAGTGGACGCCCCTTCGACTATGGTTGTGGATGACATGGTAAAAGTCGTGGCGTGGTACGATAACGAGTGGGCTTACTGTGAAAGGCTCGCCGACTTGGTGGAATATGTAGCCCGCCTGGGGCTTTAGGAGCGCAGTCCGGTACCGGGCCTCCAGCGGCCCGGTCCTGGCTTCTTGGTCAATACCGGGGATGGGAGGTGTCCCGGCTTGCCTGGCAAGAAAAGTGTCCGCCAGCTAGACGTCGCTCACAAGCGAGTGCTGGTGCGGGTGGACTTCAACGTGCCGGTTGACCGTGAAGGAAATATCTCAGACGATACCCGCATCCGTGCTGCCCTCGCTACAATAGAGTATCTCCGGGACAGGAAGGCCCGGGTCATCCTGGTGTCGCACTTCGGCCGCCCCAAGGGGAAGGTAGTGGATTCCATGCGCCTGGGCGTCGTGGCCCGGCGCCTGTCGGAGCTCGTCCGAGGAACGGTCAAGTATGTCCCGGACGTGGAATGGCCGCTCGTGGCCGCTGCGCTTGCGGACCTAGCCGCAGGCGAGGTTGCGCTCCTGGAGAATATCCGGTTCCACCCGGGCGAAGAGATCAATGACCCGGGGCTGGTGGGTGAGCTGGCGGCCCTGGGTGATATGTTCGTGAACGATGCCTTTGGGGCCGCTCACCGCGCCCACGCCTCCACCACCGGCATCGCCCGCCGTCTTCCATCGGCTGCGGGTTTCTTGATGGAACAAGAGCTGCAGGTCCTGGGCAAGACTCTGGAAGAACCGGTCCGCCCCTTGGTGGCCATCATTGGAGGAGCGAAGGTCTCTGACAAAATAGGTGTTTTGAACAACCTGCTCCAGATCACCGATGCGCTGCTCATAGGCGGGGGGATGGCCAACACTTTCTTCCTGGCCAAGGGGCTGGAGACCGGCTCGTCGCTGGTTGAACCCGAGAAGGTGCCGGTGGCCAGGACCCTCATGGACCAGGCAGCTGAAGTAGGTCGCAGGATGGTCCTGCCGGACGATGTGGTCATCGCCCAGGAGCGAACTCCCGGGACCTCCACGCGCGTGGTCCCGGTTGACGCCATACCGCCAGCGTGGGCTGCCCTGGACATCGGCCCGTCTACCCGCGAGGTGTTCACCCGCCTGGTGGAAACGGCCGGCACGGTCATATGGAATGGACCCATGGGCGTATTCGAACTAGAGCCATTCTCCGCCGGAACCGAAGCCCTGGCCAGGGCGGTGGCAGCGTGTCCGGGCACGACCATAGTGGGCGGCGGCGATTCCATAGCCGCGCTAGAAAAATACGGGCTAACTGACCGGGTGGACCACATCAGCACTGGGGGAGGTGCCTCCTTGGAGTTCCTGGAAGGCCGGGAACTACCAGGGGTCGCCGCCCTTGATGATGCCTAGGAGGATAAAGCATGCCCAGACCATTGCTGGTGGCTAACTGGAAGATGCATAAGACCCAAGGGGAATCCCGGGAATTCGTAGACGAATTCGCCCGCGCCGGAGGCGGGGGTGCATGCGACATCGTCATTTGCCCTGCTTTCACCGCTCTGGCTACTGTGGGAAGTGCCCTTAAGGGCACCGGCATGGCCCTGGGGGCCCAGGACGTGCACTGGGAATCCAAAGGAGCCTTCACCGGTGAGGTATCCGTGGCCATGCTGAGAGACTGTCTTTGCAGCTATGTGATCGTGGGACACTCTGAGCGGCGGACCCTTTTTGGCGAGACCGACCGTACGGTAAACCTCAAGGTCCGGGCGGCCCTGGCGGGAACGCTCATACCCATTGTGTGCGTGGGCGAAACTCTCGATCAGCGACGCGCCGGAAAGACCCATGGTATAGTGCTAGCGCAGCTGGAAGCTGCCCTGGACGGGGTAACGCCCGGTCGGGACCTGCCCTTGGTCATCGCCTACGAACCGGTATGGGCCATCGGTTCCGGCGTGGCTGCCACGGCCAGCGACGCGGGCGATGTAGCTTCATTTATAAGGCGGAAGCTCGAAGGCTGGGGAACACGGGCAACGGCCTGCCGGGTCCTGTACGGGGGCTCGGTGAAGCCCGAGAACATTGGCGAGTTTATGGTCCAGCCCGGCATTGATGGAGCCCTGGTGGGAGGGGCCAGCCTAGACCCGCAGGTGTTTGCTGCCCTGGCTAAGGCCGCCGGGAGACGGGAGTGAAGAGGCCCCAGGTCCGGAGCCCGGTAGCCCTTATCGTCTTGGACGGATGGGGGATGGCTCCTTCGGGCCCGGGCAATGCAGTGTGCGGGACCAGCCCCGAATTGGCCCGGTTGGCCAGTGAATACCCTTCAACCCAGCTGGCTGCGGACGGAGAAGCCGTGGGTCTCATGAGCGGCCAGATGGGAGACTCCAACGTTGGTCACCTGAACCTGGGAGCCGGGCGCATCGTTTTACAGGATCTTTTGCGGATCAACCGTTCTATAGAAGCCGGGTCTTTTCAGCGCAACCCCGCCCTCCTAGAGCCCATGGCTAGGGCGGCCGGACGCGGAGGTGCCCTGCATCTTCTGGGCCTCCTTTCCGATGGAGGCGTGCACAGCCACGAACTGCACTTTCACGCCCTCATCGACATGGCACGTGATGCCGGTGTGCAGGACCTGGCGGTCCATGCCTTCTTGGACGGACGGGACGTCCCGCCCGCCAGTGCCCTCCCCTATATCCGGCGTCTGGAGGAAGTGATGGCCCGGGCCGGGATCGGTCGCATCGCTACTATCAGCGGCCGTTATTACGCCATGGATCGAGACAAGCGCTGGGAACGTACTCTCCGGGCCTTCCGGGCCCTAGCGCTAGGTGAGGGAATACCCGCCACCTCGGCTGCAGGTGCGCTGGCTGCGGCCTATGATCAAGGAGAGCTGGACGAATTCGTGGCCCCCGCAGTTATCCGCGGGTACACTGGGATCAAACCAGGGGATGCGGGCATATTTGTAAACTTCCGGGCCGACCGGGCCCGCCAGCTTGTCCAGGCCCTGGTGCTACCAGACTTCTACCAGTTCTCGCGCCCGCCCCACTTTCCCATGGACTTGACGGGCATGACTCTATATGAAGAAGGGCTTCCCCTGCCCCACGCTTTCCCGCAGCTAGAGATCCGTGACACGCTGGGCGAGGTGGTAAGCCGGGCCGGGTTGACCCAGCTTAGACTCGCGGAAACCGAGAAGTATGCTCACGTCACCTACTTTTTTAGCGGCATGGACGAAAGGACTTTTCCGGGCGAGACCCGGCTGCTCATACCTTCGCCGAAGGTGGCCACCTATGACCTCCAACCCGAAATGAGCGCCCGGGAAGTGACCGCGGCCTTTCTTGATGCCATCCGGGGGGGTGAGCACGACGTGATCATCGCCAACTATGCCAACCCGGACATGGTGGGCCATACCGGAGACCTGGAGGCCGCCCGGCGCGCTGTGGCGGTGGTGGATGAATGCGTGGGCCGGGTGGCTCGCGCCCTGGTGGAGGAGGGAGGGGCGGCGATTATCGTCTCGGACCATGGCAATGCCGAGTGCATGGTAGACCGGGACGGGAGCCCGCACACCGCGCACACCTCCAACCCGGTGCCCTGCATCCTGGTGGACCCGGTGCGCCGCTGCTGCCGGCTGCGCGCGGGAGTGCTGGGGGATGTGGCGCCGACTCTTTTGGAAGTAATCGGGCTGGAAAAGCCTACGGCCATGCATGATTCGCTTATTACCTGCGGGGAGTGAGTACAATGAGTGTAATTGTCAGCCTCCTGGCCCGGGAGATCCTTGATTCCCGGGGCATGCCCACGGTTGAGGTGGACGTGGTGCTGGCTGACGGCACCCTGGGCCGGGCGGCGGTGCCATCGGGAGCGAGCACCGGCCGCCATGAGGCTTGGGAATTACGAGACGGAGATGCTCGCCGTTACCACGGCAGGGGCGTGTTAAAGGCTGTAGCCAACGTCAACCAAATCTTGGCTCCGGCCCTCACTGGCCTCGACGTCTTGGACCAGCGTGGACTCGACCAGAGGCTCCTGGAGCTGGACGGGACTCCTAACAAGGAGAGACTGGGAGCCAATGCCGTCCTGGGTGTATCCATGGCGGCAGCTCACGCTGCCGCCGCCTCGCTTGACCTTCCTCTATACCGGTACCTGGGCGGTACCTTTGCCAGCATGCTGCCGGTGCCCATGCTGAATATCCTCAACGGGGGCAAGCACGCCGATAACAACGTGGATGTCCAGGAGTTCATGGTGGTGCCCGCCGGGCTGGATAGCTTCGCCGGAGCGCTGAGGGCAGGCTCAGAGATTTTCCAAGCACTAAAGGCAGTGCTGCATGGCCGGGGGCTGGGCACGGCCGTGGGCGACGAGGGAGGGTTCGCACCCAACCTGGAGTCCAATGTGGCTGCTCTCGACGCCCTGGTGGAGGCCATTGAAAAAGCCGGCTACCGGGCGGGACGTGAAGTCTACCTGGCACTGGACGTGGCGGCCACTGAGCTTTTCAACGGAGGAATATACAGCCTGGCTTCGGAAGGACGCCGGGTGAGTGCCGAGGAACTGGTGGAGGAGTACCGCCGGTGGGTGGACGCCTACCCCATTATCTCCATCGAAGATGGCCTGTCCGAAGACGACTGGGAAGGCTGGGCTGCTCTCACCCGGAGCCTCGGCGGGCGGGTGCAGCTGGTGGGCGATGACATATTTGTGACCTCCAGGGCCAGGCTCCAGCAAGGGATCGATTGGGCAGTGGCCAACGCGGTGCTGGTCAAGGTAAACCAGGTGGGCACCTTGAGCGAGACCATGGAAACTGTGAAACTAGCCGCTGCATCCGGGTATGGGCGGGTCATATCCCACCGGTCCGGCGAAACCGAGGACACGACCATAGCCGACCTGGCCGTGGCCACTGCTGCGGGCCAGATCAAGACCGGGGCGCCCTGCCGTTCTGAAAGGGTAGCCAAGTACAACCGCCTTTTGAGGATCGAGGAGGAACTAGGGAGTTCCGCGCAGTATGCCGGTAAGCAGGTGTTCGGCCAATTTTTAGGGAAGTAGCAGGGGTTTTAGCGCACATTAGCCAATATTGAGGATAGGTCCTGCGTTGAGCCGTTGAGTTTTGTCCCTGCGTATGCTACAATCTTTACCGTTGCATAGGGCGGACCATTTGGGGGGCTTTTGGTGCTTATAAACATTATCACGGTTCTGCATGTCCTGGTATCGCTGGGCCTCATCACCACGGTGCTGTTGCAGTCGGGCAAGAGCGCTGGACTGGGCGTCATCGGCGGGGGAGCCGAAGCCCTGTTTGGTAAACGCAAGGGCATCGATGAGGTTCTCGGCAAAGTGTCCACGGGGTTGGCGGGGACGTTCATCGTCACTGCCATCACCCTGACGCTGCTGGGGTCCTGAATAGGTAAGGAGGAGTTTGGCTTGGAGCGGCTGGTATTCCTTGCGCCGCTGGCCGGAGGCTTGGCCCTGGTTTTTGCCCTGGTGCTGGTAGCACGCGTCAACCGCGCCCAAGGCGGCGACGCCCGGATGCAGGAGATTGCCGGTGCCATCCAGGAGGGCGCTATGGCCTTCCTGAACCGGGAGTACCGGACTCTGGTCGTGTTCGTGCTGGTAGTGGCGGGCGTGATCTTCCTGGTGGGGACCTTGACTCCGACTGAGGGCCTACAGCCGGCCACGGCAGTGTCGTTCATAGCCGGTGCGGTCTCGTCGGCCCTGGGTGGATGGTTCGGCATGAGGGTGGCCACAGTGGCCAATGTCAAAACTGCCCAGGCAGCCCGCCAGGGCCAGCGAGAAGCCCTGGGCGTGGCTTTTGCCGGCGGTGCAGTCATGGGTATGTCCGTGGTGGGCTTGGGGCTTTTGGGCCTAGGAATCATGTTCTACGTTTTTGGTGATCTCACCGTCATCAACGGTTTTGCCTTCGGCGCTTCGTCTATCGCACTGTTTGCCAGGGTGGGCGGAGGCATCTACACCAAGGCCGCGGATGTAGGCGCCGACCTGGTTGGTAAGGTTGAAGCCGGGATACCTGAGGATGACCCCCGGAACCCGGCGGTGATCGCCGACAACGTAGGCGACAACGTAGGCGACGTGGCCGGCATGGGTGCCGATCTATTCGAATCTTATGTTGCATCGATCATAGCTGCCATGGCCCTGGGTGCAGTAGCGTTTGGGCCTGCAGGCGTGACGCTCCCGATGGTGGTGGCGGCCGCGGGCATCGTGGCATCTATCCTGGGGACCTTCTTCGTCCAGGGCGGCGAAAAGCGCGACCCGGCCACGGCTCTTAGGGTAGGCACCTTCGCCGCCGGTGGCCTGGTGCTGGTGGCAGCGTTTTTCTTGGTCCGGGCGTTCTTCGGCCAGCTGGGAGCCTTCTATGCCATCGCCGCCGGGCTGCTAGCCGGAATCTTGGTCGGGATCATCACTGAGTACTATACCAGCCCCGATCGCCCGCCCGTGAGGAGCATCGCCGAAGCTTCCCAGACTGGTCCGGCCACCAATGTCATCACCGGGTTGGCCGTGGGCATGCGCAGCACCGCCCTGCCCGTACTGGTGCTGGCCGGGACCATCCTGGTGGCATTCAAGGCTGCCGGACTCTACGGCATTGCGCTGGCCGCCGTGGGCATGCTGTCCACTGCCGGGATGACCGTGTCCGTGGACGCCTACGGTCCCATCGCCGACAATGCCGGTGGTATTGCCGAAATGTCCAAGCTTCCCAAGAGCGTCCGCGCGGTCACTGATAACCTGGACGCGGTGGGCAACACCACCGCAGCCATCGGCAAGGGTTTTGCCATCGGGTCGGCGGCCTTGACGGCCCTGGCCCTGTTTTCTGCCTATTCGGCCGCGGCCGGCCTTACCCAAATCAACGTCATTGACCCGAGGGTTATCGCCGGGTTGTTCATCGGCGGCATGCTCCCCTTCCTGTTCAGTTCCATGGCCATGCAGGCGGTGGGGAAGGCTGCCTTCAAGATGATCGAGGAGGTGCGGCGCCAGTTCCGCGACATCCCGGGTATCATGGAAGGCAAGGCCCGCCCGGAATACGGCACCTGCGTGGCCATTAGTACCGGTGCTGCCCTCCGGGAGATGATCATACCCGGGCTCTTGGCCGTGCTCAGCCCTATACTGGTGGGAATGGCTCTGGGCAGTGAGGCCCTGGGCGGCCTTTTGGCGGGCGCCTTGATCAGCGGCGTGTTGTTGGCCATCCAGATGGCCAACACCGGTGGAGCCTGGGACAATGCTAAGAAGTACATTGAGGCAGGCAACCTGGGTGGAAAGGGTACCCCGGTGCACGCTGCCGCGGTGGTTGGCGACACCGTGGGCGACCCTTTCAAGGACACAGCTGGGCCTTCCTTGAACATACTGATCAAGCTCATGAGCATAGTAGCGCTGGTGTTTGCCCCGCTGTTTGGATAAGGCGGCGCCGGGCGCACAGGTCTTGGGGCAATGCCGGGTGTTGGACCCGGCATTGCTGTCTGGAGGAGATGGTACTGAGAGCCGCATCACGCTCGCGGGAAGCCTTTGTACTGGAAAGCAAGGGACCTAGATGCTTGCTTCTACACGGCTTTACCGGTGACCCAGGGCAAGTCCGCCCTCTGGGTGACTACCTGCACCGGCGGGGTTACGCGGTAGTGGCGCCGTGCCTGGTTGGTCATGGCGGCCACCGGGTAACTTCCAAGCCCGGCCAGTGGGTCCGTTCGGCGCTGGACGCTTCTGCTGGATCTGGTGTGGCCGTAGGCCTTTCCCTGGGCGGTCTCCTGGCGCTGGACTTGGCCCGGCGGGGTCATGCGCATGCTGTAGTATGCATCAACGCGCCGCTCTACCTGAGCCGGCCGCTGGACGTAATTAAGAAACTGGTGAAAGGCTCGTCCCGGCCGGGCGACATCCAGGCAGCGTCCCTCGGGGCCAGCCTGGGCCTATACCAGTACATACGCAGATCGCGCCGGTGGCTGCACGAGGTCAAGGTCCCGGTACTGGTGATCCAGGCCCACCAGGACCTGACGGTGAACCCTGCCAGCGCCCGGCTGCTCTACGACGGCTTGGGTAGCCGGCATCGGGAACTGTGGTACTGTCATGGGACCCACCTGGCCATACTGGAGGCTGGCCGCGAACGCATCTTTCAGCGCGTGCACCAGTTCATAGAAAGTCTGGAGGTTGAGCACGTTGAAGCGCGCGGTCAGGCTTGAGCATTGCTTCGGGTGCGGGCCCAAAAACCCCATAGGGCTGAAACTTGAGTTTTGGTGGGAAGACCGGGAGTACGTCACCTCCTTTACTCCCCACCCTGAGCACCAGAGCTACCCGGGCGTGGTCCACGGGGGGCTAACTGCAACAGTGCTGGACGAGACCATGGGGAGGATGCTCTTTGAGCTATATGGAGGTGCCCGGACTGCAGAACTCACCGTCCGGTACCTTGCCCCGGTCAGCCCCGGCCAGACCACATCCTGCCGGGCCTGGATAGAAAGACAAAAAGGGCGGGCTGTATTCACCGGCGCGGTGCTGGCAGGCGGGGGAACCGAGCTGGCCCGGGCCCTGGGAACCTACATCATTAAAGGAGAGATCCAGGATGCAACGGAATGAGGCCCTCGCTGAAGTCAAACGGCTCATGGTCAACAGAAACCTCTTCAAGCACGCACTGGCCGTGGAGGCGGTAATGCAGGAACTGGCGCGGCATTTCGGAGCTGACGAGGACCGTTGGGCCATGGCCGGCCTGCTCCACGACATCGATTACGAATCCACCAAGAATGATCCCGGGCGGCACAGCCTGGAAAGCGCAGAACTGGTCCGCCAGCTGGGATTCGATGACGAAATCGTCGATGCAGTTAGAGCCCATAACGAATACCACGGGTTGCCCCGGGAAACGCCCATGGCCAGGGCGCTATACGCCTGCGATCCTCTGACCGGCCTCATCGTGGCGGCGGCACTGGTCTCGCCCGAACGCCGGCTTGGCGCCATCGACACCGCATTTGTGCTAAACCGTTTTGGTGAGAAAGCCTTTGCTCGCGGGGCCAACCGTGACACCATTCGGGCCTGCTCCGAGCTGGGACTTGAGCTTGAAGCGTTCATCGCCCTGGGCCTCAAAGCCATGCAACGCATCGCCGGCGAGCTAGGCCTGTAAAACTGAACGCCTCCAAGCGGGTTGGGCTTTCCGCTCCCCGGGGCGCCTGGGTGGCAGGTGACGGCGACAGCGTAAGACCGGGTGGTCCTAGAGCAGCTGCCGTCTCGTTCGATCTCTGCCCCGGGAGATAGTTCCGCAGACCCCGGGGTAGTTTTCCCTGCATCCTCAATGGAGGGAATCGCCTTTCCTCTCCTGTACGTCGGGGGTGGGCAGCTTGCTCTTTCACCGGGTACCCTCGTCAGGGCAGCCTGGCTGCGTGACACTGGCTGTCAGGGTAGCCAGGCTCAACCCCCGGCGCAGGGACGGCGTATAGTTGTCATGAAGAACGGCGAAGTCAAGGATGACTTGGTACAAGACATGATGGAGGTGCTGACATCGTTCGGTGCCCGTCTGTATGGGCGGCGTTCTGCGAAGAACCGGGCGCGGAAGGCGTTGGAGGTGATAGAGCGTAACCGGGCATACCGTTATGAACTGGACCCCAATGTCCAGCCACGCATTCTCCTCGCTAAACATGCAGGGGCCGCACGTTTTGCCTATAACTGGGGGCTCGCCCGTCGCATGGCACTGTGGGAACAAGAGAGGAAACGCACCGATGCTAGCAAACAGCATCGGGAACTCAACGTACTCGAAAAGACCGACTTCCCCTGGATGTACTAGGTCTCCCAGTGCGCTCCGCAAGAGGCGCTTCGCAACTTGGACTTCCTAAGTTCAAGAAAAGGGGCGTCCACGACTCCTTCCGGTTGACTGGAGCTATCCG
>JBFLYN010000043.1:0-24281 GCA_040756655.1 Bacillota bacterium
CCGGCCCCCAGGCAGCTCTCTCCGCACCCACGCCCCGCCGAAAGGAGGTGGCTGACTAGCTTTCGGCAACAATCTTATGTGAGTGAGCCACTACCCGTTCGGCAACATTCTTATTTGAGTTGACACGCAGGGCCCGGCCCAGTTGACCGTGAACCACCGGGGGTTACCGCGTCCGCCAAGTCGACGACTGCCTGCGGGCCCGGATCGTGATCTCGGCCGCACCATCCCACGGAACCAGGTTCTATGCGCACTTCCATCCGGAGCCGGGGGCCGTCTCTGCGCTGGACGCCCAGAGACTGTTGACCCACTATAGCCATAGGTGGCCGATAGAGACTTTCCACCGCAACGCCAAGCAACTGCTGGGCTTTGATGACTACCAGTTGCGCAGCACCAGTGGGGTGGAGCGCTACCTGGAGCTGGTACTCATCGCCTACACGTTGGCCGAGACGCAACGGGGCCTGTGGGGGCATTTGTACAAACGTTAATTAGTTAAAGTTATGGCAATAATTGGAATGAAGGGGCAGCCAGGAACCTCACTGCGTCCACGGGCGTCACAGTGTTAGGGGATTCTAATACAGAAGGTTTTCATCTAGTTATGTAGAACCCTGAGAGACTAGAGTTGTTCTGCTATGGAGGTACCAGATCTCCCATGAGCGACCTGGAGTCGACGATCCTAGTCAGAAGAAAACGACCTCAACCGTCCCGGCCCCACTGGGGCAGGATCGCGGCTGCCACCATCCTGGCAGTGGCTTTGTTCGTAGGCGGGGTTATGTATGGTGCCTACGCCTTCTTCAAAGGAACCTTCCAACCTGCTCCGGGGACTGAAGGCGTGGTCATCGAGCCCGGTGAGCGAATCAATGTGTTGTTCCTTGGGGTTGACGGCGGGGTCAATGGCAATGGACCCAAGTCGGACGGTGCTCGTGCCGATACCATAGTGCTGGTGAGTTTTGACACAGAAACCAAGGAAGTTGCCGCACTTCACCTGCCTCGCGACACCCGGGTGCAGATCCCCGGGCGAACGGGTTTTGAGAAGCTCGGGCACGCGCACGCATACGGCGGACCGTTGCTGGCCATGGAAACGGTGGCACAGTTTCTTGGTGTCAAGGTGCATTACTACGTGCGGGTAGACTTTGCCGGTTTCATCAAGGCAGTGGACATCCTTGGTGGTATCGAGCTCACAGTCGAAAAGGACTTGTTCTATGAAGATCCCCTTCAGGACCTGTACATCGATATCAAGGCTGGGAAACAGACCATGGACGGCGAGACTGCCCTGAACTTCGTGAGGTATCGCGGGTATCCGGATGCGGACATCGGGCGCATCCGTGCCCAGCAGGCCTTTGTTCGGGCCTTCGTAAACAAGTTCTACGAGCTTGATATCTTGTGGCGCATTCCCAACCTGGTCCAGTCCATTGTACCTTACCTGAACACCAGCATGGATGTTTCGACCTTATTGCAGCTGGCCGGCCAAGCCCTGCAGGTCAAGAAAGAACGAATAGCCATGGAGATGCTCCCGGGCACACCCAGGGACATGACCGAAGGCGGGCGCGTTATAAGTTTTTGGGTAGCTGATCCTGTGCGTACCCAGCGAGTCGTTGATTTGCTTATCCGCGGGATAGACTATGATGCGAACCGTAGAACCAGGGTGGAGGTTCTAAGCGGTACTACGTCTTCTGAAGCGGTCGAGCTTTTGGTTGCGCATTTGAACAAACTCGGTTATATTGTGATCCGTACTGGCCAGGCCGATAGGCAGACCTACCAGACCACCCAGCTTATATCCTATACCAAGGATGACCTGGCGCTAAGGCGTATGACGAGGGTGGTCAGCCAAGTGGCTCCCAAGCCCAGGCTCATCAGGCGCCAGCCTCCCGAGGAATACGTGGATTTCGCCATCATAGTGGGAGCCGATGTGAAACAGGGGGAATGAGATTGGAGCCCGGCGAACTCGCCCGCCAAGCAGCAGAAGTAGCCGTGGCGAAGAAGGGCCAACATCCAGTGGTCCTGGATATGAGGGCGGTAACCCTGGTTGCTGACTACTTTGTCATCATCAGTGCGCCCACGGCTTTACAGGTGAGGGCCATATCTGAAGCCATCGAAGAGAAACTCAAGGCCCAGGGGGTAAGCGTCCGGCACCGCGAAGGGTACGACCTGTCCCGTTGGATATTGTTGGATTACGGTGCGGTCATCGTGCATGTTTTCAATGAAGTGGAGCGGGCTTTCTATAACCTGGAGCGACTCTGGGGAGACGCAGAGGTGGTCCCGTTGGAAGCCGCCCGGTGAGAACCGCTTTTCCCCGAGCATGTTGGACCCCGGCCCGGCCCCATGGTGCCCTGGAGCATAGTGCGCCGGTATCCCCGGTGGCTGTCGCCGAAATCCTCACAGACACCACCGCCGGGCATAGCGGGTGGCTACTCCACCTTGGGCAAGCGTTGTACCAGCGCGATTGCGCCTGCTTGACAACAAGCGGCTCTTCTCGTATAATCAAAGTTGCGCTGCGTGCCGTTGAAAATCGCATAGCATCGCCATGATGGGGAGTAATAAGTCCCGGAAGTCCAAGAGAGCCGGCGGTCGGTGCGAGCCGGTGACCGTGCGGGACCCAACTCGCCCCGGAGCATCCGGGTGAAAGCTAGTAGTCCGGACGTGGGCGCGCGTTAAACGCACGGAGAGGATAAGACGTGGGGCCGTAGCTCAGCTGGGAGAGCGCATGAATGGCATTCATGAGGCCAGGGGTTCGATCCCCCTCGGCTCCACCAACTTGTCAACCGGGGTGGTACCGCGGGTATGTCCTCGTCCCCGTTTCCAGGGACGGGGTTTTTGCATTTAAGGGGGACTGACGTTGATCGAACGCTATGATTTCCGGGCCATCGAAAGAAAGGCAAGAGCCAGATGGACTCCGGACATGTACCGGGCCAAGTGCGATGACCCGGAGCGCAAATTCTACTGCCTGGAGATGTTCCCGTATCCCTCGGGCGAACTGCACATGGGTCATGTACGTAATTACAGCATTGGTGATGTCTTGGCCAGGTTTCTGAGGATGAACGGCTATGATGTGCTCCATCCCATGGGCTGGGATGCCTTCGGCCTGCCGGCAGAGAATGCGGCCATCAAGCACCGCACCCACCCGGCCCGGTGGACCTGGTCCAACATCGAGCACATGAAAGAGCAGTTCGGTATGCTTGGCACCAGTTACGATTGGGAGCGGGAAGTCACTACCGCTTCACCAGACTACTACCAATGGACCCAGTGGCTCTTCCTACTCATGTTCCGTCGGGGCCTGGCCTATCGCAAGCGAGCGTCGGTGAACTGGTGTCCACAATGCGAGACGGTTTTGGCCAACGAACAGGTGGAAGGCGGGCTCTGCTGGCGATGCGACACTGTCGTTGGCACCCGGGAACTAGAGCAGTGGTTCTTGAAGATAACAGACTACGCCGATCGGTTACTGGCCGACCTTGACCAGCTACAGGGATGGCCAGAACGGGTGCGAGTGATGCAACAAAACTGGATCGGGCGCAGCGAGGGCGTGGAATTGGTCTTCCCGGTGGCCGACACCAAAGAGCCCATTCCCGTGTTCACGACTCGCCATGACACGGTATACGGCGCCACTTACGTGGTGCTTGCCCCGGAGCACCCGTTGGTGGAGATCCTGATGTCCAGGCATCCCAGCGAGGAATTAGCCACCTTTGTCCGCCGTACCCGCGCCATTGACCCGGCCCAGAGAATAGCCGAGGATTTTGTCAAAGAGGGCGTGTTCACCGGTGCCTATGCGGTAAACCAGTTCACCGGGGAAAACATACCTATCTGGATCGGTAACTACGTGGTGTACGAATACGGTACCGGGGCAGTCATGGGGGTGCCTGCCCACGATCAGCGTGACCTCGAGTTTGCCCGGAAATACGGGCTGGCGGTAAGGGTGGTCATTCAAGATGCCGGGCATTCGCTGGAGGCATCCACTCTTGACCGGGCCTACGTAGACCATGGCACTATGGTTGAATCCGGGCCATTCACTGGTCTTCCCAATACCGAGGGTCAGGACCGCATTGCTGACTATGCTGAACAGCGAGGGCTCGGCCGGCGCCGGGTCAACTACCGCTTGCGCGATTGGCTCATATCACGGCAACGCTACTGGGGAGCGCCCATCCCCGTGGTCTACTGCGACCACTGCGGTATCATGCCCGTTCCCGAAGAGCAGTTGCCCGTGGTCTTGCCGCTGGACATCGAGTTCAGCCCTGGCCCATCACCCCTAGCTTCGCTAGAGTCGTTCATCTGTACCACCTGCCCCGGGTGTGGTGGTACGGCCCGCCGGGAAACCGACACCATGGACACCTTCATCGATTCATCCTGGTACTACCTGCGATACTGCTCGCCGGGTAACCGGGAACGGGCCTTTGATCCTGAAGCTGCCGGCTACTGGATGCCCGTTGACCAGTACATCGGAGGCATTGAGCACGCGGTCCTGCACCTTTTGTACTCTCGCTTTATAACCAAAGTCCTCCACGATGAGGGAATGCTCAAAGTCGAAGAGCCCTTCGTGCGGCTCCTCACCCAGGGCATGGTGGTCAAGGAAGGGGCCAAGATGTCTAAGTCCAAGGGCAATGTGGTCAGTCCTGACGAGATCATCAGGAAGTTCGGGGCGGACACAGCCAGGCTGTTCATCCTTTTTGCCGCTCCTCCTGAAAAGGACTTGGAGTGGAGCGAGACGGGGGTGGAAGGTGCGTCGCGGTTTCTACAGCGAGTCTGGAGGCTGGTGACTTCCCATGCCGATAGCGTCGGCGGCATGGGCAACAACCCGGGTCCTGGTGCGGGCGAACTGGTGCGGGAAACCCACCGGGCAATCAAGCGCGTTACCCACGACATTCGCCAGCGTTACAACTTCAATACGGCCATCAGCGCCCTCATGGAGCTGGTGAATGCGCTCTACCGTTACCGCGAGGGCACCACCAGGCCCGACCGGGCTGCCATGTGCCAGGCTGTGGAGAAGCTCGTCTTGATGCTGGCGCCCTTTGCGCCGCACCTGTCCGAAGAGCTGTGGAGCCGGTTAGGCCATGCTAAAAGCGTACACCTTGAAGCCTGGCCTGACTACGACGAAGCACTGGTATTAGCCGATGAAGTTACCGTGGTGGTGCAGGTGGACGGCAGAGTCAGGGACCGGCTGACGGTGGCAGTGGACCTGACCATGGATGAAGTACAGGAACTGGCCATAGCCAGTGAGCGGGTCCGGCCCTATCTTGCCGGTAGGACTATCAGGCGAGTGGTCGGAGTACCGGGGAAACTGGTCAACATAGTCACCGCTTGACGGCCAAAGCCCGCCACAGGTAGAATATGGTAGGAGCGCCGGTCGGCCTTACGGGGTGGGAGCTTGTGTCTCCAAACCGCGATGAACAGGTCATCCTGGTGCTCCTCATTGTTTCCCTGCTGGCCGGTGGGGTGTGGTTGGTCTACCGTAATGCCTCGCCCCGCCGGCCGGCCCTGGTTCCCCTTACCCAGGAGCCGGCTAACCCGGCTTCCCATGCCGCACCGGAACCCGCCCCGGAGCTCATATACGTCCACGTGGCCGGGGCCGTCACCCGCCCTGGCGTCTACCAGCTCTTCTTGGGCTCTCGGGTCTTCCACGCTGTGGAGGCCGCCGGGGGAGGGACGGAAGCTGCGGTGCTCGACACCATAAACCTGGCCGCCCTGCTTACCGATGGACAGCGGGTGCATGTCCCTACCCGTGAGGAGGCAGCAGCAGCTGCTGCTGCCCAAGGGGGGAAGATCAATATCAACCGGGCAGACCGGTACCAGCTGGAAAGATTGCCGGGCATAGGGCCAGCCCTGGCTGCGGAGATCGTCAACTACCGCACCCGGGTCGGCCCCTTCTCAAGCGTGGATGACCTGGTACGGGTGAGTGGCATTGGTGAGAAAACGCTAGAGCGAATCCGGGCACTGGTGACCGTGGATTGAAAGCCAAGCGGGGCCCCAGGGGGCCCCGTCACGGAATCCAGGGTTGGCACAGGAAGACGGCAGCGGGAGGAAGGAGGGCGGAAACCTCCCGTGTTTGCCTTCCATGCTGTGGCCGGGCGAGGGACGCACACGCGGCCAGCAGCCCCCTGGATGACCGCCTCAGATCATTAGTCTAGGCAGGTACTTCTTTGCTCACCAGCCATTTGTGCCGGCAGTCTCGGCAGGCACACCAGTAGGTGTAGATCCATGATCTCTTCAGCTGGTGCACGCCAATGCTGTACTCTCCGGCGTTAATGCTCTTACACTTAGGGCATTTTGCTAGCAACCGCCATGCTCCTCTCGGGTGTTTACCATAAGACAGTTGACACCTCATCATATTCCGCTCCTCCTGGCGTGTTCTTGTTCCAAAAAACTTTCCGGGTCTGTTGACAGCCTGTTAGGGGATGGCTATAATAGGAACTGCTAGCACTCACCTTAGATGAGTGCTAGCAATAGAGCTAGTCGTGGAAAGGAGGGTAATCTGGGTTATGCTGAAACCGCTTGCCGACCGGGTAGTCCTCAAGCCCGTCACCGCCGAGGAGAAGACCAAAGGCGGGATCGTCCTCCCCGATACGGCCAAGGATAAGCCCCAGGAGGGCGAGGTCGTGGCCGTAGGCCCGGGCCGTCTCCTTGACAACGGGACCAAGGTGGCCCCAGAGGTCAAGGTGGGTGACCGCGTGATTTACTCCAAGTACAGCGGCACCGAAGTTAAGGTTGATGGCGAGGAGTATCTCATCGTTAGAGAAGGCGACATCCTGGCCGTCAAGTAACGCCAGGGGCAAGAAGGAGGTTAAATGAGGATGCCAGCGAAGATACTGGCCTTTGACGTAGAGGCCCGTAAGGCGCTGGAGAGGGGCGTGGGAGCGGTCTCCGCCGCTGTCCGGGTCACTCTCGGGCCCAAGGGTCGCAACGTAGTCCTTGACCGCAAGTTCGGATCACCCATCATTACCAAGGATGGAGTGACCGTGGCCAAGGAAATCGAACTGGAAGATCCCTATGAGAACATGGGCGCCCAGCTGTGCCGGGAAGTAGCCGCTAAGACCAATGATGTGGCTGGTGACGGCACCACTACCGCTACCGTCCTGGCCCATGCCATTGTCCGTGAAGGCCTCCGCAACGTGACTGCCGGTGCCAACCCCATCTTCATAAAGCGCGGCATCGACAAGGCAGTCCAGGTTGCCGTGGCCGGGATCAAAGAGCTGGGCACCCCGGTGGAGACGAAGGAAGACATTGCCCATATAGCCGCCATTGCCGGCAACGACCCCGAAATCGGCAGCCTCATCGCCGATGCTATGGACAAAGTCGGTAAAGATGGCGTCATCACCGTAGAAGAGTCCAAAGGCACTGCGACGACGGTTGAGGTCGTTGAGGGCATGGAGTTCGACCGCGGGTACATTTCCCCCTATTTCGTGACCAACCCCGAAGCCATGGAGGCCGAACTGGACAATCCGCTGATCCTCATCTTCGAGAAGAAGATCAGCGCCGTGGCCGACCTGCTCCCAGTGCTGGAGAAGGTGGCACGGCAGGGCCGGCCACTTCTGATCATCGCCGAGGACCTGGAAGGGGAAGCCCTGGCCACCCTGGTGGTGAACAAGATCCGTGGTACACTGCAGACCGCAGCGGTGAAGGCTCCCGGGTTCGGCGACCGCCGCAAGGCCATGCTCGAGGACATTGCCATCCTCACCGGTGGGCAGTTCATCAGCGAGGACATTGGGATCAAGCTGGAGAACGTCACCATAGATATGCTGGGTGAGGCCAACAAGGTCCGCATCTCCAAGGAGAAGACCACCATCGTGGAGGGCCGTGGCGATAAGAGCCGTATCGAAGCTCGGGTGGGCCAGATCCGCAAGCAAATCGAGGATACCGACTCCGACTATGACCGCGAAAAGCTCCAGGAGAGACTGGCCAAGCTGGCCGGAGGAGTCGCCGTGATCAAGGTCGGCGCGGCTACCGAAACCGAGCTCAAGGAGAAGAAGCACCGGGTAGAGGACGCGCTGGCTGCTACCCGGGCCGGTGTGGAAGAGGGCATGGTACCCGGTGGCGGCACTACCTACATCAACATCATCCCCAAGCTGGATGAGTTACAGCTGGAAGGCGATGAGAAGGTGGGCGTGGCCATTATCAGGCGCGCGCTGGAGGAGCCCCTCCGCCAGATCGCCCAAAACGCCGGCCTCGAGGGATCGGTCATTGTAGAGCGTGTGCGCTCCCAGACCAAGAACGGCGTGGGACTTGACGCCATCAGCGGTAACATTGTGGAGTTGGCCAAACACGGGATCGTAGACCCGGTCAAGGTCACCAGGTCGGCCCTGGAGAACGCCGCCAGCGTCGCCGGCATGGTGCTCACCACCGAGGCCCTAGTGGCAGAAGCCCCACAGAAGGAAGAGAAGAAGCCGCCCTACCCGCCGGGTGGGCCGGATATGGACTACTAAGGTTCACCAGGATCCGCCCCCGGGCCGCCCGGGGGCGGATTCCATTTTAGGCAGGGAACTCCGGTTCCGCCGGCGAAAGACATGCCCGGGGGTGGCCTGGTGCAGGAGTTCTCGTACATATCGCTATCCAGCTGCAGTGCCTATGGCAACGCCTACCTGGTAATCTCGCGTTGCACGCGTATCCTGGTGGACTGCGGCATCTCCTGTCGCCGCATGGAGTCGTACCTACACGAACTGGGGATCCCGCCGTCTTCCCTGGACGCCATCTTCCTCACCCACGAGCACACCGACCACACCCGGGCCCTTGCTCTCAAGCGGCCCTTTGCCTGCCGCCACGGGGTCTCCGTATTCGCTCCGCCTGCGTTCTGGGAGGTATGGTCAGAACGTGGCTGGCAGTGTACCCAGGCCAGGACCATCAGTGCCGGTCATACAGTAGCCGTGGGGGATTTGCAGATCCACTGCTTTTCCAAACCCCACGACACGGTGGATCCTGTGGGCTACCTGGTGGAGAACCGCGGCCGTCGCCTGGGCATTGTTACTGACCTGGGAGAGGTGCCCCCGGAACTGACCGGGCTTTTGTCTGGAGCAGAGCATCTCATCTTTGAGAGCAACCATGACCGGCAGCTGCAGCTGGAATCCGGCCGCAGCCGGTCCCTGATTCAGCGAGTGCTTGGCGAACGTGGGCACCTCTCCAACGAGCAGGCCGGACGTGCGTTGTCCGGGATTGCGACCTCTGCGACCCGTACCGTCTTGCTGGCTCACCTTAGCCTAGAGTGCAACACGCCCGCACTGGCCCATAGGACAGTGACTCCTTACCTGGCGCAGGCCGGCTTCAAGGGAGAGCTAGCCCTGGCTCCGCCCGGTCGACCGGGCAGCTGGCTCGGGTAACCCGCACCTATACTCCCGCATTCCAGCGATGCCGCAAATTCCCATGTGTGCTCAAGCAGGACATTTCCTGTTCTGTGCAGTATTACCTCGTTTACATAAAGATGGAGCTATTTCCACAGGCCGAAGGAGGTAATCAACACATGCAAGGTCGTGTGCCGGCTCGCCTGGTCGCCGCTTTGGTCGGCGCCGCAACGCTTTTTCTTGTTGCTGGATCAGCTTACGCTACCGTACACGTAGTCCAACCAGGAGATACGTTGTACCTTCTGGCCCAGCGTTACCGGGTGACCATAAACCAGCTTGCATCGGCCAATTCCATCACCGACTCCCACCGGCTGCTGGTGGGGACCCGGTTGGTCATCCCCGGGTTAAGCACGACCTACACGGTCCGCAGTGGGGACACGCTGTTTCTAATCGCCCGGGCCCACGGGATCACACTGGAAGCCCTGGTCGCTGCCAACCGCGGGGTCGACCCCTTGAGCCTGAAGATAGGCTCGGTCCTGACCATTCCCGCCGGGACCACGTCCAACGTTGCCGGGGCGGTGGCCACACCCTGGACACAAGTGGACAGGATCTTTCCCCGTAACACCACCGCCCAGGTCACTGATGTTCACACTGGCCTTTCCTTCACCGTGCGGCGCCGGGGTGGATGGGCCCACGCCGACGTGGAACCGCTGACCCGGGCCGACACTGATATGCTGAGACGGATCTACGGGGGCGGCTGGAGCTGGGCCCGTCGCCCGGTGGTGGTGGAAGTTGGCGGGTACCGTATTGCCGCCAGCATGAACGGGATGCCCCATGGTGGGGCGAGCCTGACCAACAACGGCTTCCCCGGCCACCATTGCATACACTTCCTCGGCAGCCTAACCCACGGCACCCAAGTAGTTGACGCTGGGCACCAGGCCGCCGTACGGGAGGCAGTCGGCAGGTAACCCGCTATCAACGGGGGCGACGGACTGGTCTCCATCGCCCTTTTCCTTTCACTGGCTGAGCAGCCCTCAACCAGCCCGGGCTCTTCCTGGGAATCCGACGCCCTTGGGCGCAAGAAAACGCCGGAAACCACGTGTGAGCTGCACGGGTAATGACATGTGGCCGGGGTGAAAGTGGCAAATATGGCGTCACTCGGAGCCTTTTTCGGCAGCTGTTCATGAGAGTGACCCGCCGCTTTCTGAACCCGGGGTGGGAAAGAGGATACGGGTGGTACCAAAAGGAAAAATTTGGGAGGACCAGGGCGGGGTGCCGTCGAATTCTGGCGTGGCCTGTGACTTCTCGCCGGAAGGAGGCGCCCCGTGCGTCTGGTTTTCCACCTTCTAGGCCCCTGTTTTGCTGCGGGCATCGCCGTCGCCACCCGGTTTCCCATAAAGGACGTGCCACTTCCCCTGGTTGCTGCAGGCTGGCTCTGGCTGTTGGCTGCCTGGCGCTGGACCGCCCATCGGCCGGGGCCACGAGTGACCTTACTCCTGTTCCTGGTGGTCCTAGCCGGGTTGGTCCGCTTCGCCTGGTGGCAAACAGACCTCCCCGGCACCCTTGCTGCCGGCGCAACCACCATCCGGGGCCGGGTGGCCGAGGTAGAAGCCGGGAGTTTCTCTACCCGGTTGGTGGTGGCGGTGGAGTCTCCCGGGCGAGGAAGAGTACGAGTGACCCTGTCCGGGTCCGGGCAGACTGGAGTTTCTCCCGGTGATGTGGTAGCAGTCAGTGGGACGCTGGTTCCCTTGGCAGGGCCCACCAATCCCGGGCAGTCCGACCCCAGGCTCCACTGGCACGCCGCCGGGGTCTTTTGGGACCTGAGCGGCCGGCTGGTAGCTGTGGAGCCGGGGCACCATGCCTGGGCGTCCATCCGGTCCTTATTGCAGAGGGCCTTGGAACGCAGCTTGCCCCGGGAGGACAGCGACCTTCTGCGGGCATTGCTCTTTGGCGATAAGTCGCGGCTTCCCCGGGAGCTCCGGGAGAGTGCCGCCCTGGCGGGCATTTCCCACCTGTTCGCCGTCTCCGGGCTCCATGCGAGCGTGGTGGGGCTAGCCGGTGCCTACCTGGCTGCCAAGGCCGGGCTGGGCCGACTAGCCTGTCTCGCCGGGTTGGCCGCCGTGTGCCTGTACGCCGCGGTCTGTGGGCCGGGTCCTGCAATAATACGGGCCATGGTCATGTACGCGGTGGGCGTGACAGCGCACCTTTTTTGTCGCCAGATCGACACTGTTGTTTCCCTGAACATCGCAGCATTGGTGGTGCTGTGGTTTTGGCCGCCGTGGCTCTTCACTGCCGGCTTCCAGCTGTCTTTCATGGCGGTGGCCGGCATCGCCCTCCTGGGTCCGGTCATCAGGGCATACTTGGGGTTTATCCCCAGACCGCTGGCTGCCTCCTTGGCCACCACCACCTCGGTCCAACTAGCCACCCTGCCCATCCTGGGTTGGCACTTTGGGCAAGTATCACTGGCTGGACTACTGGTAAACATTGTGGCTGTGCCGGCGGCACTGGTGGCCGTGGTGGCCGGTCTTGTCACCGCCATCGTCAGTCTTGTCAGCTTTACCCTGGGCGGCGTCTGTGGCATTGTGGTCAGGCTTGCCCTGCTGGTGCTCGGGATCTGCGCCCGGGCCGGTAGCCGTCTCCCGGGTGCGGCCATTTCGCTGCCGGCTTTTGGGGCCGCTGCGACGGCCTGGTACTACCTGGTACTGGGAGCCTGCCTCAATCGCCGGGCACACCGTCGCCGCCTGCTGGGACTGGCGGCCTTGACTTGCCTGGTATGGGGGCAAGTAATGGCGGGCCCGGCGGGCTTCGAGGTCGTGGTCTTCGATATCGGGCACGGCGATGCCATCCTGCTTAGAGCTGCCCAGGGCCCGGTTGTGCTAGTGGACGCTGGACCGCCCGGGTCTGGGTCATCACCGGCCGCCTTTACCATCGTCCCCTACCTCCGGCACGCCGGTGTGCGTGCCATTGACGTGTTGCTCTTGACCCATGCCCACGACGACCACTACGGCGGTGCTATGGATGTGCTAAAGGCATTTCCTTGCCGTCTGCTGATGGTCGCAGCGGAGGGCGATGGCTGGCCTCCGCCTCAACTGGTGGACCTGGTGCTCAAGCAGGGCGGCAAGGTGTGGGAGGCAGCGGCGGGCCAACGACTGGACTTGGGAGCCATAAGATTGGAGGTCCTGCATCCCCCGACGGGCTTTGCAGGCGGGCCCAATGAGAGCTCCCTGGTGATCCGTGCGAGCTATGGACGGTGGTCCATGTTACTCACCGGAGACATACCGGCCGCCGTCGAGCGGCAACTGCTCCAGGACTACCCTTGGCAACTAGCTGCGGACGTTCTGAAGGTGGCCCATCACGGTTCCCTCACGTCTTCGCTACCCGAGTTCCTGGAGGCCACCGGTGCTCGCCACGCGGTGCTCAGCTCCGGTGGCAGATTCGGGCACCCATCACCAGTAGTATTGGCCAGGCTGGCCCAGGCGGGTATGACCGTGTGGCGAACAGACCGGCAAGGAGCCATCACCATAAGGGTGGACGCCCGTGGCTGGGAAGTACGAGGTTTCAAGACCGGGATAGGAAAAGCTCCCAAAGCTGTCGAAGCCATGGTCGGGCACGACAAAGCCGCATAACGTAACGGTGGGAGACGCTGCCATGCTCAGGGCCACAGAGGTCTTACAAAAACTGGACAGGGGAAGTATAGGGCCAGTTTACGTTCTATTTGGGCCCGAAACCCGCTTGCGCGATGCACTAGTTTCAGCTATCAGCCGCCGCCTGGTGGAGCCGGGCTGGGAAGAGATGAACGTGGTCAGGTTTTCGGGAGATCACCCAGAGGTCTACCAGCTGGCCCGCACTCGCACCTTTGGTGGTGGTATGCGTGTTATCCTGTGCAGCGACTCCCAGGTCCTAGGGGGAGGGCGCAAAGAGGCGGCAGCGGCCCAGGCCCAGGATATGCTCCTCCGCTACATGGAGAGACCAGGGTCGGATTCCTGCCTGGTACTGGCATGCCCGGTGGACAAGGCCGACCAGCGCCTGAGAGTAGTCCGCAGGCTGCAGGAGGCGGCAGCCCTGGTAGAATGCGGGACTCCTTCTGTTACCGAGGCCATGGAGTGGGCCACGAAATACGCTGCGGCGGGGGGCAAGAAGCTCTCTCGAGAGGCAGCCGCATATATCGTCGAAGGTTGCCTGCGAAGACTGGGTGACATCGAGCGGGAACTGGACAAGCTAGTACTGTACGTGGGCGATCAGAAGCAGATCAGCCTCCAAGCCGCCCGCGACGCGGCTGCCGCGCGCGGGGCGGTGATCTTCGATCTCACTGATGCTCTCACTGCCGGCCACCGGGAGAAGGCGTTTTCGGCTCTTCAGCTGTTGTTGCGGCAAGGCGAAGCGCCGGTCATGATCGTGTTCATGTTGGCCCGCCAGTTCCGGCTGCTGTGGCACGCAGCCAGGCTCTTTTCCCAGGGGAAGCGGTCCTACGCGGTGGCCCAGGCCCTGAGGTTGCCGCAGTTTGTAACTGACAAGCTCTTGGCGGGTGTATCCGGGCTCAACCGGGCAGAGCTGGCCAGCGCCTTCAGGATCCTTCTGGAGGCGGACATAGCTATCAAGTCTGGGCAGATGGACGAAAAGCACGCAGTGGAACTAGCGGTGCTGAAGCTCTGCCGGCTGCGGGTAGAGCGGGAGTGAGATGGCGCGGATCTTATCCATAATGTACTTGGCATCATCGCCCGTGGCCAGCGCCGGGCGATGTTCGCTGATGCGCACGGGCAATACCTGCAGTGACCGTGCGCCGCTCTTGGAAAGCCCTATGCGTAACATCATGCTCTCAGTAGTGACGGGGCGAGTCTGGTCCATGACGAAGTTCCCCAGGCTGTACGCGATGATGGATCCACGGTAGATCTCGATGCCCTGGATGGCATGGGGGTGATGGCCCAGCACCATGTCGGCGCCTGCATCGATGGTCCGGCGGGCGACTTCCTGCAGGTCCTGGCCCATGAAGGACTGCGGGTGGTTCACGTATTCCTGGCCCCAGTGGTAGGAGACCACCACTACGTCGGCCTGGTTGCGGGCGCGTGCTACGTCCTCGGTCACCATGGAAAGGTCCATGGGAGCGCACCCCGGCACCCCCGGTCCGGCCAGGAAGGTCCGGGGATACTGGTAGCTCCAGAACAGATTGGCACTGGCAAACTCGGTATACGCCAAAAAGGCCACGGTGACGCCGTCTATCTTTAGTATGGCCGGGCGGCGAGCCTCCTGGAGGTCGCGGCCGGCACCCGTCCACGCAATCTCGTGCTGGTCCAGAAGTTCCAGGGTCTCTATGAGGTTTTCGCTGTCGTAGTCAAGGATGTGGTTGTTGGCCAAGGATACTACGTGGACTCCGGCGTTCCTGAGCACAGATGCGCCTTCGGGTGGACCCCTAAACCAGATGAGCTTATTGGGGATGGGCGTGCCCTTGACCCCCAACGGGGATTCCAGGTTGGCAAACACCAGGTCTCCCGAAGCCAGCAAGTCCTTGACCCTGGCAAACGGGTAGTCGAGGCCGTGCTCTTTCATCTTGGTGGCCACGTGACGGGCCAGCATCACATCGCCCAGGGCTATGAATACGATTTCGGGCTCATGCCCGTACAGAGCCTCCTGTCCCCGGGGCGACTCCAGGAAATCCAAAAAAGCCCTGGCTGCCTCGGATTCTTTCTTGAAGTAGCGCCACAGCCACCCCTGGGGCCTCTTAGCCACGGCAGGCGTGGTGAGCGGGTACCTACCCGAGCGCACGTTCTCATAATCAGGAACGGCCCCGTCTACCATGAGCGCTCTCAGCCAGGCAGCCCTCTGTCCGTAGTCGATGGGGGTGACTTCGCCGGGCTTCATGAAGCCGCGCGACTGGACGGAGTCCAGGCTTACCAGTTGGAGTTCGCCCATGGGATCATACCCCTGGACCAACTGGCGCGCCCGGGCCAAGGTTACGTTCTCACGGGTGTCCAAGGGCGCCACTGCCAAGAGCACCGGGGAGTAGAACAAGACCGGGCCGTCTTCGGCGCCCTGGACGATGGCCAGGTGGGCCTCGCCCCGCCTCAGCACCCCCTGATAGTCACTGGGTGCTTCCGCCAGGGCGATTTCGTACTGGGGGTGATAGTGGGTGAAGACCAAAAGCGCCCTGTGCAGCTGGAGCAAAAAGCTGCTGTCTGCCAGCACCAGTGCGGACTGGCTGGCAGCGGAGGGCGCCATAGAGAAGAAGTAAGTCACAGTCCCCAGGCCAAAGCACACCAGGACCAATAGCAAGGCAGCCAGCCTGGGCCGAAACATGCTATGCCTGGTCTTTTTGGGTTAGCGTACGCATGGCAAGGCTGAGGCGAGATTTACGGCGCGCAGCAGCATTCTTATGGATGTACCCGCGGGCGGCGGCCCGGTCGATGGTCCTGACGGCCTTGCGGAAGGCCTGCCCGCTCAGCTCCTGGTCTTTGCTGGCCACGGCCTCCCGAAACCGCCGGATAGCGGTCCGTACTGCAGATATGGTTGCCCGGTTGCGCTCTCGGCGTACCTGGGCTTGACGCACGCGCTTGAGAGCGGATCTGGAATGTGCCAAGTCTGTATTTCACCTCCCCTGGAAGACACCATTCATTTTACCACGCGCACATTTCCAAAGCAAGCCCGTTGCGAGAACCTGCGGATGCAGGTGGCTTCCTGAAGGTACCAACTACTGTGTATAAAACTGTTGACTTTAGGTCACTCTACCTTTTGTAAGGAACGCTGGCAGTTTTTGTCGGAGGTGAAACGTGACCGTGGTAGGAGCTATTGTCAGGTTTGTGGTGTCGGCCCTGGTTATCTGGTTGTTGAGCTTCATCATCCCCGGGTTCACCATCGCCGGTTTCTTTAACGCATTAATCGCTGCGGTGGTTATTGCGGCTCTTGGCTGGGTCGTGGAGCTTATCATGGGGAGACGGGTCTCGCCGCAGAGCCGGGGACTGGTCGGCTTCATCACCGCTGCAGTGGTGATCTTCGCGGCGCAGTTCATTGTGCCCACCATGACTGTGACGGTGTTTGGTGCGCTCTTGGCCTCATTACTCATCGGCCTGGTTGATGCATTTGTGCCTACTGAGCTCCGCTAATCCAAGACCAGGGCCCGACCGCCTGCTTGCCCCCACGGCCGGCAGGCGGTCCTGTTTATGGAGCGGCCAGTATGTCCCAGCCCGGCCGGACATATACATATTCGAGTACCAGGTTCAACGGAGGAGGGCTGGAGTGTCCAGGCGCGGCCGGGCGCACAAGAAACGGCTGGTGGGATGGGGACTGGCCTACCTAGTGGTGGTGCTCTGCGCCTTCGGGCTCTTGCGGCTGAGCCGGGAACAGGCAGTCCCAGTGTTTGGCCCTGCGTCACCTGCTCCCCACCCGGTCAGGCGGTGGATGCCCTTCTCCGGGTGGCGGCAACTCCTGGAGGCCGGGTTCCCTTACCTGGTGTACTCCAGGTCGCCGTCGCAGGCTGCAGCAGACTGGCCGGGACAGGCACTGCGACTGGTGGCAGGCATCCGCATGGGTGACGCCAAGTCGGTGCTGGATGCGGAAATCCCGGTACTGGCTTCCGCGCGCCTGGACCTGTACCTGCCGGGTCCGGACCCGGACAGTGCGATCCCCACGGTAATCGTGGGGCTCCCGCCCGGGATCGCCGGTGGCGAAACGCTTGTAGCTTTTAGACCCAAGACCGTGCAAGTGGGCATCTACCACACCCATGCCCGTGAGTCGTTTCTTCCAGAGCTGGGCCCCCGGTACCGGCACCCGGAAGACGCTCACACCGACGATGTTGACATCAGCGTGGTCAGGCTAGGCAGGGAAATCGCGTCTGTGCTCCAGACTGAGTATGGCATCGGCACGGTCCATTCCCTGGAAATCCATGACCTGGCAGGTAGGGTAGGAGCATACATCAGGTCAGAGTTGACCGCCAGCCGGATCCTGCGGGAATACCCTACGGTCCAGCTATTGTTGGATGTTCACCGCGACTCCCAGACTAGGGCCCACACCACGGCGATGGTAGATGGCGTGTCCATGGCCAGAGTCATGGTGGTCTTGGGTACCGAACACCCTAACTGGAGGAATAACTACGAGGTAGCCAAGGACTTCCTTGGTCGCCTGGAGGTGTTGTATCCTGGTTTGACCATCGGCATCTACCCTAAGCCCGGGCGCTACAACCAGCAGCTGTCCGCCGGGGCCCTCTTGCTGGAAGTCGGGGGCGTCGAGAATACTATGGAAGAGTGTCTGCGTACCGCCGCTGCCATCGCCAAGGTGGTGGCCCAAATGGTCGGGTGGAAAGGAGAGCCGTAGGTGTGGCGCGTGGGGGTTGCCCTATTGCTCTTACTATGCTTTCTGGTGTGGGGTCTTAACACTGTAGAAAGAGCCATGCTCCGCACCAGTGGGGTGGGTTTGCCCTCCGCCTGTGCATGGAAACGGCAGGACCAGTTCCTGGTCCTGACCGTCTTGGGGCACAGCTACCGGTTTTGGTTGTACCCTACCGCGGCGCTAACCCACCGTCCCCATCAGTTGATCCTCAGTGTGGCCGGTCGCGAACTGGTGTTCCCCATTCGGGTACACGTAAAGGGCCCGGCGGGCCGGTGAGAACGCCGTGGCAGGAAACGCCCCCGGCATTGCCGAAAACATGTACCGAGGGTGCATGCTCAGCCTGCGGCCGCGCCAAGGGGGAGGACAGTGGCCCCCCAGCTGCCTCCTGCGGACCTTGACAGTAGCAGTGTCAGCATGATAGTTTTAGGGTGAGGGTTAGCACTCTTGGAAGTAGAGTGCTAACAACTGGCATGGAGAGGAGGGACATAAGTGGGATTGGACAGCCGCAAGCAGCGAGTCCTGCAGGCCATCGTCGACGACTACATTGCCACGGCCGAGCCTGTGGGCTCCCGGACCATCGCCCGCAAGTATAGGCTGGGCGTGAGTTCGGCTACCATCCGCAACGAAATGTCTGACCTCGAAGAGATGGGCTATCTTGAGCAGCCCCATACGTCGGCCGGGCGAGTACCCTCCGACCTGGGGTACCGGTTTTATGTTGACCGTTTGATGGCTCCATTTAGCCTTTCCCCGGACCAGGTAGAACGGGTTGTGAGGATGTACCGGACCAGGGTGAGGGAGATAGAACACCTCGTCCAGGCCACGGCCAGAGTGCTTTCGGAGTCCACTAGCTACTTGGCGCTGGTGCTGGGCCCCCAGTTTGGGCAGGCCCAGGTGCAGTCCATCCATTTGCTCCCCATCAGCGAAAGCCAGGCCATGCTCGTGCTGGTGACCAGCGCGGCATTTTCTGGACACAAGTTTATCGAGATTCCCCCCGGTACCCAACCGGATGACCTTTTGCACATAAGTAGGACCCTCAACACCGCCCTGGCCGGTCTCACCCTGGACGAGGTCAACGCTGCCGCCTGGCGGGAACTCAACCAGGAATTGAGACGCTACCGCACTGTCGTTGAGCAAGTGGTGTACGTGCTGGAGCAAATGGGCATCGATGAGGGAACCGAGCGGATGTACACGGGCGGTACCACCAACATCCTGGCGCTACCTGAGTTCAGGGATGTGGAGAAGGCCCGGACCGTGCTGGGTATACTTGAGGACGCCCGGCATGTCCACGAGCTCCTCCATACTGACCAAGCCGGGCTGACCATCAGCATCGGTGAGGAGAACCGGCTGGCTGAAGCCAAGGAATGTAGCGTAGTTTCGGCCACTTACCAGGTTGGAGACAAAGCTTCTGGGAGGATTGCGGTGTTAGGACCACGCCGCATGAACTACGCGCAGGTGGTGAGCATTGTAAGGCTGGTGGAGAAGATTCTCAGCGAGTCCTTGGCACGGAGTGTATGCTGAGCCCGGCCAGGTACGAGGCATGCGGCCCTCACCCGGGTGAGCCCGGCCAGTGAGGGCTCTTGGTGTTTGGCTATGAGTAGTCGAGGAGGTAGTGACGTGACGTTGAAGCAAGTTGCCAGCGGCTCGGAGATCGACGAAAGACTTGCCGCCCTTTACACTAACGTCAATGCGGTGCGCGCCATTGCGTCGGCAGTGGAGGGCACCATCGGACCCAAGGGATTGGACACTCTGCTGGTAGACCGGTTTGGGGACGTGGTCATCACCAACGACGGCATTACCATCCTCACTAAGATGGATGTAAACCACCCGGCTGCCAGGATGGTGATAAACACTGCCAAAGCCCAGGAAGAGGAAGTCGGGGACGGCACCACCACCGCCACTATCATGGCGGGCGCCCTGCTCAGCGAAGGGGTTAACCAGGCCATAAAGGGAGTCCCGGTCACCAGGATCATCGAGGGCGTCCGGAAGGGCATTAAAAGGGCTATCGAAGCCATCCAGGCCAAAAGCCAACCCCTGGACGGGTTGGACGACCCGGTACTGGCCAAAGTCGCCCTGGTGGCGGGTCGCGAACACGAGGACATAGCGGAACTGGTGGTGAAAGCGGCCCGCATGGTGGGCAAGGACAAGCTGCTGGACCAGAAATTCCGCTTATCCGATACGGTGCTGGCCGAAGAAGGGGCCGCCAACGAGGTATTCATGGGGGTCATCGTGGATAAGGAGCGCATGAACCAGCAAATGCCCAAGGACATCTCCGAGGCCCGCATCCTCATAGTAGATGACGCCCTCGAGCCGGAGGAGATAGACGACGGGGCACTGGGGACGGAGAGCGGCTTTAGCCGGTACATGGACTTGCAGCAGGAATTCCGGGAGAACATCCACAAACTGGTCAGCATGGGGATCAACGTGGTGTTGGTGGACCGGAGCGTGGAGGATATTGCCGAGGAGATACTGACGGATGCAGGTGTCATGGTCCTTCAGCGGGTTTCCTCGCGGGAAGCCCGGCAGGTGGCTGAGCATACTGGAGCCCGTCCCATCAAGCGCACGGGCTTAAAGAAGGACCAGTCGGACATAGAGAAGTACATCGGTTCTGCCGGGCGGGTGTACGAGGACGAAAAGCTGGAACATGTGCGGGTGCTGGGTGGGCGCGGCAAGCCCATGGCCACCATCTTGGTGGGTGCGGCCACCGAAGAAGTCGTGGGTGAACGGGAGCGCATTGCCAAGGACGCGGCGTCGGCGGTTCAGGCTGCAGCCAAGGGAGGCGTGGTGCCCGGGGGCGGGGCCATCGAACTAGCAGTGGTGCGCGAGGTGGAAGCCCTGCGCGGCGCCATGCGCGGGATGTCGGCATATGGCGTAGAATGTGTGGCCGAAGCCTTGAAAAAGCCCATCTCCCAGATCGTGGCCAACGCCGGGTTTAACCCGCTGGAAAAGGTCGGGGACGTCATCGCCGCACAAGTTGAGAAAAATAGCCATACGCTGGCTATAGACTGCGATAACGGTCAGATCGCTGACATGCTCGAACTGGGCGTGGTGGACCCCACACTGGTCAAGGTTCACGCCCTCAAGGCGGCGGGTGAGATCGCCGAGGCGATCTTACGCATTGACACGATCATCAAAAAACGCGAGGATGGTGACAAGCCCGCTGCGCCCGAGGGATCCGGTAATATGGACTTTTGAGTAGCCGGAGGTTGCCGTGGACGACATCGACGTGAGGCTGGCCCGGCTGCTGGCCCAGAGGTTCTTTGCGCGCACCGGGGTTGACCTGACCCTGGATGAGACAGCGTTTGCCCTGGTGGTGAGGACGGCCCGGCAAGCTAGAGCCCGGCTCGAGACCAGCGCTCTGGCCAGTGTGAGCCTTCCCTTCATCGTGGCCGGCGAAAAAGGGCCGCTCCACCTGGACGACATCCTGTCCCGGGATGACCTGGACGCCCTGACGGCCGGCACTTAGACGAGGAGTGCATATCCGTGGCCAAACGGGATTACTACGAGGTGCTCGGGGTTCCCAGGAACGCCGACCTCGAAGAGATCAAGAAAGCCTACCGTGGGTTGGCCCGCAAGTGGCACCCCGATGCCAACCGTGAGGATGCCACCGCGGCTGAGAAGTTCAAAGAGATCAACGAAGCATACGAGGTCCTCAAAGACCCCGAAAAGCGAGCGCGCTACGATCAGTTCGGCCACGCAGCCACAGATGGCGGCGGGGGCGGGTTCACCGGCGACTTCAGCGATCCCTTCGGAGGGATAGGGGACATTTTCGAGGCCTTTTTCGGTGGCAGCCAGCGGAGGCAGCGCCGGGCCGGGCCGGAACGAGGCAGCGACCTGGCCGTGGAGTTGGAGGTCACCCTTGAGGAAGTATTCGCCGGATCAGAACGTGAGGTTACCATCCCCCGGTGGGACCAGTGTAGCACCTGTAAGGGATCTGGGGCCCGCCCGGGCACCCGGCCCGCTACCTGCCCCACCTGCCGGGGTCGAGGGCAGGTCCAGACCGAACAGCAGACGTTTCTTGGGCGCATTATGACTGCGCGGACCTGTGACCGCTGCGGTGGGACAGGCACTTACATCGAAGACCCCTGCCCGGACTGCCGTGGTCACGGGCGGGTGCGAACCACCCGGACCAGCCAGGTCAGGATACCGGCCGGGGCCGACACTGGTCTCAGGTTGCGCCTGGCCGGGCAGGGCGAGGCCGGAGAGCGGGGTGGACCACCCGGTGATCTATATATCGTGTTGCGGGTCAAGGAGCATCCGGTGTACATGCGCCAGGATGATGATATCCTGGTTACCAAAGGCATCTCCTTTGCCCAGGCGGCGCTGGGTGCCACCATTGCTGTCCCCACCCTGGATGGCGAGGTTGAAGTACGAGTCCCCGGAGGCACCCAGACCGGCTCGGTGCTGCGCCTGCGCGGCCGTGGCATGCCCCGGCTGCGGGGTGGCGGCCGGGGTGACCAGCATGTGAGCATAGTAGTGGAGACTCCCACGCAGCTTACGGAAAAGGAACGGGAGCTCTTTAGGCAGCTGGCCAAGCTGCGTCAAGAGAACGTCGATGACGGCGGAGGTTTGTTCCAGAAGGTGAAAAATGCGTTCGGGGTGTAGCACGCTGAGGAGCCAAGGGCGATGAGTGGGCCCGCCTGGAAAAGGATAACTATCGAAACTACGCCCGAGGGCGTGGAACTCATGGCCAACTTGCTCCTGGATCACGGGGCAGGCGGGGTCGTGGTAGAGGCCGCGGCCGTGTCTGCCTATTTCCATTCCGGCACTTCCTGTGCGGGGTGCCTGGACGCTATCACCCGGGCCGTAGCGGCCCTGCCCTCCTGGCTGGACCTGGGGAGCAGGCGCATCACTGCCCAGGCTGTGGATGATGCGGATTGGACGGAAGCGTGGAGAAAACACTTCCGTCCTTTCCGGGTGGGATCCCGGCTGGTGGTGGTGCCGTCCTGGGACGAGTTTTCCGGAGGCCCCCGGGACCTGGTTGTGCGTCTGGATCCTGCCAGGGCCTTTGGCAGCGGCGAACACCCTACCACAGCCATGGCATTAGCCATGCTCGAGAAGGTGGTGATGCCCGGGGCGGTGGTGGTGGACGTGGGGACCGGGTCGGGCATCCTGGCCATTGCCGCCGCCCGGCTGGGGGCTAGCCGGGTATATGCAGTGGACATCGACGAGGCGGCCGTGGCGTCTGCGGTAGAGAACGTCCGCACCAACCGGGTGGAGCAGGTAGTTACGGTGACCCTGGGCACCCTGGGCGACCTTGAGGTGGCCGGAGTCGATGTCATCGTGGCCAACATCGTGGCCAACGTGCTGGTGAGCCTGGCTCCCGAGGTTTCCGCCCGGCTCGTACCCGCCGGCAGGTTGATCGCGGGCGGCATCATCGACCGGCGCGAAGCAGACGTCATTCTGGCGTTGGAAGAAGCCGGGTTGGTTATACTGGAAAAGGAGAGACAACAAGACTGGATCAGCCTGCTGGCGGCCCCGGCCTGCCCGGGCGTGGGCCGGGACTTCCATGACCGGGCCCACCTGCCAAAGCCCGGCGGGCTTTACTCTACCGGAGGTTGACATGCACCGCTTCTTCGTACCCCTGGAAAACCTCGGGCCTGACCACATCCAGGTCACTGGAGACGACGCCAGGCACATGCTCAGGGTACTGCGCCTTGCCTCTGGAGACCGCTTCATAGCAGTGACGCCGGACGGCTCCGAGTACCTGGCCGAGCTATACCTGATGGCCGAAGGACGGGCGGCGGGCAGAATCGTGTCCCGGCGGCGGGCCTCGGGAGAACCTCCAGTACGGGTCACGCTGGTACAGGCTCTGGCCAAGGGCGACAAGATGGACCTGGTGATCCAGAAGGCCACCGAATTGGGGGTCAGCCTGATCGTCCCGGTGGTGACTGAGCGGTGCGTGGTGCGCCTGGACGGCGAACGAGTCCACTCGCGACGGGAAAGATGGCAACGCATCGCGCAGTCGGCAGCCGCCCAGTGTGCACGTGCGCTGGTACCCCTGGTGACCGAGGTGCGCCATTGGAAGGAAGCCATCCAGGTGCCGGGGTTGGCGCTGCTGGCTTGGGAAGGCGAGCAGGCCCAGGGGCTCAAGGACGTTCTGGCCGGTGGGCCAACCCCCGCGGAGCTGGCGGTGTTCGTGGGTCCCGAGGGCGGGTATGCACCCCACGAGGTAGAGGAGGCCTTGAGTGCCGGGCTGTGCCCGGTTTCCCTGGGACCCCGGATCCTACGAACCGAAACGGCGGCCCTGGCACTTCTCACTGCTATCATGTACCAGTTGGGAGATTTCGGCCGTCCGCCCAGGGGGTAAACCAGGCCCGGCACTTGCCTGGCCGGGCCCTCCATATCTGTATCTGTGGGTTCAGGCAGCTCGCCTGAGATGGATCTTGCTGACCTGGGCCTTGCCGGCTGACAAGTAGCCCAGAAGCCCGCTTAGCACCTCGTCTACGTCGCGGCACTCTATCACCAACGACGCCCCCCGGCGCACCCGGGCCTTCCGTTCATCTAAGTATGAAAACAGGCCGGCGTCCAGCTGCCCTTCGTACACGACGGTAATGATCCCGTACACTTGTGTCACCTCCGTTCCCTCAGGCGGCGCCGCACGCTGATGCTCTGCACCATGGCCGCTTCTACCGAAAGGAAGCCCAGGATCCGCTGGAGGAGATCATCCACATCAGCGCTCTGCATGACCAGCGGTCGCTCGTTACCTATAGA
>JBFLYN010000044.1:0-22753 GCA_040756655.1 Bacillota bacterium
TGGGCGCACCCGCTCAGGGGGCATGTCGAGAATGATACGGAACACCAACCGGGTACATATGTCGGTCACCTAAACTTTCCCAAAATACCGGATATGGCTTCTCGACCCACAACCACTTGACAGACACGCGGCTTGGGCGCGGGGTTGCGCCGGTCCGAGGCTGTGGTATAATGATAGGTGCAAGGGGGCCCGTAGCTCAGCGGCAGAGCAGCCGGCTCATAACCGGTCGGTCGTGTGTTCGATGCACACCGGGCCCACCAACGACATTCCCGGGTTCCGGGTTTTTCCGTTCTATCAGCCGCGAACCGGGATGGCGCGATGACCAAGCCCAATGGCCACTTCGTTGAGATGGATGAGTCCTACTGCGAAAAACACGGCTACGATCAGGTGTTCGCTCCGCCGGGCCAGTCCAATTTTGCCTCCTACATTGAGACCAAACCCCTTGGCAATCACCTGGGACATGGCTTCGCGAGCAGCACCGGCCACGGCTCCCTCGTCGGTGTGAGTCTCATGGATGAGTCCCTCGCGCTTGGCTGCCACCAAAGCCCGTTCGATGGTTGTCTTGACGGCGGCCATGAAATCGCCGCCCAGGTCAACGGCTGCTGCGCGGATGCCCGCGGCTTTCAGCAATTCCTTGAGATTCATCTCTTCTTGACGGTTTTTGGTCAGGGCCATTTGAATGGCAGCCCGGGCTACATCAATACTTTCCATGTCTTTCACCTGATCGCCTCCCCGGTCTTACAGTCTTACATTCGGGTCTGGGAGAGTTTGTGGTCTAGTGCAGGTGCGCTCTACCCTTGCACGACATGATCATTTCAGGTATAATAGTCCTCGCAGTCATGTGGGCCCCATGGTCAAGAGGTCAAGACACCGCTCTTTCAAGGCGGTAACCGGGGTTCGATTCCCCGTGGGGCCACCAGCTTATTATACCAGTTCCAGTCCATCGGACGGGGCTGGTTTTGCAGTTTTGGGGGCCATCTCACCAGCCAGATCCAAGAGGCCGACACAACCATACCGCCGATGAAACCGTACACGTACTGCAAGACAGCCTTCCTTGTGGAGTGTGTGTTCGCGCTCCGGTCGGCAGGATGAGCTCGCGGGCAGGCTGAGTAACAGGTCCAGGATATTCGCCAACCCAGTATTCCCTGGGTAACCGGGGCAGAATCCCGCCACCCTAAATGCTGGCCTTTTTGACCCTGAGCTCGCCTGCCCAAAGCAAACCGGCCACGTCCTTACGACGCGGCCGATGGGACGAACCCGTGTCATGGCCTGTCTACCTGCGGCGCAGCAGCACCACGGCTCGAGGAATGAGGACCAGCACTAGCAGGTACCAGGAGGGCGAGGGCGACGCTCCCGGTGTACCTGCAGCATCCGCCACCGCCATGCTCCTACCGGCATCCACCGGAGGCGCGGCGGCCTTGGGGACGCCGAGTTCAGTCGTGGCAATGTCCATCTCGAAGTGTATCTCTTTCTGGATAGATGCAACCTCGGGCAAGGCTGCGATCTCTTCGATCTGGGCCGCGGTCAGGGTAGCTGTCAACGAGAATCCCTCGTCGTAGTACTTGAACGGGACCCCCATGGTCTCGAGGGACTGCTTCGCCACTGCCAGCTGCCCAGCGTAACCTTGAGCCATGATGGTGCGCAACTCGTCGTGGTAGGCCAGCAGGCGCTGCCGGAAGTCGTCGTCTTGAGTCACCGGTTCTGTAGCGGGCCGGTCCGCCGGGGGCGGCAAGGGTTGTATGTCCTTTGTGGTGGAAGGCATGGCCGGGTCCGGCTGTGCCGGGGTAATAATCCCGTCGAGTGTGGATAGTGCTTCCAGTTGCTCTCGGACTGCGGTTGTCTCCAAGTACACCGGGATGATGATAGCCGCCACTGCCTCACCTGCGGGAGTGGACTGCAGGCGCAGGTGCAGTGCAACATCAAGCTTGCCTGCCTCCTTCTGCAGCTACTCCCACCGGGCAGTAACCAGTGCCTGTTCGGCCAGGAAGTACCGCGCGGCCTCCTCCATCTCCAGGATCTCCCCGGTCTTGGTCCTTATGTAAACACCGCCGTACACGGCACCTACGCGGTCGGGCGGAGCAGGTTCGATGGCAGTGCCAGGCTCCTTGGTTGGAGGAGCGGGTAGTGGAAGCGGCTGCGGGAGTCGGTGGCCGGTTCCGGCAGGTTGACTCCCAGAACCACCAATGGAGTACTTGGCAAACCAAAACGACTCGGCAGTCAGTTCCAGCTGGATCATGCCCTCGTGGAGCAAACCGACCTGGTCAGTAGAAGCCTCGTACTTGGTGGCCATGTAGGAAAGAGCCGCATCGCGGTGGCTAAAGCCGGAGCCGAGGGCGGGTGCTGCCCCTGTCCACATGGACCAAAGGACCAGCAGTGCTAGTGCGACTGGTCTTCTCACCACAAAGCCCCCTCGCAGAGTCTTACTCTTTGGATGTATAGCTGAGCAGAAAGCTCCCTGCTAGGGTCAAAGCCAGTTCCTCCCAAGCCTGGGGCACCCGTCGAAGCCGGTGCAAAGGAGCAGTGACCGTGACAGTCACGGCAAGGAGCTTCACCTCGCCTACGGCGTAGAAAGGAGCCCGCGCTTTGGCGCGGGCTCTGATTATGGTCTCGTTCTAACCGGCTAACAGGTGCGGTCGCCATCTTCTCCCGGTCCCCGGGAGGCCAGAAGCCCTCACGTACCTCCCTGGCGCAGCACGATGAAGACGCCTAGCGCTATAAGCAGTGCGGGCCACCAGCGCCCAAGCCAGGCAAACCAGGCCCAAGATATCACGCCGCTGGTTGTGGCGAAGAAAAACAAGGCTACTGCCGACACAATGGACCCCGGCACCAGCGCCCAGCGGTGGTCGCGGGCGGAACTCCCAATGATGAGGAAGGCAGCTCCCGGGGCGAGGATGAACACCGGCCACCAGGCAGACATATCAAACCTGCCTGAGGCCGCCAGTCCCACCGCCGCCCCCACGGTGGTTAGAAACGCCCCGGGGAATATGGCCCATTCCTGCCCGCCCAGCCAGAACACCAGGAGGAACACCACCCCTAAGCCCAGCGGAAACAGCGGGCCCAAATCCACGGCTGCAGCCCGGGTTACCAGGGCCATAAGACCAATGACTACCAGCACCATACCAAGGATGCGCTTTTCTTTGCGATCGCCTTTGTCCACTGCTATTGCCCCCCATCACGTGCGGAAGAGATTTTCCTCCCGGTTGAACATGAATGCTGCCAGGCGCAAGGCCAACACGATATACACCGCGGACCACGCCATCGTAGTCAGAATATGTTGCCAGTTGACCACTCCTACCAGGATCTCTTTGAAAATGAAGATGCTGTTGAGCAAAGGGATGTGAAAGAAATAGGCGGGGGCGTCCGCCGGGAAGATCATCTGGGTGAACATAGACGGGATGACGATGAGAAACGAGACCGGGGTCAACAGGGTCTGGCCCTCACGGTAAGTGCGGGCATAGATGGCCACGGCCAGCTGCACGGCTGCAAAGAAGCCCGAGAGAGCAAAAGCCACGGCCAGCATGAGTAGGCCATGAGCTACCGGGATGGAGAACCTGAGGGTATCACCGGCCCCGGTACCCATCACCGCCTCGGGTTTGATCTTGAAGGCAGCGTACATCCCCACCAAGGCAGCCGTGGCCGATATGAGCGAGGTGAGTACCACGGTTAGGTACTTACCCGCCACCAACGAGATCCTGCTCACAGGCATGGCCAGCAATGGTTCGAGAGTGCGCCGCTCTTTCTCCCCTGCTGAGCCGTCCAACGCGGCGTACATGCCGCCCATGGCCGCCCAGATGGCCAGCATCATGGGCATGATCATGGCGAGGAACGAGCCGCCCACCTTCTCCTGGGAAACTACGTTTTCCGTGAACAGGTCGAAGGCTCTGAGCATGGCCGGGTCAAGGCCGGCAGCCTGCACACGCTGCGCGACGATCCAGTGCATGTACTGGTTCAAGATTCCCTGGAGCCGGTTCAGAGCCGTGGTCGAGCGCTGGTCGGAGGCGTCAAACTGCAGGCGCACCCCACTGATCTGGCCTGCCGCCACCTTGTCGTCGAAATTCTTGTCAATCTGCAAGACCAGATTCACCTGCCGCTCTCGCAGGGCGCCCAGGGGATCTTTGCTCTCTACCAGCACAAACTGGCCGCTTGATCCGATAAAATCCACCAGGGCACGCCCGTGCTCGCCGCCGGTCACTACCAGCCTTGGCGGGGCCTCTTCGATCCTCTTCACCTGCCGCTCCATGGTACTGGGAGTGGCCACCAGCAGAATTGGGACCAGGATCAGGGGGATAATGAGCATGGCCAACCAAGTCCGTTTCTCGCGCGTGGAATCCATAAAATCCTTGGCAAACACCGTACGGATGTGCCGAAGATTCATGCGGTCTCACCTACCAACCGTACGAAAATCTCCTCCAAATCTCGCTTGGGTGCCTGTGCCTTCACTTCATCCAGGGATCCCGCCGCCACGATCCTTCCCCGGTGGATCACGGCGATGCGGTCACACACTTTTTCTACTTCGCTCATCACGTGGCTAGAAAACAAAATGCTCCGACCTTCACGCTTCCAGCTGTGGATAAAATCGTGCACTGCCCTAGCCGATGTCACGTCTAGTCCGGCGGTGGGCTCGTCCATGAGGAGTACCGCGGGGTCGTGGATGACTGCCCGCACAATGCACACTTTCTGTCTCATACCCTTGGATAGGGTGCCCGCCCGTCGGTGCCAGAACGAGGCCATGTCCAGCGAATCTGCCAGTGGTGCTGAGCGCTGTCTGATCTGGGCGTCGCCCATGCCGTGCAGGCGACCGAAGTACCGGACATTCTCCCAGGCGGTGAGGCGGTCATAAAGGCCGGTTTCGGCTGAGAGGACGCCGATGATTTGTCGGACACGCAGCGGTTCCCGTATTAGGTCGTGACCCATGATGGTGGCGCTACCCTGGGTGGGCCGCAGCACGGTGGCCAGCATGCGTAGGGTGGTGGTTTTGCCCGCCCCGTTTTCACCCAAGAGACCGAAGACCTCGCCGGGACCTACGGTGAAGCTTACCCGGTCAACTGCCAAGAGCTGCCCAAAGGACTTACTTAGACTGTGCACACTGATCACGCAATTCCCCCCTTGTCCTTTCCAAGTTTATCACATGCGGAGTCACTCAAGGAGAAGGTGCGAAAAGCCGGTGGTTTCAGAGGCGTGGAGATCGCCGGTGGTGGTTGGATAGGAGAAGCCCGCCCACCATCAAGCCCCCTCCGGCCTTCAGTCCCGCCGCTGCCTGCACTCGTACAGCAGTAAGCACGGCGCTGGCCAGAGAAAGGCAGAGTTCTCTGGGACCCGGGCTCCCAGGTGGAAGAGAGGGCAGGTCAAGTCGCAGGATTAAAGCAGGCCCCCACTCGGTGGCCAGGCCCCACCAGGCCAGCACCAACCCGCTGGCCAGGGCAAGCCCCCATCCACCCAGGAAGGTCCCCCCGGGGAGGCCGGCGAAGAGGACCAGTACCAAGCCCTGCACCGCCAGCAGCGATACCATCAGGCCCGGCCTCACCCGGGCCAGGAATGAGACGGCCGGTAACCCCGGCCAGGACGTGACCTGGCCAACAGGAAACGTTGCGGGCAAGATGTGGTCGACTGCTCCTTCGAACCAGGCCAGAAGCGGGCGGGACAAGTACTGGGCACCTGTGGCGACCAGCCTACTCCGGACCGGGGAGAGATCGAGGCTGGTGCAATGGTCTCCGGGACGCGCCACGCAACCCGTGAGCTGTTCGAGATATGCCCGGGCCTGGGCCCGGGTCCAGTCCTCGGAGAAAGCATCCTCGGCGATGGTCCGCAACGTGCCGCTGATGACCTCCCAGAGGGGCCTGGGGATGGCCTGCGCATCAACGAGCCCGGCGACCCAGTCGCCCATGGCCGCGGGTAGCTCGTGGAAGAAGCCTTCGTTCTCAAGAACTTCCATGAGAAAGCCGGGGGAAAGCAAGGTGGACTGAACCACTACCGCCAGCTGTAGGAGGGTAGTGGCGGCTACCATGACCGCAAGGGTGAGTGTCACGATGGACCAGCGGAGAGTGGGCATGTGTCACCCCCGGGGTGGCGTATTGCTGTACCAGCCTATTCAGCCCGGGCGTTGCTCTAACCAGTTTTTTCCGAAGATGTCAGATGCAGGTGCCAATGAGCACTACGGCGAAGATCTGGCCAACTGGACGCAGGGGAGACAGTGCAAGATGTGGAACTCTTGGTGGTTCTCTTCCGTCAGTAGCAGTGTTAGGTCATGGGAGGGGGTCTGTCCTTCATGTTCAGGCGTCTTTTGAGTCTTCTTCTAGTTCTCGCCCTGGTAGGAGGAGGAGGATACTATCTCTACGAGCGCCTGCTGGGGTTACGTGAGCAGGAGATGGCACCAGTGTACGCTACGGCTGCTGTCCGGCGTGGAAACATTAGAGTCGTGGTGGAGGGTTTTGGGCAATTACACCCCACCTTCTATAGCTATATTGAGTCTCCCACCGAAGGCAGAGTCGAAAGCCTCCTGATCGAGCAAGGCCAGACCATCGAGGCCGGCCAGCTTATTGCCAGGCTTTCCAATGATAAGATCGGCTACGAACTCCAAGAAGCGGAGCTGACCCTCGAGCGGTTACGGCTGGAGCTATCGGAACTGCTCAATGTCCCGGTAAGCGAGGTCACCCGGGTAGACCCCTCCCGCGGGGCCCAGATCCGCGCTCCCATCGATGGCCGCATTACCGACTTGCGGGTCGAGTCCGGGTCTACCCTTGCCGAGGGAAGCCATGTGGCGCGGATCGTGGACGATTCCCGGGTAATCCTGGTGGCCGAACTCCTCCACGGCGAGGTTACCGGCGTGGTGCGCGGCCAGCTGGTCACCCTCCGGTTTCCCCAGTTTGACAGCGCCATTGAGGGGACAGTGCGGGAGATCACCGAAAACCCCATTCCCAAGGACACGCATTTTGTGTACCGGGTCACCATCGAGGCTCCCAACCCCGGCCTCCTTAGACCCGGCATGCAGACCAAGATCACCATGCACCCGCCCACCGGCCCGGTGCCGGTGGCCCGCGAGCAGACCATCGATAGGTTTTGGCAAGAAACCTTTGTGTACAGCCCGGCCCAGGGTACTGTTGCCACCGTGCACGTCAAGGAACTGGGCAGGGTCAAGGCCGGCGAGGTGCTAGTCACCCTAGGCGGGGATGCCACGCGACGTTACATCCAGAAAAAGCAGCTGGATATCCGGGAACTGGAGTTGTCCATTGCCCAAAAACAGGACATCCGCGAAAAGCTAACGGTGTATTCCCAGATCAGTGGCACCGTGGCCTGGGTGAACGCCCGGGTTGGGCAGTTTGTGCGGCCGGGCGAGCCCTTCGCTCACGTATTCGATAACCGGAGGATGAACCTGAATATACGCGTGGACGAGATCGATGTGGTCCATCTCAAGGATGGCCAACAGGCCCAGATTACCGTTGAAGCCCTGCCGGGGCGGACTTTTCCGGCCAAGGTCATACGAGTGGACATGTGGGGCCACACCGAAGGCGGCTTTGCCCAGTATGGGGTTTTCTTGCAGGTGGATGAGACCGAAGTGCTCAAGCCGGGTATGACGGCCAACGTGAGCATTTTCATTGACGAGAAACAGGATGTTCTCCTGGTGCCCATGGAGTCTGTGTTTGAACGGGATGGCAAGGCCTGTGTAGAAATACTCACGCCCAGTGGCCCCCGTTTGGTGGAAGTGGAAATTGGGCTGATCAACGACCGGGTGGCCGAGATCATATCCGGCCTGGAAGAAGGTCAACAGGTGATCACCGGCAGCTCCGCCGACCGGCTGGACCGACCCGACGCCAACGATCCCAGGTCGAGCCCGGGGATTCCTACCCCCATGCCCATTAAAGATCCCAGGTAAGGAGGCCGCCCACGTGAATGGCATTGTCAGGTTCTGGTCCCGGGTGGCCTTCGGGGTCCAGCAGGCCCTGAACGGGCTGTCCTCCAACCGCCTGCGTTCGCTCATCACCGTGCTCGGGGTGACTATAGGGGTTGCCTCGGTAGTCAGCCTGGTGGCTGTGGGCGAGGGCGCGCGCATGGCCATAGTGCGGCAGTTCGAAAGCCTCGGGACCAATATCATCAAAGTTGAGAGTCACCACCAGCGGGCCCGCTTGACACTGGACGATGCAGTGGATTTGCAGGAACGGGTGCCGGATCTGGTCGCCACCATGCCCGTGGTGCGAGCCACCGCCCAGGTGCGCTGGCGGCGGGGAGGCAGCGAGTACTCGCTCCTAGGGGTAAACGAGCACTTTCCCGTGATCACCGACCAGACCATGGCGGCAGGAAGGTTCTTCTCTCACCTTCACGTCAAGGAGCGCCTGCGGGTAGCTGTGGTGGGCCGTAACGTAGTTACCACCCTGTTCCAGGGAAGAAACCCGGTGGGCCAGCGCATCTATCTCGGAGGCCAGCAGTTCACGGTCATTGGGGTGCTCAATGCCAAGGGGGCCGGCATGGCCAACGACGTGGACAACCGGATCATCATCCCGGTGACCACGGCCCAAAGACTGACTCGCAATTACATGGTCAACGAGGTGTGGGCCAAAGCCCAGGACCAGGAGCACGCCAAGGCAGCCTTGGTCCAGATCTCCCGCATATACCGGAATAAGCTGGGGATTACCGACAACGTTGCCAAGGAAGAGGACTATTGGAAGTATGGCGAGTACTACGGTGGCTACTACGGGCCGGGAGATGTGCGGCTGGATATGCCCGGTGGCACCGGCACGCTGCTTTCCATCACCAGCCTCAACGAGATGGTGGAAGAAGCGTCCAAGGCCAACCGGGTGATGACCCTGATGCTGGGCAGCATTGCCGGGGTATCCCTGCTCGTGGGCGGCTTGGGCATTATGAACATCATGCTGGTGGCCGTCACCGAGCGCACCAGCGAGATCGGGCTGCGCAAGGCCGTGGGTGCCCGACGAACCGATCTCTTGTTCCAATTCCTGGTGGAGGCATTTGTCCTCAGCGCCCTGGGTGGCCTGGTGGGACTCAGCTTGGGTTACACGGGCACCGGGTTCCTCCTGCGGTACGGGGTGGAAGCAGAGCTTACCTGGACTGCATCGTGGGTGGCCTTGGCCGCAGCCTTGGGGGTAGGTGTAGTCTTCGGCGCTTATCCGGCCCACGTAGCTTCGGGATTGGCCCCGGTCGAGGCGCTCAGAAGACAGTAGCCCCGGGGAAGAGGAGAAGCAAGGCTACTGGGAGAACTCTCTCACGGGTGAGGGACTTGACAGAACTCCGGGTTGAGAACCAGACGGTCTACTTCAAGAGCGCAGAGCATATGGCCGAACTTGGGGAGGGCGACGTCTCCCTGACGGTGACGTCGCCTCCCTACTGGGACCTCAAGAACTACCAGCACCCCGGCCAGATTGGCCAAGAAGATTATCGCGTGTACCTGGCCCGCCTGGACCAGGTATGGCAGGAGTGCTACCGGGTATCCCACTCCCGGGCGGTGCTGGCCATCAACGTCAACAGCCGGCGGCGGAGCAAGGTGTTCTATCCCCTGGCCTTCGACATCGCCGGCTCCATCACTGGCTGGGTGCTGGTGGACATCTTAGTCTGGTATATCCCCAACGCCCTGCCCCAGTCCAAGTGGTACCTCGACCGGGTTCACGACAACAAGTTCGAGTTCATCCTGGTGTTTGCCAAGGACTATCGCTACGACTACACTTTTAACAAAGTCCGGATCACCCAGAAGTACCGCGAAAAGGACCCCCGGGATACCAAGCGCAACTCCCAGGGCCGTGGCATCGGCAACGTTCTCAGGATCCCGGCCTACCGCCCGCCCACCGTCAAGCAACTCCATTACCACGCTGCCGCTTTTCCTGAGGAACTGCCCTATTACCTAATCCACACCTACTCCAATCCCGGAGACCTGGTGCTGGACCCCTTTGCCGGCTCAGGCACGACCCTCAAGGTCGCCCGCAATCTGGGTCGCCCCGGGGTGGGTTACGAGATAAACCCGGACTTTGCTTCGGTCATGGCCAGCCGTATCGCCGAAGAATGGCAGGGTCCGCCCTTTGAGCAGCTGGACATCATCTCCATGCACGACCCCGATCCCGACCGGTACCGGAAGCGAGTGCCGCGCGTCACCAGGTAGGCCGGAGGCTTCAGACAGATGAAGGCGTGCCTGCAGTCAGGAGGCTGTTGAGGGTCACTGCAGAGAAACCGCGACGTTTCAGACCATCCAAGATGCCGGGCAAGGCATCCACCGTGGGTTTGGGAGGATCGTGCAGAACTATAATGGCCCCCGGAGACAGGGCAGTCAACACCCTGGACACGACGGTGGATGCATGCGGACTCGACCAATCCCTGGGATCCACGTTCCAGAGGGCCAAGTAGGCATACCCCATCTGCCCGGCTACGACCTGCACCAGCTTGCTGAAGGCACCGTAGGGCGGGCGGAAATGCCGATGGGGTCCGATCACGGACCGGGCCTTGGCTAGGTCGTTTCTGATCGCGGCCGGTCCCAGCCGGGCCAGGTTGGGATGGGCATGGGAATGGCTGCCGATTTCGTACCCGCTGCCGGTCAGTTCCGCAAGAAGCTTGGGGTATTTGGCGGCCTCCTGTCCCAGGACAAAGAAGGTGGCGGCAGCCTGGTAAGAGCGTAGGATCTCGAGCTTAGGAGCAGTGTAGCGCGGGTGGGGACCATCGTCGAAGGTAAGAGCCACCCAAGGTTTGTCTGTCTTCACCCGGCGCAATATGATCGCAGCCGACATCTGGACCACCTCCATCAGCATGGATCCAGACTATGCCGGGGAGGGAGTTCGTGCGCAGATGCACTAAATTGACAAAATTGTAAGTCAAGTATATACTGGTGGAGGAAGGGAGGGGTTCGGGATGGAGGCTCTATATATTGCGGGTGCCGGGTTGTTGATGATTACTAACGCTTTGCGGTTTTACTGGCTGCTCCGGTTACGCCAGCGCTAAAAAGGGCCATACCGGGCGGTCACCGCCCTTTTGACATAGATTGTGAAAAAGCCCCCAGGGGCTGTTTTTGATTGAACCCCTTTGGGCCCGCCCGCTTGACATTCCGTGGTGGTGGCATATAATGACCTTGGAAGCAAATGCCTCTTTCCAGGGGGTGGTGTTGATGATGAGCTCGGTGTTCTTGCCATGCAGCTCAAAATCGCGCGGCCCCCGGTCTGCCTGACGCTGTCTTGCGCGCCCCGGGCCGCGTGCCCGTGGCGCCCGTAGCATTTCTGGGCCACGGGTTGGCCCAGTTTTTGTTTGAGATACAGCGGAGGTGCAGACTTTGAAAAGACCGTTGGTCGTGGCCGTGTTGCGCGGCCGTTGTCTGGTCCGTCACGGAGACGAAACTATCTCCTGCCGGGTGCGGGGGAATCTCATCAAGGGAAAAGCGGGTAGTACCTGCCCGGTGTGCGTGGGTGACGAGGTAGAATTGGTCAAGTCGGGCGGCGAGGGTGTCATCCAGCGTATCTACCCCCGGCGCACCAAGCTTTCCCGTCGGGTCAACAACCATGTTGAACAGGTCATCGCCGCCAACGTGGACCAGGCCGTCATCGTAGTGGCTGCCGCCCATCCCCCGGCCAGAACCGGGACCATCGAAAGGTACCTGATCTCGGCCACGGCTGGAGGGCTCAGCCCCTTGCTGTGCGTCAACAAGATCGACTTGGATGAACGCGCTGCCCGGGCCGTGGCCGCCCGGTACCAAGACCAGCTCGGCGTAATTCTCACCAGTACCGTAACGGGAGCCGGCCTGGCCCAGCTCCGGTTGGCGCTGGCCTCCCGCATCTCGGTGTTCACAGGTCCTTCGGGCGTGGGCAAGTCGTCGCTGTTGAATGCCCTGGAACCGGGACTGGATCTGGCCTCCGGGGAAGTGACGGACTACGGAAAGGGCAGGCATACCACCACCGGAAGCTGGCTGGTGGAGCTTTCCACCGGTGGCCTGGTAGTGGATACTCCCGGGCACCGGGCCATCGATCTCTGGTACCAGGAAGGCCCGTCGGGTTCCACTTTTCCGGAGATCGCAGACATCGGGACCGGGTGCAGGTTCCGGAACTGTTCACACACTCACGAACCAGGCTGTGCTGTGAAGGAAGCGGTACAGAACGGGGAAGTGGACGTGGAACGCTACCGCCAGTACGTAAAACTCGCAGGCTTCCAGCCTGTGTTCTAGCCAGGAGGGTGAAATGGTTTGGTAATAAGGGATCCGGTGCATGGGGATATCGAGCTTACGACCACGGAGACCCGGGTCCTGGACTGTCCGGCCATCCAGAGGCTGCGGGGTATCCGCCAGCTGGGTGCGGCCCACCTGGTCTACCCCGGCTGCAATCACACCCGCTTTGAGCATGCCTTGGGCACCCTGGCCGTGACCAAGCGCGTCCTGGACCAGCTGAAAAGCCGCGGCCACTCGGTGGATGATGAGCGCCAGGCAGTGGCTCTGGCGGCCCTAGTCCATGACGTGGGTTTCGTTCCCTACGGGCACTTCTTCGAGGATGTGCTGGCCCTGCTACCCCGGCACGACACGGTGGAGCGGGTCCAGGAAGCCATCGCCGGGGAAGTTGCCGCGGTGCTGGGGGCCGGGCTGGCTGGCGACGTCTTGGCCGTCTTTTCCGGGGCATCACCTCCCTGGGCGCGGTCGGTGGTGGCCGGGGTCATAGATGCGGACCTTCTGGATTACCTCCGCCGCGATGCCTACTACGCCGGCCTGGCCCAGGACTATGACGATCGCATCTTCCGCTACCTGGTGGTGGCGGACGGGGCTCTGGCGGTGGAGACCAACCGGGACGGCGTGTACCGGCCGGACGCCGTATCAGAACTGGTCAACCTCCTGCGCCTAAGGTACTACCTGATGGAACGGGTGTACTACCATCATGCCAAGCTGGCCGCCGAGGCCATGCTCGGGAAGGCCCTGGAAATGGCTTTGGAAGACGGGTACCCACCAGGCAAGCTCTACAACCTGACCGATGCCGGGCTTTTCGAAGACCTGGCCCGCACCCGCGGCGCCGGACTAGTGGAGGCCATCGGACGCAGGCAGCTGTTCAAGCGGGCCTACGTGCTCACAGCCAGGACCGTGCCGGCGGAGGAACGAGTGGAACTGGCCCGGCGCTTCCGCCAATCCCGGCCAAGGCGCGAGGCCGAGCGCTGGCTAGCAGGCAGGGAGGGGGACGTGGCCGTATGCTGCCTGCCTCCAACGCTCATGAAGGAGGCATCCTTTCCCCTGGTCACCGGGGACAGGCTGCCCCAGGAGGTTCCCTTGGACATCAGTGCCCTGGAAGAAAGCTACGGCAATCTCTGGCGCCTGTACGTGTTTGCTCCCACCGAACATGCCGGCCGGGTGGGAATGGCTGCGGCTGAATACTTCGGAAGGGCTTCTGAGCATCGGCGGAAAGCCTGACGGCTTGCGACAGAAGGCCCGGTCCAGCCGGAGAACCGCTCACCACCTTTCATGACCGGGAGGCGCGTGAATAAGGGCTAAGGAGTCTGGGGTATGCGGGTGCGAGTACTAGTGGGTACTCCACGCCGGTCCACCTGCCCCAGCTGGGCTGCCCCGGTAAGGCACAGCTCCTGGCAGCAGAAGCACGACACGCACAGCGCGGGGTCTACCTGTGGAAGCCCATCAAAGGCCAAGGCCCCGGCCGGGCATTCTTCGACGCAGGTCAGGCAGGCGTTGCACAGTTCCCGGTCGAAAACCGGGAGTGGAGGACGGGGGTCCCAGCCCGCCATCTCATGGAGGGCCCGAGCATCCCCGGCAGAGAAGCGGTGGGGCACCACGAACCCCTCGATGGGTTTGAGCTCTCCGAGGAGTTCGATCTTGCTCAGGTCACTCTCGCCAAGCCCCAGTTCTGCAGCGTATTCAACGGTACGTGCCAGCTGGGGCGGGATCCCCATCATCTCGCACACCACCCGGTCCACGGCCACGCCGTCGGTGCCAGCCAGGATCTTGCCCAGATAGTACAGGTCGCGCCCCGCCGGGCCATTCCCCTGCATGGCCAGGATACCGTCGACGATAACCAGGTCGGGCGGCCGCACGGCGTAGATATCCACCAGCAGCTCGGCAAACCGGTACGGCGTCCCGGCCAGGACGTGTGCCTGTCCCTTTTGCCCACCCGGTAGAAAGCCGAAGGAGTTTTTTATGGCACAGGAGAGCCCCGTGAGACCGTGGGTCTTGAACTTGGGCAGGCTGATGACCAGATCGGCCTCGAGAATGGGCCGGGACACCATGACCGTTTCCTTGAGCCTGCTTTTGAGCCGGACCTGAGCGCTGCCGGCTCCGAAGTTGACATAATGATCTCCGGCTGCGTCCCAGAGCCCAGAGGCACGGAAGGCTGCTTCATTGCCCGCCGTCTGGCCACCTCCGCCCGGGTTGTCTCCGACTAGGACCTCCAGGGCTCCTAGGGCCTTGAGCTTGGCGATTACTGCTCTTACCAAGGCTGGATGGGTAGTCACACCGGCCTCCGGTTCCGACCTCCTGAGGACGTTGGGCTTGAGCACCACCCGCTTGCCCGGGATGGGCAGCCGGAAGGTGTCAAATACCTTGTCCACGGCCCGGTGAACGGTGGCGTAAGTAGCATCAGTCAACAGTACACGGCTCAAACCATTACCTCCCCGGAGTCTCGCATCTTCTAGTATCTACTTCGATTCGACTTCCACTATCTCCTCCGGGACCGGTGGTCAGGGCAGTGGCCCTGGGGCGGTGGGGAATAGGGGAGAGAAAAACCACCGGCCGGGGAGGAGGGGCTCCCAGGCGAGGTGAATGAACAGAATAGGGCAGAAGACGGCACCCGGGACCAAAAGCGCGCAACTCAGTGACACTCGCGTATGCCGATCTGGCCTCTCCGGCCTCTCCCCTTCCTCTTGAGAACGAGTTGAGAACGCCTCATGAAAGCCGGGCGAGGTAAGGTGGTGAGGGATTGAACATTATACACAGGGTCATAGCCTCGGTCTTACTGGGTGCGCTTCTAACCGGTTGCCTGGCGAGTACCCACGCCCCGCTCCAGGAACTCGACGTCATCCCCGGGCCCGGGGACTTGGAGCAAGCTTTGGCTCCAGTGCTGGCATCGCTGGAGGAGAAGGGCATGGTCGGCACCAGGTTTCACGTAGATCGAGTTTTCGGCGGCACACGGTACTTGGTGCTCAGTTACCAGACTGACCGGGGGATCACCGAGGCGTACTTCCTGGCCTTGCAGGCTCAAGCCGGTCAATGGCAGGTCTTGGCTCACACCACCGTGGAATTGAACCCGGCCAACGGCGATGCGGCCCGAGTTGCCACCGGCATTTCCCCGGTTTCCCACCAGCACTATACGTTCTGGGCCGGGTGCGTGTTGGACAGGCAGATCCACTCTGTAGAGGTCATCCTTGCCGGAAACCTGGCTCTTCCCGCGTACCAGTCGGGCCGCTTTTTCTTCCTCTATGTGCCCGAACTGGCCTCGCCCACCCGGCGCTACGACCTCCTGGATCGCCACGGGGCCGTGGTACGCAATATCCCTGCCCGGTGACTGGCCCCAGCATGACAGAGAAAGAGTCCTTCACCTGTGCAACTTTTGGCCGGATCCGGGCCCCGGCCCGCCGGTTCGCCGGGGCCCGGGTGTTGCGCCCACTGGGCCTCCTCTGTCCCCGTTTCTTTGTGCCCCCCGGTAGCCAGCGCCACTAGACCAGGTCGCCGGATAGCTGGTGGCCATTGGTAAGTCGCACCGCCGGGCCTTTGCAGCGCGGACTATCACCGGTGGCATCCCCGTGCCTTGACGGAAGCCCCACACCCAGGTGAACCACCTGCGGAAGGATCTAGGCGACCCCGGCCGACACACCGTGAACGCACAGCTGCCCAGGCTCCCCCTCCCCATTTCTCCAAGCCTGCTCATGCCCGGCCGGGCCCGACTTCCCACGCCCTCGCATAGGAAATTCCCCTGCGTATCCTGCTGTTCTTCGCCCATAACCGGCTATCAATGCGGGAGTATACAGGAAGATTCCTGTTTGAGGCAATCTTTTGCCTTGCCGGGGCAGAGCAGCTGTGATAGAATCTTCCTCGGGCTCCATGTAGTGCCTACAAGTGCAAGGGGGGTGTAGCTGGTGAGACTGGACAGCAGGGCTTTCACGTTCTTGAGGCTTTACCATCCCGTGGGAGTCAATGCCGGCTTCGTCTTGAGCAGCGACATCGACGCTTCCCTTACAGCACTATCTGACAGCACCATGGTTGGGTTCTCACTGGGCGCGATGGCCGCGGACCATCAGCTGGTTCCCAACATTGACAAGATAGTATCCGAGTTTGGGTGGACAGCCCCCTGGCGGGCAGTACGGCAGGCCGGGGCAGGGCTACCGGCACCAGGTGCGAGCTACAGCGACGACGTGGTCCTGGAGGTGGATGCTGCCGGGAGCCTGGCGATCAATGCCCCCGGGCATGAACCAGTCAGCGAGTACTCTCCGACCACCGGTCAGGCAGGGCCCAGGGAGTGGAAACAGTGGATATTCGCATTGAACAAAATCGGAGACCTGGATTCCGGTTACGTGGTGCCCGGGCATGGTCGTGCCTGCGGGCGCAAGGCGGTAGCGCGGCATGCCGTTGCTTTGGACCAAGCCCTGAGCAGAGGGGCGAGCACCATGTGATCCCGTTTGGACCCTACGGGCCGTGCTGGCCTTCGGGCCAGCACGGCCCTATCTTTTGGCATCTAACTTGCTTCCACCCATACGGGAGGTAGTTGTAGTGAAGACGTCAAGGCGCTTGCTTGGGATGATGCTGCCCTACTGGCCCCAGCTGGTGGTGGTGCTCTTGGCCATGGCCGTCAACACCGCCACCGAGATGATACCGCCGCACTTGTTGCGGTTGATCGTAGACCGGGCCATTGCCCATCGCGACCTGCAGTTCCTTTATCTTGTCGCCTTCCTGCGGTTGGCTAACCAGGGAGTGCATGCGGCAGCCATCTACGTCCAGTGGTACCTGCAGGAATGGGTAGGCCAAAAGGTCATGTACGACTTGCGGCGAAAGCTGCACGCTCACCTGCAAACACTTTCGCCCACGTACTTTGCCCGGGTCAAGACCGGGCAGCTCATGTCCCGGCTCACTGGCGATGTAGATAACCTGCAACAGTTTTTGGGCTTTGGCGCCTTGTTGATGGCCCAGTGCGTCCTCTTTTTTGTGGTAGTAGTGGTAATACTGGGCCGCATGAACTGGCGGCTAACCCTGGTCACCATGGTTACCTCACCGTTTCTGATCATGACGGTGGTCCGGTTTCGGAGGAGAATCCATCCTGCCTGGGAACGAGTGAGGGAGTACATGGGCAGGCTCACTACCACACTGCAGGAAAACATCAGTGGAGTGCGAGTAGTCAAGGCTTTTGCCCGGGAGGAACTGGAGGGCGGGAAGTTCAAGGGCCGTAACCGCGACTTCTTCCACCGCAACTTGGAGCGGGCCGGCATTGAGGCCGGAGCCCAGCCCCTTATGGACTTTTTGGCCGGGCTTAGCGCGGTGGTGCTCATATGGTTCGGTGCCAGGGAGGTAGTCTTGGAACGCATGAGCTTGGGAGCGCTGGTGGCCTTCCAGAGGTACCTGTGGGCCTTGATCTGGCCCATCCAGATGATGGGCTGGCTGGTGAACCTGGCCGGAAGGGCCTTGGCGGCAGCCCCCCGCCTGTTCGAGATCATGGATACCAGGCCGGAAGTGAGCGATGCCCCTGGTGCGGTAGAGCTTCCTCCCGTGCGTGGCCACATTGTCATGGAAGATGTATCGTTCATATTCGATGACGGCACCGAAGAGGTGCTCAAGGACATCAACCTGGAGATCCTCCCCGGCGAGACCGTGGCGGTGGTGGGCGGAACCGGATCGGGTAAGAGCACCTTCATCAGCATGCTCTGCCGGTTCCACGATCCCACCAGCGGGCGGATACTGGTGGATGGCTACGACCTGAAGACGGTCACACTGGATTCCTTGCGGCGCCAGATCGGGCTGGTGCTGCAGGAGTCGTTCCTGTTTTCCACCACCCTACGGGACAACATCGCCTTCGGGAGACCGGGGGCGCCGATGGAAGAGATCGAAAAGGCGGCGCGCATGGCCCAGGCCGCTGGCTTCATCCAGGAACTGGCCCGTGGATATGACAGCCTGGTAGGGGAGCGCGGTATAGGGCTATCCGGAGGCCAGAAACAACGGGTGGCCCTGGCCAGGGCTTTGCTGGTGGATCCCAGGATCTTGATCCTGGACGAGGCCACCGCGAGCGTGGACACGGAAACGGAATCGCTGATCCAAAGCGCACTGGCTGAGGTCATGGCCGACCGCACTACCGTGATCATCGCCAAGCGCCTGTCCACGGTAAAGGCAGCCAGCAAGATCCTGGTGCTCGACCAAGGGCGCGTGGCCCAGTTTGGCACTCACGAAGAGCTGGCGGGAGTGGATGGTGTCTACCGGCGCATTTTCTCGGTCCAGCTGGAAGGCCAAGCTGAGATCGAGGGCCTGGATGACGGGGAGGTGGCAGAGTATGTCTGATGACCTGGAACTGGCCATAGAAGAGGAAGACAAAGAAGACGAGGAAAAACCGTTTAACTACGGGCATTTCCGCCGCATGATGGGCTACGTGACCCCCTACCGGAGCCGGGTGCTCTTGGGCGGGCTGATGATGGTGGCCATCACCGGCGTACACCTGGCCGAGCCCCTGCTCATGCGCGCCATTATCGACCTGGGTATAGTCGAGAGGGATCTGGGACTTATCAACCGGCTGGCTTTGGTAGTGCTGGGCCTGAGACTGCTCGCCTGGGCGGCGGGGTATGTGCAGATAAAGATCATGAACTGGACCGGGCAGCGGGTGCTTTTTGACCTAAGGCAGCAGCTGTTCGAGCACATCCAGAAGCTATCCTTCTCTTTCTATGACGGACGCCCGGTGGGAAAGATCATGTCCCGGGTCACCAATGATGTCAACCACATTGGCGAATTGGTCAACAGCGGCGTGGTCCAGGTTATTAACCAGGCGCTCTCGCTGGTGGCCATTGTCATCATCCTGTTAACCATGCACGTACAGCTGGCCATACTGTCTTTTTGCGTGGTTCCCGGCCTCATTTACTGCTTCACCCGGCTGCGAGGCAGGATGGAGACGGCCTGGACCAACACGCGCAAGGCCATATCCAGCATGAACGCGCACCTGAACGAAACTCTCACGGGCATCCAGGTAATCCAGGCATTCGGCCGGCACGACACCAACTCCGCCAGGTTTGATAAGATCAGCCTCCGCACCATGCGTTCTTACATGCGGGCGGTCAAGTTCGAGCTGGTATTCTGGCCCGCCAGCGAGATGGTGGGGGCTTTGGGTACGTGCCTGGTGTACGTGTTCGGAGTGCGGGCGGTGCTCCGTGGAGAACTAACCATCGGCTTCCTGATGGCTTTCGTTTCTTACCTGCACAGGTTCTGGGGACCCGTGAGCACATTCAGTCGCATCTATAGCCAGATGCTGTCGGCCATGGCCTCGGCTGAGCGGGTGTTCGAATTCCTGGACACCAAACCCGAGGTCTACGACCGGCCTGGTGCCATAGACATCGGCACCATCGCCGGGGATATCGAGTTCGAAGATGTCTGCTTTGCCTACAAGGGTGATGCACAGGTGCTCCACGGTATATCCTTTTCGGTCAAGGCCGGAGAGACCCTGGCCCTGGTGGGCCCCACCGGGGGAGGCAAGAGCACCATCGCCAACCTGGTGGCGCGGTTTTACGATCCGACCCGGGGAGTGGTGCGCATTGATGGGCATGACCTCAGGGATGTGAGCCTGGCCTCCCTCCGTAGCCAGTTCGGCATCGTACTGCAGGATACGTTCATATTCTCAGGCACCATCGCCGAGAACATAAGATACGGCCGGACTGATGCCACTGACGAAGAGGTGGAGGCGGCAGCCAAGGCGGTGCGGGCCCACGACTTCATCATGCGGACCGAGCACGGCTATGATACCGAGGTGCAGGAACGGGGGGCTTCTTTGTCCAGCGGACAGCGCCAGCTCATAGCCTTTGCCCGGGCGCTGTTGGCTGACCCGAGAATACTGATCCTGGACGAGGCCACTGCGCACATCGACAGCGAGACTGAGCGTGCGGTACAGGAAGCTTTACGCACCCTGCTGGCGGGCCGCACGGCCATGGTAATCGCGCACCGCCTGTCCACCATCGAACAGGCCGACAGGATCCTGGTCATCGACCGGGGTACCATCGCCGAGCAGGGGACCCATCGTGAACTGCTGATGCTCCGGGGCACTTACCGGAGACTTTACACCATACAGTACCAGCTGGAAAGGGACCTGCCGGTGGACTCCATCATCAATGGACAGCGGCTCAAAGAGAGTACCGCCGGATAGCATAGCAGGCTGGGGCCGGGACCCCATGGTCCCGGCCTGGTTGCCTGCAGGGATGCTCTCTTCGGATCGCGAAGTTAGTCTAGAGGTGATGCCAGTGTTTACCGACGGATTCAGACCCACCGGTTACCAGTTCCCCTCGCGGAGATCAACGGTCATGTGTACCCGGGGGGCAGTGGCCACCAGCCACCCGCTAGCGGCCGGGGTTGGCCTGGACATACTCAAGTCCGGAGGCAATGCCTTTGACGCTGCCGTGGCCACGGCTGCCGCCCTGGCTGTGGTGGAACCCATGTCCACCGGTGTGGGCGGGGATATGTTCGCCCTGGCCTGGCCCTCAAAGGAAAGACGGCTGGTTGCGCTCAATGGGAGCGGCCGGGCTCCTGCCCTGGCCACGCCCGGGTTCTACCTGGACCGGGGCTACCAGGCCGTGCCCGAAGAAGGGATCCTATCAGCCACCGTCCCGGGGACGGTGGATGGGTGGCAAACCCTCCTGGAAAAGTACGGGCGGATGTCGCTTTCGGAGGTGTTAACCCCTGCCATCGAGTTTGCCCGCATGGGTTTCCCGGTGGCCGAGGTGCTGGGTGAGTCATGGAAGCGTAGTGCCGCCAAGCTTCTCCGGTGCCCGAACAGCACCCGGGTTTTCCTGCGTAAAGGACGTCCCCCGGAGCCGGGCGAGGTATACCATTTACCGGAGCTTGCCGCCACTCTTGAAACCATTGCTGAGGGTGGTCGTGAAGCATTCTACCGGGGCGACATCGCCAAGAAAATCGCGGCTTATTGCCGGGGGAATGGCGGTCTCATCACCGAAGAGGATCTTGCGGCACACACCAGCACTTGGGTGGAACCTATCAGTACAAACTACCGGGGCTATGAGGTTTACGAGTGCCCTCCCAACGGCCAGGGATTGGCTGCCCTGGTGGCCCTGAACATCGTCGAGGGCATGGATCTGGCCCGACTGGGCCACAATTCCGAGGAATACCTGCATGTGCTAATCGAGGCCATGAAGCTGGCCTTTGGCGATGCCTACGCGTACATCGCTGACCCGGAGCATGCCCACATCCCCCTGGACATACTGTTATCCAGGGACTATGCTGAGAAACGCCGGGCCCTCATTGGCCCACAGGCGGCGCCTGGGCCCCGGCCGGGAACTGCGGGACAGGACACCGTGTACCTTACCGTGGTGGACAAGGAACGCAACGCCGTCTCCTTTATCAACAGCGTCTTTGCGGCCTTCGGTTCCGGGGTCACCGCCGGTGATACCGGCATCATCCTGCAAAACCGCGGCCACGGCTTCACACTGGAACCGGGTCATGCCAACCAGTTGGCCCCGGGGAAACGACCTTACCACACCATCATCCCGGCAATGATCATCAAGGACGGGCTGCCCATCTGCAGTTTCGGCGTCATGGGTGGGAGCATGCAGCCCCAGGGCCATCTGCAGGTGGTCTGCAACCTTGTGGACTTTGGCATGAACCCGCAACAGGCGTTGGATGCCCAGCGGTTTAGGTACCACGACCAAAGACGGGTGGCGATTGAGCCCGTGGGCCAGCACATCGAGCGGGCACTGGCCGGGAGAGGGCACGAACTCGTTCCCCATGCCGAGGCCCTGGCTGCAGGTTTCGGAGGAGGGCAGATGATCGTCATCGATCATCAGAGCGGTGTCCTTTTTGCCAGTTCCGACCCGCGCAAGGATGGGCACGCCGTGGGCTACTGAAGAAATAATGGCTCTGGGTACTATCCTGAAGAGGAAGCGTGCCAAAACACCGGACATCCGTGGAGCAGGCAGCGACGGTGCTGCCTGCTCTCTTGTGCGCCCGGCATGGGCGAGTGCTAGCGGGTGAAAGTTCCATGGGGAGGGTGGCCCCGTACAACCCCTAGCCGAAGGCAAGGGTGTCCGCGGCGACGCGGAATCTGAAGGAAGCCGGAGGCAAAACCGCGGCCCGAGGAGCACGAACTCTGGACGAGGCAGTATCGTCTGGGCGAGCCTGCAAGCCAAGGCAAAGCCCAAGATGGGTCAAGGGCGGTGCTGTAAACCGGGCGGGCGCGCGGTGAAAGTACTCGCTCTTACCCGGGGAGGCCTGCCGGCAGGCTGGAAGGCAACCTACGCTGCGAGGCGTGGCTGAGCCGGCAGGAGTCAGCAGAGGCCATAGTACCAGTGGCGGTGCCGCTGGGAAGGGCCAAACATCAGGAGGGGATGGGACGCGGTGCGTTCGCACGGCAAGCCCCGACAGCAGAAAAGCCCGCCCAGGGTGACAGAAACAACTGCTACTACTGTCGGTGGGAGGGCCGAGTTTGCCGACGGCCCAACCCCGGACCACACCCCGCGGAGAGCAACGAGACGAGCGGTTAATCCGAAGTTCCGAACCAGAAAACCCCATATTGAGGCATTTGCCCTGGTAGAAGGGATAACGTCACCGGAGGCACTGGGAAATGTACCCATGTATGTTAAGTGTTAGGTCTTGCCTGGGCCGCCA
>JBFLYN010000045.1:0-22246 GCA_040756655.1 Bacillota bacterium
GCTCACCCGGCCTACTCCTTTACAAGAGCGGGCCCTGGCATTACTCGGTCTCAAGCTCGACAGCAGGGCTGTACCCAGTACCAAATAGATCCCGTCCGCCAAGAGGCCAGTTAGGCACCCATATCTAGCTCTGAATCAAGCGGAACTTCGGCTTAAGAAAAAGGGAGGGCGGGGGGTACCCGCCCTCTCTTTTCAGTCCTGGCATCTATCTCCTGGCCATCTGCAGGGCCCGCTCCACGGCCTGCATCCACTGCTTGGATGAGCCGGTGGCTCCGCTGACCGTGTCGACTTGCGGCGACCCCTTGGCCACGATGTCCTGGGCAATCTTCAGGCGTGCAGTGTGGAAGGGCTCGTGGGCGTACCGGTCCGCGCCTTCGACGACCTTCCGGATGAACACTGTCCGGCCCTTGGCGTCCTTGACCACGTTGCCGGCGGCGTCCCGGCGCGGCTGGGTGCCGTGTAGCTCGACTTTGGTGATCTTGTCATTCTCAATGGTGACCCAGGCAATGCCCCAGCCTCTCTCGGTGGTATCCGAGATGGCCATGAAAGTCCCGTTGAAGTACTTGGTGGTGGCAGTGGGCTTGGCCAGGGCCTTCTCCAGGGCAAACGCCACTGCTTCCATGGCCTTGGTGCTGGTGCTGGTAGCACCGGTGACCACATCGACCTTGGCGCTGTTTTTGTCAACGAACGCCTTCTTGAGAGCAGCTATGGCATCCTTGGTCTGTGGATAAGCGTAGATGTCCCAGTCTTTCTCCAGTCCGACGGCGTCGTACTCCTTGAGCTCCACAGCGGTGATCTTGTCCTTGGCGATGGTGACCCGGGCCCAAACGTAACCTTTGTCATTGGCTATGGAATAGGCTTCGAAGGTCCCGTCCTTGTAGGTAAGTGGCTTGCAGCCCACGAGCAGCAGTGCGGTGATGGCCACCAACACCGTCACGGCCAATACGCGTTTCATGTCTTTTCCCCCCTTCGTGAAATACTGAACTTTAGGAAACATAGGTAGACCCCCCACGTTTGAAACAGGTATTGGAACACCTCCCTGAGCTACGCACTACATTCTATTACTTGTGTAGACTTTCACGCATACGATTTCAACATCACGGACGGAATTCCTGCCGATTATAGAAAATGTTCGTACCAGCAATGACAGGTATTGCCAATGGGCTGGTGGCCCTAAGCGGGTAAGAAACTGAGCCGGGGCTGGCGATAAACTGACTTACTTAGTAATATAGTAGCATTGAGGCGATCCCCCGTCAAGGGGTCTTCTCCGCAATTTGTGCTTCGGCGGATGAACTCGCGATCCCACCGGCCCTTTGTGCCCCGGAGCAGGACAGCAAAGGCATGTGAGCACATGCGCTGCCGGATGAAGAAAACCGCATGCCAGGTCCAGGGAAAACCGTTTGCCGGCACACCTCTGAGGTGCATGTAAGGACAGACCTCAATCATGTCAACCTGGCGGCTGGAGCCGGCCAGACGCTCTGACACCGTCGGCTCTCTTGCACGGTGGGCACATGCCGGGGCATGCAGTCCGGGTAGCGTGAGAAGTGGTATAATAGTGCGGGAGGTGACAGTGGGAGTGAGCGGGGAACTGGTGCGGCTTTTGGGGTTTACCGTTTCCCGAGAACGTGACGGGGCGACGCTTCGTGACCTTCTCCGCCGGGACTACGGGTTTTCCCGCACTCTGATGAGTCGTATACGCCAGGATGGCTACATTACCATTAACGATGACGAAGCCATGATGTGGAACATGGTCTCTACCGGGGACCAGGTAGAGATTTTCCTGCCTGAAAGCCCGTCACCGGGCGTGGTCCCGGAGGATATCCCCATCGACGTTGTTTACGAAGACGACGACGTGCTGGTGCTCAACAAGCCGCCCGGGCTGGTGGTCCATCCCACCAAGGGCCACCCCCGGGGCACCCTGGCCAATGCCGTAGCCTATTACTGGAAACAGCTGGGGTTGCGCATCACCGTCCGGCCGGTGCACCGCTTGGACCGGGATACCTCGGGCCTCCTGCTCTTTGCCAAGAACGCCTATGCAGACCAGCACCTGTCCGAACAGCTGACCACAGGCAGGATGAAGCGGCGTTACTGGGCACTGACCGAGGGGGTGATCCAGCCAGCCGAAGGCACCATCGAACTGCGCATCGGTATAGCCAGCGACCCCGACCTGCGCGAGGTCTCGCCCCGGGGCCAGGTGGCCATCACCCGTTACCGCACCCTGGAGACGTGGGAGCATCATTGCCTGGTGGACATAGAGCTTTTGACCGGGAGGACTCACCAGATCCGGGCCCACTTTTCCTACCTGGGACACCCGCTGGTGGGAGATGGGCGGTACGGAGCTTCGCCTACGGAGCTCCTGCAGCGCACGGGTCTACACGCTAAGGAGCTATCTTTCTACCACCCGGTGAAGCGGGAGAGGATAACCCTGGCTACGGAGCTGCCCCAGGACCTCCACCGGGCCCTGGAAGCCCTCCGGTCCGGGCACAGCGGGGGTGCAAGCCGCAGGGCGGCTCACTGAGCTTGGGCTTCAACAGACCGCGCTTACGGTGGATAGCCAGGACCCAGCCGGTGAATACCTGTCCCATCCTTTGGAGCAGAGCTGGCCTGTCTTTGGCTTTGACAAACCGGGCAACATAGCCCGGTTGGGGAACCGAGATGTAGTCAGCCTCCAGCTGCCCACATACCAGGATGCCCCGGGCCAGGCGGGCAGCTGAGCCAGTCTCCGTCAATTCTAGGAGGCGGTACCGCCGCACCAGTCTGGACGTTTCCTTTCCCACTATCACGACCAGCCGGGGTTCTACCAGCTCCAGGGTGCGCCTGAGGAAATCCCGGCAGGCCGGGATTTCTGCGGCCCGTACCGCCCGGCCATTGGCCGTGACTCCCATGGGACAACGGGAGAGGTCGGTCCAGAAGAAAAGGTGCTGGTGGAGTTGCCGCCCCGGGGCTTCCGGGGCAACGAGGCGCACCAGTGGATCGCGGAAATGCTCAAACAGGAACGGGAAGTACCGGGGCCCGTGCGTCCAGCCTTGGACCTCCATGCGCTTTTCTATGTAGTCGGTGCCGGGTCCTGTTTCCATGACCCGTTTTTGGAAGCCGGTGCCTGGTGCCAGGCCCAGGAAGACCACGGACGCGTCCCAACAACCTTCCCCGGCGTGGGGTTCTCCGCCCAGGTAGCCGGCCAGCCGGCTCCGGGCGGTGGGACAGCGCCGGCAGAGTCTCACCGCATGCAAGAGCTGGCGTTTCTTTTCCGTGCCGATCATACCTTTCTCCCCGGAAGGCCGGGACTTGGGCCAGGGAGCGCCCACCCATAAACCGGGCTAAACCCGGCAGCATATGCTAGAGAAAAAATATTCTTCCCTCATGAGAAGGATTTCCCGCAGTGAGGTCGAATAGGCGTGGTTTAATAGGCCCGTGAGCGGGCCAGACCAGCGTGACAGGAAATGTACCTGAGGGTTCCGCCCGCAGCGCGGGGTCTGGACCGAGCGGTACAAACCTGCGCCGGTGGGCGCGGGTACACGGCGGGATAAAAGACCCGAGCGAAGTTCCTGGTTTGGGAATACGCTCGGGCTTTGCTTTATCCCCGTGCATACAACCATAGGTAATGGCGATGAAGGGAACCAGTAGGGCCTTGGTCGGGTCACAGAGAGCCGGAGAACGCTGCAAGTCCGGTACCCAGATGGGCCTGAAACTCCTCCCCAAGCCGCAGGGCGAAAGGCAGCCTTGCCTAGTAGCCTGGGCCGGTTGACGGCGGACGTTATCCCGCCGGGTGCCAGTCGTCCCGGCGACACCGGGTGGCCGGCATCACAAGGCTCTGCCTGTGAGGGCAGGGTAAATGAGGGTGGTACCGCGACGAGCCGGTATTTGGGCCCCCGAGCTCCGACCCATCGCCCCTCGGCACCGCGTGGCCTGGCCCGCGGGGGACCGGGGGGCGTCTGTTCATATCAAGGGACTCAGGAGGTGAGATGTTGCGGTACACTCTCGCGGTTATGGTGGCGAACCAGGCCGGGGTCCTGGCAAGGGTGGCCGGGCTCTTCTCCCGGCGGGGTTTTAACATCGAAAGCGTGGCGGTGGGACCCACACAGGACCCAGGGATGTCGCGGATGACCATCGTGGTTGAGGGAGACGAGCGCATCGTCGAGCAGGTGAGCAAGCAGCTAAACAAGCTCGTGGATGTTATCAAAGTATCGGACCTGACTCCGGAAAGCTCGGTCGGGCGCGAGCTGGCCCTCATCAAGGTGCAGGCCGAGGGCGCCCGGCAGCGAGAGCTGGTTCAGATCGCCGAGATCTTCCGGGCCAAGGTGGTGGACGTGAGTCCCAGGAGCCTGGTGATCGAGGTGACGGGAGACGAGGCGAAACTAGATGCCATCCTGGAACTCCTGCGGCCCTTCGGGATCCTGGAGATGGCCAGGACCGGCAAGATCGCCTTGCAGCGCGGCTTGAAAGGAAGCCGCCCGCGTCAAAACGAGGAACAGCTAGAGGAGGAAGGACATGGCCTGGATCTATTACGAATCGGACGCCAGACCAGAGTATCTGCAGGGGCGCAGGGTAGCGGTTATAGGGTACGGTAGCCAGGGCCACGCCCAGGCTCACAACCTCGCCGACAGTGGAGTAGACGTGGTGGTGGGACTAAAGCCGGGCGGGGCGTCGTGGCAACGCGCTACCCAGGCGGGCATACCGGTCATGCCCGTGCCCGAGGCTGCAGCAACGGCACAGGTGGTGATGGTGCTTACGCCCGATCACACCCAGGCTGAGCTATATGCCCGGGAAATCGCCCCCAATCTGCAACCGGGAGCTGCCCTGGCGTTTTCCCACGGTTTCAACATTCACTACGGGCAGATCCAACCCCGTCCTGATCTGGACGTGTTCATGGTGGCACCCAAGGCCCCGGGCAGCCACCTGCGGCGCCTGTACACTCAAGGCCAGGGCGTGCCCGGGCTGTTGGCCGTTGAAAGAGATGCTTCAGGTCAGGCTCTGCAGCTGGCGTTGGCCTACGCCTGGGGCATTGGCTGTACCCGGGCCGGCGTGCTCCTCACTACGTTCCGGGAAGAGACTGAGACAGACCTTTTCGGTGAACAGTCGGTGCTGTGCGGAGGCACTACATCCCTCATTAAAGCGGGATTTGAGACCCTGGTCAGCGCAGGTTACCAGCCGGAGATCGCCTACTTCGAATGCCTGCACGAACTCAAGCTCATCGTGGACCTCCTGTATGAAGGCGGGCTTTCCCTCATGCGCTCGTCAGTGTCGGACACGGCCAAGTATGGAGACATTACCGAAGGCCCGCAAGTGGTGGGCGAAGCCGTGCGCCAGCAAATGGAGAGGGTACTCCATCGCATCCAGTCGGGTGAGTTTGCCCGCGATTGGATCTTGGAAAACCAGGCGGGCCGCCCATCGTACCGGGCCTTGCTGGCCAGGGAGACCGAACACCCCATAGAACAGGTGGGCAAAAAGCTGAGGGCCATGATGACCTGGCTCCGGTGACCCGGAAAGGGTGTTTAGATTGTCTGTTGGGGAAAATGTCCAGCTGATCATGTTCGACACCACCCTGCGCGACGGCGAGCAGTCGCCTGGGGTAAGTCTTAGCGTCCCGGAGAAACTGGAGATCGCCCGCCTTTTGGCGCGCATGAACGTGGACGTCATCGAAGCCGGGTTCCCGATAACTTCCCGCGGCGACTTCGAAGCAGTATCCACCATTGCCCGCGAGATCAAAGGGCCGGTTATCACCGCCCTGGCCCGCACCACAGCAGCCGACATCGACGCAGCGTGGGAGGCAGTTAAGGGAGCAGAGAGGCCGCGTATTCACACGTTCATCTCTACGTCCGATGTGCATATGCGCCACATGCTGCGGCGTACCCCCGCCGAGGTGCTGGCCATGGCCGTAGAGGGAGTCAGGCGTGCCCGGTGCTACACCAGTGATGTGGAGTTCTCTGCGCAGGATGCTACCCGGTCTGATCCTGCCTTTCTCTACCAGGTGTTTACCGCCGCCATCGAGGCCGGGGCCACTACCATTAATGTCCCGGACACCGTGGGGTACACCACGCCCGGCGAGTTTTACCGTCTGATCCGGGGAGTGTTCGAAAACGTCCCCAACATCGACCGGGCGGTCGTGAGCGTGCATTGCCATAACGACTTGGGCCTGGCCGTGGCCAACTCCCTGGCGGCGGTGGAGGCCGGGGCCAGGCAGGTGGAGTGTGCGGTAAACGGCATTGGGGAGAGGGCGGGTAATACCGCCCTGGAAGAGGTGGTCATGGCGGTTAAGACCCGCGGCGATTACCTGGGCGTGAGGACGGCCATCGTCACCAACTACATCTACCGGGTAAGCCGGTTGGTCTCGTCACTCACGGGCATAAGGGTCCAGGCCAACAAGGCCGTGGTGGGCGCCAACGCCTTTGCCCACGAGTCCGGCATCCACCAGGATGGCGTGTTGAAAGAACGCACTACCTACGAGATCATGCAGCCCCAGGACATTGGTCTTTCCGGCGGCCGGCTGGTGCTCGGCAAGCACTCCGGGCGTCACGCCTTCAGGGAGCACTTGTTGGCGGCCGGGTACCAGTTGAACGACGACGAATTGTCCAGGGCCTTTGCCCGTTTCAAGGAACTGGCCGACCGCAAGAAGGAACTGACCGACCAGGATATAGAGGCCATGGTCGAAGAGGAGATCTTCCCGGCGCCGGAAGTCTTCCGGTTTGAGGACTTCCAGGTCACCAGCGGGAACCGGGCCATGAGCACCGCCACCGTCCGGCTGTCCGGCCCCGGGCGGGAGGTATCGGAGGCGGCCGTGGGTGAGGGGCCGGTGGATGCGCTATACCGGGCCATCGACCGGGCAGTGGGCACCAGTCACCGCCTCCTGGACTACTCCCTGCGGGCAGTGACCGGAGGCAAAGACGCCCTGGGTGAGGTGACCGTGCGGGTGCAAGACGGGGCTGGAGTGCATACGGGACGGGGTGTGAGCCCGGACATCCTGGAAGCCAGTGCCCGGGCCTACCTGGCAGCCGTCAACAAGAGCCTGGCCGCGGCGAAGGCTCGTTCTGCAGTCGCAGGGGAGGAGAACTAGTGGAGAAGAACCTGGCAGAAAAGCTCCTGGCCCGGGCCGCGGGGAAAAGCGAGGTGGAGCCCGGGGAGTTCATCTGGGCCCAGGTGGACGTGGCCCTGGCCAATGATGTCACCGCCCCGCTGGCCATCGCCGAACTGGAGCGCATGGGAGCCACCCAGGTGTTCGACCCGGACCGGGTGGTGCTGGTTCCCGACCACTTCATGCCCAACAAGGACCTGGCCGCTGCCGCTCAGGCCAAGACCATGCGGGAGTTTGCCATAAAACAAGGGATTACCCACTACTACGAGGTGGGGCGCATGGGCATTGCGCACGCGCTCTTGCCTGAGCAGGGAGTGGTGGGTCCTGGCCAGCTGGTGGTGGGAGCCGATTCCCACACCTGCACCTACGGCGCCCTGGGGGCCTTCGCCACCGGCGTGGGCAGCACCGACCTGGCCGCGGCCATGGCCACTGGGCGGATCTGGCTTAGAGTGCCCCACACCGACCGTTTCGTCTACCGGGGCCGGTTGCCCCGCTGGGTGGGCGGCAAGGACCTGATCCTTTATACCATCGGGCAGATCGGCACCGATGGAGCCCGGTACCGGGCCATGGAGTTCACCGGGGAAGCCATATCCGCCCTGTCCATGGAAGGGCGCATGACCATGAGCAACATGGCCGTGGAAGCCGGCGCCAAGGCGGGCGTTATGGCCGTCGACCACGTAACCTTGGCCTACACCCGGGGACGGTTCAGGGGAGAACCGGTGGTGCTCCAGCCGGACCCCGGGGCAGTCCCGGCCCGGGTCTACGAGTGGGACGTGTCCCGGCTCCAACCCCAGGTGGCCTTCCCCCACTCTCCCGCCAACACCCGGCCCGTGGGCGAAGCGGGTAGAGTCTTCATCGACCAGGTGGTCATTGGGTCTTGCACCAACGGGCGGCTGGAAGACCTGCGGGCGGCCGCAGCCGTGCTGCGCGGCCGTACCGTCCACCCCTACGTGAGGCTCTTGGTGATCCCGGCCACCCAGCGCATCTACCTGGAAGCAGTCCGCACCGGTCTGGTGGAAATCTTCGTTGAAGCCGGCGGCGCCGTGTCCACTCCGACCTGCGGTCCTTGCCTGGGTGCGCACACGGGCGTTTTGGCCGCGGGAGAGAAGGCCGTGGCCACTACCAACCGGAACTTCGTGGGGCGCATGGGTCACCCCCAGAGCGAAGTGTACCTGGCCGGTCCCGCCGTGGCCGCTGCCAGCGCTGTCCTGGGGCGCATCGCCCATCCCGAGGAGGTGTGCTCATGACCGCGGCGGCGTTCCACCTGGGTCGGGTCTGGAAATACGGTGCCCACGTGGACACAGATGTGATCATCCCGGCCCGCTACTTGACCACCCACGACCCGGAAGTGCTCCGGCTTCACTGCCTGGAGGACCTGGACCCGTCCTTCAAGGAAGGGGTGCGGCCCGGCGACATACTGGTGGCTCTGGAGAACTTCGGGTGCGGCAGCTCCCGGGAGCACGCCCCCTTGGCTCTCAAGGCGGCGGGGGTCTACTGCGTGGTGGCCGTGTCCTTTGCGCGCATCTTCTTCCGTAACTCCATCAACATCGGGTTACCGGTGCTGGAATGCCCCCAGCTGGCCCGAGCGGTGGCCACGGGTGATGAACTCCAAGTGGACATGACCCGGGGCGAACTGGTGCACCAGGGCCGCATCTACAGCGCCCAGGCCTACCCGGAATTCATGCGGGAGATCATCGCTGCTGGGGGCCTGGTGCCCTACGTCCAACAGCAGCTGGCGGGAGGCGGGCTGAAGTGAATTGGCAAATAGCCGTGCTGCCCGGTGACGGGATCGGCCCGGAAGTGACCCGGGAAGCGGTGAAGGCGCTGGCCACGGTGGCGGCGTGCACCGGGCGACGGCTTGACTTCTGCGAAGCCCCTTGCGGGGGGGCGGCGGTGGACGTCCATGGGGATCCCCTGCCCGGCCACGTGCTGGAACTATGTCAAAGGAGCCATGCTGTGCTCCTGGGAGCGGTGGGAGGCCCCAGATGGGACGGCCTTCCCCGGGAGAACCGGCCCGAGCAGGCTCTCTTGCAGTTGAGGAAGCGCCTGGGAGTATATGCGAACTTGCGTCCCATCCGGCTTCACCCGGCGCTGGCCGGGGTCTCCCCCCTCAAGTCCGGTATTCTGTCCCGGGGCGTGGATTTGGTCATCTGCCGGGAACTCACCGGCGGCCTCTACTACGGAGAACCCAGGGACCGTGTGGCCGGCCAGGACGGTACCATCACCGCCCGGGACACCATGGTTTATACCAGTAGGGAGGTGGCGAGGATGGCCCGGGTGGCCCTGGAACTGGCTTCGCGCCGCCGGGGCCGCCTGGCATCGGTAGACAAGGCCAATGTGCTGGAATGCTCCCGGCTCTGGCGCGAGGTGGTCCAGAAAGAGGCCGCCGGTTTTCCCACGGTCGAGGTAAGTCACGTGTACGTCGACGATTGTGCGGCCCGGCTGGTTCAGGAGCCCCATGGCTTTGATGTCATCCTCACAGAAAATATGTTCGGGGACATTCTTTCCGACCTCGGCGCCGTCCTGGCCGGATCCATGGGACTTCTACCTTCGGCCAGCCTGGGGGCGACAGGACCCGGGCTGTACGAACCCGTCCATGGCTCAGCCCCGGGCATTGCCGGGCGAGGCATCGCCAACCCACTGGGGGCCATCCTGTCAGCGGCCCTGTTGCTTGAGCATTCCCTGGGACTTCCAGACGAGGCCCGGGTAGTGGAGGCGGCAGTGGCCCGGGCACTGGAGCGGGGTTATCGCACGGCGGAAGTGGCCGTTGCAGGGGAAGAGGCAGTATCCACCGCCCAGATGGGTGACGCCGTAGCCGGTTGCATAAAGGAGATCTTCGCAGAAGGGGGAGGGCGATCATGAACATTTATCTTAATGGCCGGTTTGTGCCCAAAGAAGAGGCCCGGGTATCCGTTTTCGACCACGGTTACCTCTACGGCGACGGGGTCTTTGAGGGGATCCGGGCTTACAATGGCCGGGTGTTCAAACTCAAAGAACACGTGGATAGGCTCTACGACTCGGCCAAGGCCATCATGCTCCAGATTCCGATGGTGCCGGCCGAAATGGAACAGGTCATTGTCGAAAGCTGCAGGCGGAACATGCTACGGGAGGCATACATCCGGGTCATCATCTCCCGGGGCGAGGGGGACCTGGGGCTGGATCCCAGGAAATGCCCGCGACCCAACGTGGTGGTAATCGCCGATCGTATCAGCCTGTTCCCGGTTGAGCTGTACGAGACCGGGCTAAAGGTCATGACCGTGGCGACGCGGCGCAACATCAGCGAAGGGGTCAACCCGCGCATCAAGTCCCTAAACTACCTGAATAACATAATGGCCAAGCTCGAGGCCAACCTGGCCGGGTACAGCGAGGTGCTCATGCTCAACCACGACGGCTACGTGGTAGAGGGGACCGGGGACAACGTCTTCTTGGTGGATGCCAAGGACACTCTGGTTACACCACCTTCACATGCCGGCATCCTGGAGGGCATCACCCGCAACACCATCATGGAACTGGCCAGCTTCATGGGCATGCGAGTGGAAGAGAAGATGCTCACCCGCTACGACGTGCATGTGGCCAGGGAGTGTTTCCTGACCGGGACTGCCGCTGAGGTCATCCCGGTTATCGAGGTGGACGGCCGGACCATTGGAAGCGGCAAGCCGGGGCCTGTCACCCGTTTGCTCATGGAAAGCTACCGCCAGCTCACCAGGCGCGAAGGGACGCCCATCTTTGAAGACGCCATGGACGTGGCGGGGAACTAGGAGGTGGCAACGGTGAAAGGAGCGGCCCGCCGGGAGCTGAGCCGGGGTGTTGAACGTGCGCCTCACCGCTCGCTCCTGTATGCCCTAGGACTAGGCAAAGACGACATGGCGGCACCGCTGGTGGGTGTTATCCATGCTTTCAGTGAAGTGGTCCCGGGTCACTTGCACCTTAGACCACTGGCAGACGCGGTCAAGTCCGGAGTCTGGTCGGCCGGGGGGACACCGGTGGAAATGGTCACCATGAGTATCTGTGATGGGCTGGCCATGAACCACATGGGTATGCGGTACTCACTGGCCAGCCGGGAGCTGGTGGCTGACTCGGTGGAGGCCATGGTAGCCGGGCATGCCTTGGATGCAGTGGTCCTGATTCCCAATTGCGACAAGATCGTCCCGGGCATGCTCATGGCTGCGGCCCGCCTGGACCTGCCCGCCCTGGTAGTGAGTGGGGGTCCCATGCTGGCCGGCGAATTCAGGGGGCGCCCCGTCGATCTAAGCACAGTGTTCGAGGCCGTGGGAGCGGTAAGAGCAGGTCGCATGACTGAAGACGAACTGGAAGAACTGGAACAGGCCGCGTGCCCCGGCTGCGGGTCCTGCGCCGGGATGTTCACGGCCAACTCCATGAATTGCCTCGCTGAGGCCTTGGGACTGGCACTCCCCGGCAACGGGACCATTCCAGCGGTCCACGCTGGCCGGCTCCGGCTGGCACGCGAGGCCGGACGTCAGGTGGTGTCGCTGCTTAGAAGGGGTATCACCGCTCGTGGTATCCTCCAACCGCCCGCTTTCACCAATGCGCTGGCCGTAGACATGGCGCTGGGGTGTTCTACCAACACGGTCTTGCACCTTTTGGCCATCGCCCACGAGGCGGGAGTGGCCCTGGACTTGGCCACGGTCGATGCCATGAGCCGGCGCGTGCCGCAGCTTTGCCGGCTCAGCCCGGCTGGAGCGCACTATGTTGAGGATCTGCACCGGGCCGGGGGGATCCAGGAGGTCATGGCCCGGCTGGCCAAGGGCGGCCTCCTGGATACGGACGGCGTTACGGCCACCGGCCGAACCGTGGGCGACAACCTGGCGGCCTGGCGGGCGCCAATAGGTGCACCGCCGGTCATCGCCTCGCTGGAGTTGCCCTACAGGAGCGAGGGAGGCCTGGCCGTCCTCACGGGCTCGTTGGCCCCGGAGGGGGCCGTGGTAAAACAAGGTGCGGTGGATCCAAGCATGCTTTCCCACCGGGGGCCGGCCCGGGTCTATGATGGCGAGGCGCCGGCCGTAGCCGCCATCCTGGGTGGCGACATCAGACCGGGCGATGTGGTGGTCATCCGGTACGAGGGGCCCCGGGGTGGACCCGGTATGCCCGAGATGCTGTCACCCACCGCCAGCCTGGCCGGGATGGGATTAGACCGGCAGGTGGCACTCATCACCGACGGCCGGTTTTCCGGGGCCACCCGCGGGGCGGCCATCGGGCATGTGTCTCCCGAGGCGGCGGCCATGGGGCCGCTGGCCCTAGTAGCTGAAGGCGACGAGATCATTATCGACATCCCTACCCGACGACTGGACCTATCAGTAGATGCTGCCGAGCTGGACTACCGCCGGGGCCAGGTGACACCGCCTGCCCGGTCGCTGGGAAGAGGTCTGTTGGCCCGCTATGCTAGAGAAGTGACATCTGCGGCGCAGGGCGCGGTATTGCCTTGACGCGCTCTTAGGGGGTTCCCATCGGTGAATGGTGCTCAGGTCCTGGTAGAATGCCTAAAACGAAACGGGGTCGAGGTCATCTTCGGCTATCCCGGTGGCTCGGTGCTTGAGATATACGACGCCCTGCCGGCTTCCGGCATCCGGCACATCATGACCCGCCACGAGCAGGCCGCCGCCCATGCTGCGGACGGGTACGCCCGGGCCACCGGGCGCGTGGGGGTGTGCCTGGCTACCTCTGGGCCAGGGGCTACCAACCTGGTGACCGGCCTGGTTACTGCCTGCATGGATTCGAGCCCGGTGGTGGCCTTGACCGGACAAGTGGTGGGTTCCAAGCTAGGGACCGACGCGTTCCAGGAGGCTGACATTACCGGCATCACCTTGCCAGCCACCAAGCATAGCTACCTGGTCAAGGACTCCCGGGAACTGGCGAGGATCCTGTGCGAGGCGTTTCACATCGCCAAGAGCGGCCGTCCCGGCCCCGTCTTGGTGGACTTACCCCGGGACATTCTGTCGGGAACCGTGGAGTCCTTCAGCTATCCCTCGAGCCTGCGCCTGCCCGGTTATCGGCCACCGGGCCCGGGTCACCCCGGGCATCCTCTCCAGGTGAGAAGGGCCGTTCGCACCCTGTCGGCCGGCTGCCGCCCGGTGGTATTGGCCGGAGGAGGAGTCATAGCTTCCGGCGGTTCCCAAAACCTCAGGGAACTGGCAGAGTTGGCCGGGTTACCAGTGACTTCTACCTTGATGGGCCTGGGGGCATTTCCCGGTAACCACTCCCTTTGGTTGGGCATGGCCGGAATGCATGGCACCTACTGTGCCAACCGGGCACTGCTGGAGGCCGATGTGATCCTGGCAGTAGGAGTGCGATTCGACGACCGTCTAACCGGGCGCGTGGATGCTTTTGCGCCCTCGGCTACGGTTATCCATGTGGACATTGATGCCGCGGAGGTAGGGAAGAACGTCACCGCCGATGTCCCCATCGTAGGCGACGCCGGAGCGGTGCTGGGTGCGCTGAGGGCCCAGTGGGTGGAGCAGGTTGAGGGCCAGGCTGGTACCGGTTGGACGGCCAGCCTCCAGCCCTGGCTGGAGCAACTCCGGACCTGGCAGGACCAACACCCTTTGCGCTACACATCCAAGCCGGGCGTCGTCCAACCCCAGGCGGTCATCGAGGAACTGAGCCGGGCCACCAGCGGCCGGGCGGTGGTAGTCACCGACGTGGGCCAAAACCAGATGTGGGTGGCCCAGTGGTACCGTGTGATCGAGCCGCGGCACTTGATCACTTCCGGAGGGCTGGGGACCATGGGCTTTGGCCTGCCCGCGGCCGTGGGTGTACAGGTAGCCCGGCCCGGTGAACTGGTGGTGACTGTGACTGGTGATGGCGGTATCCTGATGAACTGCCAGGAACTGGCCACCGTGGCCGAGCACGGGCTGCCCGTGAAGATCGTAGTGCTAAACAACGGCTACCTGGGGATGGTCCGCCAGTGGCAGGACCAGTTCTACGGCCGCCGCTATTCTTCGGTACGGCTTTCCAATCCGGACTTCGTCCAGCTGGCCAGGGCTTTCGGTATCCCCGGGCGGCGGGTCGAACAGCCCGGCGATGTCCAGGGCGGTCTGGGCTGGGCACTGGCTGAACCGGGACCGGCGCTGGTGGAGTTCGTGGTCAACCCGGAAGAAAACGTGCTGCCCATCATCCCGCCTGGGGAGGGGGCAGCCAGCATCATAGAGGCAGAGCCGGCCCGGTAGAGGAGGCTCGCGGGAGATCGGCCCTGGCCCAGCCCAGGCTCTTTCGGTGACACCCGGCGGTTTATCGCATTTCCATCAATGAGCATGACGTCTGAGTAGGTGCCGGCTACCAGTTCATGCCGACCGTCCCCGGTCATGTCCAGGGCGAACCATGGGTAGAGGCGGCCCAGCCCCAATTCGCTAAAGGCGCGATCCTCCAGTAGGAGCCGGCCGCATGTGTCCACTAGCAGGAAGGATAACACTCTGCCGGGGCTGTTGAGTCCTTCGCCCACGGCGACCCATTGTTCCTCGCGCAACGGGGCATACACCACGGGCCCTCCGGTCATGAAGAGCCCGGGCAAGATGGTTTCTGGCGGTAGAGGCTCAACCCGGACTTCCCGACCTGCAGACCACGTTGCCATGTAGAAGGCGTACTTCGCTGGCTTCACGGGCACCGCCACCAGGATCCGGAGCGACCCATCAGGCGCCTTCAAGGCCATGGTGGGACGGATGAACTGGTCGCCTACCGGGCTCGGCCCTTTTTGGTCCGGGACCAGGAAAGTGACGTGCGCCACCTGGACCAGCTGTTCTTCCTGCCGGGCCAGTCCGGTGATGTTTACCCGGGTCTTTTCCCCGGCGGCTTCATTAGGAGAGGCCACCAGTATCTCTAGCCTACCATCAGATCGTGCCAGCCAATGACCGGGCCTGGACCGGTAATGCTGGCCACCGGGACCAGTGCTCCATCCTGCAGGTGGACCAGGCTCCATTGGCCCGGCTGCTCATTGATGAACTTCAGCGCCCATCGCCATCCAGGTCCACCGGGTGGCGCAGCCCGTAGACGAGCTTGACTAGGGCCGGGTCCCGGTACGTGAAGCGATAGTCCTCTCCCTGCCACCGGAACACATCGCCCCGACGGGTGTCAGTTAGTTCAGGGGTCCCGTCAACGTCCAGATCGCCCCAAACGGCATGGGCAGCCCCAAACCCCTCTGCGGGGGGCTCTACCCGGGCCATAGTGCGGAAGCGAATGGGGCTAGTCAGGTCCACAGCGGAAACCGGGGCCTTGGGACCCCGGAAAGAGCGGCATATCCCCAGGCCAGGGCCGCCAGTACCAGGACTGCGACCCTATACCTCCAGCCACCGCTTCTGCCTGCCCGCCTCAAGCCGAACCCGGCTGCGGCAAAGGCCTCGGCCACCTCCGCGGGCGAGCCGAAGCACTCCAGGTCAGCCTCGACACCGCACTCCTGGACCAGGGGATCCAGGCTGGCCCTGATGTCTGCCCGGATCTCATCCCGGCCGTGCCAGTGCCAAGCAACTGAGGATGGACTGGATATATCGTTCAACGCGCTGGTCTGTCAATGCTGGGCCCTCCCCATGAGGCTTTCAACTGCTTTGGCCACCTGGCGCCACTCGACCATGCGTTCTTCCAGTTCCCGCCTGCCCTCTACGGTGATGCGGTAATACTTGCGCGGGACCCCGCGGTCGGGCACATCCCAATGCGGCTCGACAAACCCGAGTGCCTCAAACCGGTAGAGGATGGGGTAAAGGGTGCCCTCCTTGACAGCGAGAGCTCCTTCGGATTCCGTCTCCAGGACCTGGGTCAGGTCATAGCCGTAGGCCGGTCCGCGGGCCAAAACGGCCAGGACCACAAGGGGCAGCGTGCCTCTGCGGACTTGCCGATCAACCTTGTCACCCCATATACTTTGTTATACCAAGTACATGAGCGCGTTGGGTAGGCTGTCAAGGCAATCATCGTCAGTCGATGGCTCCTGGCGTCGTCCTGGGTGCGGTGCCAGGCGGGAGTCCCCTGCGGCCCTCGGCATTGAGGGTGCCACGAATCTCCGGTAACCTCGAGCCAGCACTCCTGTGGAGGGGGTATGCCGGATAGGGGATGTACCTGCACGGCGCCGGCGCTTGGAGATTTCTGCCCCGGCCGCAGTGACATTGACTTCGTCGTAGTTACCGAGGATGCGCTGCGCGGGCTATTATCTACAACAGGGTGGAGTGCCCGGGCAGGTATCTCGCTCACCGGCCCGGGGTGGTAGTTCTCCCGATTTTCCCCAAGGAAAGAGTTGCCTACCCCTGGGGGGTGGGGTTGACATACCTCTGGTCGTGCTGTATAGTTACCTAAAGCCCCTTAGACAACTACATAAGCTCTTATCAAGAGCGGCGGAGGGACTGGCCCGATGAAGCCCGGCAACCCTGCCTGTGTGGAAGATCACACAGGGGAAGGTGCCAATTCCTGCAGGATCATGGGTCCTGGAAGATAAGAGGGAGGACGAGACCCCGTGCCCCTTCTTATCCAGTAGGAAGGGGCTTATCACTTTATGTGCCGGGGTTTCGCCCGGACCCAAGGAGGATCAGTAATGGACGGGAAAGAATGGCGGTTTGACACTCTGGCGGTGCACGCCGGGCAGGCACCTGACCCGGTCACTGGAGCCCGGGCGGTGCCCATCTTCCAGACCACGTCGTACGTGTTTCGCGACTGCGACCATGCCGCCGGGCTTTTTGCCCTGAAGGAAGCCGGCAACATTTATACCCGCATCATGAACCCCACCACCGCAGTGTTGGAGGAGCGAGTGGCGGTGCTGGAGGGTGGAGCCGGGGCGCTGGCAGTGGCATCGGGCCAGGCCGCCATCACCCTGGCCGTGGCCAACCTGGCCGGAGCTGGCCAGGAAATCGTCACCGCCACCAGTCTCTACGGCGGCACGTACAACCTATTTGCCTCCACTCTGCCCAGGTGGGGCATAAGCGTAAACTTCGTGGACCCGCAGGACCCGGAGAACTTCCGGGCGGCCGTTGGTCCCCGGACTCGTGCCTTCTACCTGGAGACCATCGGCAACCCCAAAATGGACGTACCCGACCTGGAGCGGGTGGCCGACGTGGCCCACGAAGCCGGCGTCCCCCTGATAGTAGATAACACCTTCGCCACCCCGTACCTGTGCCGGCCTTTTGAGCATGGGGCGGATATCGTGGTCCATTCCGCCACCAAGTTCATCGGCGGGCATGGCACTTCCATAGGCGGCCTTATCGTAGACTCGGGCAAGTTCGATTGGGCCAACGGGAAGTTCCCCGAACTCACCGGGCCCGACCCTACCTATCACGGCATCCGGTACGTAGAGGCCTTTGCAGGCCTGGCCTATATCATCAAGGCCCGTGTGCAGCTATTGCGGGATGTGGGACCGTGTCTGAGCCCGTTCAATTCTTTCCTATTCCTGCAGGGTCTCGAAACCCTGCCCTTGCGCATGCGCCGGCACTGTGACAACGCCTTGGCCGTGGCCAATTTCCTTGCGGCCGACCCCCGGGTGGAATGGGTAAGCTACCCTGCTCTCCCCAGTCACCCTTCCTCGGGCCTGGCCCGGAAATACCTCCCCCGGGGCGCCGGGGCAGTGCTAGCCTTCGGCATCCGGGGCGGGTACGAAGCGGGAGTGCGGTTTATCCACAGCGTGAAGCTGTTCTCCCACCTGGCCAATGTAGGTGACGCCAAATCCCTGGTGATCCACCCGGCCAGCACCACGCACCAGCAGTTGAGCCCGGAGCAGAGGGCTGCGGCCGGCGTGGACGACCAGCTGGTGCGCCTGTCCGTGGGCATCGAAGACGTCGATGACCTGGTGGCAGACCTGGACCGGGCTCTGGGTGAGGCCACCGGACATGGGAGGTGAGGCAAGTGGAAGCCAGCACCCACTGGAACCGTAGCCCCGGTCCGGCCTGGCCGGTTTCCGGCCAGACCCGGTTTGTCACCCTGGACGAAGTCGTGTTGGAAAGTGGGACCCGGATCTCACCGGCCAGGGTGGCCTATGAGACCTACGGTCGTCCGAACGCCGCCCGCGACAACGCCATCCTGGTGTGCCATGCCCTCACCGGCAGTGCCCACGTGGCCCGCCACGGGCCCCAGGACCCGCTGGAGGGGTGGTGGGAGGGGATGGTGGGGCCGGGCCGGGCCCTGGACACCAGTCGCTACTTCGTAATCTGCAGTAACGTGTTGGGAGGGTGCTATGGCACTACCGGACCTTCTTCGCCGGAGCCGGTAAGCGGACGCCCGTATGGCATGCGGTTTCCGGCCATTACCATCCGGGATATGGTACGAGCGCAGCGAGGGCTAGTGGGGCACCTGGGCGTTCGCCGGCTCCTTACGGTAGTAGGGGGCTCCATGGGAGGCATGCAGGCGCTGGAATGGGCCATCATGTACCCGGAAATGGTGGCTTCCATCATCCCGCTCTCGGCCTGCGGCCGTCTTTCGGCCCAGGGGATCGCCTTTAACCAGGTGCAGCGTTTGGCTATCACCCAGGACCCGGGCTGGAACCAGGGCGACTACTACCAAAAGCCCGGTCCGGTGGCGGGTCTTGCGCTTGCCAGGATGATCGGCACCATAACCTACAAGAGTGACCAGTGCTGGAACCAGCGGTTCGGCAGGAAGCGTGGACCGGGGCCGGGCGACCAAGATTGCTTTGAAATCGAAAACTACCTGTTCCACCACGGAAAGAAGCTGGTAGACAGGTTCGACGCCAACACCTACTTGTACCTGAGCCGGGCTATGGATCTTCACGACGTAGGCCGGGGACGGGGGCCGTACGAAGAAGTGGTCCAGAGCATCCGGTGCCCGGTGCTGTCGGTGGGCATAACCTCGGATTTGCTCTTCCCCGTGTACCAGCAGCGCGAGCTAGTTCAATTACTCAGACGGGCAGGCCGCCGGGCCCGGTACGCCGAAGTGGAATCCGCCCTGGGCCACGATGGTTTCCTGGTGGAAACCGGCCGGTTAGCACCGGTGCTCGGCGGGTTCCTGGATGAACTCGTGTCTTGTGAACAACCCATGGCGGGCGGGGACGCTTGAGATGGGCCCCAAGCGGGTGACCGTCGGCATCCTTGGGTTGGGCACTGTGGGTACCGGCGTGCTCCGGCTGCTGGACGGGAACGGGGATCGGGTGGCCCAGGCCGCCGGCGTGCGGGTGGAAGTAGCCGGGGTAGCGGTACGTGATGTCCACAAGCCGCGTGTGGTGACGCCGGCCCCCGGCTTGCTCAAGGGCGACCCCGGGGCGGTGGTGAACGACCCGGGGGTAGACCTGGTCGTGGAGGTTATGGGCGGGTTGGAACCGGCGGGCGCATGGGTACTGCGCGCCCTGGAACTGGGAAAACCAGTGGTAACGGCCAACAAGGAACTGGTGGCGTCCCGGGGTCGGGAGCTTCTGGATGCAGCGTTCCGCCACCGGACTAGGCTGCGCTTCGAGGCGAGCGTGGGTGGGGGTATCCCCATAATTGCCGCCCTGGGAGACTCGTTGGCAGGAAACCGGGTGGGCCAGATCATCGGGATTCTCAACGGTACCACCAACTACATACTGTCCAGGATGACCTCGGACGGGGTGGAATTCCCGGCAGCCTTGGCCGAGGCCCAGGCCCGGGGTTACGCCGAGAGCGACCCGGGGGCGGATGTGAGCGGGCAGGACGCAGCCTGCAAAATCGCCATCCTGGCGTCGGTGGCTTTTGGTGTGCACGTTCCGGCGGCGGAGGTGCCCCGGGAGGGCATCGCCGGCATTACGTCCCGGGACGTAGCCTGCGCCCGGGAGCTAGGGTGCGTGATCAAGCTGCTGGCCTCGGCCAAGGAGGAGGGGGGAACGGTCAGGGCCCGGGTCTTTCCTGCCCTGCTTCCACTGGACCACCCCCTGGCGGCGGTGACCGGTGTGTTCAACGCCGTGTGGGTGACCGGAGACGCCGTGGGAGAGACCATGTTCTACGGGCAGGGTGCCGGGCAGTTGCCCACGGCCAGCGCGGTGGTGGGCGACATCATCGCCTCGGCCCGGGAACTGGCAAGGGGAGGGGTCTTTCACCCCTTGCTGGTCTGGGACCGGCCCAAACCCGCTCAAGCCCCGGGACCAAGCGAGGCTGCCTTCTACTTCCGGATGCTTGTCAGTGAACAGCCGGGCGCACTGGCGGCGGCCGTGAGCGTCCTGGGGGACCAGGAAGTGGCGCTGGCCAGGTTCACCAGCCGAGGCCGCGGACAGGGCGGCACCGAGTGGGTGCTGGTCACCCAGCCCGTAGAGGAGCAAAGGCTCAAGGACGCCCTGTGCATTATCCAGGGGTTGCCCGCCGTGAAACAGGTGGGAAATGCCATCAGGATCCTGGATGCTCCGTCTGGGTGCGGCTAGGCACCAAAGACCGGCGCACCCAGTCGTAGCACTGGTCCAGTTCCTCGGGCGTGACCAGGCCGGGGTCGTGCTCGAATACAACGTATGCCTCAGGGACCGAAGCCAGGATGCGCAGGTAGGAACCCATATCGCCCCACCCCGGCGCCCGGTCCAGCCGGGGCAGCAAGGGATGATGACCGCCCGAAGCCACGTTGGTGCCGGCACGCACCGTCCAGAGGTGAACGTTGGTGACGTGCTTTTTTACTTGCACGAGGAATTCTGTGGCACTGAACCCTGGATCCGTGACTTCCAGGAGGTGGAGTCTCCCGGTGTCCACGCAAAACCCCACGCCAGGGTAAGCTGCCAAGACCCACGGCAGGAGCCGACGGTAGTACTCAGGGTGGAGGATGTCGTGCTCCACCACTACCCGTATCCCGGTCGCTTGAGACATGCGGTCAAGTCCGGAGAAAACCTGGGAGGCCAGCCCGGCCTGGGCCTCCCAGCGAACACCTTCTGCGCTGGTTGCCTCGTCCTCCTGGGTGAAGCGCCAGTCGCTCCAGTCCAACCCGCCTTTGAGTAGCGCCGGCTTGGGGAAGTGGACCACCAAGTAGCTGGCGCCCAGCCCGGTGGCCTCACGCAGGGCCACTCCCACGGCCGCCAGGGCTGCATCCCGTTCACCGGGGTCAGGACTGGTCAGCCGGGGGTGACGCCCGGAGGTGGTGCGTACCAGTGGAAAATGGATGCCCAGGGTCAGCCCGCGCTGGGCAGCATATGCTGCCGCGGCACCCGCCTGCTGTGTGGACGAAAGCCATGACACCTCTAGCCCTGCGAAGTATGGCCTAAGGACGTTCTCCAGCTGGTGGGGGCAGAAGGTCCCGTACACTCCCACCATGAAGCGGGCCTTCACGCTTGCGTACCCCGGAAGTCCCGGGCAAAGCATGCCATGTGGATCTCATCGTGGTACAGCCCGTCGATGAGATGCTGCTCTTTGAGGACTCCTTCCACCACAAAGCCGCACCGGGTGTACAGGTTCATAGCCCTCTGATTGCCCTGGAATACTCTCAGGGTGAGCTTGCGCAACCCCAGCTGGCGAAAGGCAAAACCCATCAGGGTCAGCAGCACGTCAGCTCCGTAGCCCTGACCCCAGTACTGCTTGTTTCCAATGACCATGCCTAATTCGGCCGTGCCATTGCGGTAGTCGATGCGGTGCAGACCGCAGTTACCCAGGTAGATACCGTCCCTGGTGACGATGGCCAGGATACGGTTGTGTGGGTCCCCTTGACGCACCGCCTGTTGCAAAAAAGCCTGCTCGAAGGCGCGAGATACCGGCCAGACAAAGGTAGACAGGTAGCGTGTGACTTCCGGGTCGTTGACCCAACCCATGCAGTTATCCAGGTCAGTTTCTTCCAGCGCCCGCAGTATGACCCTCTGGCCGTAGATCACGTCTATCTCCTCCGTCTTTTTCCATTGAGCATACCAGCGACGGATCGGGCAGTCAAGGGAAAGAATTCTGCCTACTAGCGTGAGTTTCCTAGTTATCGCATTTTTTCGGGGTGGAAAGCGCTCCCTACCTGCCTCTTATGCCTGTTACCTAACTACAGGGAGCGCATGTCATGGTCGGGGCACCAACAATAACAGAAAATATTGAGGCATAATCCAGTGTTATTGAGGAATAGCGGCAGCCCTTGTGGAATGTACCTGTTACCTAAATGGTATAGGGGGGCTCCCCATGGCTGCCATCGTGAAGAAGATTATCAAGGGAAACAGCTACCACTACAGCGCTACATCGCAAAAGCGAAAGAGCTTGACGCAGGATTGAAACCTGATACAAGGCGTACCTGGCAAGGAGTTGGGGTAACCGAGCCGTCCGTGGAACTCAGACGATGACGGCTCGACGG
>JBFLYN010000046.1:0-22018 GCA_040756655.1 Bacillota bacterium
AGAGCATTTACAGCAAGGGCGTGCCTTTGCCAAAACGGAAGCGTATGCCGAGCTCTACGGTCGCCGGCATCTGGTCGAACGCAAACAGGCGGAACTGGTGCGGCATGGCCTAAGGAAAGCCCGCTATTTCGGGCAACAGGCGCAGGAAATTGGCCATGAGGAGGCCGCCCAGCCGGTCGTCCCCCCGCCCCAGGGTCTGGGCGGTGATGACCAAGGCCGTGTAGGGTCCATTCATGTTTGATCTCACTCCTTGTGACTTACCGGGCCGGGCACTATGCCCGGCCCGGCGGGTTTCTCTACTTCCCGGCCACGGCCAGCGCCCGGATCCTGAGGGCCGGTGAGCCGTAAGACCACCGGAAATTTAAGTCGCTTCCCACTGCCTCCACGTCCAAGAGCATCCTAAAGAAGTTCCCGGCCACGGTGACCTGGTCGACCGGGGCCGCCACGACTCCGCGCTGTATGAGGTAGCCGGTAGCTCCCACGGAGAAGTCGCCTGATACAGGCTTGGCGCCGGAATGAAGGCCCTGGACGCTGGTGATGAGCAATCCCTGCTCCATCCCGGCCACCAGCTGGTCAAAGGAGTGGCCTCCCGCGCTGACAAACAGGTTGTGGGGTGCAACCTCCACCGTGGACTTGAAAGAAGACCTGAAAGCATGGCCGGTGGAGGCTACCCCGTCCTTGCGGGCGGTCTTTAGGTTGTGAAGGTAGGTGGCGAGGGTTCCGGCGCTGATGATCTCCCGGGGCGAGGTGGCCACCCCCTCGGCATCGAAGGGCGTGGACCCTGCCCCCTGGGGAAGGAAGGGATCGTCCGCCAGCGTCACGATTTCGTGGGCTACCTGGGTCCCCAGTCTGTCCTTCAGGAGCGAAAGCCCCTTGTGCACCGACTCGGCGGAAAAGACCCCGCTGAAGGTGGCAAGCAGATCCGCGGCTACGTCCCAGCGGAGGAGTACCGGGTAGGTTCCGGACTCCACCGGAGACGCCCCGAACATGGACACGGCCTCCGCCACCGCGGTAGCGGCCAGGACACCCGGCTCCAGGCGGGCCAGCTGCCGCCCGCCCCAGAATTCCCGGCCCGAGCGGCGCTCGCTCCCATCCACGGCCACCACGTCCACTCCCCCAGTAAGGTAGTGGCCGCGGGCCGTAAGGTCCAGACCATGGGTGTTGATGATGACCCGTTCGGTGCTGGTGCGGGACAGGCCGGAGTTGACAAACTTGACCCGCCCGTCGGCATCCCGGGCCAGGGCGGCCGTCTCCTGGGCCAGTTCGATGAGGCGTGCTCCCGTAAGCCGGGCCACCTCCGGGCTCTCCAGGTCCAGTTCTGGATAGGAAGGAGAGCCTCGGTGGATCTCCTCTACGTCCTCGGACTCCACGTGACCTGCATTGCTCTTGGCCTCGGCCACCAGAAGCTCGATGGACTCCTGGTCCAGCTTCTCTGTGAAGGCGTAGCCCAGCTTGTCCCGGTACAGGCCGCGGAAAGAGAGGCCGCGGCTTTCGGCCAGGGAGTAGGAGTCGAGCTGGTCTTGAAACACCCGCACCGACAGCTGGCCCGTGGACTGGACGTACACTTCCATGGGACCGAACCCTTCCGCCTGGCCCCGCCGGAACAACCGGTCCGCAAATTCCCTCAGGTTCATGACCTGGCCCCCTTCCCGCCGCCCACGGTGAGCTCGGACACCCGGATGGTGGGTTGCCCCACATCAGTGGGGACAGCACCGCTTAGAGAGCCGCACATGCCCTGCCCCCGGGCCAGGTCGCCGGCGACCATGTCGATTTTCAAGAGTACCTCGGAACCGCGCCCGATGAGGGTAGCACCCCGCACCGGGTGGTCGATCCTCCCGTTTTTTACTATGTACGCCTCGTCCACGGCGAAGTTGAACTCTCCGGTGGCGGTGTTCACCGAGCCCCCGCCCATGCTCTTGGCGTAGAGCCCGTACTCGGTGCTGGCGATGATCTCCTCGGGAGTGCTGTTGCCTGCGGCAATGAGGGTGTTGCTCATGCGGGAGGTGGGGGCGAACCGGTAGGACTGGCGCCGGCCCGAACCCGTGGGGGGCACCTGCATCCTCCGGCCGTTGAACCGGTCCACCATGTACCCCTTGAGGACTCCCTTTTCAATGAGCACCTTGTGCTGCATGGGGATGCCCTCGTCGTCCACGTTCATGGTCCCCCAGGCGTTGGGGATGGTACCGTCGTCCACGGCGGTCACCAGGTCCGAGGCCACTTTCTGCCCTAGCTTCCCGGCAAACTCCGACGTGCCCTTGGCCACCGAGGTGGCCTCCAGGCTGTGCCCGCAGGCCTCGTGGAAGATCACGCCGCCGAACTGGTTGGCGATGATCACCGGCATCCTCCCGCCCGGGCAGAGGTCGGCCAGGACCGCGGTATGGGCCATGCGGGAGGCGTCCCTGGCGTACTCCTCGATATCGATGGTGTCGTAAAACTCCCACCCCATGCTGGCCCCCGGGGCGTAGGTGCCCGTCTGCTTTTCAACGCCCCGGGACGCCACCGCCATGATGCTGGTGCGCGTCCTGACCCGGCGGTCTTCCACCAGCAGGCCCTCGGTGTTGGCGATCTGCACCTTCTGGTCTTCGTCCATGTAGTTGACCCGGACCTGGCTGATAAGGCTATGGTACCCCTTGGCGGCATGGTAGGCTCGCCTTACCAGGTCCACCTTACACCGGGTCTCGACGCTGCCAGGGTAAACCCGGATGGGCGTCAGGTCGGGGACTTCGCCCCGGGTCAAATCCATGACCAGCTGGGACTGGTGGCCGGTGATGGCCTCGGCGGCGGTGCGGGCCACCCGCTGCAGGTTTTCGTGACCATCGTCGTTGGTGTACGCGTAGACGTAGTTCAGGTCCTTGAAGATCCGCACCCCGATGCCGTAGTCCCGACCGGTAAGGCAGCGTTCCACGGTGCCGCCCACCATGGTTACGGCGGTGCTGCGCCGGTCCTCCACGAACACCTCGGCGAAATCACCCCCGGTGCTCACCGCGGCCCCCAGCACGCTTTCCAGCACACTCTTGGCTAACATCGCCCGTCTCCTTTACTCAGTTCTGATCTTAACTATTACGGTGGTCTCCAGCGATTTCCTCTTGGTCCCGGGGCCCCAGGCCTGACCACAGCTGGCCGGCGACGGTCCGGGCCAGTTCCCGGGGTTCGGCCCGAACCCGGCCCGGCGCCCAGAGTGCCCGGGCCACCAGCGAGTTGATGGTCCCCACTATGATGTGGGCCCAGATTTGCTGGTCCACCGGTCCCAATTCTCCTGATTGTATGCCGATCTCCAGCATCCCACGGATTATCCCAAGGTTTTCTTCCTTTACGCCCACCGCCCAGACTTTGAACTCCTCTCGCATGCCGGTAGCTCCCTCAATCACGAACCTGGCCACCTCCCGGCTCATGTGGGCCATGCCCAGAGCGTGGGCGATGATGGCTTCCAGCTTGGCCCGGGTGCTCCCCTCCCCACCAGCCAGGGCCTTGATGGCCGCCACGTACTGCTGGATGGCATACCGGTAGATCTCTTCGAGGAGTTCCTGCTTGCTGGAGAAGTACAGGTAGACAGTACCCTTGCCGATGCCGGCTTCCAGGGCCACATCCTCGATCTTGGCATCGTGGAAACCCTTTTGGCTGAACACGGCTATCCCAGCAGTGATGATCTGCAGGTATTTTTCGTCGTGCGCTTCCCGGGTTATATGCCCTCACCTCCCCAGGTCCTGCCGGGACCCGGCGCTCCCGGCGTGTACGTATACGGCCTTGGCGATCTCGTATTCGAACAGGGCGGCAATGTAAGCGGTCTGGGCCTGGGACAGGGCCAAGTTGGCCGCCAGCACCTCCAGGTTGGTGCCGGCCCCGGCCTCGTACCTGAGCCCGGCCAGCCTTACGCCTTCCCGGGCCGCCTGGAGGCTCTCATCGTAAACCGCCAAGCGCTCCTTGGCCTCTGCTACGTTAAGGTGGGCCTGCCTGACCTGGAAGGTGATTTCGTCTTTGGTCAGCAGGTAGTAAATTACGGCCTGCTGGTAGTCGAGGCGGGCGGCGGGGATGTTATACTGCTCGGACTGGTCTGGTGTTTCGTCGCCCTCGCCCGGGTTGGGCAGCCCAGGCGGCCACCAGGGGATTCCGTCGAAGTCAAAGTCAGGCCAGTCCACGGGCAGCCCGGGCAGGCTGGGCCGCGATGGGTAAGCCAACGCCAGCTCCAGGTTCCGGCGGGTCAGTTCGGTCATGGCCAGGGCCTGGTGCATCTCGTAGCGACGCTCCAGCGCCTGCTTGGTATGCTGCTCCATATCGTAGCCGGAGATATCCAGAAGCGGCACCAAAGGTTCCAGCTCCAACCGGGCGTCCAGGGGAAGACCGATGACCCGGCACAGGGCCATCAGGGCCAGGCTCAGGTTTTTCTCGGCGGTGATGTAGGATGCACGGGTGTCGGCCTCGCGTACCCGCGCGTCCATGACGTCCTTGTAAGGCACGGTTCCCGCGTCGAACAGCTTCTGGGCCAGCCGGACGTGGTCCTGGGCGCGCTCCATGGCTTGTCCGGCCAGCCTTACCAGTTCCCTGGCCAGAAGGGAACGGAGGTAGGCGGTGCGCACCTGCAGCTCCACGTTACGGTAGGTGGCAGTAAGGTTCAGCTCGGCCAGTTCCAGGCTCTGCCGGGCCTGCAGAGGGTACAGATGCTTGATGCTGGCTATCTCGTAGCTGGTCACCGCATCCTCCGGGATCCTGCCGGCAAGGCTGGCTGCCCGGTCGTGGTCCAGCCGGGCCTTCTCTACCTTGATGCGCGCCAGTTCCAATGACGGGCTGATGTCATGGGCACGCTGGATGGCGCTGGCCAGGGATAGGACGAAAGTTCCCGGGGACGACTGGGGCCACGCCCGTCCTGGAGGCGAAGGCGGGCTGGTGGCCAGAAGCGCCAACAGTGCGGCCACGGCTACTGCACGCCATTTCATAGGGTCTCAGCTCCTTTCTCCGCCGCGAGCATTCGAGCGGCCCAGGCCAAGTCGGCCAATAGGGTATAAAGAACCGGCACTACCACCAGGGTCAGCAGGGTGGCCAGTACCAGGCCGCTGATGACGGCCAAGGCCAAGGGGGCCTGGAGTTCGGAGCCGCGTCCCCCTCCCAGCGCCATGGGCAGCAGTCCCAGCACGGTGGTGATGGTAGTCATGAGAATGGGCCTCAACCGGGTGGTAGCGGCTTCTAGGGCCGCCTCTACGGGCGGGCTCCCCCGCCGCTGGCGTTGCAGGGTGTAGTCCATGAGCACGATGCCGTTGTTCACTACGATACCGGCCAGAGTTATGGTGCCGATGATGGACGGTACCGACAGGCGGTGGCCGGTAAGTACCAGCCCGTAGATAGCCCCGCTCAGGGCCAGTGGCACCGTCACCATGATGATGAACGGGTACGCCAGCGACTCGAACTGGGAGGCCAGGACCATGTACACGAGGACGATGGACAGGACCAGCGCCTGGCCGAGGGTGGAAAACGCCTCCGCCATCTCCCGGGTCTCCCCGCCATACTCCAAGGAGTAGCCGGGAGGTAAGGGCATGGGATCTACCAGACGGCGTACGTCCTCCATGACACTGCCCAGGTCCCGCCCGCTGACCTGGCTCGACACGGTCACTGTGCGCACCTGGTCCTGGCGGGTAATGCGGGCCGGGCCAGGTGAACTCTCCAGGCGTGACACTGCCGACAACGGTACGGGCATACCCAAGGGTGACAACAGCATGATGTGATCCAGGTCGCTGGTGGTAACCACGGTTTCCGGTGGGAAAGTGACCCGCACATCGATTTCACTTCCCGCCACTCGGTAGCGGGTGGCCACTTCACCGTCCAGGACGGCCCGCACGGTGGTAGCCACCTGCCCGGCGCTGATACCGTAATGGGCAGCCCGCAACCGGTCCACGACTACCCGGGTCTCGGGGCTTCCCTGCTGCAGGCTGGTTTCCACTTCACGGGTGCCGGGAACAGCCCGGACCAGCGTGGCGATGTCGGAAGCCAACGCTGCCAGGACCTCCAGGTCGTCGCCCTTCACCGAGATGACCAGTGGGGCCCCGAATAGCTGCTCCTCTCCCACCAGGCCCGAAGCCAGGTTGACCCGGATCTCGGCTCCTGGAATAAGCTGCACCTCCCGACGGAGACGTTCTACAAGGTAGCGTGTGGGTCCGGCTGCCGGGCCCAACCTGACCAGCACTCCGCCTACATCCCCTCCCGAAGCAGCTCCCAGTCCCCAGCCCCGCTCCCCGCTGCTGGCGAAGGTGAGCATGGTCTCGGGCTGCTCCAGCACCAGTGCCTCTACTTCCTTAAGCACGGCATCGGTGCGGGCCAGGGTCGACCCCCTGGGCAGCCTTACTTCAATGTTAATCTCTCCCCGGTCCATGGCGGGCAGAAACTCCATCTTCATGGCCGGCCACACCAGTGCCACCCCGGCCATGACCAGGATGGTGCACAACACCACCCCGCCGCGGCGGGCCAGGCACCAGGCCAACCATGTGCGGTAGGTCACCGCCAGCCTGCCAGCGCGCTCCCGGGACTTGACGGCGGTGGCCGAGAGCAGGAACGAAGCAGCCATAGGTATGAAGGTCAGGGCCACCACCAGCGATGACAAAAGAGCAAATGACACTGTGTAGGCCAGCTGGCGGAAAAGCTGGGACGCCAGGCCCTGGATGAACACCACGGGCAAGAACACCACCAGCGTGGTCAGGGTCGAAGCCGTCACCGGCATGGCTACTTCCCAGGTACCGGTGAGGGAGGCCTCGCGGGGGTTCAACCCCTGTTCGCGGTACCGGAAGATGTTTTCCAAGACCACGATGGCGTTATCCACCAACATACCCACGCCGAGGGCCAGGCCACCTAGAGACAGCAGGTTCAGGGTCAGGCCGGCGAAGTAGATGAAACTGAAAGTGGCCACCAGGGAGATGGGGATGGCCATGCCTATGACCAGGATGGTAGGAATGCTCGAGAGGAAAAGGTAGAGGATGACTACGGCCAGGATGCCACCGATGACGGCATTCTGGGCCACGTTCCAGATGGAGGTGGTAATGAATGAAGCCTGGTCCACTGCCACTTCCACGACCATCCCGGAAGGGAGCTCCCGGTTGAGCCTGGCCAACTCCTGTCTGACCATGCGCGATACCTGCACCGTGTTGGCGCCGGACTGCTTTTGAACTGATAGCCCTAAGCTGGGGCGGCCATTGAGCCGGGTGATGGAACCCGGTGTGGTCTGGCCCAGGCTCACGGTGGCCAGTTCGTCCAGGGTCACACCTCCGCCCGCCGTGGTTACCCGGGTGCGGGTAAGGTCGTCCAGGTCTAGAAACTGGCCCACACTGCGGACCAGCACCCGCATGCCGCCCTCTTCTACGTGACCTCCGGGCAGGTTGAGGTTTTCACTGCGCAAGGCCTGGACGATGCTCTGGAGTGGAACGCCGTGCACCACAAGCCGGGAGGGTATGACTTCCACCACTACCTCTTCGCGCACGGCGCCGGAGAGGCTGACCGAAGAGACGCCGTCGATACGCTCCAGGCGGCCCTTGATGAACTCCGCGGCATGGGTCAATTCCACCCGGTCTGTGTCCCCGGAGACAGAAAGCCTCATGATGGGGAGCATGGAAGGGTCGGCCTTGAACACCAAGGGCGCGTTGGCATCTGCGGGGAGAAACCGTTTGACCAGGTCCACGGCCTCTCGCACGTCCAGAGCCGCCTGGTCCATGTTGGTGCCCCACCCAAACTCCAGCATCACCAAGGAGGCGCCCTCCGAGCTCTCCGAGGAAATGCTCTGGATGTTGCTTACCGATCCCAGCGCTTCTTCGATGGGCCGGGTGACCAGAGTCTCGATTTCCTGCGGCCCGGCTCCGGAATAGCGGGTGGCCACGGCTATGACGGGAAAGGTCATCTCGGGAAGCAGGTCGGCCGGGACGTTAATCACGGAGATGACGCCCAGGAGGAGTACCATGAGGACGCACATGAACGTGGTGACCGGGCGGCCCACGGCGATGCGGGTGATCATGGCCGGATCCCGCTTCTGGTGTTCACCGGCACGCCGTCCTCCAGGTAGCTGGCACCAGAAGTGACCACCAGTTCACCCTCTTCGAGACCGGAAATGATCTCGGCATAGCCGGCGTCCAAAAGGCCCACCTCGACCCGGCGTCGCCGGGCAACACCATCGGCCACCACGAAAATGTAGTCGGTAGCGCCCTTGGTGAGGATGGCCGTGCGCGGCACCAAGAGCCCATTGCTGACTGCGCCCACGCAGAGCTCCAGTTCCGCCACCATACCGGGCCTGAGGGTCAGCTGGGGGTTATCCAGGCGGACCCTTACCCGGAACAGGCGGGTTCTCGAGTCGGCGGCCGGCGCCAGGTGGGTGACCACTCCGGCCAGGGGCTCGGTGGAAACCGCTCTCACCCTCACGGGCAAGACGTCACCCACTGCCACCCGGGTGACCAGGCTCTCCGGCAGTCCAGCTTCGGCGTAGACCTGGTCCAGGTCTACAATGACGACCACCGGCACGCCCGGCGACACCAGCTCGCCCGGGACAGCCCCGGTGTGGGCTACATACCCGGTAAGCGGGCTTGCCAGTACCGCATCGGCCAGGCGGGCCCGGGCCAGGTCGTAGGCAGCCTGGGCCTGGGTGACACCGGCGGCGGCCGCCGCTAAGGTCTCTGCGGGTGGTCCGGCCCGGACCAGCTCCAGCTGGCGCTCGGCCATGGTCAGCTGGGCTGATGCAACCTTGAGCTGGGTCTCGGCCGCTTCGAACTGCTGGCGGGAGATAGCACCTTCACCATACAGGTGTTCGGCGCGGGCGAAGTTTTGCTGGGCGGCAACGTAGGCTGCCTGTGCCTGGGCCAGCGCCGCCTCTCCCTGGTCGAGTTCTTGCTCGGATGCGCCGCGAACAAGGCGGGCATGGTTAGCCGAGGCTGCGTCCAGGGCCCCCCGGGCCTGGACCACGGCGATTTCCAGCTCCCTGGTTTCCAGTTTGAGGATGAGGTCGCCGGAGAGCACTCGCTGGCCCAGCTCCACCGGCATTGACTCCACGCGCCCGGCCACCTTGGGAGTAAGGGTTACCGTGGAAGCCGGGACCAGGGTCCCGGTGACCGTAGACACCCGGGTCAACTCGCCCCGGGTGACCGGCACCACCTCAACGGTCAGGAGCGTACGATCGGCCGGTGGTGCCGGATCCGACCGCAACCGGGCAGCGGCGATGCTCACCGCCAGCACGCAGGGGATTACCAGTGCCGCGGCTATGGTCCAGGATCGGTATTTCCTAGCCATGTCCCACCTCGACATGTCCTGATCCTGATCCATTTTACCACAAAACTGACCAGTCAGTCAGGCGAGGCCGGGAGCTGCCCTGAGTGCTCGCGAGTGGTCAGAGCAAGTCGGTCTCCAGTCCGCTGCAAGCCACGTAGCCAACCTCTTCGCCCCGGGAAGTACGAACCTTGGGCCTTCTTAACTCCTCCAGCCCGGTACTCCCGGCGTCCAGGAGCCCAAGACCTCCGGCTACCTCCAAAAAAGCTGGCGCCAGCGCCCGGTCGCTTCCGTCTTCTACCTTCATGGCCAGTCCCCCTCCGGCCCAACCCACGCAGAATAGACCCTCAGAGCCGTCCTTGGCAAGGAGGCTTCCTTTGCCCGCCGCCAGCACCAGGCTCACCAGTCGCCCGGTCCCGCCCGCTGCCAGCGGGTAGCCGGTCAGCGCCGCCCGGACGCGCCGGATGTCCTCGCTTTCCTCCCGGGCCAGCCGAGAAAAGGCCAGGGCCATGGCCATGAGGGGCACACCATGGACCGGCGCCCCGCAGCCGTCGATGCCCCGGGCAAATGATGCCCGCGGATACGAGCACATGCTTGAGATGACCGTGTCCACGGCAGCCTGTACCGGGTGATCCGGGTGGAGATATCCGTCCAGGGGCCACCCCTGGTCCCGGCACAGGGCCAGCATGGCCAGGTGCTTACCAGAGCAGGGGTGATGAAGGATTGTGGGCCGCTGGTCCCGGGCCTCCAAGGCGGCGGCGGCCCGGCGGGAAAGTGGTGGCACTACCCCGCACTTGAGAAGATCCACGTCCAGTTCCAAACGTGCCAGCACACCCCGTAGGAGTTCGACGTGCATCTCCTCTCCGCTATGGGAGGCGGCCATCACGGCCAGTTCGGAGTTGGAAAACCCCAAGCGTTCAGCCGCCCCGCACTCCAGGAGGGGCAGCAGCTGCAGGGGTTTGGCAGCAGAGCGGAGAAAACGGCGGCGGTTTACGTCACCCCGCTGGTGCACCACCCGGCCCTCCGCGTCCACTACCGCCAGGGCTACCCGGTGAACGCTCTCCACCAGTTCGCCACGGGTTACCGTTACTGTCAAGCATGAGTCCATGATGTGCAAAGTTGCCCCCTCTCACCGGCATGAAAACCATTATACCACAGGGGTAACCCCTCCGGCGGTCACCCCGGGAGAAAAGGTATTGGTCCCGGCGGTGTTGAACCTAAGCCAGTAACCAAGCATCAGTAGAGGCAAAGAAGCACACTAAGAAAGGGCGGGGAAGATGGCAGCCGCCAAGGACCTGCACACAGAAGTCCGGTCTCTCATAGATAACATCAACCGGGTCATGGTGGGACAGGGGCGTTCCATAACCTACCTGGTCGCCGCACTGCTCTCTGAGAGCCACGTGCTCATTGAGGATGTGCCCGGGGTGGGCAAGACCACGCTGGCCAAGTCACTGGCGCGCTCTTTGGACTGCTCCTTCCAGCGTATCCAGTTCACGCCCGACCTGGTACCTGCCGACATTACCGGGGCCAGCGTTTATCAGCAAGACACCGGCGAATTCGCTTTCCGGCCCGGCCCCCTCATGCACCAGGTAGTGCTGGCTGATGAGATCAACCGGGCGTCACCCAAAACCCAATCGAGCCTGCTGGAAGCCATGGAGGAGCGCCAGGTCACCGTGGATGGCGTTACTCACCGGCTGCCCCAACCTTTCATGGTCTTGGCTACCCAGAACTCCGTGGAATACGAGGGCACCTTCCCCCTACCCGAAGCCCAGCTGGACCGCTTTGCCATGCGGCTCCGGCTAGGATACCCACGGCCCAGGGAAGAAAGGGAAATCCTCAGTCGCCTCGAGCGGGAACACCCGCTCAACAGCCTCCGGTCCGTAACCACCGCCGCTTGGGTGCTGAAGATGCAAGAGGCGGTTAGAAGCGTCCATGTGGCGGAACCGGTAAGGGAATACCTGGTGCAGCTGGCAGCCGCCACGCGCGTGCATCCAGAGGTACAGCTGGGTCTCAGTCCCCGGGGCACTCTGCACTTGTTCCGCCTGGGCCAGGCACTGGCTTGGCTGAAAAACCGGGATTACGTCCTTCCTGACGATATCAAGGAGATGGCGGTGCCGGCCTGTGCTCACCGGCTGCTCCTCAAGCCGCAAGCCCGCTGGGAGGGGCGTCAGCCGGAAGACGTGGTGGAGGCCATCCTCCAGAGCACTCCGGTGGCGGGAGCCCACCCGCGATGATGCGGGTATGGCCGCGGGACTGGCGGTTATGGGCGGCCCTGGCCGTGGCCTACGGGTTTGCCCGCACGTCGGGAGGAACCCTTCCCTATCTTCTCTTTTACACCCTGTTGGTGACCGGGGCCTTGTGCGCCCTGTGGGTCCTCTCAGCCGTCCGCCAGGTAGAACTGGTGTGTGAGCCCGGCCGGCGCCAGCTCATCCGGGGAGAGAGCCTGCCGGTGGAAGTATGGCTGTACAACGAAGGTTTCTTGCCCGTGCCCTGGCTGGAGCTGGTCGACGAATCCCGGGTGGGCCACGCCCAGCACCCGCGTGTGTTCAGGACCACCCTCGGGTCCTTGGCCAGCCTAAGGCTGAGCTACCAGTTGCCGTCGCCGCGCCGCGGACGTTACCGGCCCGGGCCGGTGGAACTGACCGTAAGCGATCCGTTTGGGTTTTTCCACGCCCGGCGCCAGTTCACGTCCAGGTATACCGTGACCGTCTACCCGCCGGTACACCGCTGGGACCTGGCCTTACCTTCGGCGCAGCCTTTTGGGCGCATGCGCACCCGGCGCCTTGCCTTCACCGACCCGTCCAGCCTGGCCGGGATCCGGGATTTCCGCACTGGGGATAGCCCGCGCCATGTAGACTGGAAAGCCACCGCACGGCGGCAAAAGCTCCAGGTCCGGGAGTTCGAGCTTTCCGCCACCGGCTCTTTAGCCATCTACCTGAGCCTGTCCTCTGCTGAATACCCTGCGCCGGAGGTAGAGGAAATGGCCGTGGACTCGGCGGCGGCGCTGGCCGCATCGGCTCTTAGGTCCGGGCTGGAAGTCCGCATACTGGCCCGGGGCCACCAAGTGCACTACCTCCCCCCGGCCCGGGGCATGGGCCAGCTCCAGGCTTGCCTGGAGCTTCTGGCCGGCGTCACTGCCGGCGGTCCAACCCCATTGCACGAGGTCATAGCCAAAGACCTGCCGCGCCTGCAACCTGGCGCCTCGGTAGCGGTGATCACCCCGGTACTTGGCCCGGCTTTGGGCCAGCTTTTACTGGGGTTGGGAGCTCGGGGCCGCCCGGCGGCAGTGTTCCTGGTGGGGACGTCGCCGGATGCCGCCGCGGCCAGGCTGGCCAGCGAGGGCCTGGACGTGTATACCGTGGACCGGCAGACCCGGCCCCAGCGCCTGCTGCCCGGGGGAGGTGCCGGCCGTGTCACCGCGCTCTGATTACGCCGTGCGGTACGGGTGTGCCCTGGCTGCCCTGGCCGTGCTGGGCTGGTCCGTTGCTGCCTTTGTGCTCACCCACCTGCCGGTGCCCGTTTACCTGGCCCTGCTGGCGGGCGCCACTGCCCTGGGGGTTCTTCTGGACTTGAGGCCCAGGTGGGCCCTGGCCGTCGCCGGGCTGGGCCTTTTGGCCACTCCTCTGGCCGCACGGTACGCGCCCGGCGCTTTGGACAAGGTCTGGGAGCTTCTCGCGGGCACGCTTGCCCTCATCCGCGACGGGTGGATGCGGCGACTGGATGCAGTTCCCCCGGGTCCTGGGCAACTGGTGGTATTTTTGGCCATCTCCTTCTTTGCCCTGGTCTTCCATGGTTGGGGGATCCGCCGGCGCCGCCCGTGGGTCCCGCTAACCACCGGCGTAGCCTGGATGTCACTGCAATGGCTCATGATGTTCGAACCCACGGCCGGGCACCTCAGCTGGTTTCTCCTGGCCGGTCTTGCCCTGGTGGCGGCGACGTTCTCCACCGGCCGCCCGTCCACCGGGTTTTTGAGTTCCCGGCCGCCGGCCGGGGCGACAGGACCGGTGGTGGCCGCCGTGGTGCTGTTGATGGTAGTGACCCCGGTGGCCCACCTTCTGCCCCGGCCGTCGCCCACTTGGACCTGGGGAAGACTCGGTGACCTGGTAGTGGAGGCCTTCCCCATGTTCGAGGAACTGCGTGGACCCGGCCGCTACGGAGCAGGGCGAGCCCTGTCCGGCCTGTCCTGGGGCTACGGCACTGAGGTCCTGGGAGGTCCACTGGCACTGAGCGACCAGCCAGTGCTGAGAATCACCTTCGACACCCGTCCCACCTGGCCCCTGTACCTCCGCGAACAGGCTATCTCCACCTACACCGGCCGGGGCTGGATCATGGATGAGGGCACCGGACAAAAGCGGGATGCCGGGGAACCCCTCGCCCTATTGGCCCCGGGCAACCGTTCCGCCAACCGCCTGGTCCACACCATCACCTTGCTCGATCTCCCGGGCCGGTACCTGCCCGCCGTCTACGACCCAATCCGGGTGGACGTGGCACTGAGCGAGGATACCAACAAAAACCTGGCGGCCCACCAGCCGCCCGGGCGTAATGCCAGCTACCGGGTCATTTCCTACCAGCCCTGGGTGAGCCAGCAGCAGCTCCTGGAATGGCCGTTGGTGGGCCTACCCGAGGAGTACCAGGTCTACTTGCAGCTCCCGGCCGTCCCCCGGGATGTGTACGAGCTGGCGCGGAAAGTGGTTGAGGGCGTGGAGTCTCCCTACGCCAGGGCCCTGGCCGTCGAAGGCTACTTGCGCCACAATTATCCCTACGACCTTGCGGTGCCACCACCCCGGGCCGGCCGTGACTTTGTCGCCTACTTCCTCCTGGAACTGAAGCGCGGCTACTGTACTTACCACGCCACGGCCATGGTGGTGATGCTCCGGGCAGTAGGGATACCGGCCCGCTGGGTACAGGGGTTCAGGTTGGATGAGCCACAGGAATTCACCGGGGAGCTAACCGTGACCCGGGCCCATGCCCACGCCTGGGTAGAGGCATATTTCCCAGGTTACGGATGGGTCTTGTTCGAACCCACCCCGGCCCATGCTCTACCCCAGCGTGACGCCCCGGCACCTGAACTGGACGGCCCGGTGCAGCCGGCGACCGGGGCGGAACGGCCAGCTCCAGGTCTTCCCGAGGACCCGGACTGGTCACTGGATCCAGACCACCCGGCAGGCACGCTTCCCGGTGTCCAATCGCCGGCGACCTGGGCCCCGGCCCTGGTGGTAGTGGTACTAGCCCTCCTTACCGGGTGGCGCATCGCCGGGCTGCAGAGAGTGCGCGGGGGAGGCGCGGGCCGGGCCTACGAGCTGGGGCTTTGCTACCTGGCCGCGCTGGGGGTAAAGAAATCCTCTTGGGAAACCGTAGAGGAGTTTGCCGCGCGAGTGGAGGCGGCCCGTCCTGAGCTGGCAGCCGGTTGGCGGGCCCTCGCGGCAGCCTACACCGTGGTCACCTACGCCCCGGACCCCGGGCCTTTGGACGCCGGGGAGCTATGGGCAGATCTACGACGGGAGCTCCGGGCCGGACTGGGCCCCGGTGGCTATGCCTGGACCACCCTGGTGGTGGCCTGGGCTCCGGCGCGGGTATTCCGGTAGAAAGGAAGGATAGCCATGGACGCTCTGGTCATCGGCGGCAGCCGGTTTGTGGGACTCCGCCTGGTCTGGGAACTGGCCCGCCGGGGCCACCGGGTCACCATCCTTAACCGCGGAAGAACCGCAGCCCTCCTCCCCGGCGAAACCCGGCGCCTAACCTGTGACCGCCACGATCACAAGGCGCTGGTCACGTGCTTGGAAGGCCGCAACTTCGATGCGGTATTCGATATCACCGCCTACACGCCCGAAGACTCCTCCGGCCTGGTGCAGGCCATATCCGGCCGGGCCGGGCGACTGGTCCACGTGAGCACCGGTTCGGTCTATCGTTTCTTCCACCGGTTCCCCTGGGACGAGGATACCCCCCTGGTGGACGGCCCCGAAGCAGGCGAATACGGTTGGCTGAAGCGCCAGTGCGAAGATATACTGTGGGAAGCCCACGCCCAGGGGCTCCCGGTGAGCGTCGTGCGGCCCGGGTATGTCTATGGACCCCACAACAGCATCTACCGGGAAGCCCTGTTCTTCGACAGGCTCGTACGAGACCTGCCGGTTTTGGTGCCGGGTGATGGTTCATACCTGGTGCAGTTTGGACACGTAGACGACCTGGCCCGGCTGCTAGTGCTCTGCGCCGAGCACCCAGAGGCCCCGGGGAAGGCCTTCAACTTCGCAGGCAGTCGCGCCTGTACTGCCAACGATTACGTGGAGGACTTGTTTGCCGCCTGTCGGGCACGCACGCGCATCATCCACTTTGACCCGGTGTCCCTGAACCTGACTCCCCAGGAGGTGGGACAAGTGTGGCCCTATCGCTACCTGGTTCACACCCTGCGGGACATCTCCCGCGCCCGCTACGTCCTGGGCTACCAGGAACGGTACTCCCTGCGGGAGGGACTGCGTGATACCTTTGAGTGGTGGAGGCAAAGCGGGCAGCAACGCAACACGGTGGACACCAGCGTCGACCGGCTCGTTGGCGGCTAGACCCGGGCCAAGTGGCGACCCCGGGCCAGTACATCCACGCCGATGACAGCGTAGTGACTCATGTACGCCAAGACGAAGGTGGCAGGCACTCCCCAGCCCCTCAGCAGGGGGCGGATGGCGATCTCGTGCATGAAAGACGCCGCCAGCGCGGTACCCAGGGCAAAGAGGCCCACGTACCCGGCCTGCACCCACCCGCGTTCGGGAAGGTAGTTCATAAAAACGAGGACCTCGGCAAACCAGGTTATGCCAAGCCACACGGGCACACCCAGCACCATCATGGACGGGAACCGGTGCGCCCAGGCCCCCAGCTCGATCGCGAACATGTAGTTGAGGACGAAAGTCAGGAGGAAACCCCCGATGAGGGCGGTGACGAAGAGTTCCTTCCAGCGCTGCCAGGGGACTAATAGCGCGGCCACCGCCAGCAATAATAGGGCAAACAGTGGCCATACCAGCCAGGACATGACTTCACCTCGATGGTCCGTTCTGGGATGAGTATCTCCCGGCACTGGGGTTTCATGCACGACTAGGCGAAGGGCGGAGGATGTGGCAATGAAAGAGCGGTTCAGCACGTGGGTGGAGAGGCACCAGGACCAGCTGGTGACCATGAGCGACACCATTTGGGAATTTGCGGAAGTGGGATTGCGTGAGCACCGTTCGGCAGACCTCCTGGCCTCGGTGCTGGAGGGCGCCGGCTTTGCCGTAGAGCGCGGCGTTGCCGGCCTGCCTACAGCCTTCGTGGCCACCTATGGCAACCGGGGGCCGGTCATCGGGTTGTTGGGCGAATATGATGCCCTGCCTGGGTTGGCCCAGGACCGGGTGCCCTACCGGTCGCCCAAAAACGGCCGGGCCGGTCACGGCTGCGGCCATAACCTCCTGGGTGTGGCGGCAGCGGCAGCGGCCATGGCAGTGGCAGAAGCCATCCAGGACGGCAGCCTCGCGGGCACGGTCAGGTTCTTTGGTTGCCCGGCCGAAGAAACCCTGGTGGGCAAGGTGTTCATGGCCCGGGCCGGGCTCTTTGACGGCCTGGACGCAGCCCTCACCTGGCATCCCGGCTCTTCCAACACCGTGTGGGCTTCATCCACGGCCATGAACTCGGCCCGCTTCACGTTCTACGGCAGGACCGCCCACGCCGCCGCCAACCCGGACCGCGGGCGGAGCGCCCTGGACGGGGTGGAACTCATGAACATCGGCGTAAACTACCTGCGCGAGCACGTTATCCCCGAGGCACGCATTCACTATGTCATCACCCACGGCGGCGGTGAACCCAACGTCGTGCCCGCCCGGGCCCAGGTGTGGTATTACGTGCGGGCACCCCGCCGGGACCAGGTGGACGAGATTTTCCAAAGGGTGCTGGATGTATCCCGCGGGGCGGCCATCATGACGGGTACCACGTTCGATGTGGAGATCCTCACGGCCTGCTACAACGTGCTGCCCAACCACTCGCTGGGTGCCCTGCTCATGGCCAACCTGGAGTCTAACGGCGGTCCGGCCTTCACCAGGGAGGACGTGGAATTCGCGTCCCGGTTGGTGGAGAGCTTCGAACCGGGCCAGCTGGAAGCTGCGGCCCGCAGTCAGAAGCTACCGGAGACCCTGGCAAGCCAGGTCCTCAACACCGCTACGGTGCCGCCTCAAGACCCCAACTGGGTAATGGCAGGTTCCACCGACGTGGGGGATGTATCCTGGATCGTGCCTACCGCCCAGCTGGTAACCGCTTGCTGCCCGGTGGGCACCGCGGGCCATTCGTGGCAGTTCACGGCCGCATCTGGCAGTGGGATGGGACACCGGGGCATGCTGCTGGCCGCCCGGGTGCTAGCGGGCACCGTGGCAGAGCTGTTGGCGTCTCCAGGCCACCTGGCCGAGGCCCGGGCGGAATTTGGTCGCGCCACCAAGGACACCCCTTACCGATGCGCACTGCCTGCCGGAGCGCTCCCGCCCTTGGACCAGTTGGGAGAGCACTGAGGTCCATCCGGTTGGGCAGGGCCGGGCCACGGCATGATATGGGGGAAGGAGGTGAGCCATGCCGGATTACGTGGTAGGCGTGGACCTGGGCGGCACCAAGCTGGTGGCGGGCCAGGTAGCCCCGGATGGAAAGGTGACCCGCGAGCACTATGCGCCAACGGACGTGGCCGCCGGGCCCGGGGGAGTGCTGGCGCAGGTGGCGGCGGCTATCCGACGAGTGTCGGAACCTCAACCCCCCGCCGCCATCGGCCTGGGCGTTCCCGGGCTGGTGGATGTGAACACCGGGGCCTGCCTGTTTTCCCCTAACCTCTTCTGGCGGGATGTTCCGGTAGCCCAGATCGTGTCGGAGAGCTTGAGCTTGCCGGTATTCATCGACAATGACGTAAATGTGGCCACCTTGGGTGAACACCGGCTGGGCGCCGGCCGGGGCTACCGGAACCTGATCATGGTGACCATCGGCACCGGCATCGGTGCCGGCCTGGTTGTGGAAGGTCGCCTGTACCGGGGGCCGGGGGGCAGTGCCGGCGAACTGGGGCACGTGCCCGTGGACCCGGCAGGACAGGTGTGCAACTGCGGCAATCGGGGTTGCCTGGAAACCACCTGCTCGGGCCCGGCCATGGCACGCCGGGCGGCCCAACTGGTCACTCCATCGAGCATGCTGTGGAGAAGGCATCAGCCCCTGGACGCGCGAGCCGTGTTCGAGGCCGCCCGGTGTGGCGACCAGCTGGCCCTGGAGCTGGTGCGGGAAACCGCCGCCTGGCTCGGGATGGGGCTGGCAGGCGTGGTCAACCTGCTCAACCCGGAGCTGATTATTGTTGGGGGCGGGGTGGCAGCAGCCGGTGGCTTACTCCTGGAACCCCTCAGGGAGAACATCAAACGACGGGCTCTTCCGCATCCTGCCGCCATGGTAGAGGTGGCCGTGGCCGCCCTCGGGGCCCGGGCCGGCGTGGCCGGGGCCGGTCTTCTGGCTTGGGACGGCGTGCAGGGAGCCCCTTAACCCGTCGAGGACCCCGGGGTGGGGTCCTCGCCTTGGCTTCTTTGCTCTAGTACCTGCGTCCGGCCGGCCGGCGCGGAGCCCGTTCCCGGGACTCGTTGACCACAATTTCGCGGCCGTCCAACATGGTGCCGTTGAGGGCATCGATCACCCTCTGCGCGTCATCGGCCGGGATCTCCACGAAGCCGAAGCCGCGGGAACGGCCGGTGTCGCGGTCGGTCACTACCCGGGCCGAGATGACCTCGGTCAGGCTGGAAACCGCCTGGGTTAGGCCATCGTCGGTCACGCCCCAGCTGAGGTTTCCGAAGTACAGGGTCTTGGTCACTATCTTGTAGCCTCCCTATGGTATTTGGTTTGCGAAAGAGACTCTCCACGGGGAGACTACCGCCTGGTGTTCCTGCTCCCGTCCCGGTCCTGACGCTTAACCAGATACCATTATACACTACCTGCCAGATTCTGCAAGTGCAGCGGGCCCGTTTTCGTAACTTTCTCCCCGGCGGGAAGGTGACGGGCTCTGAAGTGCCGAACGCAACATGGTATGACCAGACCGCGGAAGCTAACAGGCGGTACCTTGATCCCGGGAAGGTGGCTTTTTTTGCTGGACTACCACGTGCATTCGCGCTATTCAGTCGACGGTGAGGGTAGCCCCCAGGATTACTGCGAAAACGCCCTCGGCCAGCACCTTATGGACCTGGGTTTTGCCGATCACCTGGATTTCGAGCCCCAGGACGCCAGCTACGGCTTTTTGGACTTGGATCAGTACCTTGCGGACGTGACCACCTGCAAGGAGCAATACGCCGGCCGGCTCAACGTCCGCTGCGGCCTGGAATGCGGAGAGCTCCATCGCTACTGGCCCCAGGTCCGCCGGGTGCTCCAGGCTGCGGCCGGGCGGTTGGATTACGTCATCGGGTCCGTCCACTGGTATGGCGGCTCCATCATCGGACGGGACCGCTACCGGGGTCTCAGCGCCCGCGCCCGCTATTCCCCCTATTTCCAGGAAGTGTTGGCCCTGGCCCGCCACGGTGGTTTCCACATCCTCGGCCACTTGGACCTGGTGTCCAGGTATCCCGCCCCCGGGGGTCCTCCGGTACTGGAGGAGCACGAGGAGGAAATTCGTGCCATTTTACGGGCCCTCCTGGAGCACGGCATCGTGCCCGAGATCAACGTCTCGGGCCTGCGCCGGAAGATATGCTCCTTTCTACCCCCTCCCCCGGTGCTCCAGTGGTACCGGGAACTGGGCGGCGATACGGTGGCCCTGGGTTCTGACGCCCACAAGCCAGAGTCCGCCGGTGAACTGGTCGGCCATGCCATCACCCTGGCCCGGGACCTAGGCTTTCGGTACCTGGCTCGCTTCGAGAACATGGAGCTCCACCGCCTCCCCCTGGGGTAAAGGCCGGGGTTTGAGCCGGACTGTGGGTTCGCAACGGCGGCCGGCAGGCGGCAGCGGTCAGGAAGTGCCCTCATCACGGGTGATGTCAGGAACCCGGGCGCTGGCTTGGTGCCGGGGTGCCGGCAGGTTTGGTATAGCCCAGTCCGAGCTGGATGTGGGGACTAGTCGACGTCCTTGGCCTCCCAACCTGCCTTGAGGGCAGGAGCCGGGGCCCCCTGCGGTGCCCAAAAGCCCCGGCCGGCCTTACCGGTACCGGCCCGTCCGCCACTGGAAACGGATCCCGGCGTCAAGGTTGGCGTCGGCGGTGACGGCGTCCATTCCCAACCCGGTGCTTTTTCGGTGCGCGGCGGGCGAGCCGGGGCCAGCTGCCCCTTGCCAACTGCGTCGCGACAGGGCATGCTATTCTAGGAGGGCGCCCGGCAGGCCGGGCGGCTGGCAGGGAGGAAGGCCCGTTGGTCTTTTTGTGGTTCACCGTCGGACTAACCCTCATCGTCAAGGGCGCCGATTGGTTCACCGACTCGGCAGTATGGATAGCCAAGGCCACCCAGGTTCCCCAGGTTATCATCGGGGCGACCTTGGTGAGCCTGGGCACCACACTTCCGGAACTTTCTGTTTCCGTTTATGCCTCGGCCACCGGCCACCCAGACGTAGCCGTGGGCAATGCCGTGGGTTCGGTCATTGCCAACATCGGTCTGGTTCTGGGTCTGACTGTGCTCATGCGGTCCCGGGCCATAAACCGGCGGCTGTTCATGCTCAACGGTGGCTTTATGCTGGGCACGGGTCTGTTGGTGACCCTCATGGCACAAAACGGGGAGATCGGCCGGCCAGAGGCACTGGTCTTGCTGTTAGTGCTAGGGATCTTTGTGAGGTCGTCGTTCAAGATCGCGGGAGCGGAACGAGCGGCCGCAAAATCCGGCCCGCGGGCACCTGCGGGCAGCATACGACACCAGGTTCTCATGTTCCTATTGGGAGCGATCATGATCGGTGGTGGCAGCCGGATGGTGGTCACCAACGCCACGGTCATCGCCGGCATCCTGGGCATCCCCCAGTTGGTGGTGGGGCTGACCCTGGTTGCTGTGGGCACCTCCCTGCCCGAACTGGTCACGGCGGTTACCGCCACCGTCAAGGGCCACCACGATATCTCGGTGGGGAACATCCTCGGTGCCAACTTCCTCAACCTTACCTGGGTCACGGGGGGAGCGGCGCTGGTTTCGCCGCTGGCGGTGGCAGGAAACACCCAGGTGATGGACCTACCGTTCATGATTCTCTCCATGGTGATCCTGTTGGCCTTCGGCCTTACCAAGCATACCCTCAGTCGGTGGGAAGGCGGGCTCTTGCTGCTCTTTTACGCCGGGTACGTGGCGGCGTTGTTCCTCTTGCTGGCCTAGTACTACTACGTCATGTAGGCAGGAGATTCTGATAGCTCGCGGAAGTCTATAGACAAGGCAGGGACTGATTTGATGGTCTGGGAGAGGACATGCCAAGAGTGTTTTCAGACGAACTGGCAAAAGCCGACCGCGACATGAAGCACCCGATGACGGTAGGCAGCCGGACCAGCCCCAGCCCCTATTCGGACATGTACCCCTTCGTGTTCAAAGGAGTGCCTGCGTCCACCATGATGTCCACGGGCGAGGGAACCCGGGCCGGGAGAGGGCTGGGGGCATACTGCCGCCGACACGCTGAACAGAACACACCCTTCAGTTCGTTCCACCCGTGGAGGAGCAGGGCTGCTTAAAGCCCCCACCAATTTTACACCATCATAATGGACACTACTCCTATCTCCGGTTTGTGAAGACTATCTAGTTGTTACGACTTCTTTCATAGGTTTTCGTGGATGTCAGTATCCGCAACCTTGGGTGGTATAGCCCACAGTATCGCCTTCGGCGAACCCTATCAGCT
>JBFLYN010000047.1:0-20373 GCA_040756655.1 Bacillota bacterium
CGGATACCCTCAATGACACTGGGCTCCGCCAGTGCCTTTTGCAGCTGCCTCCGTCCTGTCATACTTCCATTGTGGGGGACGTGAGGCTGTTTGTTCAGCCCTACTTATGGGTATAGGGCAGGGTTAGGGTTTTAGCGCACGATGGACCATGATGGCCAGGGCCTCGGCGTTCATATAGCCGGGAATGACCGCTACCAGCTTCCCGTTAGGGTTGATGAAGGCGTGAGTGGGATATCCGCGGACTTTGTAGCGCTTAGCCACTGCTCCATCACTGTCCAGGAGAACCCGCAATGTCACCTGGTATTCCTCGACCACTCTCTGGACTGTACGGGGTTCGTCCAGTACATTCACGGCGAGCACCACCGCTTGGTCGCCAAACTGGCGAGCTACTGCGTCCAGCTCCGGCAGCGCCCGTATACAGGCCGAACACAGTGAAGTCCAAAATTTCAGCACCACGGCCTTTCCCTTGAAGTCGGCCAGTTGCACATGCCTCCCGTCAAGGTCCACCAGTTTGAAACCGGGGGCTGCGTCCCGGGCCCTCAGCGGCTCCATCATCAACACTACTACCACAACCAGCGCAACCACCGCGGCAATGGCAATCTTGATGCGCAAACCTATCCCTCCTAGAAACTGCCCGGCAGCCTGAGCATGAGCCGGGATAACTGGCCGGTGAGGACCAGTACGCCGGCCACCAGCAGGACGACACCACCCATGGCCCGCACCACCCGTGCATATGGTGCGACCCGCCTTAGAGGTACCAATAGACGTGGGGCAAACACCAATGAGAGGAAGAATGGCAGGGACAGGCCCAGGGAATACGCGGCCAGCAGTATGGCCCCGGCCAGCGTGCCTCCTCCTACCGCCGCGTATACCAGTATGGACCCGATGATGGGCCCAAGACAGGGCGACCAGCCAGCAGCCAGTCCCGCTCCCATGAGGAACCCCCGCCAAGGACCACCCACTCGCGGCAGACCAGCAGAAAGACCAGCCGGAAAGCGCCAGAGCCCTAGCAGCTGTAATCCGAAGGCCGCCAGGATCAAGCCGCCCACTACCCGCACGACCGGGGCAAAAGCTACCAGGGTCTGCCCCAGCCAGCCGGCCAGGGCACCCATCCATACAAACGTTGTGGACAGCCCGACCACAAAGAGCGCACCGCTGATGATCAGCGAACGCTGCGCCTGGCCTCCCGGGACCACGGCCTCTTCAACAGTGGTGCCGGCCAGGTAGGCAAGATACACCGGCAACAGGGGGATGATGCACGGCGACAAGAACGAAACCAGGCCTGCGACAAAGGCGACTCCGATGGTGACCGGGGGCGGGGCCACTCTATCCCTCCTAGGAAAACCTGGCGAATACTTCCACGGCACGGTCAATGGACGCACGGCCATCGCCGCCCTCTGACAGCTCACGACGCAGTTCCTGCGCCAGGTGACAACCGAGCATAGCCAAGGCAACTTTGTTAAGAGCCGCCCTCATGGCAGCTATCTGGACCAGCGTATCCTGGCAGTCCTGCCCTTCCTCGAGCATGCGTCGGACGCCCCGGGCCTGACCTTCAATGCGTTTCATGCGCTGGACCAGGTCTTGAAGATGGCCCGTGCCGCTTTCCATGCTCTTTTGCCTCAGAGGACAGCGTCTAGACGACGCTGGAGGTCCCGCTTGGGCACGGCTCCTACAACCTTGTCCACAGCCTTGCCGTCTTTGAAGAGCAAAAGCGTCGGTATACTCATGATCCCGTACTGGGCAGCGGTGTTCCCGTTGTCGTCTACGTTCAGCTTCCCTACTTTGACCCTGCCTGCATAGTCGCGGGCCAGTTCATCGATGGTTGGCGCGATCATCCGGCAGGGACCGCACCAGGCAGCCCAGAAATCTACCAGTACCGGCATGTCAGCGTTGAGGACTTCCGCACCAAAGTTCTTGTCGGTAAGAGTTATGGTTCCACCAGCCATGGTATCCCTCCTCGTTAGCAATCGATATACGGTACGGGGTATCCCTATTCGTGGTCATTGTAGCATATCGCCCCGGGGGCCGTCAACGGGCCGCGCCGGGGGAGCCTGCCGCTCTGTAGAATGCCCACCGGGCAACTCAGGTTGTTGTGCAGACTAATCCGGGTAGACTCGTCGTGGAGGTGGTGAACATGCTGCCAATCGCTTTGAGTCAGGAAGTTGAACTGGCCCTCAAAGCCAACCGGCCGGTGGTGGCGTTGGAGACGGCGGTGGTGACCCACGGCTTGCCCAACGGCCTTGGGCTGGAGGCAACGCACCGCATGGAGACCCGGGTCAGGCAGGGCGGGGCGATACCCGCCTTTTGTGGCGTGTACCAAGGGCGGCTATATGCGGGACTGGATGCGGCATGCCTGGAGCACATGACCAAGATGAAGGCAAAGAAGGCCGCCCCGCGTGACTTGCCAGGGCTCGTGCTAGCCCATGGGACAGCCGGTACCACGGTGGCCGCTACGGCATACATGGCGGCCCGAGCCGGAATACGGGTGATGGCCACGGGAGGTTTGGGCGGGATCCACCACGGCCCGGGCCTGGATGTGTCCGCCGATCTCTTGGAGCTGACCCGGCGACAAGTAGTGGTGGTGTGTTCAGGCATAAAGGCCGTGTTAGATGTCGAGGCCACGGCCGAAGCGCTGGAGGCCCTGGGAGTGCCGGTAGCCGGTTACGGCTGCGCCGAGCTGCCGGCGTTCTATTGCAGCCAAAGTGGGATACCCCTGGAACACACGGTCAACAGCCCGCGTGAGGCAGCAGAGTTCGCAGCCATTAGCTGGGAGCTCTTGGGCGAGCGGGCAGTGGTAGTGGCGGTACCTCCTCCCCCTGGTACCAGTCTGGACTGGACAACCATCAGCCGGGGGTTGGATGTGACCAATTCCGGCAGAATGGGCAAGTCTGCTACCCCGGCGTTACTGTCCGCGTTGCACCACCACACCGGTGGTGTGACTACCAAGAGCAACATTGCCCTCCTGGTGAACAACGCTGGCATAGCAGCAGACATTGCTCTAGCCCTCCACACACTGCTTTAGCGCGCGTTTTCCCGGGAAATATGCCGGTCGGTGTCAGCAGCTTGTACCATTCAGCGTCACGACTTCGACACCGGCTGCAGCCAGCGCCTGCAGGAATGGGTTGATCCCCACGAGGTCCGACGCAATGTGCCCGGTGATAACTAGGTTCCCCCGGCCTTCGCCGGCTAGGCGCTCAGCGTCTGCCAGGGGGCAGTGGATGTAAACCACGGTCTGTACGCCGTGGCGGAAATAAGCGTCTGCCACGGCATAGCCGCCGTTGGTTAGACACCCGTGGGCCACGACTACCTTGCCCGCGGGGCTGGAACGGTCGCCGGCACCTAGCTGGATGGTACTCCGAGCGGCCTGGAACTCCGGCAACGTTGCCAGGGCATCCATCACATCCCCCACGGTGCCCCCAGAAGCTTCATCGGCCCTCTCCTGCATGATCCGTCTTCCCACCTCATCAAGGGGGCCGTGGATGTTCATGAACGGTATTCCCAACAGGCGGGCCAGAGAGGGGAAGTGCTCGTGGTTGGCGGACTGGTATGCCGCCTGCATGGCCCGGACCCTGGACCCGACTGCCGCCCGGGCAGCCTCTGCTGGGACTCCCGCCTGGACCATCAGGTCCACGTGCCGGGCGTATACTTCCCACGCCGGCAACGCCGCTGTGAGCGGCGGGTGATGGCTGATGGCCGCGTCAAACCCCAGCTGAGCGCAGGCTGTCAACTCTCCTGGGCCCATGTCCACGGCAAATAGCACTCTCCGAATTCCCCGGCCGGGATGGTAGATGGCGCTGTCGCCCGGGATGGACGACATCCCCGCTAGCCCCAGCGCGACCGCCATGATCTCTTCGGTTGTCATTGGGCCTGACCTCGCATTCTCTTATGGTGGAATGGCCACATTAGTTTGGGAGGGATGACCATGGATAGGCAGGAACAAGTCAGTGAAGTGGTCAGCTTCATCCAGGACCACCCGGAGTCCACCGCCAGCCTGGCAATACTGCGCCAAGTATTGGGTACAACCGATCCGGCCAATGTTGACCTGGAGCAACTGCAGACCCGGCTCATGGGAGCCAGTGACACCCTGCTTGGCTACTGCTACTACCTGGTGAAATGACCAGGATGAACAAGCCTCGCCAGTCGCCCGGCTGTCAAGCAGACACTTCCTTTCTGACAAAGCAAACGGTAGTCTGGTCGGGCTGTAGCACCGGTTCGCCGTCAGTGACTTCGTAACCGAGGTTCCGCCAAAACCCTAAGGCTGGCGCGTTGTTGATCTGCACTGCAGCCATTATGGTCCTACAGCCTTTACTCTTTCTCACTTCGTCTTCTATGCCCTGCACCAGTTCCCTGTCTATCCCCTTGCCCCGGTACGCTGGAGCAACCATTATCAGCGAGATGAAGGCGTGGTCAGCATGGTCAATGACGTAATCGACAATGCCTACCATATTGCCTTCAACGTCATAGATACCACAGAAGACGCCCCCCGTTCCCCTTGAACGGTGGACGTCTTCATCATCATTTCCATTGAAGCGCAAGGTTGAGGGCCCAAGCCGAGGAAGTCTTCACACGCCTTGTACAGATCCAATACCGATTGCAGTTCGCCGTCGGTGACTGCCTTCAGAACATACGCATTCACCTGTTCTCCCACCTAAAAGCAAGTTACAGGTCCAGACGCACGCTGTACCCGGCATCATGTTTCGAACGGGCGGCGAAGTACTTTGTACAGTAAAATGGTGCGCCAGACAGGGATCGAACCTGTGACTTCCAGCTCCGGAGGCTGGCGCTCTATCCGCTGAGCTACTGGCGCACGCTCTGCACACCCATTATACTATCACCGTGGTCAAATCTCAAGCTTGGTGCCCCGCGCGAGAAGAATGTTAAACGCGGCCTGCCAGCAACAGCCCGCCGAGAACGATGAACATGACGCCCGCCACACCGTGGATGACTCGCACTGGTACCAACTTGGTGACGAACTCACCAAACAAGACCCCCAACAGCGAAGAAAGAGCGAGGGCCATGACTGCTCCAACGAAAACCGAGGCCGGGGAGCGGCTCTGTGCAGCCAGCAGCATGGTGGTAAGCTGGGTCTTGTCTCCCAGCTCTGCCAGGAAAATCACGGTGAAGGTGCCGATCATGACTCTAACATCCACGTCCGTGTCCCCTTACTTGCCGCAAGTTCCATTCCCTGCTATTATAGCATACCCTGAACATGCACTGGGGGGGAGAAGGCAGGCCAGTGCCTTGGGGCTTGGTGATGAGGACCCGCCCGGGCGGGTCCTCTGCTTCTTCCTCAGTGGGCCGGCAACACCTGCCGGGGTTGCTGGTATGACGGAAGCGGCGGCGATGGGTGCTGGCGCCGAGCCAGCATGTCCATGAGCGGGCAGAGGACATCCTCAAGGGTGGGCCGCCCGATCTCTTGGAGCTCATAGGTGACTCGCACCGCAGGCTTCTGCAGCCTGGCCACGCGCCTCAGGTCAATGGGGGTGGCAATGATGACCAGCTCCGCATCGGAAGTGTTGATAGTGGCTTCCAGTTCGCGAATCTGCTGGGAACCGTAGCCCATGGCTGGCAGCAACGTTCCAATCCTGGGGTAATTGTCAAAGGTCTTTTTGATCGTGCCGGTGGCAAACGGTCGCGGGTCCACTAGTTCCCGGGCACCGAACTTGCGCGCTGCCAGTACTCCGGCACCGTAGGTCATCTCACCGTGAGTAAGAGTGGGACCATCTTCGATGACCAGTACGCTTTTCCCACGGACGGCCATGGGATCTTCCACAAAGATGGGAGAAGCAGCTTCTATCACGGTGGCCCTGGGGTTGAGCTGGTGCACCGAGTTCCTCACTGCCTCGATCCCGTCCGGGCTGGAGGTATCCACTTTGTTGATGATAACGACATGAGCCATGCGAAGGTTAGTTTCGCCCGGGTGATATCGGTACTCGTGACCCGGCCGGTGAGGGTCGACCAGGACCATGTGAACGTCAGGTTGGTAGAAGGGAAGGTCGTTGTTGCCTCCGTCCCACACCACGACGTCGGCATCCTGCTCAGCGGACCGCAGGATGCGCTCGTAGTCCACGCCCGCGTACACGGCCAGCCCGCGGTTGATGAGGGGCTCAAACTCCTCACGCTCCTCGATGGTACAGTGGTGCCGGTCCAAGTCCTCATAGGAAGCGAAGCGAATGGCCGCTTGACTGAGCAGGTTCCCGTACGGCATCGGGTGTCGCACCGCCACTACCTGTAGACCCATGCGCTTGATGATGTCACACACTCTCCTGGTGGTCTGGCTCTTGCCCACGCCGGTGCGAACGGCAGTTACCGCCACCACGGGCCGGGATGATCGAAGCATGGTGCTTGAGGGACCCAAGAGGGAGAAGTCGGCGCCGGCGGCAAGCACCTGGGAGGCGCGGTGCATCACATATTCGTGGGACACGTCGCTGTACGCGAAAACCACCAAGTCGATGCCTTCCTGGGCGATAAGGCCGGGCAAGTCGGTCTCTGGATGGATGGGAATCCCCCGCGGGTATGCCGGTCCAGCCAACTGGGGCGGGTATACCCGGCCCTCGATGTCGGGTATCTGGGCGGCAGTGAACGCAACGACCTGGTAAGCCGGGTTGTCCCGGAAATTGACGTTGAAGTTGTGAAAGTCTCTTCCTGCGGCGCCCATGATGAGCACCCTCTGTGGACCCTGGTTACGGACCATAGTCATCCCTCCAACTCTACTCCCGCGTCCGCGGGGTCTTCGCCCAGGCCTGGGGCTGCCTCTTTAGTATCTTCAGAACTAGAGCCGAAGTATAGGGTACGGGAAAGAGGAAGGCCGCCAGCGGCAGCAACAACAGCTGCAACAGCACCGCGACGCGGCGAACCCGGTGCCTGGGCGCCATCCACATCTCCAGGTACGGCCGGTAACGGTAGTATGCGTAAATGGTGAAAGAAAAATATGTCAAGGTAAAACCGTGCAAAGCCAGCCTGGTGACTGGAGGGATCAGACTGGGGTCGACGAGACCCTGGTGCCATAACACGCCCAAAGTTGGGGGCACCAGCGTCGCCCCCTGGTACAAGCACCATTCCAGCTGGCCCTTGAGGAACAGCTGCCTGAGAAGCCTGCGCCTGCGCTCGGGAGGAGCGTTCACCATGTTGACGACCTTATCTACAACCTGGAGGTGACCGCTCCCCCAGCGCAATCGTTGCCTCATGAAGGCCCGGATGGTGGGGGGTGTTTGCTCACTAGAATGGTACGGGAGGTACTCGGGCCATGCTCCTGCCATGAGGTAGGCCCGGACACCCAGTTCCAGGTCTTCAGTTAGGCTGTCGTGGGCAAACCCTCCCAGCGAACGCAAAAGTGAGGTCTCAACAAATAGGTTAGTCCCTCCCACAAAGGGCAGCCGGCGGAACAGCGCAGGCAGGTACCAGTCGTGGGCCACTGCCTGGTACAGGCTGGCGATCTTACAGAACGCTGTCATGCAGAAGAAGTTGCGTACCTGAAACACCGGTCCTTGAAAGATGGGTGGTGGTTGGTCATCCACGAGGTAGCGGTAGGCGATGTAAAGCAGGACGTCCGGGTGAGGCCTGCTCTCGGCGTCGTAGAAGCCGCAGACTCTGCTGCGCGGGTCTACCATCCCGAGTCCGTGGTTTAGCGCACGACCCTTAGTGGACCCGATGGGGCGACCAGTATTGGTGCCGGCATATGAACCTTCGAAATCATAAGGGACGTCCACCTGCTTGAGCACAGGAGACTTCTCCCGGGCTTTCATCTGGCGGTATTGCTGGGCGACTTTCTCCTGGGTGGTAGGCAGTGCTTCAAGGCATGCCCGGTGGATGGCCCGGCGTAGCTCCTGCTCGGGCATACCCCGGACCTCTTTTAGCAGCTGGGCACTGGCTCGCAGGGTGAATGCCTCAAGGATGTCCGCGGCCAAGGGGTGGTGAGCGCGAGATGCAGCCTTAATCATATGTTTGAGCCGCCGGGCTGTGTTGCCGGTAAGCTCAAGGCAGGCTGCGGCCACGGGTAGGGCCAGGCTGATATACAGGGGTAGAAGGCTCGGTGCCAGGTGCACCTCTTCCTCCGGCAACGCGCACCGGATCAGTGCGCAGAGTTTCTCTTCAGGCAACCTACCGTGGGTAGTGATCAAGGCTGCAGCCACATCCCGGACTGCGAGTGGCTCTAGGGCCGTGCCGCCACTGGGAAGCTGGCACCGTAGTTCCACCCGGGCTTCCTGGGCGGTCGCCGTGATGCTGGGCGCCATCATGCCCGCTAGTGCCGTCAGCACATCAGTGCTGTTCCACGGCTTTCCCTCTTCGAGCACGCTCCATACTCCTGAAAGAGTGGACAGGAGCCGGACATTGCGGGCAGCTGTCTCCTTTTCGTCTGTGATAACCAGAATCTCCCAGCGGTCCGGGAAATATCGTAAACCGCACATGTGCTCGATGGTGCGGGAGATCACGTCGGCTTCGTTCCGAGCAGGCACTATCACTGTCAGCCGGGGCAGCTCCTTACCGCGCTCCTTGGCCAGCCTTTCGAGACCATCAAGGTCCAGTTGAGGTCTGCACCGCCAGTACCTTGTTTCAGCGTACCTCTTCCACACGAAGAACCGGCAAAACAAGCCGAAGAACACGGCGTAGACACCGATGGCGCCCAGGTAGATCCCCTGTGCTAAGGTCATCCGTTAAGACAGCTCCCGCATTTGTCGCGTATAAGACGTGCCGGGATGTAGTGTGTGTCCGGGGAATCAGGTGTAGGCATGGCAAAAAGCGGGCCCGGGTGAAGGTTTTCCCAAAACGAAGGCAGCCAGCGCCCGGCGGCTCTCCCGGCAGGCGCTGGCCCGATAGTTAACGGGGCACGAAGTTACGGTGGATGTCTCCTACTACTTTCACACGCTCCTCTGCCACCCTGTCGGAGTAGTACTAGACCGGGAGCTAGCAACGCGGATCGGCCGGGTGCTGAGCGACAACGGGACGGAGTTCGTCGGCCAACCGACCCACGTCTTCGATGCGCTTTGCGGCGGACCACGGTGCGGCACGGCTGGACCAACGGCAAGGCAGGCGTTTCGTCCAGACCCTCAAGGAGGCGTTCGAGGGGATGCTGCGCAATAAGCGGTACCGGAGCATCGCGGAGTTCTAGGCGGACCTGGACCGGTGGTTGAGCTGGTACAACACCGAGCGGCCTCAGCAGGGCCGGTTCAACCGGGGCCGACCTCCGGTCAAGGCGGTTGGTGCATTCCAACTCCGGCAGGAATCGAAGGCAGCATAGCGAACGTAGCGAATAATGCCACAGAAGCGTGATGGGTCAGCGCTTCGCTGGAACCACATCTGGGCAACACGCCACCAGTCCGGATGCCAACAGGTAGCCCCGAGGTCGTGCCAGTGGATGCGGACGCCGGACCCAGTGTGGGTAACCGGCCTTCGGTCGGTCCAGGGCGAAGCCCCGCGGTAGCGTCGGAGGCTCCGGGCGCCCGTTCGGGATGACCGGCGCGGAGGAAGACGGTCGCTTGCCGTCGAAGGAAGTCATGACCGAAAGTATTTGGCCGGGGGGGCCCGAAGTGATCAAGCGCCTGGGTAACATGCTGGTGGAGAAGGGGCTGATTACCCGTTCTCAGCTGCGGGAAGCCGTGGAGCGCGCCCGCGAATCGGGAGCGCGGGTTGGCGAGGTCCTGGCTGCTATGGGGGTGGTGACCGAGGCAGACATCCTCCGGGCCCTGGCCGAACAGTTCAACCTAGCCTGCTTAAGCGGGACCGATGTCCGGGTAGAGCCCCGGGCGGCGCAGCAGGTGCCCGAAGCCACGGCCCGGCGATACCGTGCCGTGCCCATCCGCATGGACGAGCAGGGCCTGGTGGTGGCGGTGGCAGACCCTTTGAATGTAGTGGTCATGGACGAGATCGCCCTAGCCACCGGCCTCAGAGTGCAACCGGTACTGGTGACCGAGCGAGAACTAGAGCGACTTTTGCAGCAGGCCTACCCACCGGGAGGGGCCCAGGCCGCCGTCGAGCTGCCGAGCGCGCCCGAAGAAGAGGATGCCGCGGCTTGGCGCCTGCGGGAGATGGTCGATGAGGCGCCGGTGGTACGCCTGGTGCACGGCATGTTGGATCGGGCCATTGCCGACGGCGCCAGCGACATCCACATCGAACCTACCGCCGACCGGGTGCGCGTGCGCTACCGTGTCGACGGCCTGCTGTATGAGGCCATGAGCCAGCCGTTGAGCCTGCATGCGCCGCTGGTCTCCAGGCTCAAGGTCATGTCTTCGCTGGATATTTCCGTGAGGCGACAGCCCCAGGACGGACGCTTCGAGATCCGCGACCGCCACCGCAACGTAGACTTGCGGGTAGCCACCATGCCCACGATACACGGTGAGAAGGTGGCCATTCGCATCCTGGATAAGTCCAGGACCATCACCCGTCTGGAGGACGTGGGTTTACTTCCGGATGTCCAGGAACAGTACCAACGGATGATCACCAGGCCCTCGGGCATTATTCTCATCTGTGGCCCGACCGGAAGCGGCAAGACCACCACTCTCATCGCCACCCTGCACCGGCTCAACTCTCCCGAACTCAACATCGTTACTTTGGAGGACCCGGTGGAATACGAGGTGCCGGGCACAAACCAGATCCAGGTCAACGAGCGGACCGGCATCACCTTCGCCTCCGGCCTCCGGTCCATCCTGCGGCAGGACCCCAACATCATCATGGTGGGAGAGATCCGCGACCGGGAGACGGCCGAGATCGCCATCCGCGCCGCCCTCACCGGACACCTGGTGTTCAGCACCGTGCACACCAATGACGCGGCGGGGGCCGTCACCCGGCTGCTCGACCAGGGGATCGAGCCCTTTTTGGTAGCCTCCTCCCTGGTGGGCACGGTGGGGCAGCGGTTGGCACGGCGGCTCTGTCGGCGCTGCCGCCAAGCCTACCAGCTGCCTGCCGACGCTCCCGAGCGACTGAGTCTGGGGTTGGGTGACGGCCCTCTGGAGGTTTACCGCGCGGTCGGTTGTCCAGACTGTAACGGGACGGGTTACCGGGGGCGCTTGGCCCTCTTTGAGCTGCTGGCGGTCTCGCCGAGCATCCGTGAGCTGGTGCTCCGGCGGGCCGACAGCGTGACCCTTCGCAAACAGGCGGTCCGGGAAGGCATGCAGGTGCTCGCCCAAGACGGGGTGCAAAAGGCGCTCCAGGGCCTGACCTCTCTGGGCGAGGTGCGGCGGGTTACCTACACCGAGGGGTAGGAGAAGTGGATATGCACATGCAGGCCCTGCTCGGCGTGGCTGTAGAGCGGCGGGCCTCTGACCTTCACCTCACCGTGGGTGCGCCACCGGTCCTGCGGGTCCACGGCGAAATGGTCAGGCTGGAGGGAGCCGAGCTCCGGCCGGAGGATACGGCCGCCCTGGCCGCCGAGGTCCTGCCCGACAAGCTCAGGTCGAGGTTTGATGAAGCCGGGGAAGTGGACTTTGCCTTTGGGCTGGAAGGGCTGGGCCGCTTCCGCTGCAACGTCTTTCGCCAGCGGGGCAAGGTGGCCCTGGCCGTCCGCGTCCTCAGTGAGAAGGTGCCGGATCTGGCCACACTGGGCCTTCCCCCGGTAGTGGCGGAACTGGCCTTCAAGCCGGACGGTCTGGTACTGGTGACCGGCCGTACCGGTAGCGGCAAGTCGACCACCCTGGCGGCGATGGTGGAACTCATCAATCAAAAGAGGTCGGGGCACATCATCACTTTAGAAGACCCCATCGAATACTTCCACCGGCATGGCCAGTGCATCGTCAACCAGCGCGAGATCGGTGCCGACTCGGATTCCTTCGCCGCTGCCCTGAGGGCGGCCCTGCGCGAGGACCCCGACGTGATCCTGGTAGGGGAGCTCAGGGACGTGGAGACCATGGCCATTGCTCTCACGGCGGCCGAGACCGGGCATCTGGTGCTGTCCACCCTGCACACCATCAGCGCGCCCGGCGCTATCGACCGGCTGGTCGACGCCTTCCCGCCTCACCAGCAGGCCCAGGTGCGAACGCAGCTGGCGTTGGTACTGCAAGGAGTTGTGGCCCAGCGGCTCTTGGCCCGGAGCGACCGGGCGGGCCGGGTGGCGGCCTGCGAGGTTTTGGTGGCCACGACGGCGGTACGCAACCTGATCCGGGAGGGCAAGAGCCACCAGCTGGTGTCGGCCATCCAAACGGGAGCCCGCTACGGTATGGTATCGCTGGAGGCCTCGCTCAAGGAACTGGTGGAGCGGGATGTCATGAGCCCGGCCCAGTATCGAAAGCTTATGGCAGCGGAGCGGAGCGGCGAAGCTGGATCGGACGGCGACTGGTGAAACTGCCGGCAGCTTGATCCGAGTACTCTCGGAAACACCCAGAACCTCCCTGGGAAGGCGTGGGAATAGAGCCGAAGTAAGTGATTGAGGAGTCATGCTGACCCTGTAGGTCGTGAGGGACTACGGATTTCGAGGGAACCGAGGCTCATGAAGGAGTGCGCACCCTGAAAAGGACATAGGGAACCAGGCTCATCAAGATGATCTTTTAGAAGGTGTACTGTTGGGTTGTGCTGCGTCTCAAGGGGCGAGGGGCCTACCGAATATCTCGGATAGGAGGTCAGGGTGAGCCTTTTGGGCCCATCTGACCCAGGCAGCGATGTGTTGGTTCATGGCTATAAGATGAGCGTGCCAGAACCAGGCGCGCTTGCTCTTTGACCGGCGCCTTTCGATCTTGTAGTCGACCTTTACGCGTTTGAAGCAGCGTTCTGAGGCGGTGCGTTGAGAATAGGTTTTCTTCCAGGCGGGATAGCTGCGCGGGGTGGTTCAGATGTCTTGACCCGGCGACCTTTGGGCAGCGCCACTTGAGGCGGTTGCGGTCCTTGTCAAAGCCACCATAGACCATGAGGTAACCGCTGGAACAACGGGGGACGCCGTACTCGTTGGCCTCGATTGAAGAGAACTTGCGGTGACCCGAGTTGCGTTCATTCAGTTCTATGAAGGGTTCTATGTTCCCCTCGTTGTGCAGGCGGTAGAAGTCATAGGAGTCATGGGCTGAGTTCCAGACGGCCTGATTTCGAGATACGGATAGAGTTTCCTGAACTCGGCGAGCGCGACGACGCCGAGCACGTAGTCGTGGCGGGAAGCCTGGGCGACGGAACGAAGACGGGGAGTTCCGCAGGGCTGTTTGAAGCAACGAGTTCGCAGAGGGAATATCAGTAGTAGACCTCTTCGCGATAGCTATCCCAACCCCAGGTGGCGTCAGGGTCTGGGTAGCGCCGGGGGCATGAGCAACGGTAGATGCCCTGTTTGTGGCAGTAACAGACCTTCACTCCGCAGGGATGGGTTCCAGTACGGAGGGAAGTGCCGTCACCGGAGAGGGTCAGGCTGGTGGGGATGAGTCCGAGGGAGATGGACTGGTCCACGCAGCAATGGGCAAACACCTCTTGGATCAGCCGTTCGGGTCGCCTGGTGAAAGACCGGCCCTTCAAGGCCTGGTCTACCAGTTTCCTGACGACACCTGGGTGTTTGGGTGTTTTCTGCGCAGGGGACGGACCTTAAATCGCCGGGCACGTAACTTTGAGAGGTCTTCCTGCCACAGGCGGTTCATGAAGCCGTAAAAGGTGCCAATGGACGGGGTTTTCTCAGGGTCTAAGCCGGAGAGTAAAGCGAGCACCCTGTCGTTTCTGAGGGTCCTCACCCATTGGGTGATGCCCGAGACCTTCTGGTCGGTCATGAGTATCAGGGAGCGCAAGAGGTCAACGGGGTCGAAATCAGCAGGTCTACCCAGGGAAGAGGGTAGCAGGACACAAGAAGCGGTATGGCTGGATCGAGGTCAAGCACCCAGACCTTGGCCAGCATTAACCAAAAATGTGTGGAAATCGGCATGGGAGCGACAATGGAGAAGCACGAATGAACACCACCCGGCATCGAAGTGATGGCAAATAATACCACCCACCTGGATTTTGGGGACAATTGCCGGTTGTCAAGTGCGGTCTACCGTGCTGAGGGTATGCTATGACCATTACTCTCTTCCTAGAAGCCGCACCGACACAAAGACGTAGCATTTCGCATGCATCTGTTTGGCGCACCAAGAGTGGGGAGAAAACCTGAGACGCGCCTTCCGAAAGCTGAAACTCTAGCAGCGGTTAGGACTTTCTGAGAGGACACTGATCCTGGAAAGGGGGGAGATTTTGCCCAGTTACATCTACCGGGCCCGCGACGCCGCGGGTCGACCCGTATCGGGGAGGATTGACGCCGACAGCGAGCGGCACGCGGCCGAGCTGCTGCGGACCCAGCAGATGTACGTAACCGAGATCCAGGTCAACAAAGACCTACGGCTGGCGGTACGGCGTCAGAGGCCGAGCGGTGGGAAGATCACGGCTAAGGACCTGGCGGTGTTCTGCCGGCAGCTTAAGACGCTGGTCAGCGCGGGTATACCCATCGTCGCCGGCCTGCGGGCCATCCAGCGTCAGAGCCCCAACCGGCGGCTGGCTTCGGCCCTTTTGTCCGTCATCGCCGAGCTGGAGACCGGCGAGAGCCTCAGCCGTGCCTTCCGGCGCCGGGGTGCCCTCTTTCCGCCGCTTCTGGGCAACCTGGTGGAAGCGGGCGAATTCGGCGGCGTACTCGAGGAAGTCCTCGACTATATGGGCCTTTACTTCGAGAAAGAGGACTCCCTCAACCAAAAGGTACGGTCGGCCCTGACTTACCCGGCGCTGGTGTTATTGGTGTCGATAGGTGTGGTGTTTTTCCTGCTGGTGGTGGTGCTGCCCTCCTTTGCCCGTATTTTCAGCGAGTTCGGAGCGGATCTGCCCTGGTTGACGCGCCGGCTTTTGGGCATGGGGCAGTGGCTCGGCCGCTACTGGCCACTGCCGGTGGGTGCTTTGGGTCTTTTGGTCGCGGGTCTTTCCGCCTACCGGCGGACGCCCGCCGGAGGCCTAGCCGTAGACCGCTGCCTCCTGCGGCTCCCCATAGTGGGGGCTCTCCTGAGCCAGCGGGCCCTGGCCCGCTTTGCCCGCACTTTGGCCACGCTATTGGCCGGGGGTGTGCCCATGCTCACCGCTCTGGCCGTGGTCGAAAGGGGGGTCGGCAACCGGGTGCTGGCCACCGCCCTTCGCGACGCTCAGGTGGCGGTACGGGAGGGACAGGGCGTGGCCCGTTCGCTGCGCGCCAGCCGGGTCTTCCCCTCCCTGGTGCTGGAGATGGTAGCCGTGGGCGAGGAAACCGGTAATCTCGAAGAGATACTCCTCAAGGTGGCGGAGTTTTACGAACGCGACCTCGACCGTCTCACCGAGCGACTGACGGGCTTACTGGAGCCGGTGCTGATTGTGGGGTTGGGCCTCGTGGTGGGCGGCATTGTGCTCGCCGTGGTCCTTCCCATGTTCGAGGTCTTCACCCTGTTTCCCATGTAGGAGTGAAAAAGGTGCGGGAGAAGTCTCAGGGGGCGGTGCTCGTCATCACCCTGGTGGTTGTGACCATACTCCTGACCATGCTCCTGGCAGTAGTGGCCGTGGCCGGAGCAGGTGTTCGCTCCGCCCGCTTCTGGAGGGACTGGGTGCTGGCGGTCTACGTGACCGAGTCGGGCATCGGCGAGGCGCTCTACCGCCTGCGCCATGGTGAAGCTCCGCCGCTGCGACGTTATCTCGACGAGCCTCCCAGCTTTACAGCCCCCCCGGGGCTGTTGGGCGACGGAGCTGGCTACCAGGTCTGGATAGAACCCGATCCCGTCACCGGCCAGGCACAGACTGTCATCTCCGTGGGTACGGTGGGTAAGGCCGCCCGGGTGGTTTCCCTGGGAGTGCGGCCGGTGCGCCCAGTGGTATTTCCCGACGGCCTGGTATCCACCGGCTGCCAGTCCGAGCTGGAGTTCAGACTCCCGCCCGGTCTGGGTCCGGGAAGGGCGCTGGTGGCCACGCGCGGTGACATTGTGCTTGAGGCGGGTACCTACTGGTTTACCCGCATCGACCTTTCCGGGTCGACGCGGCTGGTGGTGAAAGGCCCGGTGATCATCTTTCTTACCGGTGACCTGATTGCCTTTGGTTCGGTGTGGTTTAACACCAGTCAAAAGGCCCAGGACCTCGTGATCATCGTGCCAGGACGGGAGCCGGTGTCGGTGAGCATGACCGGGTCGGTTCGCTTTTACGGCGGGTTGTACGCTGCCAGCTCCCCTATTACGCTCAGTGGTTCGCTGGAGGCAGTGGGATCCCTGGTAGGATGTGCTTTCAGCATTACCGGCGCCTGTTCGGTGCGGTACGACCCGGCCTTGGCGGAGTTGGAGTTGCCCGGGCTGGTCGCGGGAGCGGGCTGGCAAGTCGTACCGGAAAGCTGGGGTGAACGCCGGTGAAGGCCGAGCGTGGGGCCACTCTGGTCGAGGTGGTGGCAGCGGCGGCCATCATCACCCTGGTAGTCACCTTCATTTTCGGCGGGTTTGCCTACGGCTGGCGCTACCTGGGTACCGGGCGCGAGATCTTGATTGCCACCAGCGCCTTGCGCTCGGCCGCCGAAGAGGCGCGGGCGGTGGGCCCCGCCCAGCTGGCCGTGGGTAGCCAGGTGTGGAGGGGCTACGTGGCAGGCTATGACCTGGTTCGGACGGTGTCGCCGGTGGCGGGCATGGTGGACGCAGAGGGGCAACCGGTGGCCAAGAAGGTGGCGCTGGCCCTGCACCGGACTCCGGTGGAGCAAAACCCCCTGCCTTTGGCCGCGGTAGAGTTTGTGTTGTATGTGGGAGGGCCGTAAGGTGCGCGCCGAGCGGGGCGGGACGTTGCTGGAATTAGTCCTGGTGGCGGCCGTGCTGGGGATAGTAGTCATGGCAGTCATGACCCTCTATGGCCAGGGACTCCGGATCGAGGCCCTGACCCGGCACCAGTACCAGATGCAGGAGCGCGGCCGCTGGCTCCTGGAGACCCTGGTGGAGGGGGCCAAAACCGGGACCGCCAGCCCCCCGGGTCTCCGGGAGGCGAGCCAGGTGGCCACCTCACCGGACGGCGTGGCCTACCGGGTCGGGAATCTGGTGGTCACCTACTACCTGGAAGGCACCCGGCTCAAGCGCTCGGTGGGGCCCTTCACCGGCACCCTGGCGGTGGTCCCCGAGGGTGGTGAGACGGTACTGGAGTACGTGGTGCAGTTTGCCGTGGAGGAGGGCGATCCGCTCACCGTGGTGCTGCGACTGAGTGCGGCCGTGGCCCGGGAATCGGCCGATGTGTACCTGGAGACCAAAGTGAGTCCCCGGAATCGGCCGAAGTAGCAGCAGCCGTATTGACACCCTGGTAGACGCCGGTTACAATGGAAAGCAGTTATAGTAGTGCGGGCTAGTCTTCGCGGTTCACCTCGGGCCGAGGTGGACCAGGGCTTAAATCGCAAGCGGATGGAGGTGAGTAACCATGCTGAAAGCCATGGGCAAAGTCTTACGGCAACGTGAGGGTTTCACACTCGTCGAACTCCTGGCGGTACTAGCGATTCTGGGCATCCTGGCCACGGTGGCTGTACCCAGAGTTGTGGGGGCCATCGACGAGGCCCGGGAGAGCCGCAACCGGGCGGACCTGGCCCTGATCATGGGGGCGCTGGAGAGGTACTATACTCGGTACGGGGTCTACCCGCCCAGTCTGAGGCACCTCGTTCATCCCCCGTCCATTGGCACCACAGCGGTGCCGGCGTTCCTCAAGACGGACTTCACTTTCGAGAACAGCTACGGCCACTTCTACTTCTACGCGGTCCGCAACGACCTGCAAAAGTACATCTTAGGCGATCCGGGGAAGGATCCTAAAGCTTTGGTGGTCTCAGGAACCGCATACGTCTTGAGCACGACGGGTACAGGCACGATTCCGGCAGGTCTGAATCCTAACGCAAACGACGTCCAGGTATATGTCTGGACTCAGCCAGAATCGGGCACCCCCGAAGCGCCTCTTCCCATCCGTGTGACTACGCGGGTCGGCGGCCAGTCCGCCCTGCACGAAGCAACAGGCCGTGATCTCGGCGCGACAAACCGTAACATCTTCGCCGGCGCGATCACCGACTGACGACGGTAATGGGCTTACCGACCGCCCCGCTTCCGGGGCGGTTTTCCTTGCCGGCGTGATTGCGATTCCGGGGGTGAAGCATGGTCTGGGCAGCCGTGGCGGTCCTGGGGCTGGTGGTGGGCTCCTTTTTGAACGTGTGCATCTACCGGCTGCCCCGGGAGGAGTCGGTGGTGTTCCCGGGTTCCCGCTGCCCGGGCTGCGGTAGGAAGCTCGCCTGGTACGACCTGGTGCCAGTGTGGAGTTACCTGTGGCTCAGAGGGTGCTGTCGCCACTGCCACATGCGCATAAGCCCCCGTTACCCGGTGGTGGAAGCGGCGACGTCTTTGGCCTTTCTGCTGCTTTACCACCGCCTGGGCTCAGGTGGGGATTTCGTCACCTCGGCCTGGTTTCTTTCGGTCCTGATAGTGGCCACCGGCATCGACCTCGAGCACCAGATCATCCCCAATGAGCTGGTGCTGGCCGGGCTCATTGGCGGGGTGGTCTTGACGGCGGTCTTTGCCCCGGCGGCCTGGGGTCAGCGGGTGGTGGGCGCTCTTGCCGGCCACCTCTCTTTGTTGCTGGTGTACGTTTTGAGCCGCGGCGGGATGGGGATGGGTGACGTCAAGCTAGCGGCGGTGCTGGGTTTCTTTCTGGGCTGGCCGCTGGTGCTGCTGGCCATCTTTTCAGGCTTTGTCCTGGGGGCTTTGGCGGGGACGTGGCTTTTGGCCACCAGGCGCAAGGGACGCAAGGACACCTTGCCCTTTGGGCCCTTTCTTGCCGTCGGGGCGGTGGTCGCCCTGGGGTGGGGGGCCGAGCTTTGGGCCTGGTATCTGCGGCAGTTCCCGCTGCCGTAAAAGCCGGTGCAGGACTTTGCGGAAATCCGTTGAAGTTTGTCTAACACGTATATCCCCCGGACGGGTGGTGCCCGGTGAAGACCATCAACCTCCTCGCGCGTCCGCGGCGGCGCGCGACGCTGCTCCGGTTTTTGGTCGGCCTGATGGTAGTCGCGGTGTTGGCCTCAGGCGCCGTCGGATACTACCTCCACACCGCCGCCGCACTGCGCACCCGCGAGCAAGAGCTGGAGGCCCTGAGCGCCGAACTCACCCGGTTGCGCCTAGGACCGGAGCGGCTGGCCTACCTGGAATCCAGGCAGAAGCTATTGACCGAACGGCAAGCCGCCCTGGCCGAACTGCTGGCGGCCTGGCTGCCCAGCGAGGTCCTGTCCGAACTGGCCCGGATCTGCCCGCCGGGCGCGATGTACACCGAGGTCTCGATAACGGGCCGGGACGTTACCCTGCGCGGCCGGGCCCGCGACCTTCAGGAGATCGGCCTTCTGCTCTACGGTCTCAGCCGCTCCACTTTGGTGGATACGGCGCAGCTGGTGATGGCCAGCGAGGACCAGCCCGGGGTAGTAGTCTTTGAGATGCTGGCTCGCCTGCGGGGGGTGGGGGCACGGTGAAGCTGGCTCCCCGACTCACCCGTCGCGAGAAAGTTCTTCTGGGCATCCTGGCGGTCCTGGTGGCTGTCACCTGCCTTTATGTTTACGTGCACGAGCCGCACCGGCGGCGCCTTTTGCAGCTGGACGCCGAAATCCAGCGACTGGCGCTCAAGGTGCGGGAGTCGCGGAGCAGCTATCGGGATCTCCCGGTTATCGAGGCCCAGATCGCCAGCGTCAACGCTGAGCTCACCGCCCTGGAAAGGCAGCTTCCGGCGGCGGTGGACTACGCCGAGGTCTTAGTCTACCTTCACGACGCGGCCGTACGTACCGGGGTAAGGGTGACAGCGGTGCAGGTGGCCGACCAGGTGACGGCGCCGCTGGACCTGCGGCAGGCTGTAAACTTCACCGTGGTCGGCAGCTATCCGGCCTTGCGTGGTTTCTTTAGTCGCCTGGAGGCCATGCCTAACGTCGGTTTGGCCGTGGACCACCTGCTCCTTTTGCCCGTGGACCCGGCCAACCCTGACGGTCTGGTAACGGCGCAGTACACCCTCTGGTTTTACACCGTGAGGGTCCCGGCTGGCGAGCCGGCCCCGGTATCACCGCCAGGAGACCTGATACCGCGACTGCCGGCAGTGCCCGGACGCACCAACCCCTTTGCGCCTCTGCCCTACAGCGGGTTTTAGTGCTAGACAACACCGATAGCTTATGATACGGGAATCCTAAGGGCTTTCGGATGCTGTGTGCAGGTGAATTGTTCACCTGCGAGCGGTTTAAATTTAGTACTTGAACCGCTGGGTGTCGACGTCAAGGGAAAATGTCAGGTTTTATGATGAGCGATTTTGTCAGTCGGTGGCTGCACTAGCCAACGACTCGAGAGCCGTGGGCAGGCCACCGGCACGTAGATATTTCACTACGGTATTTCTGCTGATCCCAAGGGTCTGCGCTATCCCTCGCATCGAGAGACCCTGCTCCCGGGCCGCCTGTATAGCGTTCCAACGGAGCTGCTGTCGGAT
>JBFLYN010000048.1:0-19379 GCA_040756655.1 Bacillota bacterium
GGGCGCACCCGCTCAGGGGGCATGTCGAGGGTCATGCGGAGTATCAACCGGGTTCAGATGTCAGTCACCTAAACTTTCCCAAAATACCGGATATGGCTTCTCGACCCACAACCACTTGACAGACACCGCGCCCATTGATGGCGTGGACACCGGCTGACCAGTGTGTTATAATGTCCTCAACCTAACGGAGGCCTATCCCTCCGCGTACCGGCAATGAACGGGAAAAGTACCCTGGGCTGCTACAAAAGAGAGCCGGCGGTTGGTGTGAGCCGGTGGGTACCCTTGGGAAATACACCCGCAAGCTGCGCGGCGAACGGTACTCCCAGTAGCCGGCGCCGGTGACGGCCGTTACTCCGTCCAGAGCGAGGCAGTCTTGGCTGCCTAACCAGGGTGGTACCGCGGGAAAGCCCTCTCGTCCCTACTGACGGAGGGCTGCATTATTCTCGGGGGGATGGCAGATGAGCGGGCTTACATTGGCCGAGGAGTTGGAGTTGATCCGGAGAGGAGCGGAGGACATCTTCCCGGAAACCGAGCTTGAGGAAAAGGTGAGAAGGTCACGGGTGACCGGGCAACCGCTGCGAGTCAAGCTGGGCGTCGATCCCACCGGCGCTGAACTCCACTTGGGCCACATCATCCCGGTCCTCAAGCTCCGCCAGTTCCAAGAACTGGGCCACCAGGCCGTGCTGATCATCGGTGATTACACGGGCATGGTGGGAGACCCGAGCGGTCGTAACCAGGCCCGGCCCCAGCTGTCCCATGAAGAGGTCATGGAAAACGCCCGTACCTACCAGGCCCAGGCCTTCACCATCCTGGACCCGGAGCGCACCGAGGTGGTGCACAATGGAAGCTGGTTTGCCAAGCTCACCTTCCGGGAGACAGTGGAGCTCATGGCCGGCACCACGGTGGCCCGGATCCTGGAGCGAGAGGACTTCACCACCCGCTACAGGGAAGGAAACCCCATCGGGCTCCACGAGCTTCTCTACCCCCTCATGCAAGGATACGATTCGGCCATGGTCCGGGCAGACGTGGAACTGGGCGGCATCGACCAGAAGTTCAACATCCTGGCCGGCCGGGATATCCAGAAGGCCTTTGGCCAGGAACCACAAGTTGGCGTGTGCAACCCGTTGCTATTGGGAACCGACGGCGTGGAGAAGATGGGCAAGAGCCTGAACAACTACATCGGCATCGCCGAACCACCGTCTGAGATGTATGGCAAGGTCATGTCCATCCCGGACCACCTTATGACCAGCTACTTCGAGCTCATCACCTTGGTGGACATGGGCCAGGTCCGCCAGTGGGAAGCCTCCATGCAAAAAGGCACCGTGAATCCCCGGGACGTCAAGCGCAGGTTGGCCCGGGAGATCGTCGCCCGGTTTCACGACCAAGACGCCGCCCGGAAGGCCGAGGAACACTTCGATAGGGTCCACGTCCAAAAAGACCTGCCCGACGAGATACCCGACGTGGAGGTGGCCGAAACCACCATCTGGATCACCCGGCTGGTGGCCGTGGCAGGACTGGCTCCTTCGCATGCTGAAGCACGGCGCTTGGTGGAACAGGGCGGCGTAAGGCTGGATGGGCAGGTCATAACCGATGCCAGTTACCAGTGGCCCGTCCGTCACGGGGCCGTGCTGCAGGTGGGCAAGCGCCGCTTTGCCCGGATCGTAGCACCCGGCCGGGTATGACAACGGAACGCTACCCGTGGTTACAGGTCATAAGGTACATGGGGTCCAAGCTGGCACTGGTGGACTTCATAGCTCCGGTCCTGGAGTCCTTGGCCGGGGGGCAGGGCATCGCCGACCTGATGGCCGGATCTCATGCCATTGGCTTTGCCCTCAAACCTTACCTTGCTATCTTTGCCAACGATGTCCAGCACTATAGTTATGTGGTGGGAAAGGCTCTCCTGGACGACCCGGGCGACCCGGTAGACGGCCGGGCGCTGGCCTTTGCCATCCGGGACCAGCTGGCCGCTCCGACGCGCGGGTTTTTTGAGAGCACCTACGCCGACACCTACCTTTCTCGCTCTCAGTGCCGTGAGGTGGACGCCATCCGCCGGGCCGCCGGGGCGGTGCCAGAGCCAGGGAGGTACCGTTGCCTGGCTGCCCTCCTCTATGCCATGTGCTACTGCCAGTCAACGCCCGGGCACTTTGCCCAGTTCCTCCCCGCCCACCACCCCCGGGTCCAAACGCTGCGGGCTCTGAGCATACAAGAGGCCTTCTGGAACAAGCTAGGTGAGCTTGAGCAGATAAAACCCGGTCACCCGGCCAATTCGGTGCACTGCCGCCCGGTGGAGGATCTGGTCCTCCCTCCCCACGTGGGCGTGGCCTACCTGGACCCACCGTATAGCTCCGAGCAGTACTCCCGGTTCTACCACCTCCTGGAGACCGCAGTCCTCTACGATGACCCGCGGGTGCAGCACAAGGCTGGCTACCGGACGGGACGGTTCCGCTCGGACTTCTGCTACCCCGCCCGGGTGGAAGGTGCATTCCGGCGGGTCCTCTCCCGGCTCCCGCCGGGCGTCCGGGTGGCGGTTAGCTACTCCGACCGGGGACTGCTGCCCGTGGACACGCTGGTGAGCCTGGTGCGGGAACGATACCGCCGGGTGGAAGTCCTCAGCCACCGGCACCGCCACTCCTCGCTGGGCAAAGGCACCAGCGGCGTCCGTGAGTACCTGGTGGTGGGGTCAGAAGAAATGCTCTAGGCCCGCTGGAACACCAGGAGGTAGTCGTGGGGGATCATACGGCTGTAGGTGTTCCTGCTGGTAAGGAGAGACCGCGAGCGGTAACCGTCGGGGCGGCACTCCAGCAGCTGGAACCCGGCCCCGCACGCCAGTTCGCACCAGAGGCGGTGAGTGGGGACGGTCTGCGTCCGGATGTAAGTGTCGCTGATCTTGACCACCAGGATCCCCCCGCTTTCCACCGATGCCGAAGCGGACAGGAGGAACCGCCGCACTCCGGCAAAGTACCGGGCCACCACCAAGCTCATCTTCCCATGACCCGCTTCGAATATCTGCCGGGTCACCCGGTCTACTTCCGGGTGGCCGCTTTCCTCCCACCGCCCGTACTCCCGGCGGTACCAGCGCTCACTGGCCAGAAATCGCCGGTCAAGGGCCAAGTACTCCTGGGGACTGGTTACCAGGGAAAGCCAGTACATCTCCAGTTTCATGGTTTCCAGGTAGCGGATGGCCCCCAGGTACGGTGGGTTGGTGACCATGAGCTGGCACCGGGGGAGCTGGCCCTGGCAGGCATCGCCCACGGTCACCGTTGCCTGGCCGGTGCATGGCCATTCTGCCCGGTACCGGGTGTAGTCACGGATGCGCCGGGCCGTTCCATCCAGGAATGCCTTCACCGGGTCGATGTCACGGCCGGCAGCATCCAGGGCACGCATGCGCCTGCTGTAGCCGGGGAAGACGTGCCGGGGGTCGGCGTTGGATGCCTCCCGCAGCACCGCAGAGAAGCACACCTGGAAGAAGTTGCGAGCCTCCAGGGGGTTCACCTGGTCCACAGCGGCCTTGAGCCGGGCCAGCAGGGGTACTACCTCCGGGCGAAACCAGTGCTCTAGGTTTACGCAGAACGGTACCGGCGCCGGGCCGTGGTACACGCTGGCGGCGATCTGGTCCAAGCCGGATAAAAGCTGCCCGGGTTCTAGGTCCTGGGTTTTGGCCCGGGCGATCTTCACGGCCAGGGGGTTGAGGTCTATTCCCCACCCCGGGTTCCCCAGCAAGCGCGCCTCCACCAGCGTGGTGCCGGACCCGCAGAAGGGGTCCCCGATCACCCGGCCCGGGCCGGAATATGCTTGTATGGCCGCGCGGGGGATGGCCGGTACCAGCTTCCCATAGTAACGGTGCAGGGAATGGACTCTAGCCCGGGGACGGCTCTTTTCTTTTTCGAGCACACTAAAAAAATCGCTCATGGGCACTAAAATGAGGCCAAGACCTCCAGCAACCGGTCGACCTCGCTTTCCAGGTTGAAGTAGTGGAACGACGCCCGCAGCGCCGGGGGACGCGACACGCTCCGGATGACGATACCGTGCTCATGGTAGAGGCGGCTTACGACCTCGGGGTAGTCCCTGCCCTCAAAGGTGAAAGAAACCAGCCCCGCTTGCTGGTCTGGGCCCTCTGGCGTCACAACCCCCGCTTTTGGCACCATGCGCAGTCCCTGTCTGAACCGGGCAGCCAGGGCTGCTATGCGCCCGGTGATGGCAGCCTGGCCCAGCCGGTGGTGGAACTCCACAGCCAGACCCAGCCCGATCTGGGTGATGTTGCTGAAGGTCGACACTTCAAAGCGGCGAGCGTCGTCCCAAAAGCAGTAGTCTCCATCCGGGGTAAAACTGGCCAGGCCCAGGCCACCGATGCGATGGGGCGAAAGGACCTCCAGCGCGCGCCGGCTGACGAAGACTGCTCCACTACCCTCTGGTCCCAGGCACCACTTGTAGCCGGGAAGGCAGTACACATCGGCGCCCAGGGCATCCATGTCAAGGGGCAAGGCGCCGGCGCTCTGGGCACCGTCCACCACCAGGAGGGCACCAGCCTCCCGGGCGTGCTTGGCGATGGCCGGCAGGTCAAGTCGTGCCCCGGTGGTAAACAGCACGTGGGACACGCACACCACCCGGGTCCGCTCTGTGATCAACCCGGCGATGGTCTCGGGCGTTACCGTTCCATGGCGTGAACCGGCCACCCGCACTCTCACCCCGTAGCGGCGGGCCGCAAATGCAAATGGCAGCCGGCCAGCGGGATGCTCCAGCTCGGTCAGCACCACCTCATCTTTGGACCTCCAGTCCAGCCCCAGCGCGACCACGTTGATGCCACTGGTGGTGCTCTCCACCAGGGCTACTGCCTCGGGCCCAGCACCCAAAAGCCCCGCCAGGGCTTCCCGCGCCCGGGTCGTGGCGTCCCGGAGTCTTTGCCTCGGCTCCGGGCGGGCGGGCCCCTCCTCGTGGTAGGACTGGTACAGCTCTTGCTGCCGCCTGAGTACAGTAAGCGGCATGGGACCGACGGTCCCGGTGTTCAGGTACACGCATCTTTCCAGGGCCGGGAATTCCTCTCTCACGCCCCATACGTCCACGCAGGGCCACCTCCCAGTCGTAGAGACCACTTCCACTCCGGCCATGGCAACTCCTGCCACGATCCCGGTCGTGGCGTTAGCCGAAGAGGCCGGCAAGTCCCTAAGGGTAAAACTGGCAAGAAAGGATAATCATATGGACAGAGAGAATCATGTCTTCCAAGTTCGACAGGAGGCGATGTTATGTCCAGCCTACGTGTGTGGATCCGGGCCGCTCACATCCAGTTCTACACGGCGGTCCTGGTGCCATCTTTGCTGGGAGCCGCAGTGGCCCGCTACCAGACAGGAAGCTTTTCTTGGTCTCTTTTGCTCATCACTCTAACCGGCCTGTGCCTGGCTCACGCCGGCACCAACATGGCCAACGACTACTACGACTATCTCAGCGGTAACGACGTGATCAACACCAACTACAGCCCGTTCAACGGCGGTACCCGCGTCATCGTGGAAGGCCTGCTCCGTCCTGAGCAGGTGCTGCGGGCCTCGCTCCTTTGTTACGCCCTGGCGGTCCTGACCGGGATATACCTGGCCTGGCTGCGAGGCGCGCCGGTCCTGGTTTTCATGCTCATCGGGCTCATCTGCAGTTTCTTCTATTCTGCAGACCCGGTAAGGCTGGCCCACCATGGCCTGGGCGAGATCTTCGTGGGACTCAGCTTCGGTCCCATGATCGTGCTGGGCAGCTACTATGTCCAGACTCAACAGGTAAGCTGGCTCCCGTTTTTGGCCTCGTTGCCGGTGGGGTTGCTGATCGCCGCCGTCCTTTACATAAACCAGTACCCGGACCTGGAGGCCGACCGGGCCGTGGGCAAGAACAACCTGGTTGTGCGCTGGGGCACCGAGCGGGCACTGCCCGGGTACTACGCCCTTTTGGCAGGCCCTTACGCCATCGTCCTGGCCTCAGTTTACCTGGGTCTTATGCCGTACTCTGCACTCTTAGCCTTGTTCACCGTGCCGCTGGCCGGAGTGGCCGTGATGGTAGCCCGTGCGTTCCACGGTCAGCCCAAGCGCCTGCGCCCGGCCAACGCCCTGACCGTGGGCATCCACCTTTTGACCGGACTGCTCCTGGGCTCGGGCTTCTTCATCGGCCGCTGAGGCCGTGGAACCCCCCGGCGAAACATTGCGTCTTCACGGGAAGAGGAGGAGATGACGATGAAAAGAGGCGCCCTAGCGCTCATCCTGGTCATGGTGTTGCTGGTCACCGCCGGGTGCTCCAAGCCCAAGGACATCCTGTCCCTGGCCGGCCTTAACTCCCTGGCCGGGCTGACTGTGGTTGACCGCACCAACAAGACCACCCCGGTAGCGGACCTGACTGCCTTCACCGAGGCATTCAAGCAAGCCACGCTGGATCCCAAGGGCAAGGACCTGAACCTGGCCCTGGTTTCTGCCGACTACCAGCTGATCGCCGGCGGCAAGAAGTTCTACTATTTCCTGGACAAGGTGACTGGAGTCAGAGGGCACCTGGTCTTCGTGGATGCCAAAAACCGCCAGCACGTGTACTTCGCTGAGCTGGACCGGGTTATCGCCCAGCTCTTCGCCAGTGCGCAGCCCCCGGCGCCGGGCACCCCCGACGTTAAGGTCAAGACGGGTGCCCCTACCGATGAGATCGCATCCTGGGCCCGGTCGTTGGCCGAGGTGAAGACCCCGGTGGCCTATCTTATGGAGCACGGCGATGAGACAGTGATGATTTTTGCCGCGGGCGAAAGGCCCGGCGCCACCTACACGGTGGAAGTGGACGAGGTCACCCGGCCAGCCAAGGTATTCGTGGTGAACTTCAAGGTCCAGGGACCGTCCAACCCGGCCAGTTCCGCCGTAAGCTACCCGTACACCGTGATCACCTTTGACAGCAAAGTAGATGCCGTGGCCCGCACCATCGAGGGCACCCAGGTCAAGGAATGGCCGGTCATCAGGATGGCCGCGGACCAGAGCGTGGTGCTCCTACAGCCGCGGGCCGGTTCGCTGCTGACCGAGAGGGTAACCTTGGTGGGCAAGGCCAGGGTCACCGGGGGCGACCTGTCCGTGGAGATCGAAGACGGCCACTACGTGCTGGGTCACGCCAGCTTCCGGGCTTCCCGGGTGGCCCCGTCCTGGGGAGATTTCGAGGTGCGGCTGGATTTGAAATCGCCCACCAACATGTCGGGCAGTATCATCTTCTTCACAGGCTCGTCCCAGCTGGGTAACCGCCAGGAGCTCCTGGTAGTACCCATTGTGTTCGCCGGCGGCAAGTAGCAGGACCAGTATCCCACCGGGTGGGGGAACCGTCTCCCGGGAGAGAACTCCCCCACCCCGGTACACGTTGCCCGCTAGGCCTGCCCGCCACCTTCCACCCGGTCCCCTCTGAACTCCCTCAACCTCGATATACCGGTCGGCGTAAGCTCCGGGTGCACTCCCGCGTCGACCGCCGCTTGGCGGTAGCTGGCAAACAAGTCCACCGGGTCGGTCAGTCCGGCCACCAGGCACTCCCGGCCCAGCTGCTGTAGAATCATGCGCGCCATGTAAAAGCCCACCGGATGCCCGCTCACAACAAGTCCTGGCGGAGCTGGCGGCTGACTTCACCCAAGAGCCCGCGGTCACGGCTGACAGCCTCCAGTCCCCGCTCCAGCTGGCGGAGGTATGCAGGCGCACCCGCCACTGCGTCAAGGTACTCCGGGCTTACCTGGCCTTGTCCAAACCAGAGCAGTACGTTGGTGAGATCAGCCACTCCCTCCAGCTGGATCTGGTCGACGATCCAGGCAAGATCGGAGCGGGTGTCGGCCAGTTCCTGGTCAGTGATTCCACCGCGACGCAGCATCCCTACGTAGTAGTGGTGAAGCTCGTGGGCCAGCAGGTAGACCAGTCGCTCGCCCTGGTCCAGGGCGTTGAGGAGGTCCACCACTACCGGGCGGTAACCCCGGGCATCGCGATCGAAGATCACAAAGGATACCGGGTAGTAGGCATAGTCGCCGGCGGGCAGGTACTCCTCGGCCAGGCTCCGGGCCCGAGCCAGCAGCCGGTCATCGTCGCCAAGCTGTTCCTCGTACTCCACTAGTTCTGCCCTACGCTGACCCACGTGCACGTAATGGGCGAGGAACCGGTCTCTTCCCAGCGCCAGCGCCTCCTGGCGTTCACGGGCCAGCTCAGGCTTGAACGCCAGCCTCCACTTGACCTGGAAAAAGCCGGGGCAGAACTCGGAGACGGTGAGGGCCCGGTACCCAGGGGTGGCAAACAGGCATCCCAGAGTGTCTTGGGTACCTCGGCACCGGCCGCCAGTAGGTCAACGACTTGCCAAAAATACCCCGTACCTGAGAAGTCCAGTTGAGCCATGTGGGAGCCACCTGCCAGGGCTGAGCTTCGGCTGCATTTTCCAGCATCTCCTAGGATAGTGCCTCCACTGCTGGGGGCCAGTAAACTCCCAGGACCTCACCGGGGGGAGGCGAATTCCTAACCTCCTCGACGGGTTTCCCGGGCAAACCTCTCGCCAGCCTGCCTTGCCCGTCCCAACGCATCCTGGTCGGCCCCGGCGTCACCGGCCCCATCATAGCCGGGAAAGTAGATCCCACCTGCATCGCTATAGTTTAGGGTGCGAAAAAGGGCCTTGACCGGGGCGCTAGAGTGCTCGTAGAATGCCCGGCGATCAAGGGCGCTCACCGACAGTAGGTACCCCCGGCGCCCATTTCCTTCTTCGAACCAAGGCCGGTGGAGGCGGTATTTTGCCACCCAAGCGCACTGGAAGCGGTCGATCAAGTTCTTGAGGTGCCCGGGCAGGCTCCCGAAGTAGACCGGGGCGGCGATTACCACCAGCGGGTGGTCAAAAAACGCGCGGAACACCGTGGCCATGCCGTCCTCGGCCCGGCACCTGCCGGAATCCTCGCAACCCCCACAGGCCAGGCAGGGGTTCACGTCCAGATCGTACGCGCAAAGGCGTGTGGCCTCAAGGCCAGCCCCGGCGGCACCATCACAGAAAGCCTCAAGGAGAGCAGCGCTGTTCCCCCGCCGGGGGCTGCCCAAAAGCGCCAGCATCCTTACATTCATCAGCGTCCCACCTTTCCCCTGGCTGCCAGCTTCCCGGGATGAACCCGGTTTTCCTGCCGCAAACTGAAAACTCCCGGACAGAATGTGAAGAAACCATGCCTTTCCCATGCAGCCCCAGGCCGCCAACGCCAGGATCCAGGAAGGATTCTTGCAGGCAACCTGCAAATCTGTTAAGTATAGGTTCTGACTGGAGATGGGAGCTGGTGACCGTGTCCGCATGTGGCATAGAGGAAATCAGGCAAGCCCGGGAGACCATCCGGCCGGCCGTCGTCCGCACCCCCCTGGTGTTCTCCGAAAGACTGAGCGAAGAGACTGGAGCCGACATTTACCTCAAGCTTGAAGGGTTCCAGCGTACTGGCGCGTTCAAATTCCGCGGCGCCTACAACTGCGTAAGCCGGCTGGGACGCGAGGCCCTCTCCGCCGGGCTGGTGACGGCGTCCAGTGGCAACCATGCGCTGGGCATGTCCTTGGCCGCTCGCATGCACGGGGTGCGGGCCGTGGTGGTGATGCCCCACTCCGCCCCGGCCGCCAAGCAAGAGCGTGCCCGCACCTACGGGGCCACAGTCATCCTCCACGGGAGCATCTACGATGAAGCCTACGATCATGCCCAATTCCTAGCATCCAAGCACGGTATGACCTTTGTCCCCAGCTTTGATCACCCACTCATCATAGCCGGGCAGGGCACGGTAGGGCTGGAAATCCTGGAGCAAGAGCCCGGCCTGGACCTGATAGTCACCCCGGTGGGAGGTGGCGGGCTCTTGGCCGGGCTGCTCATCGCCGCCGCCGGCGTAGAGGTGGTAGGGGTCCAGGCCGAAGGAGCTGCAGCCATGGCCCGTTCACTGGAGCGAGGAGAGCGCCACGTGCTGGCCAGCGCCGCCACGGTGGCCGACGGCATCGCCACCCTTAAGCCGGGGGCAATCACCTTTGATATCGCCTCCAGGTACCAGGCGCGGGTGGTGACGGTGAGCGATGCGCAGTTGCTGCAAGCCATGACCCGCCTCTTGGCGACAGGAGTTGTAGCCGAACCCGCGGCGGCTGCGGGTGTGGCCGCGCTGCGCGAGGTTTTGCCCGTGGCCGGCAGGAAGGTAGCCTGCGTGGTGACGGGAGGAAATGTTTCCGGAACGTTCCTGGCCAAGGCAGCAACGGGTCTTCCCGGCTAGAGACCGCTTAGCACCACCATCACCGTCCTGCGCAGGCGCGAGGGGCCGCTGACCCACACGGTGTCGAAGCTTTGGCCATCCAGGAGTTCGCCGATGACGTTGCGGGTGGCTACCCCGGGCACGGCAAAGATCCATTGCAGCGCTGCGTCGGTCAGGTAGCGGTGGGCAAAGGCGGCTTTCCCTCGGCCCGCTACCAGCACTGCGGTGACTCGCGCACCCTGGGCCAGCAGGCACCGGCCGGGCCAGATCAGGGCGGCCTGTTCGATCCCTTCACCCACCAGGAGCACTCGTCGCCCCCGGTTGTCCCGGGCCAGCACCTCGGTGGCCCGGGGTATCACGGGTTTGGCGCTGCCCAGCCAAACCCGGCGGTCCGGCCCGCGACCCAGGGAGGCGTCGGGCGTGAGCGCCAGGACCCGGCAGCTTTGGTCTTGTTCCTCTACTTCCAGTGGGTACACCCTGGCGCCGATGGTCTTGCCGTCGTGGATATATTTCCCAACACAGCGCTGCCCGGGAACCAGCCACGCAGCGGCCTCTCCCGGGGCCTGCAAGATAACCTCCCAGACGGTTCCTGCTCCGGGCCTGCCCCGGACCAGAGTAGCTTCTACTGTCTTCAAGGGCCTTCCCCCGGTGCGCGTTGTGTACCCTAGTCTATTCCGCTACCCCTGGCAATGCCATTGGTCAGCAGATGCGCGGCAGCTGCCCTTCTGTTTCCAGTTGCAGGCGTCTGAGCCCTCCGGCGGCGGTCTTGAGAAGTACCTGGCCGGAATCACGGGTGACCGTGCCGATGACCGCGGCGGCAGGATGATATGACTTCAGCACATCTAAGACCCCATCGACAGCATCCGGCCGGGCGAAGACCACGAGTCGTCCCTCGCAGGCCAGGTACAGTGGATCCAGTCCCAGCACGGACGTGGCCGCCCGGGTACGGGATCCCAAAGGAATCTGGGCTTCCTCTAGTTCCACGCCCACGCTGGAGGATTCGGCCAGTTCCAGGAGGGCTGTGGCCAGCCCTCCGCGAGTCGGGTCTCTCATGGGACCAGTGCCCGGGCACCGTTCCAGGAGCGCGGCCACTACCTCCCACAAGGGCGCACAGTCGCTTACCGGTGCTCCCTGGGCGGGCATCCCAAGCCGGGCCCACGCCACTGCTGCACCGTGGTCCCCCACGGGTCCGCTTACCAACACCTTGTCCTTGGGGCGGGCCCGCCTGCGTACCCGGCCCGGCGTCCCCCGGCCGATGCCGGAAGTAACCACGTACAGGCGGTGGCACTGGCGTCTGCCCACCACCTTGATGTCCCCGCCCACCACCGGGACACCGGCTTCCCGGGACGCACCGGCCATGGACCTGACCACCTGGCGGACTAGCCCCAGTTCTACGCCTTCTTCAAGGATGAAAGCGGCACTCACCGCCAGAGGCCGGGCACCCGATACTGCCAGGTCGTTGACGGTCCCGCAGAGGGCCAGTCGCCCGATGTCCCCACCCGGGAATACCGGCGGATCCACAACGAAAGCGTCGGTGGTGAAGGCCATGCCCCGACCGGTCCAGGCTGCATCGCCTAGCTGGGCCCGACCGGGCAGCCCGAGTTCCGGTAGGAAAAGGTTGTCCAAAAGGCCGGCGGTGAGGGACCCGCCGGCTCCATGACCAAGGCTGATGCGTTTCAACGAACCTACCTCCCGTAGGTGTACAGGGCGGCGCAGGCGCCTTCGGACGATACCATGCACGGGCCGGCCGGGCGGGCCGGCGTGCATTCCCGCCCGAACCGGGGGCACGCCCAGGGTTCCAGGGCCCCGCGCAGCACATCGCCGCACCGGCACTCGCTGTCTGCTTCTTCTTCACCTGCTGCGCTCTCTAACAAGGCCAGAGCGTCAAACTCATGGTATGCAGGACCCAGTGCCAGGCCGCTCCCTTCTATGGTCCCGAGCCCTCGCCAGTAGGCCGGAGACGGCACGAACACCTCCGCCATGATCTCCTGGGCCAGGGAGTTCCCATGCGGCCGGACTACCTCAGGATAGGCGTTCACCACCCGCCCTCCTCCCTGTTCGGCCAGTTGCAGCAACACGGCCAATCCCCGCTGCAGCTGGTGCCGGTCAAAGCCAGCCACCACCGCCGGTACACCAAATCGCTCAAGACGCCGGTAAGGTATAGAGCCAATGATGGCACTGACATGACCAGGACAGAGAAGCCCATCTACCTGGCAGGACCCGGACGACAAGAGCGCGGTCAGGGCCGGCAGGATGGTGCGCGCGGCTGATAGCACGTGGAAGTTGCCCAGGCCAAGGGAACGGGCCTCACGGAGCGTGGCCGCCACCGTCGCCGCGGTGGTCTCAAAGCCGGTGGCAAAAAACACAACCCGTGTGCGCGGGCAGGACCTGGCATACTCCAGAGCCTGCCACGCCGAAAGCGCCGGGCGGGCCGGCGTGCCGGACAGGGGTAATGGGCGGCGGAGCAGGTCGGGATAGGTATAGAGGACCACGCCGCGCGACCGGGCCAGGCCGGCAGCCTGGCGCTGGACTCCGGTGCCCGTAACACACACCGGGCAACCCGGTCCCGACACCAACCTCACCCCGGGACGTAGCCGGGTGCGCAGCCCGTGGCGGGCAACGGCAACCGTGTGCGTGCCGCAGACTTCCATGAGGGTCAGGGAGCGGCGTTTTCCCATCCCAGCACCTCCTCAAGCAGGTCCAGCATGCGCCGGGCTTCCTGTTCATCTACAAACTCAATGGCAAACCCGGCGTGAACCAGCACCATGTCCCCAGGGCCGGCCGTGGGCAGAAGTTCCAAGCGCACCTCCCAGGTAAGGTCTTCCAGGGCCACAGTGGCCGAGTAACCGCTGACTTTCACCACCCGGGCGGGCACGGCTACACACACCGGGTAACACCTCCCTGCCTGGCCAGCCAGGCCTGGCCCAGGGCGAGCCCGCCGTCTCCCGGCGGCACCAGCCGGGCCTCGTACACGGAAAGGCCGTTGGCCGCCAGGCCCTCTCGAACCCCCTGGGCCAGGATCTGGTTTTGGAAAACCCCGCCCGCCAGCACCACCGAGCCCACCCCCCGGGCCCGGGCCAATCCGGTGGCCACCTCCACGGCCAGGTTGGCGAGGGTCTTATGGAAGCGAGCGGCCCTCACCGGCCCCGGGGCCGGGTCATCCAGGAGTCCGGCCCAGGTGCGACCCAAGCACACCCGCACCCCCAGGCGGGTGCGCTCAAGATCATACTCGTAAGCCGCCTCCTCGCCGGGGATAGCGGCGCACTCCAACAGCAGGGCGGCTTCTCCCTGGTAGGAAGCATGGGCGCACAGGCCCAAAAAAGCTGCGGCAATATCGAAAAGCCGGCCGGCCCCCGAGGTGCGGTGGATTCGCCACCGGCGGCCGGACTGCCGGGCCACAGCCTCGGCCTCCAGGGGAGACAGGTCCGGCAACAGCCGTACTGCCCGTTCTAGACCGGTCCGGCCCCAGTAGTGATAGAGGCACGCTGCTGCCATGCGGTACGGGCGCTGGACGCAAAGCTCACCGCCCGGCATGGGCAGGTATGGCAGGTGGGCCAGCCGGGCAAACCTCCTCCCCTGCCAGAGCAGAAACTCCCCACCCCACAGGTTCCCATCCTGGCCCAAGCCGGTGCCGTCCCAAGCCAGACCCAGCACCGGGCCGTCCAGCCCGTGTTCGGCCATGACGGCTGCCACGTGGGCATGGTGGTGCTGGACGCGCCCCAGGGGAACCTTCATGCCGGCAGCCAGGGAGGCGGCCAGTTCTGATGACCGGTAGCCAGGATGCATGTCGCACACTACCATGGCCGGCCGGGCGTTCAGCAACGACACGAGTTTTTGGTACGTCTCCCGGTAGTTCCGGGCGGCCTGTTCATCCTCAAGGTCGCCCAGGTGTTGGCTGAGCACGGCCTGTCCTCCTGTGGCCAGGCACAGGGCCCCGGCACTATCCCCGCCCGCCGCCAAGATGTCCCCCCGGCCGGGTATGGGCAAAGGCCGGGGGGTTAGCCCACGGGCGCGTCTGAGCACCTGCATGCGCCCTTGCTGGAACTGGACCACCGTGTCGTCGCACCGCTGCACGATGGCCCGGTCGTGAGTAAGCACGCCTGCGGGCCCCAGGGCCAGGGCTTCATGTTCCTCCCTGGCCAGGGGTCTTCCCGTCACGTTGGCGCTGGTCATCACCAGGTACTCCACGCCGGCTGCGAAGAGGTTCTGGTGGAGCGGGGTATAGGGTAACATGATCCCGGTGCGGGTAAGGCCCGGCTGTACCGTAGGGACCACCGGCGAACTGGCCTGGCTGCGGGCCAGCACCACCGGGGCCACCGGCCCAGCGGCACACTCTCGTTCGGAAGCTGACCAAGCCACGGCCCGGTCTGCCTGGGTCACGCCTGCCGCCATCACGGCCAGCGGCTGGCGGGGACGCTGCTTTAGCCTTCGCACCTCCTCTACCGCCCTCGGGTCAGTAGCGCTGGCTACCAGGTGAAACCCGCCCAGCCCCTTGACGGCCAGGACCATCCCGTCCCGGAGCAGTTGCCGGGCCCGCTCTAGAGCCTGGTTACCCGCAAGCCGCCGCCCGGTTTCAACCAGTTCCAGGTTGGGGCCGCAAGCGGGGCAAGCCACGGGCTGGGCGTGGTAGCGCCGGTCGGCCGGGTCCTCATATTCCCGCCGACAGTCGCCGCACAGGCGAAAGGTGGCCATGGTGGTACGCGGGCGGTCGTAGGGGAGCTGGCAGACGATGGTGTAGCGCGGGCCGCAGGATGTGCAGTTGGTGAAGCTGTACTGGTATCTCCGTCCAGAAGGGTCCCGGTATTCGGACCAGCACTCAGCGCAGGTGGCGGTATCCGGCGGGACTAGGCCCCGGCCTGCTTGCCTGGTCGCACTGGCTTTCACAATGAACCCGGAGCTGCCCCGGGGCTTCACTGGTTGAGCACGCACGGTGCATACCACGGCCAGTGGGGGACCATCCTCCACCAGTGCCACTCGAAACTGCTCTAGACCGCCCGGGTCGCCTTCAGCTTCGATGGTCACGCCCGCCGCATCGTTGGCCACCCAACCCGTTAGCCCCAGGCTGTGGGCCAGTCGTACCACGTAGGGCCTAAACCCGACTCCCTGGACCACGCCGCTTACCTCCAGCCGCCAGCGCACGGTGTTCACGGCACACACCTCACCTGGGAGACATATTCCAAGGCCGCCTGGACCAGCAGCGGGATGCTGGCGCGCACCTCTGGCGAAAGCCCCATGCCCTCGGTGCAGGCAGGCTCGGTGCCCAGCAGCCGGACGGGTATCCCCCGGACCCGGGCCAGGGCGCAGATCTCCGCCGTACCCCAACCATGTAGGGAGATGGGGCGGCCGCCAGCGCCGTCCAGTTCCCACCCGTCCAGGGCGTACGGGGTTCCAGGGGGGCCACCCCCAACCATGGCGTCGAATATCACCAGTGCCCGGGCACCAGCCATGACTTCCACCAACTGCACGGGCGCTGGGGCAGCTACCGTATCCACGTCGGGGCATGGGCAGACTTCCCGGAAGTTGGCCAGGGCTTCGAGTCCCAGTCCATCGTCACCTAAAAGGGGGTTGCCCACCCCGCACACCAGGATTTTCCCCAATGAACTCACCCAGGAGTAGAATGACCCGGCCACGCTGCTATTTATGCCCCAAACTGGCTATCCTACTGCGGGAGGTGCCTTTTTGTTCTCGCGCCGCGAGTTTCTCAAGCTATGCATGCAGGGCACCGCAGCCCTGGTCCTGTCCCGGACTCTCCTCCCGGAGCTGGCCCAGGCCGCCGCGGTGCTGGGCCGCCGGACACCCCTGGTCTGGCTGGAAGCAGACACCTGTGCTGGTAACATAATATCGTTCATGAACGGCGTCGACCCCGGGCTGGAGGAAGTGGTCTTCGACCTGTTCGAGCTCAGGTTCAACACCATGCTCATGGCATCCCAGGGGGCCTTGGCCCTGGATGTCCTGGAAGACCTGCGGGATCACCGGGCGGGCGAGTACATCCTGGTAGTGGAGGGCACCATTCCCTCAGGATCCATGGCCGTACTGGCCGGGTGCGAAAAACGTGAGTTCAGCGCCGAAGAACTATTGGGATGGCTGGCACCCCGGGCCCGGGCCGTGGTGGCCGCAGGCACCTGCGCTGCTTATGGGGGGCTCTACGCTGCCCGACCCAACCCCTCCGGCAGCCGCGCCATAGGGCAGCTGCTGCCCGGACGGGTCATCAACGTGCCGGGCTGCCCCATCCACCCGGACTGGATGCTGGGTACTCTGGCCCACCTTCTGCTCTACGGGGAACCCGAGCTGGACTCCTACCGCCGTCCCATCATGTTCTTTTCCCGTACCGTCCACGAGCAGTGCCCGCGCCGGGGCGACTTCCAGCGCGGGTGTTTTGCCGATTACCCGGGGGACGCCGGCTGCTACTATCGCATCGGCTGCAAGGGCCCGGTGACCCACGCCGATTGCCCCACCCGCCAGTGGAACCACTACCAGAACTGGCCCATAGAAGCCAACACCCCATGCATCGGCTGTACCAGTCCCCAGTTCCCCGATGGCACCGGACCGTTTTTCCGGCACCTGCCAGATCTGCACTTCGCAGGGCGGTCCTGGTCGCCCCGGGGACTGGCCCGGGCCGGGCTGGGAGCTACCCTGGGAGCTGTGGGCCTGCACCTGGCCGGGGGGCTAGCCACCGGGCGGGTGCAGGAGAAATGGGGCAGGGACCGCAGGAGGTTGGAGGAACCAGGTGAAAAGGAGACTGAGCATCAACCCGGTGACCAGGGCTAACGGCGTCCTGTCCCTGGAGGTGGACTTAGAAGACCATGCGGTGGTGGATGCCCGCAGCATTGGGCCCATCTTCCGTGGTTTCGAGGTACTTCTCAAAGGACGCGACCCCCGCGACGCCCCGTACTTCACCGAGCGGGTGTGCGGCATCTGCTCGGCGGCGCACGGCATCGCGGCGTGCCTGGCCCTGGAAAACGCGGCTGGGGTAACCATCCCCCCCAATGGGCAGTTAGTGCGCAACCTGGTGCTGGGCGCGGATTTTCTCCAAAGCCACATCCGCCATTTCTACCTGCTGGCCCTGCCCGACTACTTTGCCGGGCCCGACGTGCCTCCGTTCAGGCCCCGGTCCTTCCAGGACCTGCGGTTCGGCCGGGAGGCCGAGCTGCGGCTGACCGAGCACTACGTGCAGGCCATAGCCGCTAGCCGGCGGGCCCACCAGGTCGTGGGCATGCTGGGAGGAAAGGCCCCTTTCCCTCACAGCCTGGTACCCGGTGGGGCGTCCATCTCCCCCACCGCCCACCTCGTAACTGAAGTGCGCTCCGTGTTGCGGGAAGTCAGGGGCTTCATCGAGGGGATCTACCTGGACGACCTGGAGCTTTTGAAGGTCACCTACCCGGACTACTTTGAACTGGGTACCGGTCCTCTGGACCTGCTGGTTTTCCGGCTTTTCCCGCTGCTGCCGGGGGGTGCGCTCTGGGACAGTGGTGCGGTGCTGGACGGCCGGCCAGAGGCCGTGGTGGAGGCCGAGATTGCCGAGGATGTGACCCGGGCCTTTTTCGCCCAGGCGGCCGGTGGCCACCCCAGCCAGGGCCACACCTACCCGGACCCAGGCAAAGAGAACTCCTACACCTGGGTCAAGGCTCCGCGCTACCGTGGCCGCGCCATGGAGTGCGGGCCCTTGGCCCGGGCGTGGCTGTCGGGTGACAGGACCCGGGGGCCATCGGTAATGGCCCGGTTGGAGGCCCGGGCACGGGAGGCCCTGCAGGTGGCGCGCGCCATGGAAGACTGGCTGGACCAGCTAGTGCCCGGGGATCCGGTCACGTTGCCTATCACTGTTCCCCGCAACGCATCTGCCAGCGGGCTAGCGGGCGCGCAACGAGGCGCCCTGGGTCACTGGATGCGCATTGAGGGCGGGCGTATCGCCTCCTACCAGATCATCACCCCGTCGGCATGGAATTTCTCGCCCCGGGACAGCCAGGGTCAGCCGGGGCCCGTGGAGCGAGCCCTCATGGGTACCCGGGTGGAGAACCCCGAAGAGCCGGTGGAACTGGGAAGGATCGTGCGCAGTTTCGACCCTTGTGTTTCCTGTGCCGTGCATGTAACCCGCGCTGGCGGTCAGGCGCAGGTCTTGAAGCTGTAAAGGAGGTCCTTACGTGGGCAAAAAGCACGAACCCAGGGTTATCTGCGTGCTGCATTGGGTACACATGGCAGCTTTCGTGATAGCGGCCCTGGCCGGCTTCTACATTCACTACCCTTCCCGGTTCTTCCTTTTCGGGGCCATGACCACCGCACAGGCGTTCAAGGTGGTTGCCAGCGACATCTTCCTGCTCACCTTCATGATCCGGCTAGTCCATGGCCTGTATACTGGTGACTGGCGCACGCTGGTGTTTACACCGCAAGACGGGCCCGGCCTGGCGGCCGCTCTCAAGTACAGGCTGCTTTTCGCCGGCCCGCGTCCCCTCCAGGGCCGCTACGATGTGTTCCAGAAACTACTGTGGACCTTCTGGGCGTTTCTCACCCCGGCCCTGGCCATTACCGGGGTACTCATGTTCTCGCCCACCCCCGGCTGGCTGATGGCAGCGGTGCCGCCGGCCGCCAGGCGCCTGATCAAGGGGTTTCCCGGCCCCACCGGTTACCAGGTCCGCACCGTTCACTTCCTGCTGGCCTCGCTGCTGGCCTTCACCTTCCTCATCTACCTGTACTCTACCCTGGTGTTTTTCCTTGCCGGCCGGCAGGCCGGTTTGGCCGGGCGCATCCGCCGGCAACAGCCGGGGGAGTAGTGTGCTAGCGTGAGTTTCCTAGATACACGTGCCAAAAGGGACGAAAGTCCTGTAGGGCAAGCCGTTTTGGGCTTGCGCTCCTGTTACCTAACTACTGAGTGTGTAGAGTCAGCAGACCGAGTTTCTCATTCGAGACCTGGGCGGTATAAGGTTCCACCCCTCCGCCCGTCACCTTAGCGATGATATCATCTACCTTGCCCAGATACTTCTGCCAAGCCACGCGAGATTTGCCATCTACCCAGGCCGTCTGAATGGCATAGTAGTAGCACTACAGCGCGACATCTAGACACATCCACCGCGATGTGGTAGACTTCTCCTGGGGCGCTATCGCAGCGGTACGGGCGGTGGCGGGGTACACGGCCACCGGTGGTACGAGGCCTATTGGGCTTCCGCCGGGCTCCGACAGCCAGTCC
>JBFLYN010000049.1:0-19317 GCA_040756655.1 Bacillota bacterium
TCTCCATGCGTTCTTGCTGGGACAGCAACCAGTCCAGGGCGGCATACAGTTCATCGGCGCTGGCCGCCTCGATGCCCAATTCCTCGGCCAGGGTGTGGTGGCAGGTCTGGGGGTCGAAGCCCCGCGCCGTGGCGAGTTTGGAAGTGGGGTCCAGCAGCCGGGCCACCACCATGGCCACCACCAGGTCGCGCTCGCGGCTGCGCCGCGGACTGATGATGCGGTCCAGCCCCAGGCGCTGCAAGGTCCCTAACACCGCCGCCACATGCCCGTGGGGGCGGGTGCGGGTGATGACGAAGGCGTCCTCCGGACGCATGAGGAGTTCACCCTTGAGGACCCGGCGCAGGGCTTCCACCTTCTCCGGCGGCCATTTGGAGAGGTTGGCCAGGGTACGTTTGCGGATCTTATTTCCCTCCCGCACCGATTCGCGGAGGAGGATGGCGGGGGGCGAGTTACGGTTGGGCACCACGTCGATATACATGGCTCTATCCATGATATGGCGGCCCAGGCAAGACCTAACACTTAACCTACATGGGCACATCTTCCAGCAGCCCCAGTTGGTGCTTTGCCTCTCTACCAGGCCTAATATACCAAAATGGCTACTCCATTACTCGGAACTTCGGCTTAAGCCCCGGAGTATCATATTGACCCTTTCCAAAATCGCCGACTCTTTCGATGAATCATGGAGAGGAGCCATGGAGAGGGAGATCATTCATGAACCCGAAAAGAGCGGTCACTGGACACCTGGCACTGGCTGTCCTGGGAGTGTGTATGGTCACAGCGTTCTTGGCCTTCTTCTGGACCAGGGCAGCTGGTCCGGCTGCCGTGCTTGCCGCCGGGCTGGCCGTAGCCGTCTTTGGGGTCCACGGGCGTGAGCGCATCGAGGGACATAAGGAGCTGGCAAGGCTGCAAGACGCCCTGCAGGCAAAGATAAGCGCACTACAGGAAACCGAGACCAGCCTGACCGCTCTCCGGCGGCAAGTGCAAGTAGAGAGCGAACGACTGCAGGCAGACTGCAGGCAGACGCTGGCCACCTTGGAGTCGGCCCGGGCGGGGAGCCGGCATATGCAGGAAGGAGTCGCCACCATCCTGGACATGGTGGGCCGGGTAAACGCCGCTCTGGAGCAGATCGCAGCGGGTGCAGCCGGGCAGGCTACCGACCTGAGCCGCACTTCCCAGCTGGCTGCCAACCTGTCCCAGTTTACCTCGGCCGCTGTGACCGAGGCCAAGGACCTGAGCCAGGCCGCCCAGGCCAGCCTGCAGGCAGTGTCCGAGGGGCGCCAGGCAGTAAGCGACGTGGCCGGTGCCATGGAGAATGTGCGCAAGGCCATCTACCAGTCAGCCGACGAAATCAGCGCCCTGGGTCAAAAGTCTGCCCAGATCAGCAACATCCTGGCGGTGATCTCGGACATAGCCAACCAGACCAACCTCCTGGCCCTCAATGCCGCCATTGAGGCAGCCCGGGCCGGAGAACACGGCCGCGGATTTGCGGTGGTGGCTGAGGAAGTACGCCGCCTGGCAGAAAACTCCAACCGGTCCACCAAGCAGATCGAGGCCATCATCAGCACCATTTCCCAGTCCATCGGCGGGGCGGTCAAGCTCATGGAACGCTGTACCCACGCCATTGAAGAGGGCACCCAGCTGGCGTCCCGGGCCGGCCACGCGCTGGGCGCCATCGAGCGCATGGCCAACCAGACCCACAACCTGGCAGCCTCCATGACCAGCCGTTCTTCGGAGAGCGCCGCCCATATTTCCGGCCTTTTCGAAGCCATCAGCAGCGCAGCCTCGGTGACCGAGGAGAACTCGGCCACCACGGCAGACCTGGCCGCTCAGAACTGGTTCAGTGCTGCTCTGTCCAGCTTCACTACCGAAGCCGCGCAGCTGGCGGAGGCCATCGACGAAGTCCACCGTCGCCTGGAAGAGCTTACTGGCGGAAAGCCCGCAAGGCTTACTGGCGGAAAGCCCGCAAGGCCCCCAGCAACGCGAAAGCCATGACCACACTGGCCCCTCCCTGGATCAGGTTGCTGGGGATATCGGCCAAGGCGGCGGCGAACCCGTACATGATGCCGCTGGCCACGTAGTATCCGGCCACCATCCACAGGGCGGCAGCCACCATGGCGGCGAGCATGAGTGGGCGCACCGGGCGGGCGGAACGGTAGGTGGTGTGGCCTAACCAACCCGCGATAAGCCCCTCAAGAGCTTTAATCACCAGGGTCCAGGGTGCCCAGTGGGCGTAGCCCAGGATTATGTCGGCCAGCGCCGAACCGAGGCCGCCGGCGATAAGGCCAACCCGCGGCCCCAATAGCAGGGCCGCCACGAAAATCATGGTGTCGCCCACGTTGATAAAGCCGCCCGTGCGGGGCATGGGTACCTGGATCACCATGGTGGCCACGGCTACCAGGGCAGTGAAGAGTGCAGCTTGCACTAGACGGTAAAGATGAGAACGAGTCATGTCCGACTCCCCCTTTCTGCCCCGGGGAAGTTAACAAGCCCCATCGTTGCGACGGGGCTTTTGTGAGCGTGCCAAACATGGGGACACGCGTCACCTTCTCCCATTCAGACTTTACTGGCGGCCCCGGATTCTCACCGGCTCAACTGCTGGGGCTGATGGGCTCGTCTCCACAGGGGAGCATCACCACCGGTAGGGAATTGCACCCGGCCCCGAAGGCTATCTATATTATAACGCGCTACATGCCTGTTGTCACCGTTATTTGCAACCGGTACCGCTATGTGAAAAAGACGGCAACGGTGATGCCCAAAACCGCCCCGGCCAGTACCTCCACGGGCGTGTGTCCCAGCAGTTCACGGAGCCGTTCTTCGCGTATGCCGGCTGCGTGGTACAGGTCATCTACGATCTTGTTTAGGACCTCCGCCTGTTTTCCCACGGCTTGGCGGACACCGGTGGCATCGTACATCACAATAGACGCAAAAACAAAGGCCACGGCAAACAACGGACTGTGAAATCCTTCTACCCGTCCGGTAGCCAGGGCCAGGGCAGAGACAAAGGCCGTGTGAGAGCTGGGCATACCACCGGCCCCCACCAGCCTGGTAAGGTCCACACGCCTGTCCATGACCAGCACCACCACGAATTTCAGCACCTGGGCCAGTGCCCAGGCTACCAGGCTGGCCCAAAGGACCCTGTTCTGTAGGAGGCCGTCCAACTCCCCACCCCTTCTTACTGTCTACCATGCATATTGACACAGTGTACTGGCCGGGCGTACGATTCACTGGGAAGGTGATTGCTTGCAGCCCGTCACATGGCGCCTCCGGTCTCGCCCCCGCGTTCGTCTTAGACCCCGGCTCGGCCCACTTAAGCGGCGGATCTTCTCCCTGGCCCTGCCGGCAGTAGTCGAGCAGATCTGCCACATGAGCCTGGGCATCATGGACACCAAGCTCGTTGCCTCACTGGGCCGGGCCGCCGTGGCCGCCGTGGGCATCGGCGACCAGCTCATGCAGTTCACCATCGTGGCCTTCGCGGCCTTCAACATCGGGACCACCGCTGTTGTCGCCCGCGCTTGGGGAGCTAACCAGGAGCGAGACGCCGCCGCCGCGGCGCGCCAGGCTCTCCTAGCCGTGACCGCCGTAGGGACGGTGCTGGCGGCGGCCGGCCACTGGCTGGCTCACCCGGGGGTGGCCCTGATGGGGGCGGCCGGGGACACGCTCCCACTGGCCGGCTCGTACCTGAAAACGGTAGCCCTATCGGTGCCAGCCATGGGCGTGCTCATGGTCTGCACAGCCAGCATGCGGGGAGCGGGAGACACCCGTACACCATTGTACATCACCCTAGGCATGAATGCCATCCACCTCTTGTTCAGCTACATTCTGATCTTCGGCCGGTTGGGTTTGCCCGCCCTGGGTATCCTGGGCGCGGCCACCTCGGCCATCATCGCACGTTGGCTGGGGGCCTCAGTAGCCCTCGTTCTCCTGGTGCGCGGCCATAGTCGCCTCCGTCTGTACCGGCTCTGGGCTACCCGCCCGGACCCGGTGGTCATCCGCCGGATCATGCGCGTGGGTGTTCCCGCCGCCATGGAGCAGCTGGTCATGCGGTTTGGGCAGATGAGCTACTTTCGCATCGTGGCTTCACTAGGGACCGCCTCGCTGGCCGCTCACCGCCTGGCCATCCAGGCTGAGTCCCTGTCTTACAGCCCCGGCATGGGGTTTGGCGTGGCCGCGACTACCCTCGTGGGCCAGGGACTGGGGGCAAGGAAGCCCAAGTTCGCCGAGGCCAGCGCGTACCAGACATTCCGCCTGGCCTGCCTGCTGATGGGCGGCATGGGCCTGGCGTTCGTCCTGTGGCCCGCCGCCATCTGTCGCTTTTTCATCGACGACCCAGAGGTAGTGGCCCTGGGGGCCAGCGTCCTCCGCATCGTGGGGCTGGCCCAGCCCGGGCTGGCCCTGTCCATGGTGGCGGCCGGGGCGCTGCGCGGTGCCGGAGACACCCGGTGGACGCTGGTCATAACCATGTTCGGTATCTGGCTCATCCGGGTACCCCTGGCATATTTCCTGGTACTCAGGTTGGACTGGGGACTGGTCGGCGCCTGGATCGCCATGAGCACAGACCTGTGGATACGCGGGCTGTCCATGCTAGGCCGGTTCCAAAGCGGTGGCTGGAAAAAGGTTGCAGTCTAAACCAGGTATTCCAGCCGGCTCCCGGGCAGAATCTCCTGCAGCATCCCGGCGAAGCGACCTCGGGCGAGTTGCAGGCTGGCAGCCGGGTAGACAAACTTACCATATCCGAACTGGCCGTACTTGAACTGCCTAGATTCTTCGTCCATGGGCAGCCCATGGTCGGGGAAGATGGCCTCGATGTTGGTCTTGGCGCGCCGGGTGAAACGGTGGGTGATGACCTCGAAGGTGAGGTCATCGACTCCACCAAACCGGCGCCCCAGCTCTTCCAGCAGTCCCCGGTACCCTTCCTCCCAGCCCGGGCTGAGAAACACCGGTGCGATGATGAACCCTAAAGGATAGCCGGCACCGGCCACTTCCTGAGCGGCCGCAAGACGCCGTTCCAGCCCGGGCGTGCCATGTTCGTAGTGGTCTATGATCTTGGACCAGTTGACGCTGAACCGTACCCGCGTGTGCCCGCCGTGGTTCAGTGCCAGGAGGTTCTCCACCCGGTCATACTTGGTGGCAAACCGAAAGCGACCCAATGGTTCGCCGGCAAAAAACTCCACGGCCAGGCCCAGGGAACCGGTCAGGGCCTCTAGCGCCACCGGGTCTGAGGTGGCGGCGCCCTCAAACACGGTTATGTCCGGGTCTCGCTCTCCAATATACTGATGGGCCCTATCCAGGATCTCGTGGACGTTCACATACACTCTCATGTACGGTCGTGTCCCCAGGGTGGTATGTAGATAGCAGTACCGGCACCACCCGGGGCAGCCGGTGGCCAGGGGCAACTGGTAGTGGGCCGAAGGACGGCACGTGGCAAAGTCCAGCGTCCTCCTGACTCCCACCACCAGCGTGCGTTTGGCGGCGGCGAAGGCCCGGGCAGGCGTGGAGCCCGGCAGTCCCGTCACGCGATTGTGCGAGGTGGCAAAGGTCACCGTCACGGCGGGGTCGTGGCTGAAACGCTGGTATAGCTTGCGTCCTAGCGGGTATGCCAGGGCTTCCCGCTCGAAGTACACCCGGTCCAGTTCCACCTCATCACCCCGGATCTAGTTTGTCCCGGCCCAAGTTTTTCTGTGGGCTGGAGGAAAAACCATCAGCGAGTAGAATATGCTGGATGGAGCACAATACTGTGCACAACCCCGCTTACCCGGGGTCCACTCCAGGGAGGATAGAGATGAGCGCCACAGCCGATACCATCAAGAACAGGAGACCTCCGAGGGAAACCAGCCTGGCGGATTTCTTCGAACTACCAGATGCCGACATATTCGCCAAGGCCAGGGCCTTTGTTCCTTTTGTCCGGTCCAACCAGGAAAAGGGGCACTACCTCTACCGCCGGACCCTGGTGGCTGCCTCGGAAAACCGGGTGCTGGTCCGGGATGAGTCCACGGGCCGCGAGCGCGAGATGATCATGATGGCCTCCAACAACTATCTGGGGCTCACCACCCACCCCAGGGTGGTCCGGGCCGGCCTTGATGCCATTCGCGAGTTCGGAGCGGGCGCAGGCAGTGTGCCGCTCTTGGCTGGGACCCTGGACTTACACCGGAGGCTTGAGGAAAAGCTCGCCCGGTTCAAATGTTGCGAGGCCGCGGTGATTTTTGCCACCGGCTACTCGTCCAATGTGGGCTGCATCTCCGCCCTGGCCCGGCCGGGAGATCTAGTGGTCAACGATGCCCTCAATCACGCCAGCATCATCGATGGTTGTCGTCTGTCCGGCGCCTCGGTCAAAGCCTTTCCCCATAACAACACCGGATCCCTCGACAAGCTGCTGTCTCGCATCGGTCAAGATCACCACGGGAAGCTGGTAGTCGTGGATGGCGTGTTCAGCATGGACGGCGATATTGCACCCCTCCCTGAACTCATTGACATCTGCCGCCGGCACGGGGCGCGGTTGATGATCGATGAGGCTCACGCCACCGGGGTTATAGGAGCCAACGGGCGGGGCACGCCCGAATACCACGGGGTCGAAGGCCAGGTGGATATCGTGGCCGGAACGCTAAGCAAGGGCCTGGGGGGCGTGGGCGGGTTCGTGGCTTCCAGCGCCGAGGTAGTGGAATATATCCGGTTCTACGCTCGATCGTACATGTTCTCCACAGCGCTCCCGCCGACGGTGAGCGCCTCACTCCTGGCAGCCTTGGAAGTCATCGAGACCGAACCTGAGCTCCGGAACAGGCTTTGGAGCAACATCCACTACATGAAGGAGAACCTCACCGCCGCCGGCTTCGACCTGGGCAACTCCCAGACTGCCATCTTCCCCCTGATCCTGGGTGATGATCTTAAGGTCAAGGAAATGGGCCGGCTGTTACACGAGATGGGGATCTACGTCAACCCGGTGTTCTACCCGGCCGTATCCCGCAAACTATCCCGGGTAAGGTTGAGCATCATGGCCACGCACACCCGCGAGGACCTGGAAAAGACCGTGGCCGCCTGCGTAGAAGCAGGCCGGGCAGTGGGCGCGCTCTAGCACCACCCGCGGTGAGGTCGTGGTTTTCCTGCCTGGGGCTCACCCCGCGTCCGGGGAGATAGCCCCAGGCTTTGCCTTTAGGGCTGGTTCTCCCGGTTACACGGGTATAACCCCGGTCAGGACTGGCCAGACCTGTGGGGAGTGCGGTCATGCTCGTTGCGGCACACTTGGGCAGTGTCGAGACACATACGTGGATAGAAAAGTCGGTGATATTCAGAGTCTGACGAAACGGGAAAGGCTAACCCCCTGTATCCTCTGCTGACAAGGGACGAATCCGACAGGCCGGGCAATTCGCCAGCTGGCAGCCAGTTGAGAAGCTGGTATGCCCCAACTGCAGGGTGCACTAGAGGTCGAGCTCGCTAGAACCCCTAACTGGACCCTTGCCTCGAGTTCATAGTATGGTTGCCGGGGTATCTCCTTGACTCAAGCAGCCCCTAGATATGGGGGTTACTGGAGTGAAGGAGATGCTCCTGTGTTCGCAGAAGATATGTCCCGGGTGGGGGCTTCCATCTGTTCTCCCGCGAGGCCGTGCTGGCAGGCCAGCCGGAGGTCGGGGGCGAATGACAATCGTTGGCGGTCCGGGGTGGGGCTTGTCAGGCATCGTCAGGGGGGTACGTGACGATAACCAGGGCGGTCAAGTGCATCCTTTTTTGGTACTTTATTGTTTATGTTCCCCTGGGCTTGCTCCTGCATTCCAGGGCATATGTCGCTTTTGCCAATCATCGGGCAAGCGGTATTCCCTTTGAGTTGTTGACCCTTTTCGACGGAAGCCCTTATGCTGCTCAAAGCCTGTTCTGGTCATGGCCCTGGCCGCCGTGGAGGCTCCAGGCAGGGTTTTTGCACATTGGTGGCAAGAGCTTTCCGGCTGCGGCTGGTTCTGATGTCGGTAGCTTGAGCCTGAGCGTGTTGTGGGGCAGCACTGCTGAAGAGAAGATGATTGTGGCTGAGCGGATGCTTCATTTACCTTCCGTTTCCTGGACAGCGGGGGGCCCAGTCTCCGGCGAACGTGAGCTTACCCTTGTCGGTCGGAGTGTAGACGAGTTTGTCGCTCCATCTCCCCAAGAGCGGTGGTGTGGTGCGAGACAGCGCTATGTACCCTGGGGGGCGACGGTGTCAAGAATTGCTACTTATGTATACAATATGGACCGTATTTGGCACTGGTTTAGCGTTGGTACGGCGAATGAAGTCAGCCTCGATGACAGCCCTGAAGTGGCCCGGGCAGTGGCGGTGATTATGAGCGACCCGGATAAGCGTCACCGCCCGTTCCCGGCCGGCACTTTCTCCGAAGTTCTCCCTCCAGGGGACAATCCCCTGATGATGGCGGCCAAGGACGAAATGGTTTCAACAGCCAGGCATTACCGTGCTGGCGCGGTGTCGCGGGAGCTTCTTCTCGGGGCGGTAAGAGTGCTGTACTTCCGATATGCCGGGCCTTTCCTTTTGCCTGACAGTTTTATCCCATTAGTTCTCTGGTGGGTATTTCTTTACCTCCCCACTCTTCCCATCAGGTATTTGCTCTTTGCTCCGCTGGTTTTCTCTCCGCATTACTTCGTCCTTCCCTTGGCGCTGCTACATGGCCTGACCTTGATGGTTCTGTGGTTTTGGGTTATGTTGCGCTGGCGCCGAACTTTGATTTTTTGAGGAAGGTGCGGGAGGTGAGCAAATGGCGCCACTGGGATATCTCCTTGACTTAAGCAGCCCCTAGCTAGATGTGTGGGGGTTACTGGGGTGAAGGAGATATCCCTGTATGGTTGAAAGCCTTATGACACCCACGGCACCAGACACTACCGCGTTTCCGGCCAGGAAGCGCACGACATTTTCTAAGCAGGTGGCCAGTCCGTCTCGAATGTCGGGGACGAAGATCTTGCCTGCTCATCAGCAACGTCGACAGAACCTCAGCTTCTATTACGAGGATCTGGCAGCCTTGGGCCGGGTTTTGGGCTTCTGGGAGGCGAACTAGCTAGACGGACTGTGCTAAGCTAACCTTTGCGCTCTGAGAGGCAACCCCGGTACTCTGCACGATTAGAAGAACAGAAGGGGATCGTGTCATGACGCGATCCCCTTGTCTGTCGGTGGATAAAGCGGAGCTACTTTGGGAAGCTCTCACCGACTCCCAGCACTCGGCACCATATCCCGGTAGGACCCCAGTACGACTTGAGGCCTTTGTTAACCACGAAGCCGGCTCTATCGCGCTCGGATGATGTCCCGGATATCAGGACGGAGTGCTGGGGGTCCTGGCTGGTAGGCTCATCTAAAAGCCCCATCTCCGGCGGATTAGAAGCGGACGTGCCAAGGCCAGCCGACCCCCCACTCCCGGGAAAACTGGCCGGCGGTGCGGCGGTCTTTCACCGGCAGCCCCAAAGGCGAAGAGGTCGGACAGGCGCTCACCAAGCACTGCAGAAGGCTCGGCAGAAACCCAGGTCCTCGTCGACGGGAAACCGGCTATAGCCATGGGGTTACACAAGACGCCAAACCGGTTAGAGGAGTCGGGGCCGTGGGAGGCAAGCTTGCACCGAAACCCTGTATACTCCCGGCGTAACCGTGCAAGAGGCCGGTGAGCACCTCATGGTTGGTAGCCTAACCGGCCCCTAAAGGGTGGGAGATATGCCAACTTGACCTGGTGTCCAGGCACTGTCCCGGTGGCGGCGGCGGTCCCAGCCGGCAACTCCACTACCCACCGACACCCAGGCACTACCGGCCCCACCCGCCCGGGCGGCAGCGTGGAGACTAAGAGCAAGCGCCCGCCCGCGTCCAGGTGCAGTGCATCGATGGAAAACCTCATCCCCAGGGTGTGCACGCCCCGGGCCGGAACCAGCACCAGGCCCTCGCCCGATGGCAACTTGGGCTGCCCGAGCAGCCCGACCAGGCGCCTGGCAAAAGTGTTGGCCAGCCGGGCCCTGGCCAGCACCATTCCGCTGGTCTGGTTGGTCACTTCACACCACGTCATTTGCCGAGCACTTCCATGTAGCTGATCACGGCCGGCCCCAACAGAACTGCGAAGATAGCCGGGAAAATGAAGATCACCATGGGGAACAGGAGCTTGATGGGTATCTTCATGGCCTCTTCCTCAATGCGCTGGCGCCGGGCGAGCCGGATCTGGTCGGCCTGCACCCGGAGGACTCCGGCTATGGGGACTCCCAGCTGGTCGGCCTGGACGAGAGCAGCGGTGAAACTCCGTAGTTCGGGCAGATCCGAACGTTCGGCGATGCCGCGCAGGGCATCGGCACGGCTCCGTCCCAGCCTCACCTCGCGAAGATAGGTCTCGAATTCCTCACCCAGCGGACCCTTGAACTTCTCGGCCACTTTGTGCATGGCCCCGTCAAAGGCCAGCCCGGCCTCAACAGATACACAGAGCAAGTCCAGCACATCGGGCAGGTGGCGTCGTAGTTCACCGGAACGGGCCCGGATGCGCCGGCTCAGCCAAAAGTCCGGCAGAAGCATTCCCATCAAGGCCAGCAAGAGAGCACACGGCACGGCACGTGGCAGTGGCGCCCTGGCCAAGACCAGTGTCACTGGCCCGGCTAGGGCACAAAGCCCCATCAAGCCCATAAATCTCACCACCTGGCCGCGCTGACCGGCCCGGGTCAGCCGGGTGGTGAAGCGGCCTCGCACTCCCGCCGGGGTCAGGCGGTAAAGGCGGTCGCCAACGGCGCGCAGGAGTGGTGTGAACAGCCGCTCAGCCAGTGGCGCCGCCATTTCTTGCTGTTCTGGAGTGAGATTCTGCTGAAGTGAGGGCCGGACCCGCTCCAGTCGCCTCCAGGCGGCCACTAGTTCAGGCCCAGGAGCGAACAGGATCCGCCCGGCGAAGAATGCTGCGGCAAACCACAGTACCATTGCCTGGCCCATGCTGCTTCCCCCTCTATATCCTCAGATCTACTAACCTCCTGATTAACACGACGCCGATGACCTGGCCGACCAGAGCAGTTCCCAAAAGGACCCGCCCAATGAGGTTGGTGAAGAGAAGGCTTACATAGCCGGGGTTGATAAGCATCAGGATGGCGGCAAGACCGAAAGGCAAAACACCGATGATGAGACCGCTCATCCTACCCTGGGCCGTGAGCGTGCGAACCTCTCCGGCAATGCGGGCTCGTTCCCGGATGGTGGCGCTGATGTTATCCAGGACCTCCGCCAGGTTTCCACCTACTTGCCTCTGGATGAGGACGGCGGTGACCACCAGTTCTAAGTCCGGGCAGTTGTTCCGCTCCACCATGCGCCTGAGGGCACTCTCCACTTCGATGTTGACCGCCGTCTCCTTGAGTACCTGCTTGAGTTCGGTACTGATGGGATCGGGCATATCCTGAGCCACCGCCTCCATTGCCTGGAGCAAGGAGTGCCCGGCCCTCAGGGAGTTAGCCATCAGGGCCATGGCATCCCCTACTTGCTTGGCCAACCGGAACTCGCGGCGCACGCGGGCCATCTGCACGCTCTTGGTGGCGACCACTGGCACCACACCCGCAGCAATTAAGCCGGGCACCAGGCCCAGTCCCAGGATACCCCCACCCACTGTCGCCACGCCGATGGCTCCCACTATCAGGGCTACAAACTCCTGGGCCTGAAGCCTGACCCCGGCCGAGCGCAGGTCCAGGTCGAGCCTGCCGGACCAAGTCCTGCGCTTGCGAGGCGGCCGCACCAGGGCATCACTGGCTACCACTACCTCTTCCTTGGCCTTCCGGCGCCCTACCAGCTTGGCAAGCCGCTCCGCTATCAGCACTCTCTCTGCCAAGACCTGGTAGGTCAGGGCGCGGGCCAGGAGCAAGACCGCCAGCCAGACGATGGCCAACACTCTGAACATGGCCTATCCCTACCCCTCTAGACTGGTGGCGCTCAGAGTCAACCCGGCCGCGGTCAGTCTCTCAAAGGCCCGGGGCCTAATCCCGGTGTACCTCAACCGCCCGCTGATCTTGCCGTCTGCCCTGATGCCTTCCTGGAGAAACACGAACACATCCTGCAGGGATAGGACGTCTCCCTCCATGCCCTGGACTTCGGTGATGTGAGTGATGCGCCGGGACCCGTCGCGCAACCGCGCCTGCTGGATGATGAGGTCGATGGCCGAGGCAATCTGCTCCCGGATGGCCCGCACCGGCAGGTCCATGCCGGCCATAAGAACCATGGTCTCCAGCCTAGACAGTGCGTCGCGGGGGCTGTTGGCATGAGCGGTGGTCAGGCTCCCGTCGTGGCCGGTGTTCATGGCCTGCAGCATGTCCAGGGTCTCACCGCCACGGACCTCGCCCACAATGATCCGGTCAGGCCTCATCCGCAAGGAATTGCGCACGAGCATCCTGATGCTGACCTCTCCCTTTCCCTCCAGGTTGGCGGGGCGGGTTTCCAACGACACCACGTGCTGTTGGCGCAAGCGGAGCTCTGCGGCATCCTCGATGGTGACGATTCGCTCGCCAGCCGGGATGAACGAGCTAAGCACGTTGAGCGTGGTGGTCTTGCCGCTGCCGGTGCCGCCCGACACCAGGATGTTCAGCCGGGCGCGGACACATGCTTCTAGGAACGCCGCGGCTCCGGCCGACAGGGTCCCGAACCTGATCAGGTCGTGGGCCCCCAGGGAGTGTTGAGGGAACTTCCGAATGGTGATGCTGGGCCCGTGTACGGCCAGCGGGGGGATGATGGCGTTGACCCGGGAGCCATCGGGCAACCGCGCATCTACCATGGGACTGGACTCGTCGATGCGCCGTCCCAGTGGAGACACCATCCGCTCGATGACCTGGAAAACCTCGTCGTCGCTGGCGAATGCCACAGGCGTAGCCTCGAGCCTGCCCCGCCGTTCCACATACACCCGCCCGGCACCGTTGACCATGATCTCGTCCACACTGGGGTCTTCCAAAAGGGCCTGGATAGGCCCATAACCGGCGATGGAGGCAAACATTTCCTCGGCCACCACCCTGCGATCCACGGCCGGTACCTCAACCTCGGACTCGAGGAAACTCTCTATCTGCTTGATCCACTCTTCTCGCTCGGACTTGGACAAGGCGTTGATGTCGGGTATGCCATCGCTTTCTTCGATGAGACGGGCTTGGACCCGGCTTTTCAACCGACGGAGCACATCCGGCGAAAGGCGGCAGGAAAGCTGACGCACTTGGCTGCGTTCTGTGCTGTTAGTCTCCCGCATCTCGGCCTTGCCGTGCAGGCGCTGGTAAAGGGAACCCATGGGCTGTTACCCCACCTTCTCATCGATTAGCTGGCGTGCCAAGTTCATGACGGCCTGGGTAAGGGCCGTACGACCCCGGCGAGCAGTGAAGGGAAGGCCGGTGTTGGCCGACCACACTGCAGTCTTGCCTTCACTGGGAAGGCGGTAGAAGACCGGGAAATCCAGGTGCTTAGGGATTTCGTTCACGGGCAGCCCCAGAGCGGCGTTGGACCGGTTCAGGACGAGCCTAACCGACTCCCGCACGAAGTCCAAGCGGTCCACCAATACATCGAGGCACTTGCCGGTGTTCTGGAGCGTGGGGATGTCCGGGGTGGCCACCAAGAGCACAAGGTCTGACGCTTCCAGCACCGTAAGGTTAAGGTCCCTGAAGCCACACGGCAGGTCCACCACAATGTAGTTGTAGTTTTTGCGCAAAGACTCGAGGATGGCCGGAACTGTACCTGGAGACTGGCCTCCCCCACCCCCGTCCACCACGGCAGCCAGGTCCGGGCTGGGCGGGGCGGCCAGGAGCCGGACCCCAGCGTACGGGGTCCGTTCCATGACCTTATCCAGGACTTCCTCCAGGCGGCCGGTCTCCAACAGGGTGACATCGACGATAGAAGAAGACGGCTGTACTCCCATGAGCGTCGCCTGGCAGCCAAATTCCAGGTCCAGGTCGACGCAGGCAACCCTCCGTTTGCTGAGGCGGGCCAGCCCCACGGCCAGGTTGGCGGCGATGGTGCTCTTCCCCACCCCACCTTTGGTGGAGAACACGCAAATCACCCTGCCCCGCTGCTCCTGGGCAGGGGCCCGGGCCAGCTGGCCCCGGGCGGCCGCAATCGCGTTGACAAGCACGGGCACGGGAGTCTTGCGCGGCAAGAGATCCCGGGCGGACACGGCCAGGGCTTTCCTGGCCTCTTCCACGCTGGCGCGTCCCGACAGGATCACCACCGGGACGGGCTGAAGACTCATGAGGGTCTCGGTTACGCCGAACGCATCCAGGTCGTAACCGTCTTCTATCACTACCACTTCAGGCAGTGACGCGCAGCTTTTGTCCACAGCTTCGTTGGTGTCGTGGGCTTCGGCTACCACCTCTACCCGTCCGGTGGCCTCCAGCACCTGCTTTAGTTCTCGCAAGGCCGTTGCCTGGGACATGGCCAGTACCACGCGCACCCGCTCGTTCACAGGCACACCCCTATCCCCTCTCTAGCGTCCCGGAAGCCGAAAGGCTTCGGTGGTAGTCTCTGTGAAGGGCACCACCTGGGGGTCATTCCACGGTCGGAGCAGCAATCGCAGGCTGCCCCGCTCTTCGGCCAGCACCAGCCTGGTGGCCTCCTGCGGGGACACCGCCAGCGTGATCGAAGTGTAAGCGCGGATCTCGCGCACAGGTCCATACCTTACGGCGGTATCCTGGGCAACAGCCAGCACCAGGATGTCCTGGAGCAGCAGTTGGCTGCGATCAAGGTCCGTCAAGTCCTTGCGGAAGGTGGCGATTATGTCCACCCGGTCGCCGGGCTCGATGAACCCGCCCGCACCGATGATCTCGTTAACCAGGATGGTTACGGCTCGTTTGCCCTCAGGGACGTGATGGGCAAGACCGGGCTTCTCGCCGGGCGGGGCTAGCTTGGACGCCAGGAGAATCTCCCCGGGTTGCAGAGGAACCAACGACATGCGGCCCACTGCATCACCGATGGCCCCCAGCGCCCCGGCCGGGATGAACTCCACCGGCATGGCTTTCACCGTAATATGGCCAGCGGCCACTATGGACCGGCCTGGGACCGCTCCGGTAACAACCACCACAGGTGCTGTGTGTGCAGGAGGAGGGGGTGCCCCCGCTGCCGTGAGGTACGAGCGGACGCTCCAGGTTGCCACCAGCGCAAGGATGAGCGGTAAAAACCATGTTCTAACCAACCTGTGCCTGATCATGGGGGACCTCCTAATCCAACCCGGAGCAACCGATAGCTGGTTATGCCGAAATCCGCAGCCCCCGGTGCCTCTTCGCCCTCGTACACGTATTTCAAGAAGCGTCCATAAATGTGGCTGCCATCGTAACCCTCCAGGAAGAACGCGCCGAACCCCAAGACCCGGAGTTCCTTCCGCCCGCCGACGTTGAAGCTCTCGACAATGGGTATGATGAGCACCCGGGCAGAGCGAGCACTGTGATTTTGGAAAGTGTCGTTGGGCGACACATCCAAGCGGTACTTGATCCCGTCCCGGGTGGGCCCGACCATGTTACCGGGTTCGGTGAGGAAAGTCTGGCCGGCCGCTATGGACCCGGAATGGCCGTACATGATGTTTTGCCTGTAGACATCGGCGCCGGTCCCCCCCAGGGCCATGGCGTGGAAGTTCCCTTGCTGGGGACCAGGCACCCCGTCGGTGGACTGGAGCTTGATAACGTAGGCCTGTCCGTAGTTAAAGGGAGCAGTCTCGATCCCAAACGGCTGGGCGCCGCGGAGCTTCCCTACCGTTACGACCTCGGCCTCGGCTGTTGCCTGGACCATTCCGCTGGACCTGCCGATGACTGCCCCAAAGGGGAACACGACATCTGCATCGACGACTACGCGCAGGCGGTTTCCAGGCGGCAGCACCGTGACCTCTGCCCGGTCTGGGTTATAGCCGTTGGCGGACAGGTTCTCCCGGGCCTTCACCACTGCAGCATGGGGAGACCAGGGGAGTTCGCGGACGCCGGCCATTACAGCAGCGTCGGCGATGTTGACCAGTTGCTGGCGGGAGAGGTACGCCCGGCCTGCATCTACGGAGACGGCAGTAAACCCGAAGATAGCCACGCCGGCAAGAGCTACCAACAGGGTTACGCTGCCCCGGCGGTCGTCCATGCTAGTTCCTCCCTCCCGTCAATCCATGCGCATGGCCAGGGACGCGCGAATGGGCACTGGGGCCGGCCAGCCCGGGATCAGTGGGTACACGGTAACAAAGGTGTAATTGAGGACCACAGTCAAATCCCCCCCGCGGTGCCTCTGCCCCTGCGGAGGAGTGATGAAGATGGAAAGACGCGACTGGTCAAGGGTGGCTGCCGCGTATCGCACGCGCTGCTCGATCTCGAGGTCGGTAGCACCAGTTATGCCCAGGCGCACGCCCTCACGGGTAGCGTGCTGGAGTAACAGGTGGGCGTGAACAAGTCGGCCAGACTCGACGATACCGAACAGGACCAGGAGGAGGACAGGCAATACCAGTGCCATTTCCACCGTGGCCTGCCCGGAACGCGAACGCCTAAGTAGCATGCAGGCACCTCCCCGGCGGTAGAAAGCGGGCCCGGTCCACCAGGCGCCGGGCCCACACTCTGAGCAGTCCCGGCTGCGCGTTGCCGGGGGGAAGTCTCCACTAGGGGACCTGTGCCGCGGTCAGCCTGTTCACTATGGTCTGGAACATCTGCTGCAGCTCATCACTCATGAGCCCCAACACTGTGATGACCGCTATGGCGATGAGACCGATGATCAAACCATACTCAACCATGCCCTGGCCGCGCTTGCTCCTGAACAGGTTTTGAATGCCGATAAAGAGCGCCGTCACGTTTCGTCACCTCCTCCATTTCCTTCTCGCTGGCATCTTCATGGTAGCACTGCCCGGCTGGGGCCTGCATCGGGCGGGTGACCCAAAAACCTTGGGACTGGAGGCTCAGACTTTGTGCAATGTGTCACCATCCCCCGCGTCACCGGGGTCAGTCCGGTCCTGCACATTGGCAGCCTGCACACGGTAGAGCTGGTGGGCGGGGCCAAGCGGACCAGAATGGAACTGGCCGCCTATGAACCAGAGTCCGGGTGCGACCCGGTGCTGGTGGCGGGCAGGAGCCTCCGGAAGGACGACGTGGCCAAGATCGTCACCAGCCAGGCGCTGCTCAGAAACCTGGGGTATGATGGCGATCCCCAGGGCGCGGTGGGCCAGATCCTGCTGGGTACCACCCGGCCAGGTTACACCGCCTGGGGCTCTGAGGTAGTTGGGCCCCCGCCCCCCAACGATGCGGACCAGTACTGGAGGTTTCTGGAGCAGAGGGTAACCAGGTTCGAGGCGCAGATCATCGGGGTGATGGCCTCGGGCCCCACCGAGATGTTCATGAACCTCACCAACCTCCACTGGGGCCGGGACCTGAACGGGTGGCGGGAGTGGTGCGAGGAAAACGACGGCAGCGGGAACGAAGTATGGACGTCCGTACTGGTCTCCGAGTTCGAACGGCGCGGCTACGAAACGGTGCTCGTCATGGTAGACAACGTGGCCCATGTCCAAGCCGTGGCGGGTGCCGTGGAAAACCTGAGACTGGGTACACGGACGGCCAGGGACGTGCTGGACAACCTGGCGGTGGCCACCCGCATCCTCAGCCTGATCCTGGGGGCCATCGGTGCGGTGTCCTTGGGCGTAGCTACCATCGGCATCGTCAACACCATGGTCATGGCCATCTACGAGCGTACCCGGGAAATCGGGGTCATGCGCGCCTGCGGGGCGACCCGGGCCACCATCCGTTGCCTGTTTGCCTTCGAAGCGGCCGTGCTGAGATTCCTGGGAGGCGTGCTGGACCCGGGAATGAGCTGGGTCCTGGCCGTGGCCGGGAATCACTGGCTCAACCGGTTTGCCGAAAGCTACGGTGTCATGGCCCGAAACGCCATCGCTTTCCCGCCTTGGTTGACCAACGGCGTTGTCGCCTTCACCACCGTCATCGGCTTGGTCGCAGGTCTCTACCCGGCTGTGAGGGCTGCCCGCCTCAACCCGGTGGAGGCGCTGCGGTACAAGTAGAGTGCGGGCCGGGCGTCTGCGCTCCCCAGCCAACCCCAGCTGTGTTGCCGCCGGTGGCAGACTGACACCTAGCGTGACTTTCCGTAACTGCTCAGCCCGTCCCGGCAAGATCCAGTAGTGCGCTTCTTCTGCCCCCCGGAATTCCTCCTTCCCGAAGTGTGGGTGCGCAATCTCATTTCTCGGATAGGTGAGCGACGGCCCGCAGGGAAGTGTGGCGCCATGCGTGGGGAGACTTCCGGCATTCGCCCCCGGCGGGGAGACCATGACCGGTTCAAGGGGCACGGGGTTGGAGGAACGGCTGGCCCCGGAAGCCGGCCTCGAGCGCCGCCAGGACCGAGTGACCCCGCTTGCGGACGGTCGAGATGTAGCCGCGGATGCGGCAGAAGGCCTGTGCACCGGCGAAGCTGCGGAAGGTACCGGAGATCTTCTGCTGCACCTTGATCATGCGCAGGTCGCGCTCTGCCAGGTTGTTGTCGAAGGGCACCGCGAAGTCGTACATGAAGGCGAGCACCGCGGGGCGGTGCTGCTCCAGCCGGTCGAGCAAGTTTTGGGCCGGCGTTTGCTTGGGTCTGCCGCGCTGACCGGCGGGACGGGGCACAGCCGGGAGAGGGTTCTCCGCCCGGCCGCGGGCCAGCACCTCGGTGTACCGCTTTGCCAGACGTTCCAGCTTCTTTCGGCCGCGCACACCCTTGACCATCGCGGTGTAGGGTACCGGGTCCACGGTTACCGCTTGCTCGAGGAGCCGGTAGAACAGTTTGCCGCGGTGACGCGAAGTCCGACGGTTGAACCGGAAGGTGTACTCATCCAGGTAGTAGTCGAGATGCTCACGGCTGACAGCGCCTTGATGAGTACCCAGTAGCCAGCGCTCCAGGAGCGAGGCCACCCGGTGAACACGAGGCAGCACCAGCGTGCGACTGGGCGGGCCACGGGTTCCCCGGAAATCGCCCTCAGCGAGGTGGCAGGGTGCGAACGGGTTCAGGGCGAGCGGCAAGCAAGCGACCCGTGGGTGGTAAGCCTCCCCTTACCATGACAGCGGGCGGCGATGGCATTGCGGCGCAGGTGGTAGGCGACCAGTTCCCGCGCACTGGTGGCCGGCAGGTACGCACAGGCCAGGGCGCTGGCCACCAGGATGCGAGCTTGGGGCAGGGTCAAGTCCTAAGTCGATCGAGGTTAGAACATGCGCCGGGGTGGTCAACTTTATGGTTGACAAACACACACAGGGTCTCCACCCTCCCAAGAGGCCACACACTCCTGAGCTTGACCCGGTTTGGTGGACACCCCATACTTGAGACAGGGGAGGTTGCCAATGCCGGGAACAAGACCACCATATCCGCTGGAGTTCCGGGCGGAAGCTGTCCGCTTGGTACGCGAGAGT
>JBFLYN010000050.1:0-19281 GCA_040756655.1 Bacillota bacterium
TCCCACTCTCGCGTACCAAGCGGACAGCTTCCGCCCGGAACTCCAGCGGATATGGTGGTCTTGTTCCCGGCATTGGCAACCTCCCCTGTCTCAAGTATGGGGTGTCCACCAAACCGGGTCAAGCTCAGGAGACCCTCTGGAGCAGGCCAGGTCAACTACGTAAGCTGCGACCTGCAAGATGCAGCGGCCGTGGCTGCGGCGCTCCGCATATGCCGGACGGACCTGGTCTTCCACCTGGCTGCGCGTATCCCTCACCCGGATCCCTGGTCCTCACCTTCCGCCACCATGGCCGTCAATGTGCTGGGACTCATCAACCTGCTGGAAGCCGTGCTGCAACTGAAAGCGACCCGGTGATCCTGACGGCCGGGTGCTACCAGCAGTATGGAGACGGTCCGCAGGGTACCCCCCTCGATGAGAGAAGCCCGCAGCACCCCCGCGACCCCCTGGCACTAAGCAGCAGGCGCAAGATCAACTGGCGTGGCAGTACCACCATGCCAGTGGCCTGCGTACTGTACGCGTCCGCCTGTTCCCGTTTGCCGGCCCCGGTCGCGATTACCGCAGCGAAGTGGCCCGCGCCGCCCGGTGTGTGGCTGAATCGGAAGCACAAGGGAAGACCCCGGTGCTTTACACAGGAGCGCTGGACGAGGCCTGGGACCTTACTGACGCAATGTGGCCAAGGCCATCTGGTTGGCAGCCACCCGCGGTCGCGCCGGCGAGGTGTACAACGTGGCCGGCGGACGGTGCGTTCAGCTTGGCCAAGTGGCGGGTGTACGAAGATCTCCACCGGGCCAGTCTGGACGTGCGCCCGGTCCCGGCGGGGAGTCCCCGGTCCCTGGTGGGAGATGCAGGCAAGCTGAGGACCCACACCGGCTGGTTCCCAAGCATCCCGCTGGAAAAGACCCTGGCCGACATATTGGACTACTGGAGAGAGCAGGTCGCCCTGCCCGGGTCCAGCCCATGTTGAGCGGCAGGGTAGAGCGCTCCCGCTTCAGCGTTGGCTGGCCTAGAACCAGACCTTGGGCGGCCCCGGTACGTCCTTACCAGCCTCTGTCTGTCAATGCATGGCCAAGAAGGCGGTGGTTGCACGGGAGGCCGGACCAGAGACTTGAAAGTTGCCGCGGAGAGGAGACGTCCTGCAGTAACATAAGAGGATTGCTCACCATATTTTATACGGCAGGGGAGCATCTGTCGTGTTGATACGAAAAAGGAGGTGATACATTCGGCATGACAGAGCCAAACAAGGTGCTGATCCAAGTAGAACGGGTTGTAGGCCACGGTACCAGGCAAAAACTCGTCGAAGAATCCATCAACATCGAAGGCATCAAAATCGTAGAGATCGTCCCGACGCTGCGAGATATACACGTCACGGTAAAGGCTGGAAAAGTCATTGTCCAGGGAGTACTGCACAAGCAGATTTACTTCATCGGGGCGGATGGCTTAGAGCATCACCTGGCGGAAGATATCGACTGGAGCGAGCTGGTGGAGATCGTCCCGGAAGACCACGATGAACCGGTAGTACCGGGGATGAACGAGCAGACCACGGTGACCGTAGAGAACCTGATCTGGGAGTTCGATCCCGACACCGGGCTACTGATCCAGAAAGCCATCCTGCTGATCCAGGTCAAGGTCACCGTAACCGAAGAGATCAACGTGCTGACCGACCCTCAGGGCCCCCTCCTGAGCGTCCGGCGGGTAATCGGGTGCGGCGCAAAACAGAAGCTGGTGCAAACGGTCCGGGCCTTGGAAGCCTTAAAGGTCGTCGACATCCAGGCGTCACTGAGGAATGTCAGGGTCCATGTGAAGCTCGGTAAGGCCATTATCCAGGGAGTTCTGCACAAGCAGGTCTTCTATGTGGGCTTGGACAATCTGGTTCACCACGTCAGCGAGGATATCCCGTGGAGCGACATGGTGGAAATCGACCCGGTCGATCCCAAGTGTCCGGCCACCGAAGGCATGGGTTTCCTGGATCTGTCCGCCATTGAGAACCGCATCTGGGAGTTTGACCCTGATACCGGGACGCTGGTTCAGAAGATCGTGATCAGGCTGGAGATCAAAGTCACGGAGCGCCAGGAGATCAACGTGGGTCTTGATCCCGAAGGAGTTCTCATCGCCACCCACGTTGTCCGCGGGCGGGGTGAGAGACAAAAGCTGGTGGAAGAGATCGTAGGCCTGGAGGCCATCAAGATCGTCAACATCGCCCATAGTCTCAGGGACCTGCACACCATAGTCAAGGATACCAAGGTGATCGTCCAAGGAGTGCTGCACAAGCAAGTCTTCTTCGTCGCGCCCGACGGGCTGGTACGACACCTGGCCGAGGACATCCCGTTTAGCGACATCGTGGAGATCGTTCCGCTCGACCCGGACCACCCGGCCCGGGAAGGCATGGGGTTCATCAACGAGACGGTGGTGGAAAACCTCATCTGGGAGTTCGATCCGGAGCTCGGGCGACTGGTGCAGAAGGCGATCATACTCCTGGACGTGACTATCATCGAGGCGGAACAGTTGACCGTCGCCGATCCCTAAAGGTGGCCTTGGGAGGATATGGGGGGCCTTCGGGCCCCCATATCCTTGGCCGGAAACGGACCGGCATCGGCCGCGTGTGGAACCAGTGGGCGCTTGGTGCGCCGCAGGTTTGGGACCTGCTCGCCCTGGTCGTGTCCGGGCCGGGCGGCCAGAGATTTGCTAGCCTGGTGGTGTTGTGTGTGAGCAAAGTCCCGGATCTGGCTCCCCATAATGCATGCCCGCTGCGCATCGGGATCATCACCCTGTGGAATGCGCGTTGCGAACCTTCGGACTACGCTGCCGGCCTTGCCTCTGCCCTGGGCAGCCAGGGCCACCAAGTTGTGGTGCTTTCCAGCTATCCGGTGCAGACCAACCCCGGTGGCTCCGACGGGGCCCTAGTATACCGTTTCTTTGACACGTGCCAGCATGACACCAGTCGCATGGACGTGAGCGTGGCCCGGCAAGCGCTCGTCACTCACCGCATCCAGCTTCTGCACTTGCACTACCATGCTTTCGTGTACCCGCAGGCCTTCGTGTCCGGTCTCAAGACTCTCCGGGGCCAACTGCCTTTGGTCGTCACTTTGCACGATGCCGGAGTCCCGCTAGCTCTCAAAACATTGCGCCCGGATGCAGTGGTCTTCACCAGCGAACGGTGTCGGCGGCAGGCCCGGCACCTGGGCATCAACGGTATTGTCATCCCCCCGGGGTTTCGACAGTGCCGGCCGCAGCCCGGGGCCGAAGCTCGGCTGGCCCTGGGCATACCCGGTGGGCCCGTGCTGTGCCTGCTTTCCCAGAGCAAGGGGGAGTGCCAGGCTGCTCTTGACCTGATCGGTGTCCTCCAGGAGCGATACCCGCACATCACGTGCTTGGTGCTAACCAACCAGCGGACTTCCCGTAGCCTGAAAGCTCCCGCCCGTCGCCTGGGGAGCCGGGTACGGTTAATCACCGGCTGCCTGCCCCGGGAGGCACTGCTCCAGTACTGCTGCAGTGCAGACGTGGTCCTCTGTTCAGGGGCGGGCGTCGGGCCCTTGGACCGGGGTGATGGCCTCATACGCCTGGCGGTGGAGTCGTTGCGGCCGGTGGTCATTTGCGATGGAGTAAGGCGGTCCGCCGAGCTATCACTGCTGCCAGCCATCCCCATTCGGGATACGGCGGCCGTGGCCTCGCGGGTAGAGAGGATCCTGTCTGACCCGGGGTATGCCGGTACACTGACCGCTCTCAACCGCGCGCTCGTGGCGGCCCTCAACTGGACTACCATCGCCCACAGGCACGTTGGGCTGTACCGGGCATTGCTGCCGGCATAGCCGTCATCGCCCTTCCATAAGTATTTAGCACCAGGGCTCCGTGGAAGGCGTGACGCTATGTATCCGGCACGCAGGCGGGTCGTCCGCTGGCAGCCGTACGTTTTGGTAGCGGTGGTTACCTTTGTGACCCTTTTGGCTGCATCCGGGTATGAACGGCAGCACCTGGCCGCTTCTGCCCGCGTGCTCGCCGGGCGGACTGTGTTGATCGACCCAGGTCATGGAAAGCCCGACCCGGGGGCCAGCGGGCCGGGCGGTGCTGTGGAGACAGACATCGTACTTGCCATCGGCCTGCAGCTGAGGGACCTTCTTGAATCCCGCGGCGTCACTGTAGTAATGACACGGACCACTGATCAAGACCTGGCCGACCCCGGCGAGCGGAGCCTCTCAAAGCGTAAAAGACAGGACCTGGATCGCCGCGTCCAGCTGGCCAACGAAGTCGTGCCTGAGGCGGTACTAAGCATCCACGCCAATGCCTTTCCGTCGTCCCAGTGGTATGGAGCACAGGTGTTCTACCAGGCGGAAAATCCGGAATCCCAACGGCTTGCAGTGCTACTGCAACAACAGCTGGCCCGTACCACCGGCAACACCACCCGGCGGGCGTCGCCCAGGATCGATCATTGCATGCTGTCTAGGGTGACGACGACTGCCGTCACCGTGGAGGTCGGCTTTCTTTCCAACCCCCGCGAGGCGGCCATGCTCCTGAACCCGGCCTACCAGCAGCGGGTGGCATGGGCGATCTACGCTGGACTTATCCGGTACTTCGCTGAGGGAGCCCTGCCTACCGGGGCCACAGGGATACGCCTGCTCCGGTGAAGCATAATAGAATCGCCCGCTGCCCGGCGAGATCCCGCCTGAGTTTGACCTCAGACGACCGGTTGGATCGATAGTCGGCAGCGGGCGCTATCTTCCAAGCCCCATGCCTGGAAGGACTTTGCCGTTTATTCAAGAATGTATATGTGTGGCAGGATTTATCAACCCAGGAGGGATGTGCATTGCAGTCAACCATCAAGGTTTTGGTCTGGGGTATGGGAGCCATGGGCGGGGGTATCTGCCGCATGGTAATGGACAAGCCCGGCCTAGAACTGGTGGCAGCTGTGGCGGCGACCCCGGCCAAGGCGGGCCGGGACGTAGGGGACGTGCTTGAGTTTGGCTATAAGACCGGCGTTATGGTGACCAACGACGCCCGGGAGGCCTTTGATCGTAGCCGGCCGGACGTGGCTATCTTGGCTACCAAGTCGTTCATCAGCGAGACCTTGGATGAGACCATCACTGCCATCCAGGCCGGAGCCCACGTGGTGAGCATAGCGGAAGAGATGGCCGATCCCTGGGCACAACACCCCGGGCTGGCCGACCGTATCCACCAGGCCGCGCGGGGAAAGGGCGTAACCGTACTGGGTACCGGGGTAAACCCCGGGTTTGTCCTGGACGTGCTGATAATCTGTCTTAGCGGGGCCTGTGTCAGCGTGGATAAGATCACTGCCCGGAGGGTAAACGACCTTTCGCCGTTTGGTCCCACGGTCATGAAGACCCAGGGCGTCGGAACCCGCCCCGAGGAATTCCAGGCCGGGGTGAAGAACGGGTCCATTGTGGGGCACGTTGGTTTTCCCGAGTCCATCAACCTGATCGCCCGGGCCTTGGGCTGGACACTGGACCGCGTGGAACAGCAGAAGGAGCCCATCATCAGTTCCGTGCGCAGGCAGACCAAGTACGTGACCGTGGAACCCGGATGGGTGGCGGGCTGCCGGCACACGGCATCCGGATATGCAGGTGGGCACGAGCTCATCCGCTTGGAACACCCCCAGCAGGTACTGCCCGAACTGGAAGGGGTGGCCACAGGAGACTACATATCCATTGAGGGAACCCCGAGGATCGATATGGCCATCAAGCCAGAGATACCTGGTGGCCTGGGTACCATAGCCACGGCAGTAAACATGGTACCCCTGGTGGTGGCAGCTCAGCCGGGCCTTCTTACCATGGTGGATCTACCGGTCCCACGGGCCATGCCGGGTAAGAGGTGACCTGACTTGGCCAAGGAACTGGCGCACCCCGGGGACTGGGTGCAAGTCCACAGCGTCATACTGAAAGCCGGGGAGAGGGCCCCAGGGGTTCCCGATGACACGGCCAGAGTCCCGCTGGAAATGCGGGTTAAGGGTTTTTGTGTCCATGAAGCCAGGGTGGGCCAGCCAGCTACCGTGCTGACAGCCGCCGGGCGGCAGGTGAGCGGGATCCTAGTAGCCGTGGAGCCTGCGTATGAACACGATTTCGGCCGGCCCGTTCCCGAGCTGCTCAAGGTCGCGGCCGCCCTGAGGCGTCGCTACCGGGATGGGGGGGCCGGATGTGACTGATGGCAGTTACCAGGCGGTAATGGCCCGGAAGAATCAGATCATACGGGCCTCAGTAGGCATCGATTACGAACAATTCAATACCGGCCGCATGACCTTTGATTACGAGGGAATGATGCGCCAGACGGGCTACGCCCTGGCGGAGATCATCAGCATCCAGAGAGCCGCGGGCGTGGGTAATACGCCGCTTTTGGAGCTTCGGAACTTGACCCGCCTTGCCCGCGACACGGCCGAGCCGGGCTATGGTGCGCGCATACTGGTGAAGGACGAAGCGGCCAACCCCTCCGGATCCTTTAAAGCCCGGCGGGCCGCTGTTTCGGTGTTTCACGCCAAACGACACGGCTACCCTGGCGTCCTGGCCGCCACCAGTGGTAACTACGGCGCAGCCGTAGCTTCGCAAGCAGCCATCCAGGGACTCAACTGCATCATCGTCCAGGAAGTATACGACAGCCGGGGCGTGGGCCAGCCCGAGATCGTGGAAAAGGGCCGGGTGTGTGAAGCGTACGGGGCCGAAGTAGTCCAGCTCTCCGTCGGCCCCGAGCTGTTTTACGTGGCCTTGCGGCTCTTGGAGGAGACCGGGTATTTTAACGCCTCACTATATACTCCCTTTGGAATTGCCGGCATAGAAACGCTGGGCTACGAAATCGGCATGGAGGTCAAGGAGCGGTACGGCCGCCCGCCGGATGCGGTAGTGGTCACGCATGCCGGCGGGGGCAACGTCACTGGTACCGCCCGGGGACTGGCCCGGGCCGGCTGTAAAGATACCACGGTGATTGGAGCATCTGTGGATCTGAGGGGACTGCACATGGCCAGTGATCATGACTTTAACCGCAAGTCCTTCACTACGGGTCACACCGGCTTCGGGGTGCCGTTTGCCACTTGGCCCGACCGTACCGACGTGCCCAGGAACGCCGCCCGTCCTCTTCGTTACCTGGAGCGCTACGTACTGGTCACCCAGGGGGATGTGTTCTACACTACCGAAGCACTGGCCCAGCTGGAAGGGCTGGAGAGGGGTCCGGCCGGCAACACTTCCCTGGCTGCCGCCATCGCCTTGGCCCGGGAGATGAAGTCCGACGAAATCCTGGTGGTCCAGGAAACAGAGTACACGGGAGCGGGCAAGCACCCCTCTGCCCAGCTGACCTTTGCCCGGGAGAGCGGGGTGGAAATCAAGCTGGGCGACCCGGCTCTGAACGTGCCCGGCCAGGTCATCATCATCCCAGAGCAGCCGGAGCAGGTCAAGGTGCGGGACTATGATCTGGACGGAGCCCGCAAGTCGTACCTGCGCAATGCTGTGAGCAACTTCGGCCTATCCTATGTGACTACCGGTGAAATGGAGTTTCTGGCGGCGGAGACCCGCTCGGACGTCCAGTTCGTGCAGGCGGTCTTGCGGGAACTGGGAGTGGAATGCCCCTGCTGAAAGGAGTCGCGCGCATATGGACGATTTCTCTCTCAAGCGCCGGCACTTGGCCCAGCTTACCGATGAGGAGCTCAAAGACCGGTTCTGGAACTTGGCCCACCAGGTAGTGGCGCCTATGGTGGAACTGGCGCGCTCGCACACCTCTCCTTCCATTGAGCGTTCGGTGATCCTCCGCATGGGTTTTTCCAGCCTGGAGGCCAAGGAAATCGTGGAGCAATGTACAGAGCGCGGCCTCCTTGGGAAAGGAGCGGGCGGGCTCGTTTACCGGGTAGCCAGGGCTCACGGCATATCCATCCGCGAGGCCGGTCTGGCCATGGCCCGGGGCGAATTGTGGGAAACGGTGACTGGGGGTGTACCAGATGCTACAACCCGATGAACGGCTGGATGTAGCCGCTGTTCTTGCCGACCTTGAGCACTATCGCCCCCGCCGCCGGGGTTGGGTCTGGCGCCAGAAGCCTCCCCAGGGGGCCCTGGAACAAGGCCCCTTTGTCTATCGTGAAGTCACCCGTCCACTGGAACAGGGTATCCCATTACCTGCTGCCAAGTACTTCGGCGGCATCGACCCCCAGCCTGACCCGGTGATCACCACGGAAATAGCGTCGGGCCGGTTCGAGGACGACCTCCGGCGCATGCGCATGGCGGCCTGGCACGGTGCAGACCATATCATGGTCATCCGTACCGCGGGGCAGAGCCACTTTGACGGTCTCATCGAGGGTACCCCGGAAGGAGTCGGGGGGGTCCCCATCACCCGCAAGCAGATCCGGGCCACCCGCAAGGCACTGGATCTGATAGAAGACGAGGTTGGGAGGCCCATCAATTTTCACTCCTACGTCAGCGGAGTGGCCGGGCCCGAGATAGCCGTACTGTTCGTGGAGGAAGGGGTCAACGGGGCCCACCAGGACCCCCAGTATAACATCCTTTACCGGAACGTCAATATGCTGCGGTCCTTTGTGGATGCCGCTGAGGCCAAGTGCCTCCTGGCTTCTGCGGGCATCGCCCAGATCGACGGTGCCCACAACGCTAACGCCACCGCCCGGCAGGCCTGGAAGGTGATGCCGGAGCTCATGGTCCAGCATGCCATCAACACTGCCTTTTCCCTGGCAGCCGGCATGCCCAAGGACCTCATCTGCCTTTCCACGGTGCCCCCAACTGCTCCTCCAGGACCTGCCATACGTACTGATCTGGCCTACGCTGTAGCCTTGAGGTGGTTGTTCCACGAGTACCGGATGCGGGCCCAGATGAATACCAGGTATATAGAGTCAGACACCCGGGAGGCCACGGTGACTCATGTACTTAACCTACTCATATCCCGGCTGACCCGGGCAGACATCCAAAGCACCATCACCCCGGACGAAGGGCGCAACGTCCCCTGGCACTATAACAACGTGGCCGCTGTGGACACGGCCAAGCAGGCCCTGGTGGGCATGGATGGTTTGCGGGACTTGGTGAGCCTTAACTACTCGGGCGAACTGGGCAGTTCTGTACGTGAACTAGTGGAACGGGCAGTGCTCTTTCTGGAGGATATCGTACAGCTGGGAGGCTACTTCAAGGCAGTCGAAGCCGGACTGTTTGTGGACTCTGGTTTCTACCCTGAACGGCACCACGACGGTATCGTGAGAAAGGCCAGTGGGGGAGTAGGCGCTGGCACCATTGTGCTGCGCGACCCTGGTTATCTTGCTCCGGTGTGCCATCACTTTGGAAACAACCCGGGGCTTCCGTCCGGCCTCGAAAGGCCGTGCGAGCTGGTGGAAGGCTGCACGCTGTGCCACCCAGAGAAAATAATCTACCTGGACGAACTAGATGAAGACGACAACGTTTTCCGGCGTCTCGAGGCCACTGCCGGGCACCGGGCAGCCGGACTTATCCGGCCGGAAGTCCAGTGGTATGCCGACGGGGTGGTTACCACGACTTTCTTCTTGCCGACCTCCAGGGTTACCGCCCAGTATGCTGCCTTGGAGCTGGCCCGGCGCATGGGACTCCAGGATCCCGAAGTGATCCACAGTGCAGTCATGCACCCGGCCGAGGGGACACTGGTGGAGGTCAAGGGCGTCCTAAACATGGACATCGACCCGGCTACCCTGGTCATCCCGGTAAAGGAGGAACCCCTGGACGAGGACGAGATTCGCGCCCGAATCCAGGCTCAACCCATGCAGGTGGTGGCTGCCACCGTGGGAGAAGATGAGCACTCCGTGGGCATGCGTGAGATTATCGACATCAAGCACGGGGGGCTGGAGAAGTTCAACATCACCTGTCATTACCTGGGCACTTCTGTGCCCATCGAGAAGGTGGTGAATGCTGCCATCGAGACCGGAGCCGCGGCCATTCTCATCAGCACCATCATCACCCATGCTGATGTACATCGCCATAACATGCGCATCCTGCATGAACTGTGCGTGGAAAAAGGCGTACGTGAGCGACTGATCCTGGTGGGAGGGGGAACCCAGATCACCGACGAAATGGCCCGGGAGTGCGGGCTGGACGCGGGATTTGGGCGCGGCACCAAGGGCATCGATGTTGCGTCGTTTTTGGTCAAGGAAAGAGCAAGGAGAGCCTAGCATGCACGTGGATCTCCTGGTAGCCGAGATCGGTAGCACCACTACGGTGGTTACGGCATTTACCGGACTGACCGGTGAACCCGTGGTAGCTGCTCAGGGGTGGGCGTCCACTACCGTAGCCCAGGGCGACGTGACCATTGGTCTTGGGCAGGCACTGGAAGCCCTCCGGGGCAGCCGGGGCTGGGCGGACCTAAGCTGGGACGAGTTTTATGCCTGTTCCAGCGCTGCCGGTGGCCTAAAGATGACCGTGCATGGGCTCGTCTACGATATGACTGCCAAGGCCGCCCAGGAGGCCGCGCTGGGTGCCGGGGCTGTGGTCAGACTGGTCACCGCGGGCGAACTCACCCCGGGGGACCTGGAGGCCGTCATGAACGTAAGGCCCAATATCATCTTGCTGGCCGGCGGGGTGGACTACGGGGAGCGCCAGACGGCGGTTACCAATGCCCGGCTGCTGGCAGGCCTTGCCTTCGATGCTCCTATCATCTACGCCGGCAACGTGGCGGCCAGGCAGGAGGTCCTGGCCATACTGGGACAGGCCGAAAAGCGGGTCATAGTGGTGGACAACGTGTACCCGCGCATTGACGACCTGAACATAGAGCCAACCCGGAGGGTAATCCAGCAAGTGTTCGAGGAGCACATCGTGGTGGCACCGGGCATGGACCGTATTCGCCAGCTGGTGACCGGTCCGATCTTGCCTACTCCCGGGGCGGTCATGAACGCCGCCATTCTCCTGCGCGAGGCCACCGGCGATCTTATGCTGGTGGATGTGGGCGGGGCCACCACTGACGTCCACTCGGTGACCGAGGGGTCGGAGGAGATCTCCAAGCTGCTGGTAAACCCCGAACCTGTGGCCAAGCGCACAGTCGAAGGGGACCTAGGGGTTTATGTCAATGCCGTCAACTTGGTGGAGCGCATCGGCCGTTCCGAACTGGCGTTGGTGCTCGGGTTTGACCCGGCCCCCATGCTGGAGCACCCGGTGCTAATCCCCAGCGATGAACAGGAGCGTGCCTTTGTGGCCCGCCTGGCGGCCGAGGCGGTAAAGGTGGCGGTGGCCCGGCATGCAGGCCGCCTCAGGCACCTCTATGGGCCAACCGGGCGAACCACGGTGGCAGAGGGCAAGGACCTGTCCCGGGTGGGGACCATCGTGGGCACCGGTGGCCCGCTCACGGCCTTGGCCGAAGGTCGCAGGATCCTGGAGAGCATTCTTGCCCCTGGCCGGGGCCGGGACCTGTATCCCAAGCGGGCCCGCGTCTTCATCGACAGGAACTACATAGCTGCAGCCACCGGCATCATGGCCCGGCGCCACCCCGGGGCGGCCCGCCGGCTGCTACTGGACAGCATAGGGTGGGAGGGGGCCACGGCATGAGCGCCAACCCCCGTCTGGACATAGACCTTGCCAAGCTACAACACAACGCTCACACCGTGGTAGAACTGGCCCGGTTACGCGGGGTTTCCGTGACCGGGGTGGTGAAAGGGTGCTGCGGTGATCCCCGGGTGGGACGGGCCATGCTGGACGGAGGGGTGGCGGCACTGGGTGATTCCCGGGTGGCCAACCTGGCCCGGCTGCGCGCCGGGTTGCCCGGCTGTGAACTGTGGCTGCTGAGGTTGCCCATGCCCTCGGAGGTGGCCAAGGTGGTGAGACTTGCCGACTTGGTCCTCATCTCCGAACCGGCCACGGCCCGGCTTTTGGGCCAAGAGGCGACGAGAACTGGCCGGGCCGTCAAGGTCCTGCTTATGGTTGATGTGGGCGACCTGCGGGAAGGGGTGTGGCCAGACCGGGTGGTGGAAGTTGCCATGGCCATGGCCCGGATCCCAGGCCTGGACCTGGTCGGGCTGGGTACCAACCTGGCCTGTTATGGCGGGGTGGTCCCCGACCCGCAGAACATGGGAACGCTGTTAAGCGCGACCCGTGCTGTGGAGACGGCCCTGGGCCGGACGCTCCAGGTGATATCCGGAGGCAATTCCGCCAACCTGAACCTGTTCTTGGACGGTAGGCTTCCCCGGGGCATCACCAACGTCCGCATTGGTGAAGGTATACTAATGGGGAGAGAAGCCGTTGCCCGCCAACCCGTCCCGGGTACCTACCAGGACGCGTTTACCCTGGTTGCAGAAGTTATAGAGGAAGCTATGAAGCCCTCGGTACCCCTGGGGTGCATCGGGCAGGATGCCTTTGGGCGAGTACCTTCATTTGAGGACCGGGGTATCCGCCGGAGAGCCATCCTGGCAGCCGGGCGGCAGGACTTGGCGGCAGACGGCATCTTCCCACGCGAGGAAGGCGTCTTCGTACTTGGGGCATCCAGCGACCACCTCCTGGTCGACGTGACCGAAAGCAGGCGGAGCTGGGCGCCCGGCGGGGAAATGGCCTTCGATATCAACTACACCACACTGCTCCAGGCCATGACGTCACCGTACGTAACCAAGTGCTATGTAGGTTAGGAGGGAATGTCCGTGAGTGCCGGGGTGGTACTGGGAGCGCTGGTGCCGCACCCTCCCATAATGGTACCGGAGGTAGGTGGGCCGGAAATTGTCAAGGTAGAACTTACCTGCCGGGGCATGGACGACCTGGCACGACGGGTATGTCAGGCCGGGCCGGAGACAACCATCCTTATCACGCCCCACGGTGTGCGGTCTCCACAGGCCCGGGCCGTAGTCCTAACGGGACCGCTGGCCGGCGATCTGGCCGAGTTTGGGGCTCAAGAGGTCAGGGTCCAGTTTGATAACGATGCCGGGTTCTTGAGCACGCTGGCCGAACAAGCAAGAGCGGCCGCACTGCCGGTCCAGGAGTACCCGGCGAGAAGGCTGGACCACGGGGCCACTGTCCCCCTGTACTACCTGCACAAGGCAGGGATGAGATCCAGGTTAGTGGTGATGACCATGCCGTGGCGGGAAGCACCGGACCTCTTCCGCTACGGACAGGTACTCGCCCGGACCGCCCGCAAGACCGGGCGCCGGGTGGCAGTGGTGGCAAGCGGTGACCTTTCTCACCGGCTCAAGCCCGGGGCGCCGGCCGGCTACCACCGGCGGGGAGCAGAGTTTGACCAACTGGTGACCCGAGCCCTGGCTGCAGGAAGCCTGGAGTCGCTCTTGCATGTGGACCCCGACCTGGTCGAGGATGCCGGCCAATGCGGGCTAGGTCCCCTCCAGGTCCTGGCTGGCGCCCTGGACGGATTGGATTACCGGCCGGAGCTGCTGTCTTACGAGGGGCCGTTTGGAGTCGGCTACGCGGTGGCGGTGTTCACACCGGCCCACCCACTGGTAGCCCTGGCCCGGCGGGCTATTGAGGCCTACATTAGAGAAGGCCGGGTGCTGGATGATAGTGGAGATCCATTGGCGGGCACCCACTCACCTGCGGGAGTGTTTGTGTCGCTCAAACAACAGGGTGAGTTGAGGGGATGCATCGGCACAGTACAGCCAGCCCGGGCCTCCCTGGCCATGGAGGTCATCCATAACGCTATCTCCGCGGCCACCGACGATCCCAGGTTCCCGCCGGTGTCCGAAGCCGAACTCGATGACCTCGAGGTGTCCGTGGATGTCCTCGCCCCCGCCGAGCCCGTAGATGACCTATCGGAACTGAACCCCCGGGAGTATGGGGTCATAGTTCGCAAGGGGCAGCGGGCCGGGCTGTTGCTGCCGGACCTGGAGGGCGTGGACACCGCGGCAGAGCAGGTGTCCATAGCCTGTCTTAAAGCCGGGCTGGCACCGGGGGACAAGGGAGTGAAGCTTTACCGGTTCCGGGTAGAGCGGTACCGGTGAGCGGGCAGGAGGCGCCGGGGATGAAGGAAGCACGCCACTATGAGCCGACGGCAGATCGGTCCGTAAAGTGCCGGCTTTGTCCCAAGCTCTGCCTGGTACGGGAGGGCAAGACCGGGGTCTGCCGGGTGCGACAAAACCTCGAGGGAAAGCTCTACAGCCAAAACTATGCCCGGATCAGCTCCTACGCTGTAGATCCTATTGAGAAGAAACCGCTATACCACTTCTACCCTGGGACGCGGGTGCTCTCTGTAGGGACGGTGGGGTGCAACTTCACCTGCCAGTTTTGCCAAAACTGGACTATCACCCACGACGACCGGGCAACCACAGTAGAACTGACTCCTGACCAGCTGGTCTACAGGTGCCAGAAGGAACAAGGAAGGGACCCCGGCTGCATTGGCATAGCCTACACCTACTCGGAACCTTTGGTCTGGTACGAGTATGTGACCGATACGGCAGCCCTGGCCAAGGATCACGGGCTCAAGAACATCCTGGTGACCAATGGTTCCATCAACCCGGGTCCCCTGGCCAGTCTCCTGCCTTTGGTGGATGCCATGAACATCGATGTAAAGAGCTTTGATGCCGGCTACTATGCCCGCATCTGTTCGGGGCTCCTTGAACCGGTCAAGTCCACGGTGGAGGAGGCGGTGAGGGCGGGCGTGCACGTAGAGGTCACGACCCTCCTGGTCGAAGACCTGAACGATGATGATGAGGAGGTTGAAGCCCTGGCCCGGTGGCTGGCAGGACTGAACGCAGACTTGCCGCTTCACCTTTCCAGGTACTTTCCGGCTTTCAAGATGGATAACCCGCCTACATCCGTAAAGACCATGAAGCGTGCAGCAGCCATCGCCCGCAGGCACCTCCGGTACGTATATTTAGGTAACGTCTGGGGAGCGGAGAACAACAGCACTCATTGCCCCCAGTGCGGGGCTCTGGTGCTGCGCAGGCACAGCCTTACCCTTGAAGAAAACCTGCTGGTGGACGGCCACTGCCCGGAGTGCAACCTGCGTGTGGCGGTAACGGGAGGAAACCATGAAGAAACGACTTGTCATAGCCCTGGGGGGTAATGCCATCACCAGGCCCGGGGACAGGGGCACCGTAGAGGAACAGCGTCGCAACGTGGCCGTGACCTGCCGGCAGGTGGCGGCTATAGCTCTTCAGGGGTACCAGGTGGTGCTCACCCACGGCAATGGCCCGCAGGTAGGCAACATCCTCATCCAGAACGAGGAGGCCCGGGCCGTAGTCCCGCCCATGCCCCTGGATGTGTGCGGCGCCCAGACCCAGGGTCAGATCGGGTATATGATCCAGAGCGAACTTGCCCGTGCTCTGATGATGGCAGGTATGGATTTGCCCGTGGTCACCGTCGTCACCCAGGTGCTGGTGGATCCGGCCGACCCGGCGTTCCTGGACCCGGCCAAACCCATAGGGCCTTTCTACTCGGAAAATCGGGCCAAAAGGCTCATGGAAAGTGGCGGGTATTTGATAAAGGAGGATGCCAACCGTGGTTGGCGCCGGGTGGTCCCGTCGCCCGAACCCATGGGCATTGTAGAAGCCAAGGCCATCCAACTCCTGGTGGAGTCCGGAGTGGTGGTGATCGCCTCCGGGGGTGGCGGCATCCCGGTCCGGCAAGCGGGTGGCGCACTAGAGGGGGTTGAGGCAGTCATAGACAAGGACCTGTCTGGAGAAAGGTTGGCCAGGTTGGTGGAGGCAGAGGGATTCCTGATCCTGACTGACGTCGACCGGGTGGTGCTCAATTACGGGACCGAGCACGAAAAACCTCTTGACTACATGACCACGGTTGAGGCCAGGCGTTACATGAACCAGGGACATTTCCGACCGGGGAGCATGCTCCCGAAGGTGGAGGCGGCAGTCAGGTTCGCCGAGAACGGGGGGTATTCCATCATCACGTCGCTGGACCGGGCATTGCCGGCCCTGGAGGGCCGGGCGGGAACCAGGATCATCGAGGAGGTATGAGCATTGGCAGTTAATCTAAAAGGCAAGGATCTGGTGACTCTCCACGACTGGACGTCGGAAGAGATCTGGCAGGCCATCAAGACAGCTGAGTTCATAAAGACCATGAGCTATACCGGCCAGCCCTACACCCCACTAACCGGCAAGACCCTGGGGATGGTCTTCACCAAGCCCTCGACCCGGACCCGGGTATCTTTTGAGGTGGCCATCTACCAGCTGGGTGGCTATGGCCTGTTTCTGAGCGCCCAGGAACTGCAATTGAGACGCGGGGAAACCATTGCGGACACAGCGCGGGTGCTCTCCAGGTATCTAAACGGCATCATGATCCGCACCTACTCTCACCGGGACGTGGAGGAACTGGCGGAACACGCTACTATCCCGGTGATCAATGGCCTTACCGACTATGTTCACCCTTGCCAGGCGCTGACAGACATCTTCACCATCTATGAGAAGCTTGGGCGGCTGCAGGGAGTAAGAATGGCATACCTGGGCGATGGCAACAACGTCTGCCACTCGCTCCTATTCGCCGGCGCTAAGGTAGGCATGGATGTGATCGTATCAGTGCCGGAAGGATACGAACCAGATGACAAAGTCATGAGGCTGGCCCGAGAAGACGCCGGCGCCACCGGCGCGAGATTCGAGATCGAGCGTGACCCCAAGCAGGCGGTAAAGGATGTCGACGTTGTTTATACTGATGTGTGGGCCAGCATGGGGCAGGAGGATGAGCACGCCGCTAGACTTAAGGTATTGCAGCCTTACCAGGTCAATGCGGCCTTGATGGCTCAGGCCAAGCCATCGACCCTGTTTATGCACTGCCTACCTGCCCACCGTGGAGAGGAAGTCACCGACGAGGTCGCTGACAGTCCGCAGTCCATCATCTTCGACCAGGCAGAAAACCGCTTGCACGTTCAGAAGGCGGTTCTGGCCCTGGTAATGTAAACAAAATTATGTCCGGGAGAGGACCGATATGAAAAGAAAAGTGCTGATCATGGGCGCTGCTGGCCGGGATTTCCACAACTTCAACACCGTCTACAGGAACCACCAGCAGTATGAAGTGGTGGGCTTCACCGCCACCCAGATTCCCGACATAGAAGGAAGGTCGTACCCGGCCGAGCTGGCCGGACCCTGGTACCCGGCGGGAATTCCCATCTTCGCGGAAGAGCAGTTGCCTGAGCTCATACGTGGCCTGGGTGTGGACGAGGTGGTCTTTGCCTACAGTGACGTCCCTCACGGGTATGTCATGAACCGTGCTTCTTGGGCCATGTCATTGGGCGTCGACTTCACCATGCTGGGACCGGCCCGGACCATGCTCAAGGCGACGGTTCCGGTAGTGGCTGTATGTGCCGCCCGTACCGGTGTGGGAAAGAGCCAGACCACCCGGCGGGTATGCCAGATCCTCAAGGCTTCGGGAAAGCGAGTGGCCGTGCTCAGGCACCCCATGCCCTATGGGGACCTGAGGCGGCAAATCAGCCAGCGGTTTGCATCCTATGCTGACTTGGATTACCATGAATGCACCATCGAGGAGCGCGAAGAGTACGAGCCGCACATTGACAGGGGAAACGTAGTATACGCGGGTGTAGATTACCAGGTTATCCTCGATCAGGCCCAGGCTGAGGCCGACGTGGTGGTCTGGGATGGGGGCAACAACGACCTGCCCTTCATCAAGCCCGATATACACATCACCTTGGTGGATCCCCACCGCCCTGGGCATGAGCTCATGTACCACCCGGGAGAGACCAACCTGCGCATGGCCTGTGCTGTGGTCATCAACAAGGTGGACACTGCCAACCTCGATGCCATAATGACGGTGCGCGAGAACGTAAGCAAGGTGAATCCCCGGGCCGTGCTGGTAGAGGCGGCGTCGCCTCTGTCTGTGGAAGAACCCGGGCGCCTGGCAGGCCGACGCGTGCTGGTCATAGAGGATGGTCCTACTGTCACCCACGGGGAGATGCCTTACGGAGCCGGGACCATCGCGGCCCGCCGGTTCGGGGCCGAGCCTGTGGATCCCCGGCCCTATGCCGTGGGGACACTTCAGGATACGTTCCGGAGGTATGCCCATCTGCGCTTCGTACTTCCGGCCATGGGATATGGCCGGGCGCAGGTCCAGGAGCTGGAGGCCACCATCCGGGCGGTGCCCTGCGACGCGGTGATAGTCGCCACCCCTATAGACTTGCGGAGGTTGGTGTCCATAGTACAGCCGTCGTTTCGGGTCCGGTACGAGCTACAAGAAATCGGCAAACCGGATTTGCCGGATGTCCTAAAGCCAGTCACCGGGTGAACTAGCAGAGTAGGGCCCCTCCCTCTTCGGGAGGGGCCTTCTGCATATCCTGTATCTGCAACCAACAAGGCGACAGCGGTTGCAAACACGAATTCGGGTCGGCGTCCCGATCCTAGAACAAGCCCCCTAGCTGACGTTGACAGGCGTAGTGGTCGCTGACCTGTCGCTCAAGACAGTGATGCTCACTGCTAATAGCACTAGAACAATGCCCAGTCCAACATGGATCGAAGTTGGTGCTGTGTAGTAAGCGGGCGTTCGGCGAACCTTGACGCCCTACAAGAAGACCAGCAGGGCCCGGGCCTGTTGCGTGGTCTGTCATCCCGGGTACTGCCGCCCCTGTCAACTGCATCTACAGGTTGCCCGCGCACCGACAGACCCGGTTGGCACACGGAATTGGCCATTCGCCGCACCCGGGCGGGGTCTCTGTCTGGCCCACGAAGTCTGCAGTTCCCTCTACCTGCCAGTCGCATATTTAGCCGGAGACTTGGGTTCCCAGGAGTGAGACCGGGGCAGCACTTACCTTCCTGCACGTTGACGCAGGCGGAGCCCGAAGGCCCGGTCGTTGGCACGGGTGGGTGAGAGTGGCCGAGTGAACAACGCCTGGTGAACATAGGTAACCCGAGGCGCCAGATGAACGCTGCCTGACCGGGTGCCCGGTAACCGTACTCCCGGCTGGAAGCGGACGGTCTCCTGGCCTGAGGCCAGCCGGTCCTGAGTCGTCAACCGGGCAGGCCTAATGTTCCTTGCCAGTCAGACATCAGCAGTGGCATTATATACAATAGCGTCCAGGGGGTTGGTCAGATCAAGTCCGAATTTGTTCCCTCTGGCAGATAAGATCACCCCGTTTTAAGCTGCGTTTACCTGAGTATCATTACTCACCTCCTTGCGCTGTTTTTCCGTGTTAAACTTCCACTCCCCATACTCCGCCATGTCGAAATAGCGGTGTCCAGTGGTCCAAGCCTCGTCGATCTCCAATAGGACCGCCCCCATCAACCGCATCGCGGACTCTTCGTTGGGGAAGATCCGGATCACCCGCTCCCGCCGGCGGACCTCTTGGTTGAGCCGCTCGACGCCATTGATGGTGCGGAGCCGCTTCCGGTAACGTTCGGGTAAGGCCATCACGGCCATTGCGTCCTCAAAACCGGCTTCAAGGCGCTCCACC
>JBFLYN010000051.1:0-18694 GCA_040756655.1 Bacillota bacterium
CGGATAGCTCCAGTCAACCGGAAGGAGTCGTGGACGCCCCTTTTCTTGAACTTAGGAAGTCCAAGTTGCGAAGCGCCTCTTGCGGAGCGCACTGGGAGACCTAGTACATCCAGGGGAAGTCGGTCTTCTCGAGTACGTTGAGTTCCCGATGCTGTTTGCTAGCATCGGTGCGTTTCCTCTCTTGTTCCCACAGTGCCATGCGACGGGCGAGTCCGCAGTTATAGGCAAAACGTGCGGCCCCTGCATATTTAGCGAGGAGAATGCGTGGCTGGACATTGGGGTCCAGTTCATAACGGTATGCCCGGTTAATCAGCGCGCTCTATCACCTCCAACGCCTTCCGCGCCCGGTTCTTCGCAGAATGCCGCCCATACAGACGGGCACCGAACGATGTCAGCACCTCCATCATGTCTTGTACCAAGTCATCCTTGACTTCGCCGTTCTCCATGACAACTATACGCCGTCCCTGCGCCGCCAATGCCGCTTCCACGTACTCAAACCCAAAGCGCATCAAGCGGTCCCGATGTTCCACGACAATAGTCGTCACCTGCTGATCGGCCAGCAGTTTCAACAACTGCGGACGATGCCCGTCCAAGCCCGAACCAATCTCGGTAACGGTTTGCGCCACCGCCATTCCACGGCCATTCGCAAACTCCAGAATGCGCACCACTTGCTTTTCCAAGTCCGCTTTCTGGTCGCTACTCGATACCCGGGCGTAAAGCGCCACCGTTCCCGTGGGTGGTGACGATACTTTCACCAAAATGGTGCCCGTTGCGGTTTGCTCGTATGGAACTGGGAACTTGCCGTTCTTTATCCAACGCCATGCTGTCTTGTATGAAATCCCGTTTTGCTTTGCCCACTCACTTAACTTCATGTCCATCACCTGTGGATATTATACCACAAAATGCCATACGTGTCAACGATCCAGTCCATCAGTTGAAACCCCACAAACCGGAGCTATCGTCCCGGTCCTTCCTTTCCTGCAGGCGCTTGGCCAGACCTTCCGCGTCTGTTGCCATGCCCGGGTAGGCGTTTACCGTCAGGCGGGCAAACTCCGCCAGGTCCTGGTCTGACGCCAGCTTGCTGATCTTGCGGGACATGCTGCACCCCTATCCTGCGTAGTTTGCGTGCCGGGCGGCCCCGGTCTTCGCTTGAGCTGGTCCTGGGAATGGCGGCCGGGTTCTACAACGCCCGCTCACATTCCTTTTCCTGAAGTCCGGGCACGCGCTCTGTCCCGGCACTTGAGCACGCTCCTGCCTAGGGTCTCATCCAGCCAGGTCTCCGGTAACAGCGGTCTTTGCGACCTCCCCCAGCGCGCACAGGACTGGCCCGTGCTGCCTGATGGCCCCCGGGATACCAGGCATCTTCTTTTCGGACCCCTGGGCATGTCCTGATCCTGCCTGCATTGACTTTCCCACGCGAGGAGGTATGGGCGGGCCCGGGACCGAAGTACACGGGAACACTCGGAACCTGATCACCTTCGATGCCGTCTTTTCGGAAAGACAACTCGTAGAGGAGTCTCATCTATGCGCTCCGCACTGGCCGTTACCATCATCGTTGCGGTGTTCGCGACCGGGTGCACAGGGCTTACGCCCCAGCTTCCCGCCAGCCCTCCGGTACTGCGGCTGAGCCTGCCGGGCCAATCCGTCACCGCATCGTGTAACGGCGCCCGCTGGCCCGGGATGGCCTCCTACCCGGAAAACTGGCCACCGGCGACCCCTTCCACCCCGCTGTTCCTGGAAGCCCCAGGCAGGTTGTCCATGGTCCTGGACGGGACGGCCGTGGCGCCAGAGCGAGTCCGGGTGGAGGTACTGCCGTCCTGGAGACCCGGGGAAGAGGCTGGGGCAGGATCCGTCTTCTCACTGCATTCCGCGGAGATTACCCGGTTTTCCACCGGCACTTCCCAGGTAAGCTGCGAATGGGACGTGCCAGAACTACCCCCCGGTACCCCGTCCGAGGCCGGGCGCTATACCCTCCGGGTCACGGCCAGGTGGGCCGGGCCGGCCGAGGCCGTATACTACGTCCGTTTCCAGTTGGCAACCCAGGCCCTGGTGTCAGCGGTAAAAACCGTGCCAGTGTTGTTTGCCGGCGCAGCCTGGGCCCAAGACCAGCAGACCCTGGAAACCCTGCTGGTCCCCGGGGAGCGTGGGCGGCCCCGGGTACAGGATTCCGGGCCCCTCTCCGCCACCCTGTATTCCAGCTGGAACGTGCTCTTTTGGCGCCCTCACGGCAACGACGAGTACCGGCCCGTCTCGGCGCCGCAGGTGGTGGTGAAGTCGGTGGGCCCTGCCCCGGATGGCCCCTACGCCGAGGCCCGGCTACACTACCAGGTGGAAGCCTCCGCCCGGGACGGTACCTACACTTTGGACGTCACCGAAACGTACTACCTGGAGCGCCAGGGAGAGGCCTGGCTGGTCCAGCACATGGAACGATCGGCCGTCCCCCGCTTGCGGGACGGCGAACCCGGGTGGCGGCCCCAGGTAGCCGTGGACGGCCAGTCCCTGAAGCTAGGGCCGTTTACCGGGGTGGACCTATGGGGTGGTCCGGCCTGGAGCCAGGATGGACAAAAAGTGGCTTTTGCCGTTGATAATTTCGGCTATCAAGAGCTCTGGGCGTGCGGGCGGCAAGGGGAGGACCTGCGCCTTATGCTGGCCCTTCCTCTTCATGACCTGGACTTGCCCCAACCGGAATTGCACCTTTTGGACTGGATGCCTGACGATGCACGGGTGAGGTTCCTGGTTAGCGGCTACCAGGTGGTGGGTCCTCATGCAGGTCACGCTGGGTTCTGGTTCGGAGAGGTCAGCTACCCGGAAGGTGAGGTCCAGGACGTAGCTTTCATCCCGGCCAGCGCCACGGCACTGCTGCGCAGCCTCAGGGTTACCGCCGACGGCACCAGCGCCGTCTTTGTGAGCTCGCCGGACCTGTGGAGGGTTGACCTCCTTTCTGGTGAAGTATTCCACCTGGCCGGTGACTTGCCGGGTTGGGACGGGCTCTTCGTGCTGCACTACTCCCCGTCGGGCTGGCACGGGGCCTACGCGTCCTCGGGCAGTCCCGCGGCTTTGGGGGTGTACGATCTCCGCACCGGAAAGCGGCACGAATTCGACCTTGCTCCAGGTGATACCGCCTTCTTCGCCGGATGGACCCCGGGCGGGCTCATGGCCGTGGCCATAGCCCGGGAGGTAACCAGCTACGGAGAAACTTCCTGGCCCGCGGGCTGCACCGCCCTGAGATTCTACGATACCCAGGGCGGGCTCAAACGCGAAATCGTGCCCCCGGACCACAATGACCGGATACGGCACTGGGACTGGACGGAAGACGACCGGATACTGGTCTTCACCGTGGGGCCCCGGGTACCGCCGGGAGGTCCCAGCCTGGTGCATGGGCTCTGGCTCTGGCAAGAGCCGGGCAAGCTCCAGCCGCTGGCCGTCCTCACCGGCGAGATCGATCTCTTGACCTGGGTGGACAACGAGACTGCGGTGGAGGTGTGGCAGCGGGCCCGGGGAGAACTGGAGCGGACCGGGGTCAGGATCTCGCTCAGTGGCACGATCACCCGCCTGACCCAGGCAACCCGCCAAGAGCTGGAGCTGGGTCGCTTGGGGGCGGCGACCTTTTTGTGTTACCAAGACGGCGGCATCACCCGGGTGGTAGCCCGCAGGCCGGGTCAGGAGGATGTCCTGATCGTCCAGGGCGAGTTTGCGGTCCGGGAAGCCAAGACCGGTCCCGGCACGTTGGTTTTCGTCACCCATTCGCTACCGGGTGAACGGTTGCCTCTAGCGGTCTACCTGCATTTTGTTCACGGGGAGTAGGAGTAACCATGTGGGATACTCTGTGCGAGGTCTGGAAGGTATGCCTTCACGAAGCCTGGGAAGCATATTGCCACGGTTCGGTGCCCATCGGCGCCGCCATTGTCCATGACGGCACGGTCATCGCCCGGGGACGCAACCGTATCTTCGAGACGTCGGCCCCTCCCGGCCAAGTGTGCGGCAACCACCTGGCTCACGCCGAACTCAATGCCCTGTTGCAGGTAAGCCGGGCGGGCGTTCCCCTCCAGCAGTATGTCCTGTACACCACCATGGAGCCTTGCCCCCTGTGCATGGGGGCCCTGTACATGTCCGGTCTCCGTACCCTCCACTTCGCCGCCCGCGATCGCCGGGCCGGGAGCACCGACCTGCTGGGCACCACCGGCTACCTCGGCCGGAAGACCGTGGCGGTACACGGCCCCCATGCCCAACTGGAAGCAGTGCAACTGGCTTTGAAAACCGACTACTTCCTGCGCAGAGAAAACCGCCAACAGGCCCTGGAGTTGCTGGAAGATTGGGCCCAGGACTGCCCCGGGGGGGTTGCCCTGGGGTATCACCTGTATGACTCCGGCAGGCTGGTAGAGGCCAGCCAGGCCCGGGAACCAGTCTCCGCCCTGGTCCGGGAACTGGCCGGAGCCCTCGCGGCTTCCTGACCCGTATGAGCCCGGGCATCCAGCAGAAATCCCGGGGCAGCACGCCGGAGCACCAGTACAATCGCCCCAAGGAGGTAGCTGGATTGACCACCGGGCACTGGACCGCTTTTGAGGAGTTCACCCGCGGTATCATGACCGAATACCACGTCGCAGGTACAGCCGTTGCCGTGGCCCAGGATGGTAAGATCGCGTACGCACGGGGCTTCGGACTGCGCAGCCTGGAGCCACCGCTTCCGGTTACCCCGGAGACGGTTTTTGGGATCGCCTCGGTGACCAAGTCCTTTACCGCCCTGGCCATCATGGACCTGGCTGGCCAGGGCAAACTCGAACCCGAAGACCCGGTCAAAGAACACCTGCCGGATTTTGCCGTGCCCGGTCACGGTGACATAAGGATCCACCACCTGCTTTCCCATACCGCGGGCATCCCGCCCCTCCGGAGACGGCAGGAGCTGGCCGGGTTTTGCGAGCACCTGAACTACCTTGCTACCGCCCGTTACCGTCTCCTCGGGCAACCGGGCCGTTACCTCAGTTACTGCAACGACGCCTTCCTGGTGCTGGGGGCCGTCATCGAGCGGGTCACGGGCCGCCCCTACCGGGAGTACGTGAAAGAGACCATCCTGGACAGGCTGGCCATGTCCCGCTCCACCTTCAGCCTGTCGGAGCTGGAAGGCCTGGACAACGTGACCTGCCTTTACTTATACGACCCGGCGGAAGGCGTGCTGAAACAGCAGCCCTGGCCGGAGCTGGGCAACTACGACGTGGGCGGGGGCATCCGCTCCACCGTGCTGGACCTTGTAAAGTACGGCGGCGCCTACACCGGCCAATAGCACCTGGTTTCCGCGGATGGGCTGGCCAGGATGCAGGCTCCCGTGTACCCTATCGGTCCCGGCCGCTACTATGCGTACGCCCTCCAGGTGACTCCAGGGTACTGCGGCATGACCCTGGTGGAGCATGGCGGGAGCCAGGTGGGGGTATCTTCCCACTTTGGCTTCGTGCCGGAAGCGGGCCTCAGCGCGGCGGTGCTCACCAACGTTTCCCGGGTGCCCGCGGACGTGATCTGGCAGGGTGCCGTCAACACCGCCCTGGGACTGCCCTTGGAGCAGGCACCGCCCGTGCCCCCGGGCGTCGACCTCGAGCCCGGGGAGTTGGCCCAATACCAGGGGGCTTACGGCTCCGACGAAGGCGGCAACGCCCGGGTGTTCCTGGAAGGGGACGTTCTGAAGGTAACCACGGAGGGTGAGACCCTGGCATTGACCCCGGTGGGAGACCACACGTTCACGTACGTGTCCCGGGCCCGGGCGCGGACGCTGAAGTTCGTATGGCATGATCAAGAAGGCTGCTGGATGCTGTTTGCCGGCCTGCGCATGCACAGGAAGTTGCCCGGTGCGGGGGAGGTACCCCAGTGACCGAAAGGAAAGGACCCGAGTCCATGGCGGGCTTTTGCGACGCCCGGGCCGGTGGCTACGACGAGCACGTGCAAGCTGTCCTGGGGAGGTGCTTTTCTGAGTACTACCGGGCGATGGCCGAAGGCATAGACCAGACCATGGAGGGCATAGCCATCCGGGCTGGGGTGCGGTACCGGGGCCGAGCAGGAGGGGGGCCCGGCGCCCCGCGCCCGGGTCACCGCGGTTGATGTCTCCCAGGAAATGCTGCGACGGCTTGAGCAGAAAATGTCCAGGCACCGTGACCAGTTGACCCTGGTGAGGGGCTCATATATGGACTTTTCCTATCCCCACACAGCCTACGATTACGTGGTCCATCATGACCATGCACCACCTTGTGTGCTCCACCAAGCGCCGTCTTTGCGAAAGCATCAGGGAAGTCCCTAAGGCCCCGGGGGAAAGTGCATCGAGGGCGACTACGTGGTCGCCGGGGACAAGGAAACGGAACTGCTGGCCGCTTATGAGGGAAAGACTGGCTAGCTTGGCGTAAGCAGAGACGAGGACTACCGTAGCGCTATCCCCTTTTCCGTACAAACCCAGACCCGGCTCCTGAGCGAAGCCGGTTTTGCCCGGGTCGAAATGGTCTGGCACCGGAATGCGGCGGCGGTCCCGGTAGCCCCCACCTAGGCCCTAGGTCCAGTCATCCTGTGCGGGCAACCAGTGCTGCCCAGCATGGATACCATCAGCACCTGGACTCATCCTTGCCCCGGCTCATGTCCCGATGACCACTAGCGCTGGTGGCCTAGAAGTGGAAGCACCGCAGCCCAGTGGTGACCTTGGGAGCTGGGAACTCAACCGGCACCACCATGACACTCCCTCTTTTGCCCAACCCGGCCGGACACCTCAGCCCACTCTCGCCAATTAGTTTACATGTTAACTATATCCGTGTATGCTATAGCTGACCGGTAATACAAAGGAGGCAAGACGGGTTGCCCGGCATCGACACTTTATGGGTACACGCCCACAATATCCTGCGCTCGGCCCGGCAGATCCTTAACGAAGAACTGGAGTCACTGGGCTTGAGCAGCGCAGAAGGCAATATCCTCCTCCAGCTTTTGAGCCAGGGCGATTCGGTTCACCAAGAGGATATCGGCGAGAGACTGGACATAAGCAAACCTGCGGTTTCCCGGGCGGTAAACTCCCTTGAGGCCAAGGGCTACCTTGCCCGCACCCCGGATGCCCGGGATCGGCGGGCTACCCTGGTGCTTCTTACAGGTAAGGCCAAGGCCACCGGGCCACACATTGAGAGCATCTACCAGCAGCTAGTTGCCCTCGCCGCCCAGGGTCTATCCCCGGAGGAGATCCACGGCTTCACTCGAGTCTTTGAGCGGGTGTCGGAAAACTTCACCCAGGCCAGGAAGAGGAGAGGGTGCCCTTGATGTGGCGGGATGTAGTCGCGACCTTGCTTCTCTTTGCCTATTACGTGGTGACCCTGGCCCTGGTCCCGGGTCTGCTCAGGATGGCAGGTGCACCCCAGGAGCTGGTCCGAAAGCTCCAGCATGTCTGCTACAGCTGGTCGGTCTTTCTCCTGGTGAAGCTGTTTAGTGCCTGGTACGTGGCGCTGGCGGCCTCAGCGCTTTTGGTGGTGGTAGCTTACCCCACCTTATGGCGCCTGGAAAGGTCGCCTCTCTACCGGCGCCTGCTGGTGGACCGCAGGCCCCAGGGTGGCGAACTCCGGGCGCAACTACTCCTGGTGCAGGTCTCCTTTGGCCTGCTCATAACCGTCTTCTGGGGCATTTTGGGCACGAACTGGCGCTACCTGGTTCCCGTGGCGGTGATGGCCTGGGGTTACGGTGATGCCGCCGCGGCGTTGGTGGGCAAGGCCGCCAAGAGCCGGGTCATCCTCAGTCGCTTCATCGACGGTCCCAAAACCTATGCCGGCACTGGCGCCATGGTGGTAGCCGCCGCTTTGGCCATGTTTTTCACTCTCTGGGTGTACGGTGGGAAATCCTGGCCGGTCAGCCTGCTCACGGCGGTGGTGGTGGCTCCAGCCTGCGCGCTGGTGGAGCTTTTTTCCCGCCGGGGTTGTGACACCCTGACCGTTCCCTTCACCGCGGCCACGCTGATGCTGCCGCTGGTGCGCTGGCTGTCGCTTCTGGGGTGGTAGCATGATTCCAGCCCGCGACAAGCAAGTGGCAGCCAGAGAACGCACCCTGCTCCTGGCTTTGATCTTGAGCATGTGGGGGCCACTGGCCACCGGCATGGCCATGACCATGAGCCGGTCCACCACTCAGGTTGCCGATTTCGTCCGCCGGACCGTGGAACTGGTGGCGCTCTTGGTGTCCTGGTTGGTGTTCAGGCATGTTTCCTGTGCCGGGCCGGACCCGGGCAGGCGGGCCCAGCTGCAGAGAATGGCCGGCTGGAGCGTGGCGTTGGCCCTTGGCTGCTCGTCGGCGGTTATGTTCACCATCGCCTGGTCCCGGCTGACTTCGGCCTTTGAGCCGGGTGGGCGCGTTCAGCTGGGGCTTGCCATAGCAGCCCTGGGCCTGGTGACCAACGGCTGGTTCTGGCGGCGGTATGCCCGTTTTAGCCGGGAGCAGTCAGATACGGTCATTGATGCCCAGCACAGGCTGTACCGGGCCAAGACCCTGGTTGACCTGGGTGTGGTCGTGGCTTTGGCTGCGGTGGCCGGGTTTCCCTCCCGGCCGGTGACCAGGTACGTGGACCTGGTGGGAACTTTCGTGGTGGCAACCTACCTGCTATGGAGCAGTGTGCGGTCTGGTCGTGCCCTGCTCTACGCCCCAAGGCAGCCGGCCGGGCAGGCACCCGACCCGGCGGCGTCGCAGCCACCATGACCCTAGCTCCTGCCCAAGGACTGGTGGCGTCGGTACGGCCAGGACCCCGGTATCCCCCATGCCGGCCGGCGGGCGGTGCTTGCCGGCAGCCCCCGGGTGGGAACTGGCCCGCCCGGGGGCTCTATCCCGGGCAGGTCAGGGCCCGGGCCTTTTCCCCACGGCGGCAGCGTAGATCACGAAGTTGTCTTCTCCATCTAATCCCAAAAGGCTGTTGACGGCATCGTCGTCATAGGCGCCCACTGCGCAGCACCCACACCCTATGGACATTGCTGCCAGGTACAGGTTCTGGCACACGTGCCCGGCATCCAAGTGCATGTACCGGTAGCCCCTTTCTCCATAACGCCATATGCAACGATAGGCATCGGCCGCCCAGAAAAACGCCACGGCGCTAAGACCCACAAAGCGCTGGTTGAGACAGGCCCGGGCGAATTGATCTCCCAGCCCGGGTCCGGTCGTAAGCTGCACCAGGCCATGGTCTATGGCGGCATAGCGGTAGACCCCGGGCAAGACCCCTTCTACGTTGTTCACCAGCAGGTATGTCTCCAGTGGATGCCGGGCCCCGGCAGACGGAACCGTCCTGAGGGTCACCGGGCGGGCGGTGACCGTCTTGACCCCCTGGGTGCACCAGAGCAAGTATGCCAGTTCCTCCAGGCTCAAGGGCTTTTCGAGGTAATGGCGCACGCTGACACGAGCCGTGATGGTCAGGGCCAGGTCGGCCCCCGGGACCTGCCAATGCCCGGGCCGGGGCAGCTCCACCAGGGGTTTCCCTGCCTCCAATGGCTTTTCCAGCGGCGGCTGCGGCAGTTCGCGGGCCTGGTCCGACTGGCCCAGGTACTGGTACTTGGTCTTTTGCATGAATTCCTTACCTACCCTGCTTTTCATCTGCTCCATCGAACCCACCTCCTCGTAGGTTAGGGCTGAGTCTTCTACGGCGGCCCAGGCCGGCCGACCGTCCCGTTCACCGGCTTTCTTACGCCGACTTCCATGCCGAAAACCTCATGCCAAGTCCAGCTTCCCGCGTGGAGCTAAAGGGTTCTACTGGGTGACCCGAAATACCTTCCCTGGACCACGAACGGCAGTACGGGCGGGCCAGGGCCTCGTGGTCAGGTGGACCAGACGCCGGGACGGCAGCCAACCCCGGGAACTACCGGCCCCTGTCAATCGTCAAAAAAACGACATCAACCTATCCGGAGGTGTTAATGTTGAGGATATGGTTAGCCGCCACGCTGGTGTTGGCACTTTTTTGGGCAGGCGGGTGCACCGGGTACCGGCAAGAACTGGAGGAGCGAGTTGTTCTGGACCAAGGGGTGGCCGTGCGGAAACAGCCTTCTCCCGGCGCTGCGCCAGTGTTCTCTGTGTCCCTGGGCGACCGGGTGTGGGTAGTGAAGGACAAGTCGCGCACTGGTGATGACGGGGCGCTCTGGGTGCTGATCAAGCAGGGGAAAGAGCAGGGCTGGAGCCCGGCCGTGCACCTGGTAAGCCCGGGCGGTCTGGAAGCTGCCCTGGCCCAGCGGTATGCCGAGGTGCTCTCCCGGCTGGACCTGGGGCGACTGGATGCGCTGGAGACAGCATCAGACGCATACCAGCGGCTATTTGCACTGGCGCCCAAGTCGCCGGCTGCCGGAGAAGCCTTCCGGGCCTTCTTGAGGCTCCATGATGAGCTGAGCGCGCTGGCCTACGACGTGATGCAACCGGTGAGACCATACTACGTCCGGGTGGGGTACCAGCTATCCGCCCTGGCCGACCCGGCGTCCATCACCGATCCAGCGGCACGCCAGGCAGTCCAGTCGCTGCAACAGGCAGGTTATATGCTGGGTCACAGTGAGGGCATGCTCTACGTTACCACCGACCCGGAGTTCCTGCTGGGTTTTGCCGGGTACGTACCCAATGCCCTGGCCGGTTTTCTGGTTTTGCGCGCCGAGGAAAGCAGAAGGCCGGTGGCCTCCGATGGAGCTCTTAGGATCTCGTGGGACCAGCTCCGCAGCCGGGCTGTGGCCGCGGAAATCTGGGCCCGGGACAACCCCGGGCTGCCCGAGACTCCCCAGGCAGAAGCCTGGGCTGAACGCTACTTCACCTTCTACCTCCGGGGCATGGACAATACCCCCATTTTCCCGTTGGGCTCCAACCAGCTGGACCCGGAGCTGAAAGCCAGCTACGAGCTCTTCCTTGCCCATAACCAGGACTCGGATTGGTACGGGCGGGTGCAGGAGTTCTACGCCCTCCTGGAGAAGAACGGTTTTGCCAGGACCAACCAGGTGAGGGAGTATATGAGCCGGCCAAGATGAGGGGTACGGCCGAAACCAGTTCTCAGGATGAATCGTCACAGGTTTGCGGTCCGGTGGCCCGCACCTTAAGCCTTCACCGGAAGTGATGACAAGTGACCGCTGCGCAGAAACCGGCCCGGGCCCGGCGCGGTGTAGTGTTGCATGACGTGTTTTTCCCTATTTGGATCCAGTACCTGGTGCCGCTAAACCTCGTCCGCATCGCAGGTGTGAACTACCTGGTCAACGCGCTGGTAGTCCGGCTCACCCTGGGCATCCTCTCAGTTGAGCACCACATCCGTTCGCTCCTGAAGTATGCCGGCTTAGCCACGTTGCTGGGCCTGGCGGCGGATTTCGCGGGCCTGTTGGTCTACGATTGGCTGGTCCGCCCTCACGTTCCGGTATCGAAAGCCCCGGTAAACTGGTACCTCCTGACCATAGTGGGAGTGGCAGCAGTGCTGATCTTCTTTGCCAACCTGCTCTTGGCCCGACGCCTCCTATCCCTTACTCGCCGCCAAAGCCTGCTCCTGGCGCTGGTGATGGCCGTTTTCACGGCCCCCTGGCTGGTATTGCTGGACCAGACCCACCTGCCCAAGTACCCGCCGCCGGGCATGGGCTGGTTACCGTGGTAGCTCTCTCCGATGCCGGCATCCTGTGGCCATGGGCACGGGGTCTGCGGTATACTGTAAAAGGGATTCGTGAAAAAGGGCCGCCTTCTGGCTACCGCACACAACCACGGGTTTAGACGAGCAGAAAAGGGTGATTCCTGTGAAAAATCGCGTCATGTTCATCTGCACCGGTAACTCGTGCCGGAGCCAGATGGCCGAAGGTTATATGAGGGCACTCTACCCTAGTTGGGAAGTGTATAGCGCGGGTACCAGTCCGGTCGGGATCAACCCCCGGGCGGTGGCCGTGATGCTGGAAGATGGCGTGGATATTTCCCACCAGACATCGGACTCCATCGACCCGGGTCTCCTTGCCCGCATGACTTTGGCGGTGACCCTGTGCGGCGATGCCCGGGAAACCTGTCCGTTGACCCCGGCCTCGGTAACGAGGCTACACTGGCCCCTGTCCGACCCGGCCAAGGCCACCGGCACCGAGGAGGAAGTCATGGCCGAGTTCCGCAGGACCCGTGACGAGATCCGGAGGCGCGTAGAAGAGCTGGGCCGGAGCACGGTTTCTAGGCCCAGCTGACTGCCCCCTGGGTATTCCACCGGCCGCCACAACCTGTGGCCCCGAAGCGGTCGGCTATGCCCTGTAACCCACACTTGGGTCCACCGGCGTTACTGCTGCCCCACCTACACCCACCCCGGTCCCGGGCGCTGCAGCATGCTGAGATCGGCATAAGAAAAACTCATGGGTATTACGTAATATTGCCCTCGCGGGGCCGAAACCCGCATCTTGCCTACCTTTGCCACCGTGGACACCTCCTGTGCGCCTCCCGATCCACATAGGACTCGCGCTAGTGAACACGAATACCAAGGCCATGCCGTGCTCTAGCCGCAGAGGAGGTGTACCGTGTCCCCAAGCTCCCCTACATGGAAATCACACGCCCTCGGTTACCTCTCAGAGGCGTTCTCAGATGTCATTGACCCCCAGCGCTACTCCGCTTTTTCCACGTCGACCCTGGCAATGCGGGAAGCTCCATCCCCTGTCATGCAGGCACTCGAGGCCATGGCCGGTATTTCTACCGGGGCCGTCGACAAGGCTCGAGAGGAACTCCAACTGGAATATGCCCGGCTCTTTCTCACCCCGGGCGGGCTTTATCCATACGAATCCATGTACCTGGGCAAGGAAGGTCATCTCATGGATGAGCCCTACGAACAGGTACGCAGGTTCTACTTGGAACAAGGCACCGCCGTGGCCCCAGGGCAGTTGCACCCGGAAGACCACTTGGCTGTAGAGCTCGGGTTTTTGGCGCACTTGTGGTCCCAAGATCAGGTTGAGGCATACTACCGCTTCTGCCGGCAACACGTGCTGGCGTGGGTGCCCCGTTGCATGGAGGATCTCAAGGCCAAGACCAGGTCAGGCTGGTACCAGGCCCTGGCAGACCTGGTACTGGCCGTCTTGGAGATCGAAGCTGGTACTTTGTTGGAGGTGAGTTGATGGAAACCAGGCATCCTGGCGACGGAAGGGTGAGCCGCCGGACTTTCCTGAAAGGGTCGGCAGCCACCGTGGCGGGCGCTGCTCTCCCCTGGCTGCCCGTCCCCTTCGTCGCCGCATCCGCCGCAGACGCGGCCAGTAACGAAGAGGAGATCTTTGGTTTCTGCGATGTGTGCAGCGCGGCCTGCGCGCTCATCGCCCACGTGCGGAACGGGCGGATCGTGCGCCTGAGCGGCAACCCCGACTGCCAGGTAGCCCGCGGCAAGCTGTGCGTCAAAGGATACGGCGGCCACCGGTTCACCTACGACCCGGACCGTCTCAAGCATCCCATGAAGCGCACCAATCCCGAGAAGGGACCCGGTGAGGACCCGGGCTGGGTCAAAATCGCCTGGGACGAGGCCTACCAGTTGGTGGCGGCCGGGTTCGGCGATGCCATCAGAAAGCACGGGCCGGAATCCATCGCGTTCTTCATGCGGTCCCACGATTACGCCGACCGGCTGCTGAGGGCCATCGGCTCTCCCAACCGCATCCAGCACGAAAGCACCTGCTACACCCCACGAGAGGTCATCTGGAGAGCCTGTACCGGGGCCTTCCCCTGGATGATCGACCTGGGTCCTGCCAAATACATCCTGTCCTTCGGGTGGGACCAGCCGGCCAAGGCCAAGAATCACCAGGCCCGGGAGTTCATCAAGGCCCTGGAGAACGGGGCCAAGGCCGTGGTGGTGGACCCGCGCTACAGCGGCACGGCATCGCTGTCCCACGAGTGGATCCCCATCCGGCCCGGCACAGACTTGGCCTTCTGCCTGGCCATGATCCACGTAATCATCAAGGAAGGACTGTACGACCGGGAATTCGTGGCCAACTTCACCGAAGGACTGGACGACATCGCCAGCGCGGTGCGCCAGTACACCCCCGCTTGGGCCAGCGCCATCACTGATGTGCCTGCTGAGACCATCACCCGCATCGCCCGGGAGTTCGGCACCGCCCGCCCGGCCTGCATCCCCATGCACAAGCGAGATGCCAGCGGACCCAACTATGCCAACTCCTGGCGATTGGCCCATGCCCAGCTGGTGCTGTGCGCACTGGTGGGGTCCATCGACCGCCCCGGCGGCCCGGTGTTCCAGCGCACGTTCAGCATGCCCTCGTTCAGTGCAGTTTTTCCGGTAACCGAGCCGTTCCCGGCCGTGCGCAAAGACCGCGCGGACGGGCTGGAGAAATTCCCGCTCATGGCCTCCGGCGGACGGGGGAACTTCGCTACCATCGCCAACGCCATGCTCACGGGCAAGCCGTATCCCATCAAGGCCGGCCTGGTCAGGAAGTACAACGTGCTGGCGTTCCCCAACGCCCCCCGCATGACCGAAGCCTTCAAGGCCCTGGATTTCCTGGCCGTTGTGGACGTACTGCCCACGGAGATCGTGCAGCTGGCCGACGTGGTGCTCCCGGAGACCACGACTCTGGAATCCCGTGGCTTCGGGCCCCGCAGTTACCACGCCCACTACCCGCAGATCGCCCTGCGGCTCCCCGCCAGCAAAGTGCTGTACGAGACGAAGGGCTTCGGTTCCATCGTCATGGACATCGCCAAGGCCATGGGACTGGGCAAGTATTTCGAGGGCGTCAGCAGCACCAAGTGGGATGAGGCGCGCCTCAACGCCATCGGCACCACGTGGCAGGAGCTGGCCGCTTCCCCTAACGGGCTGTTCGGGGAAGTCCGGCCGTTCACGCCCCGCACCAAGTTCAGCACTCCTTCGGGCAAGGTCGAGCTGAAATCATCAGTGCTGGAGAACAACGGCTATGACGCGGTGCCGGTGTGGAAGCCCAAGCGCGAGGAGCCCAGCACCAAGTACCCGTTCTATTTCCTGATCACCCGGCCGCCCATGCACAGAATGACTACCTCCCAAAACGACGCCAGGCTCATAGAGGTCTATCCGGAAAACTTCCTGGACATCCATCCAGAGACCGCCGCCGGCCTCGGCCTGAAAGACGGCGACCTGGCCACGGTGGAATCGCGGGCGGGCTCCATCAAGATCAAGGTCCGTCTCACCCAGGGAATCCGGCCCGACTGCGTGTGCACTGATCACGGGTTCGGCCGCTGGGCCCGCCAGTTGACCGTGGCCTACCGGCGCGGTGCCAACGACGGCGACCTGATCCCGGACATGACCATCGAAGAGTCGCTGGCCATCGGGGACCCGGGCTTGGGCGCGTGCATGACGGACTTCTGTGTCAGTGTCAAGAAGGCTTAGGTCTCTACTAGCCAGGATGGGAGGGATCGTGCTTGCGGTATGGTATTTTGGTGGACCACACCAAGTGTATCACATGTGAAGCCTGTACCGTGCACTGCCGGGAGTTGAACGAACCGCCGGGCCAGCTTAAGTACACCAGGGTCAAACGCATCGCCGGGGGTAGCTTCCCCAGGGTGTTCGCCTACAGCGTAAAGTCCGCATGCATGCACTGCGCCGAGGCCACCTGCACCCTGGTGTGCCCGTCCGGCGCCATGCACAAGACCCCGGAAGGCGCGGTTGTGACCAACCCCGACCGGTGCATCGGCTGCAACTATTGCGCCGCCAACTGCCCGTTTCAGGTACCCCAGTTTCTCAAGTCTTCCGGCAAGGCGTATAAGTGCACGTTCTGCGCCCCCCGGCTGGTCGCCGGCCAGGTGCCATGGTGCGCCGATGCCTGTCTCACCGGTGCCATCAAGTTCGGAAAACGCGCGGACATGGTGGCCGAAGGCACCAGGCGTGTAAACGCCCTAAAGCAAGCAGGCGTGGCCAAGGCCCAGCTCTACGGCGAAAGCCAGCTGGGCGGCCTAAGCGTGCTTACGGTGCTGCGAGATGACCCGGCAGTCTACGGACTGGCCGCCCGTCCCCGGGTACCAGCAGGCGCAGTCCTTTGGCGCTACCTCACCAAACCCTTGGGCGGCGTGGCGGTGGCCGGCGCCGCTGCGGTGGTGGCCCTGAACTGGATGGTCAGCCGGCGCATGCAGGCCGGCGCCGCTAAGGAGGGGAAAGTATGAACCTGCACCTTCCCGAGCAAAAGGTAGGGTACTGCCAGCAGGTTAGGACCATCCCCCTGCCGCCGCAGCTCATCGTGCCGCTGAGGCAACACACGGGTGCTCCTGCCAGGGCACAAGTGGCAGTGGGCCACCGGGTGCTGGCAGGCCAGCTCTTGGGCACTCACGACGCCTTTATCTCGGCTCCAGTTCACGCTCCGGCCTCCGGGACCGTCACGGACATCAAGCCGTGGCCATCCTTCACCGGGGAGCTAATCCCCAGCGTGGTGCTACAAGTCGACCCGGACCAGCAGGCTATGGCCTTGGAGGGCATGGACCCGGACACTGCCACCGTAGAAGATATCCGGCGCATGGCCCGGGCGGCCGGGGTGGTGGGCATGGGCGGGGCGGCTTTTCCCACTCCCGTCAAACTCACCGTGCCCGACGGCAAGAGCGTAGACACGCTGCTGGTCAATGGTTGCGAGTGCGAGCCCTTTCTCTCTTGCGACCACCAGGTCATGCTGGATCAGACCCGGGAACTGGTAGCCGGTGCCCGCTTGGCCATGCGGGCGGTGTCCGCCCAAAAGTGCATCTTTGCCATTGAAGCAAACAAGCCCGACGCCATCGCCGTGCTGCAGAAGGCCACCTCAGGGACGCCGGGCATGAGCGTTTCCGTCCTCCCTTCCTTTTACCCGCATGGAGCAGAAAAGGTGCTCATCAGGCGGGTGTTGGGCCGCAAGGTACCTTCCGGCGGGCTGCCTTCGGATGTAGGTGCCCTGGTCCACAACGTGGCCACCCTCGTAGCCCTCTATGAAGCCGTAGCCCAGGGCAGACCCCTCATGGAGCGCATCATCACTGTAGCCGGCCGGGTGCCCGGACCCGGCAATGTGCGGGTGCTAGTGGGCACACCCGTGGGCCGGGTCCTGGAGGCCTGCGGCTTCGCGGGAAAAGCTGCCCGGGTGGTCATGGGAGGCCCCATGATGGGCTGGGCCCTATCCGACCTGGACACCCCGGTGATAAAGGGTACCTCAGGCATCCTGGTGCTGGGCCCCGGGGACGTGGCCGAACTCAAAGGCGAAAGCTGCGTCCGCTGCGCCCGGTGCATCAATGTCTGTCCCATGGGCCTTATGCCCATGTACGTCGGCCAGGTGGTAGAATCCGGGCACCCGGAACACGCCCGGAAGTGGTCAGTAGAGGATTGCTTTGAGTGCGGCAGCTGCGCCTACGTGTGCCCGGCCCGCCGACCCCTGGTATATTACTCGCGCCAGGCCAAGGCCGCCATCCGGGAAAAACCGGCGCGCGGAGCCTAAGGAGGATGGCTATGAACCAAACATACCCGGTTGCGACCGCTCCCCACATCGCTGGTGCCCTGACCATCCCGGTGGCCATGAGAGACGTACTGCTGGCACTTGTTCCCATCACCGTCGCGAGCGTGGCTATATACGGGGCACCGGCCGCGACCAACCTGGCTCTATGCCTGGCAGCTTGCGTCGCCCTTCAGCAACTGGTGGGAGCTCTCAAGCAGGCTCCGGCCCGCATGGACGGCAGCGCACTGGTAACCGGCACGCTCCTGGCGTTGTGCCTCCCGCCATCGGCTCCCTGGTGGATGCCGGTACTCGGCTCAGTACTGGCCATTGTCGTGGCCAAGGAGCTCGTGGGAGGCTTGGGCTGGAACTACTTCAACCCGGCCTTGTTTGGCCGGGCCATGCTCATCCTGCTGGGAGCGCCCCTCAGTCGGCTGGGCACCCAGGCCATGACCGCGGTGGCGGGTATGGACGCAGTGACCAGTGCCACCCCGATGGCCCTGGCCCAGGCCGGCGTCCAGGTCCCCGGTTACGGCGCACTGCTGCTGGGCTACCGGGGTGGCAGCCTGGCCGAGACCTCGGCCCTGGCCGTGCTCATCGGTGGCCTGTACCTGGTCTGGCGGGGCCATGTACCCGCCCGCATTCCAGGAGTCATGCTGGGCACCGTGGCCGCGCTGGCCCTGGTCACCGGCCGTGACCCTGTGTTTCACGTACTGGCCGGGGGCCTGATGATCGGGGCCTTCTTCATGGCTACCGACTGGGTGACCCGCCCGGTGACTCCCAAGGGCATGCTGCTATTTGCGGCGGGAGCGGGCTTTCTGGTGGCGGTATTCCGATTCTGGATGCCCCCACCCGAGGGCGTGGCCTTTGCCGTCCTGATCATGAATCCCATGGCGCGGTGGCTGGAGCGAGTCACCCCGCCCCAGTGGTAGCAATACCAGTCTCGAGCCAAGGGAGCCCGGACACGCGCCGGGCTCCTGTTCACGTTGCCGCCCACCCCACGACCGGGCCCGAGCCACGGGTCCATTGGTGTGAATTCCCTTCGGGTTTAGAAGGAGTCCCAGTCCTGAGAGAGAATGCCGCCTGGTGTATCTTCGTCTGTCCTGCGAGGAACCCTTTACCCAGGCTTTGTGCTCACAAGCGCCATGTCTGTCCCACTAGCCCGAAGTTCCGCTTGACTCAGAGATAGAAACAGGTGCCAGACTGGCCTTATGGTCGACCGGGCCTATTTGGTACTGGGTACAGCCCTGCTGTCGAGCTTGAGACCGAGTAATGCCAGGGCCCGCTCTTGTAAAGGAGTAGGCCGGGTGAGCATGTCAAAGGCGGGCACCCCAGGAAGTTGGGGTTGCACA
>JBFLYN010000052.1:0-16687 GCA_040756655.1 Bacillota bacterium
TTGGTGTCGACCGCACATGGGGCAGCAACCACGCCCTGCTTACGGACGAGAGCCGATAACAAGTGTATGGCTTTGTGGTTATCCGAGGCGGAGCCTCGTAGCGTCTTGCCGTCAACGGCGATGGCCTCGCAGTTGAACGCTGCGGTCCCCCAGCCGATGAGCGCAACCCAGTCGCCTTCGAGCAGCGCAACATTTTTGAGCGACTCACCAACGAGACGCTCAAACCCAAGATAATGATGAGTTGCCATCAACTCATCTCAGGTAGCTTCCTCGTCGAGTCGGATCGGGCGCACGACCAATGCATTCAAAACAGAGGTGCTCATAAACCTATGATACACTACGTTGGCGAAAAAAGTCCGCTCTCAATTCCTTGCCCTATTTAGCCTGAGATTCGTCAGACTTTGACGGAGCCCTGCAGCCCGAGAAATCAACCCGGTTAGGCGGAACGCGCCCCTCCAGGGCCGCTTTGAGGTTTTCCGCGGCCATCACGGCCATCTTCTCCCGGGTTTCCCGCGAGGCGCTGGCTATATGCGGGGCGAGCACAACGTTGTCCAGCCCGGCCAGTCCCGGCTCCAGGTTGGGTTCGCGTTCGAAGACGTCCAACCCGGCACCGGCGATGGTTCCGTTGGCAAGCGCCTGCACCAACGCGGCCTCATCTACCACCGGGCCCCGGGAGGTATTGACCAGGTATGCAGTGGGTTTCATCATTGCTAGCTCCCGCGGGCCTATGAGGTGGTGAGTATGTTCGGTGAGAGGTACGTGCAAAGACACAAAGTCCGCCCGGGTCAGCAGTTCGCCCAGGGTCACGGCTTGGCATCCGAGAAGCGGTTGCTCCTGGCCGGGATCGCAGTATATCACCTGCATGCCAAAGCCATGGGCCCGCCGGGCCATGGCTTGGCCGATACGGCCCATTCCCACGATCCCAAGACACTTACCGTGCACATCCCCGCCCAGGAGGAGGAGCGGTTCCCAGTTTTGGAACCGGCCCTCGCGCACGTACCTATCCCCCTCGACTACCCGCCGGGCGACGGCCATGAGTAGTGCCCAGGCAAAATCCGCGGTGGTCTCCGTGAGGATACCAGGGGTGTGAGTGATGGTAACGCCGTGACGCGCAGCAGCCGCCACGTCTATGTGGTCGTAGCCCACGGACACGGTGCTAACTGCCACCAGCCCGGGTAGGCTGAGGATGGTGTGGTCAATGGTGTCCGTAAGCAAGCAAAGGATACCGTGTCTGCCGGTTGCCTTCTCCCGGAGTTCGTGGGGCTCAAGCCTCCGACCCCGGTTCCATGCCACATCGAACCCATCCAGCACACAGAGGCCTGCTTCCGGAATGGGCTGAGTCACCAGTACCCGCTTGGTCATGGGTTCTCTCCCTCCCACCATGAGTGGTCAGGGAAAGAATACCGTGTTGGCCGGGGAGTGTCAAGCGTGGCGGGGTTGCCGCCGGGACCGGCACACTAGTCCCATGAGCACCAGGTCGTGAAACCCCCGCCGCTGGCGCCGCCCGGCCCGTAGGATGCCTTCCTTTCTAAAGCCGCACTTTTCGTAGCACCGGATGGCTCGGAGGTTATCGCTTTTGACGCGCAGGTAGATGTACTGTATGTTGCTGTGTGCCAGCACATAGTCCAGGAAAGTACGCACGGCGTCGGTCCCGTAGCCTTGATCCCAGAAGCTCTTTTCCCCTATGCACACCTTCAGTTCTGCACTACCGTTGCGCCACGTGATGTTATCCAGCTCGATCTGCCCGATGAGTTGCCCGCCGGTGGTCATCACCGCCAGGGCCCAGCGGCCACGGTGCTCCATGGTATCCCTTAGCCAGGTTGCACTCTCCAGCGGTGTCTCGAACTTCTTGCCAGCCCACAGCACGATCTCTTCGTCATCGTCCCAGCGCCTGACAGCGTCCAGGTCACCTTCATGCAATGACCTCAAGAAGACCTTAGAACCGCGCCCGTACTCGGGCCAAGGGTGGGTTTCACCGGCCATGCTCTACCTCCGGGATGGGGAGTTATTCGGAGCTATGGTCGGATATGTTCGACAGCGCCGCCGGTGACCCCTTTATGTAAATTTCGGCATCGAGAAAGGCCCCGCCCAGCGGGGCCCTTGGATATTCTCAGACCTCAGGCTATACTCCTGGCGGCCAGTGGCACGCGCAGCTGGTCTAGGCTGTACCTGCAAAGGGCCATATCTACGATGCCGTTAACCAGCTGGTCGTAGCCGACTCCGTCTGCTTCCAAGATGCGGGGAAGATCCGAAAACCCCGGCGCCAACCCCGGCAGGGGGTTGATTTCCATGACATTGGGGACACCATCCCGGTCCAGCCTGATGTCCACCCGGGCCACCTCACGGCAGTCCAGGGCACGATAAGCATCCAGCGCCGTCTTCCTTATGGCGTAATCCAGTTCTCCATCTACCTGGGCCGGGCAGCAGTAATATTTCTCCGCTGACCACTCCACCTTGAACCTGCGGGAGTAGACTGCACCGTGATCGTCCGGGCAGTGCTGGAAGATGATCTCCATGGGCGGAAAGGCCTGGGGCTCATCATTGCCCAAGATCGCCACGGTGAACTCGCGGCCGGTCAAGTACTCCTCCACAATGACGTCCTGCCGGTAGGCGTTCCCAAGGTAATCCACCTGCCTGCGCAGGTCATCATAGTTCATGATCACCGATTCGGGAGATATGCCCATGCTAGATCCCTCGTGCAGAGGCTTGGCGAACAGGGGAAAGCGCAGGTCTCCAATGTCCAGTGGCGCTCCCGGCCTAAGCAGTGTAAACCTAGCCGTGGGAATCCCATGATAGGCAAGGATCTTCTTGGTGGTGGCCTTGTTGAGGCAGACTGCCATGGTCAATACCCCGGAGCCAGTATAGGGGATTCCTAGCATCTCAAGGATGGCCGGCACGTGGGACTCCCGGCTTTCCCCACGGATCCCCTCAGCCATGTTGAAAACGATGTCCAGGCGTGAATGGAGGAACCGGTCATAACAAGAAACGTCGCCTTCGATGAAGACCACGTCGTGGCCCCCGCGGCGGAGGGCTTCGGCTACAGACAGAACGGTGCTTTCGCTGTCATACTCCGCGTTAGCGTCGGGAGGCTCACCTTCCTCCGGCTGCTCGATCCTGGCAAGGTTGTAGACCAGACCTACCTTTGCCATTTTGATTTTCTGCGCCTCCTGTTGGTCTAGATGGCTGCCCGGGTCAAATGCAGATTTATTATGACATGAGGCCGTTCGGTTGTCAACGAGAGATTTCCCCGCTTCTAGCAGGCCGTTTGTTCATGCTCGAGTACGAGTTCCGGTCGCTTCCCTCTCACCCCACCGGGCATGAGGGTCCGCACCGGGCGGTCCAGCAAACGCTCCCCAATATACCATATCCCGGCCCGGTCACACTACGCGTTCTTCTCTCCCACCTCACAGAACTAGACTTAACACTGGCTACCGTTGGTGTAACTCGTTGGCCTGATACGCCGGGGGCGAGTGAATTCGCCAGCCGCTTAGGTCGGTCTGCTACCGGCGCAAGATCGATGTAACTTTTTCGCAGTCAAGGTGGTCAACTTTATGGTTGACAAACACAGAGCTCCTCGAGCTTTCTCGGCGTCAGGTGAAATCAAGCAGGCACTCAGGAAGTAGAGCCCAGCACGTTGGGTGCACGGCAACCGGGGTCGAAAGCCCCGGCATACCACTCCTGACGCCATTCGCCAGCTAGCCAGCACTCGCCCATGCCGGGCGCACATCAGAAAGGCGCCGGCCACCAGCCGGCGCCCCCTTAGCACTTGATTTCTACTGGCTGCTTTTCTCCAAAGCCACGTCCAACACCCGGTCCATGTGGTCCACCAGCACAAAGTCCACTTGCTTTTTTACATCGGCTGGAATCTCATCAACATCCCTCCGGTTGTCCTCTGGGACCACAACCGTAGTTATACCGGCCCGGTGGGCGGCCAGGACCTTCTCCTTGATCCCGCCAACTGGGAGGACACGTCCGCGCAAGGTGATCTCGCCAGTCATGGCCACATCATGACGCGCTCTTGCGTTGCAGAGGGCCGATACCACGGCGGTGGCCATGGTGATGCCGGCCGACGGGCCGTCCTTGGGAATGGCCCCTTCTGGCACATGGACGTGGATGTCCAGTTTCTCGTAGAAGTCCTCGGGCAGTCCCAGGACCCCTGCCCGTGACCTGATATAGCTCATGCCAGCCTGGGCAGATTCGCGCATCACCTCGCCCAGTTTGCCGGTGAGTATGAGGTTGCCACGACCTTTGGTTATGGCTACCTCGACGGGCATCACGTCCCCGCCGGTGTCGGTGACACCAATGCCCATGACAATGCCTATGCCACTTTGGTTTTCTGCCTGTCCGTGACGGTAGCGGGGGATGCCCAAAAGCTCCTCGACCTTCTTGGGGGTGACCCGTACCCGTTTCCGTTTCCCCTTTACGATATCCCGGGCAGTCTTGCGGCAAATGCCGGCGATCTCCCGCTCCAGGTTGCGCACACCCGACTCGCGTGTGTAGTACCTGATGATGTGCTGGATGCCTTCCCGGGTCAGCTGGAGCTGGACCGGTTTTAGCCCGTGTTCCTGTAACTGCTTGGGTACCAGGAAATGCCGTCCGATGCCCAGCTTCTCTTCTTCGGTGTAACCCGGGATCTGGATGACTTCCATCCGGTCCAACAGGGGCCGGGGGATACTGTGAGTGCTGTTGGCGGTAGTGATGAACATCACCGCTGACAGGTCAAAGGGCACTTCGATGTAATGGTCGCTAAAGGTGGAGTTCTGCTCCGGGTCCAGGACCTCCAGGAGAGCCGATGCAGGATCGCCCCGGAAATCCGAGCTCAACTTATCAATCTCATCCATCAAAAACACCGGGTTCTTGGAGCCTGCGGTGCGCATGCCCTGTATGATCCGCCCGGGTAAGGCACCCACGTAGGTCCGCCGGTGACCCCGCACTTCTGCCTCATCCCGGACACCGCCCAAGGATATTCTCACGAACTTGCGGTCAAGTGCCCGGGCCACAGACTTGGCCAGCGAGGTCTTGCCCACGCCGGGTGGGCCCACCAGGCACAGGATAGGTCCACGCATCTTTTGCACCAGCTGCCTGACGGCCAGGTACTCGGTGATCCTCTCTTTCACTTTGTCCAGGCCGTAATGGTCCTCGTCCAGGATCTTCTCGGCCCTTCTGAGGTCCATGCAATCCTGAGTCTGTACGCTCCAGGGCAGTGAGATGATCCATTCGATGTAGTTCCGTACTACCACAGCCTCGGCAGCCATGGGAGGCATCTTTTCGAGGCGGTCTACTTCGCGAAGGGCTTTTTCCTCTACATCTTGGGGGAGCCCAAGCTCGGCGATTTTCGCCCGGAACTCATCCACTTCAGCGGTTTTGTCCTCCCGCTCGCCGAGTTCCTTCTGGATGGCCTTCATCTGCTCTCGCAAGTAGTATTCTTTTTGGGTCTTCTCAATCTGCTTTCTCACCCGTACGTTGATGCGCTTTTCCAGTTCGAGAAGCTCCATCTCCCGGCCCAGGATGTCCAATATGCGCTCGAGTCGTTCTTTGACGGAAACCGTCTCCAGAACTCTCTGCTTGTCTTCCAGGCGGGCCACCACGTGCAGGGCAATGGAGTCCGCAAGCCTGCCGGGCTCATCGCTAGTGGCGATGCTTATCAGCGCCTCGGGAGGTACCTTCTTGGACACCCGGATGTACTGCTCGTATTGCTGTACCAGCGCCCGCATGAGAGCCTCGTTCTCGTGAGCTGGCCCGGTCTCTTCGGGAATCTCCTCCACGAGTACGCGTAGGTGACTTTCGGTATCCATGTACTTGATGATGCGGGCTCGAGAGCGCCCCTCCACCACTACCCGGACGTTTCCTCCCGATATGCGGGTTAGCTGCTTTACCTCGGCCAGGGTCCCGAAATCGTAGATATCCTCGGGACCAGGATTCTCCTTATTGAGTTCCCGCTGGGTTGCCAGCATCAACAGGCGGTTACCCGCCAGTGCTTCCTCTACGGCGCTTACCGACATGCTCCGGCCGACTTCCAGCGGCACAACGGTAGTCGGAAATACAAAAACGCCCCGGAGGGGCAACAACGGGTACTCCATTCGACGAGTGCGAATGGGCATGGCCCCACCTCCCTGACGGCAGTCCCGCCATACCATTGTATTTATCTACTACTACATGGTTGCAGGATGGGTGCCGCGTACCCGTTAATTCGACTATCCCGGTGCCGATTCCTTCCCAACACTATACCCCGGTCGTGTGGCCGGGGTATGTAAATACTGTCAAACCCCAGTTAATCAGGCTTTTGAGTCCTACTCCCGTGCCCGCAGCGGCTCTGCGCTGCGCAGCGCCCCAGATATGACCACCCGGGGTTCTGCGGCCCGGCCCGTGTCTTTCTCCAACAGGGCCTGCTCGAATACCTCCCGGATGTGCTCTACCGGGGTGATCTTGACATCATCTAGTTCGCGAAACATCTCCTGCCAGTTCTCGCTGGGGATTACCACCCGGGTAGCTCCGGCCTGCCTGGCGGCGTTTACCTTGGGAACAATGCCTCCCACGGCCCGCACTGTGCCCCGTATGGAAACCTCGCCGGTGATGGCCACCTGATTGTTCACAGGTGTGTTGGTCAATGAAGAATAGATGGCAGTGGCGATGGCGGTCCCCGCAGACGGGCCGTCCACCGGTACGCCGCCGGGGAAGTTCACGTGGATGTCATAGTCGCGGGGATCTACGTCGGTCACGTTCCTCAGCACGGTAATGACGTTCTCCACGGACCCAATAGCCATGCTCTTACGACGCAGCGTACGGCCTCCGCCGCCCATCTCTTCCTCCTCGATGATGCCGGTGACAGTGATTTTCCCCTGGGCCCTCGGCGCCGGGAGTGTCGCTACCTCGATTTCCAAGAGGGAAGCCATGTTGGGCCCATACACTGCTAGACCATTCACTACCCCCACCTGGGGACGTTCACCGATCTTCCGTTCGGGCCGGGGGGTGCACTGCCCACTGGATACGACCCACTCCACCATCTCGGTGGTGATGGTAGGGGACGACGCGGTGAGGGCCAGGCCGGCCGCCAACTGGATGAAGTTCACCGCCTCCCGGCCATTGCTGGCGTATCTTTGGAGGACTGTCACGGCTGGCTCTTCAAGGTTCATGCCGATTTTCCTCGCTGCGTTTCGGGCAATGACCGCTACTTCCTCTGGTGTCAGCCTGCGGAAGAATATCTCGAGACAGCGGGAGCGTATGGCCGGCGGTATCTCTTCGGGCATACGAGTAGTGGCTCCCACTAGACGAAAGTCGGCCGGGAGCCCGTTTTCAAAAATGTCGTGGATGTGGCTGGGTACATTGGTATCTTCAGAGGAGTAATAGGCACTTTCCAGGAACACCTTGCGGTCTTCCAGCACCTTCAGGAGCTTGTTCATCTGGATGGGATGGAGCTCGCCGATCTCGTCAATGAACAGCATTCCCCCATGGGCCTTGGTCACGGCGCCCGGTTTGGGCTGGGGCACTCCCGCCATACCCAGGGGTCCCGCCCCCTGGTAGATCGGGTCGTGAACTGACCCTATGAGAGGATCCGCGATCCCTCTTTCATCGAACCGGGCAGTGTTGGCGTCGATTTCCACAAACTTGGCCTCCCCGCCGAAAGGTGAGGCCGGGTTATTCTTGGCCTCCTCCAAAACCAGTCGCGCCGCCGCTGTCTTGCCCACACCGGGAGGACCGTAGACGATCACATGCTGCGGGTTGGGCCCACACAGGGCTGCACGCAGTGCTTTCAATCCTTCGTCCTGCCCGATAATCTCCTCGAACTTGCTGGGGCGCGTCAGTTCCGACAAAGGCTCGCTCAGGGAGATTTGCCGCATTCTCTTGAGCTTTTCCGTTTCCTTGCGGGACTCCTTTTCCACCGCCACCTTGCTGCCCTGCTGGGACCGGAGCAGGTTCCAGAAGTACATGCCGATTATGATGGCAAAAAAAAGCTGGACGTAGGTGATGATGTTCGCGGTGAAGAACATGCACCCGGGCTCCTCCCGCAGTTTGGATATGGGTATTATCCCACGCGGGCAGGAGATTTATCGTGCCGAAGAAGGACTAAGGCCCCCATCTCTGGGGGCCGCTGGTTCTCAGGCGGTCTCTTCTCGTTTCCGGCTCTTACGTTCAGCGGTAATCAGAACGGGCGACTCTTTCTTGTAGACCACGTCTGGCGTAACCACGCACTTGGTCACATCAGTGCGGGACGGGATATCATACATCACATCCAGCATGATATCCTCGATGATGGCCCTGAGCCCGCGGGCGCCGGTCTTGCGCTTGGTGGCCTCCGAGGCGATGGCCCGGATGGCGTCGCCGGAAAACTCCAAGACGATGTTATCGAGTTCGAAGAACTTCTGGTATTGCTTGACCAAAGCGTTCTTGGGTTCCACTAAGATCCGGACCAGGGCGTCCTCGTCCAACGCGTCCAGCGGGACAATAATGGGGAGCCTCCCCACGAGTTCCGGGATCATGCCGAACTTCAGAAGGTCCTGGGGCAGGATCTGGGATAGAATCTCGCCGATGGACTGGTCTTTGCGCCCAGAAGGAGTGGCACCGAAACCTATGACCTTTTGGCCGATACGATTCTGGATCAGCTTGTCGATACCCTCAAAGGCTCCTCCAACGATGAACAGGATGTTGGTGGTATCCACCTGGATGAACTCCTGGTGGGGGTGCTTGCGCCCACCCTGGGGTGGCACGTTGGCCACCGTGCCTTCAAGGATCTTCAAAAGAGCCTGCTGTACACCCTCGCCGGACACATCACGGGTGATGGAAGGATTATCGGACTTGCGGGCTATCTTGTCGATCTCGTCAATGTAGACAATGCCCTTTTCGGCTTTCTCAATATCGTAATCAGCGGCCTGCACCAACTTGAGCAGGATGTTCTCCACATCCTCGCCCACGTAGCCGGCCTCGGTGAGGGATGTGGCGTCAGCAATGGCAAAGGGCACATTCAGGATGCGGGCCAGAGTCTGCGCAAGAAGCGTCTTTCCGCAACCTGTGGGGCCCAAGAGCACAATGTTGGACTTTTGCAGTTCCACATCGTCCAGCTTGCCCCCGAGGTTTATCCGCTTGTAGTGGTTGTACACCGCTACCGACAGGGTCTTTTTGGCCCTCTCTTGGCCAATCACGTACTGATCTAGGAAGGCCTTAATCTCGCGGGGTTTAGGTATGTCTTTCAGATCGATTTCCACATCGTCGCTGAGCTCTTCTTCGATGATCTCATTGCAAAGCTCGATACACTCGTCGCAGATATAGACGCCAGGACCGGCCACCAGTCGCTTGACTTGGTCTTGGAACTTACCGCAGAACGAGCACTTGAGCTGGCCCTTGTCATCAGTAAACTTGAACACCCTGATTCACCCCTTTCTGAGAAGGGACCTCCCCAATAGTTTATGCCCAGACCTACCGTTTGCCAGCCAGGGGCTTGGTCAGCACTTCGTCCACAAGGCCGTATTTCTTGGCGTCTTCGGCCCACATGTAAAAGTCTCGCTCGGTATCCCTCTTGATGACATCAAGCGTCTGGCCGGTATGCTTGGCCAGTATCTGGTTGAGCAGTTCCCGGGTGCGCAAGATCTCATTGGCGTGGATCTGTATGTCCGTGGCCTGACCCTGGACTCCACCCCAGGGCTGGTGGATCATGGCCTTGGCGTTGGGCAGGATATACCGCTTACCCTTGGTGCCACCGGCCAAGAGGACTGCGGCCATGCTGGCCGCCAGCCCCACGCACGTGGTGGATACATCAGGCTTGATGTGCTGCATGGTGTCATAGATAGCCAGGCCAGCCGAGATGTGCCCACCCCGAGAGTTAATGTAAATGGAGACGTCCTTCTCCGGGTCCTCGGCTTGAAGGAACAGGAGCTGGGCTACCACAACGTTGGCGACGAAATCATCTATATCCGATCCGATGAAGACAATCCGCTCTTTTAGCAGCCGGGAGTAGATATCGTAGGCACGCTCTCCCCGGTTGGTCTGCTCTATAACCAGTGGAACCTCACGGTAGTTCACCAACTTGCTCAACTGGTGACCTCCTCTTCTTTCTCTTGCTCTTGCGTTTGGACTTGGCCCTTCTGGGCGTTGGCACTGGCCAGCTTGCTCAGAAAGTCCACTGTCTTATCCGTGATCACACCAGCTTCTAGGTGCTCCATTCCGCCCTGCCGCTGGACAAATAGCGCCCGGAGGGCGTCGGGAGTCTGCCGGTAACGCTTGGCCAAATCTACCAGCAGGTCATCTATGTCCTGGGGCGTGGCCCTTATCTGTTCTGCTTCGGCTACGGCCTCGAGGGTGAGTTCGAGTTTCACGGCCCGCCGGGCGCGTTCACTCATGGAGCTACGCAGCTCGTCTAGGCTCCGGCCCGATGCCGCCAGGTACCGTTCCAAGTCAAGGCCGCGGTTGGCCAGGGTGTCTTGAAATTCTCGCACCATACCGTCAATTTTATTCTCGACCATAACGTTGGGTATGTCAACTTCAGCCTGGGCCAGCAAAAGACCGTTCACTTCTTCGATCTGTGCCCGGCGAGCCTGTTCTTCGCCCGAGCGCTGCAGGTTATTCTTGATTTCTTCGAGTAATTCCTGCACTGTCTCGCTCTTGCCACCCAGGCTTTTAACGAACTCATCGTTGAGCTCGGGGAGTTGCTTGGTTTTGAGGTTCTTTACGGTAATCTTGAGCTGGACCTCAGCGCCTTTGAGATCATCATCGGGCATGTCCTCTGGCAGGCAGGCGGTGATGGTGCGCTCTTCACCGGCCCGGGCTCCCTCCAGCTGGGTGTCCACTCCCGGAAGCACTTGCTCTTTGCCCAACTCTATCAGGTAGTTTTCCTGGTCTAGGCTGGGGACTTTCCGCTCGCCCAGGCTGACCACCTCCAGGCTGGCGAACATCCCCTTCTCTAGTACCGCGTCCTCGGCGGCCGATTCCAGGACTGCCCTGGCCTCCAGTAGGGCGTCAACCACCCGCTGGACCTTCTCTTGATCCACTACCACCGGTTCCAAAGCTACGGCAATGCTCCGGTAGTCCTTCAACTTCACCTCGGGCTTGATGGTGACCGTGGCTTTGTACCGGAGATTCTGTCCCTCGCCAAACTGGAGTATGTCCACATCGGGCCGGTCCACAGGTTCAAGTCCCGCTTCTTTGACTGCCCGGGAATAGGTTTCGGGCACTAGTTCTTCCAGGGCCTCGTCGTACAATCGCTGCTTGCCTACGTACCGTTCAAGGATCTTCCGCGGGGCCTTGCCCCGGCGAAAGCCCGGGATGTTCACGTTCTTAACCAGATTGATGTAGGCCTTCTGGATGGCATCTTCGACAGTTTCGTGTTCAACCTCGACGTCCAGGGCGGCCTGGCTGTTGGGAAGCCTCTCAACGCTGACCTTCATCTAACAAATTCCCCCTGCACAACGTACCTTTGCCTGCTCAGACCCATATATTATATCACATTCTCTTCATGCCCCACAATGTAAAAAAAGCGGCAGCGCGCCGCAGCAGCAATTACGTATGGAGCGGAAGACGGGATTTGAACCCGCGGCCCTCGCCTTGGCAAGGCGATGCTCTACCGCTGAGCTACTTCCGCATGGTGCGAGGGAGGGGACTTGAACCCCTACGCTTCTTACAGCACTGGATCCTAAGTCCAGCTCGTCTGCCAATTCCGACACCCTCGCACAAACCGGTGGTGGGCCATGATGGGCTCGAACCATCGACACCCCGCTTAAAAGGCGGGTGCTCTACCACTGAGCTAATGGCCCAAAAACGCTGGCTGGGGCGGTAGGATTCGAACCTACGTCTGTCAGCTCCAAAGGCTGATGCCTTACCGCTTGGCGACGCCCCAAGGAAACCTGGCGCGCCCGGCAGGATTTGAACCTGCGGCCTTCAGATCCGAAGTCTGCCGCTCTGTCCGGGCTGAGCTACGGGCGCCCGGAATGAAAAAATGGGGTGAATGAGGGGATTTGAACCCCCGACCCCCAGGGCCACAACCTGGTGCTCTAACCACTGAGCTACATCCACCACGATGTGCGTTCAAATGCTCTGGTGCGCCTGGCAGGGATCGAACCTGCGACTCCCTGCTTAGAAGGCAGGTGCTCTATCCTCTGAGCTACAGGCGCCCACAAACCCACGTTACGCTACCATTTTACTTCAAAAAGACGCCGAGATCAACCTGGCCACGGTCGGCACTTGGAGATCCCGGGCCCGGTAGTACCAGTGGAGCGGGTGATGGGAATCGAACCCACGTAGCCAGCTTGGAAGGCTGGTGCTCTGCCATTGAGCTACACCCGCTCGATCAAGCGTACGTAGTATACCACGACGCAATATACAAGGTCAAATGGTCGGGGCGCCGGGATTTGAACCCGGGGCCTCATGGTCCCAAACCATGCGCGCTACCAAGCTGCGCTACACCCCGTATTTCTCTTAGATTATATGGCAAGGTCCATCACTAGTCAACGAGGTCGCAAGTGTAGGCCTCCAGGTGACTGCCGTGCAGTTCGATGATGCCGTAAGCTTCACGCGTCCCGCGGCCGTCATGGACGCTCCCCGGGTTGACGAAGCAGACACCACGGTCATAGAACACCACCGGGTGATGCGTGTGGCCGAAAACCACCAAGTCGACCCGGCGACGGTGAGCCTCCTGGATCAGGCGGCCAAAACCCGACTTTATGCCATACCGGTGGCCGTGGAGTAACCACAGTTTCTTGCCTGCCACCATCACCCGGCGCTCCTGGGGAGCCAACGACACCTGGTCACAGTTACCCGGCACAGCGATGACCCGGGCATTGGTCTGGACCTTGGCCCAGGCAGCATCCTGGTGGAAGTCTCCAGCGTGCAGCAATATGTCAAAGCATCCCAGCTGCATCATGGCGATGTGCAGGGCCTTGAGGTCCCCGTGACTATCGCTGACCACCCCGATGCGCAACTACCTATACCCTCCCGTCGGCCATCCTCCCCAGCATGTCCAGAAGCCCCGACCGGGCCTGGCCCAGCGCCCGGGCGCGGTGGCTAACGGCGTTTTTCTCTTCCGGCGCAAGTTGGGCAAATGTCCTGCCGGCCGGTGGGTAGTAGAACAGGGGATCATAGCCGAAACCGTTGAACCCCCGGGGGGCCCGCAGTACCAGGCCCCGGCATCGAGCCACGGTCACCTCGGGCTCTTGTCCCGGCAGCCCCCAGGCAATGGCACAAATAAACCTTGCCGTGCGCCGGCAATCGGGCACGTCTTTCAAAAGGTCCAAGAGCAGCCGGTTGTTGGCTTCATCATCAGCATGCTCCCCGGCAAACCGCGCTGAGCGCACTCCCGGCCGTCCTCCGAGGGCATCGACTTCTAGACCCGAGTCATCAGCAACTACCGCCAGGCCTGTGGCCTCGGCCGCCGCCGTGACCTTGGTGGCTGCGTTCTCAGCAAAACTATGGCCGGTTTCCGGAGGAAGTACAAGGTCTGGGAAAGCGTCCAGTCCCACGATCTGCCCGGCGTATTCAGGCAGCAGTGCCCGGATTTCCCTGAGCTTACCCGGGTTCCCGGTGGCCACTAACAGGGCTTTTGCGTGCGTCCGGGACATGTAACCCCACCTCCGCTGCCAGCTCGCCCAGGGCTGCCCGCTGCGCTTCCAACAGCCGCTCCACGCCGGTGCGGGCCAGGCCCAGAAGCTTTTCCATTTCCATTGGGGAAAACGGGGCCCCCTCACCGGTTCCCTGTATCTCCACTAATTGCCCGCGTCCGGTCATCACTACGTTCATGTCGACCCGAGCCATGGAATCTTCCTGGTAATCAAGATCCAAGAGCGCCCAGTCGCCGACCATCCCCACACTTACCGCAGCCAGGAAGTCGGTGAGCGGCAGAACACCCCTGGAGTCTCCACGGATCCGATGAAGGGCGTCGACCAGGGCAACGAAGGCCCCGGTTATCGACGCTGTCCTGGTGCCGCCATCTGCCTGGATGACGTCGCAGTCCACCCACAGGGTACGCTCACCCAGGGCGTGTAGATCCACCACTGACCTTAGGCTCCTGCCTATAAGACGCTGGATCTCCATGGTCCTGCCCCCTAGGCGGCCCCGGGCAGACTCCCGGACGGTACGCGTGGGGGTGGACCCGGGCAGCATCGAATACTCGGCTGTTACCCAACCGTGCCCTGCTCCTTTCAAAAACGGCGGGACCCGGTCTTCCACCGATACGGTGCAGATCACCCGTGTATCACCCATTTCCATGAGCACCGAGCCTTCTGCAAACTTAGTGAACCCCCTGGTCAGTCTGACCGGCCGGTTCTCGGCCGGGCCACGGTTACCCAGTCTCACGGCGCGCCCTCCTCGGGTTCATTTTCCTTTGCGTGACTGGAACACTCCCCCGTGAATGTTGCGAGTCTCCAGGACGGTGAAGAACGCTCCTGGGTCATGTTCTTCGATGCAGCGGTGTAATTTCGCCAGGGCCTTGCGCTCAACGGTGACCAGAAGTATCTTCCTTGGACCTTCACGACCTTGTCCTTGAAGCACGGTAACTCCAAAACCCTGCCCCCGCAAGATCTCGTCCAGGTTGACATCGTGTCGCCTGCATATGATCTGCGTGGTCATGTACCCCAGAGCCAGTCTCTCCTCAATAATGCTGCCCAAGATGTTGCCGGTGGCAAATCCCAAGGCATAGGCCAGCACCTTGACGGGATTGTCCAGGTCACGCACTACCATGGACAGGGCGCCCAGGAATATGGTCACCTCGAAAAATCCAATGGCAGCCGCCTGGAAGCGACGTCCCCTCACAACCATCAACACTCTGAGTGTTCCCAAAGTCACGTCTGCCACGCGTGCTGCAAAAATTATGAAATACCCAAAGAAAACCTCCATCATGATTGCACCGCCCCGCACCAGTGTAGAGAAAAAATACGGGCCCCTCAAGGGACCACCATGGAATACAGGCCAGGCTTAGGCTATTGTACTGCCTCAGCCGTCATCAAGGCATGGATCTGACCTAGAGCACTAATGAGTTTCTGCTTGTCTTCGTCGGCCATCTTCTCCAGAATAGCCCGCAGGTACCGGCGTCGCGCCTGCATAACCTGCTGGATAACGCCGGCTCCTTCATCAGTGATGCGAAGGCGTATGACCCGGCGATCGGCAGTATCTCGTTGCCTTACGATGAGGCCGTTCCGTTCCATCCTATCGATAAGATCAGTGGCGGTGCTGCAGGCCAGGTACATCTTCTGGCAGAGTTCGCCCATGGTAATATCGCCGCTTTCTTGCAGGTGAACCAATGCGTTGAACTGGGGAGGCGTAATATCAAAATTCGTCAATATATCTCGCCCGCGCTTTTTGACGATGAAGGCCACTACCCTGAGCAACCTTTCGATGTCCACCACGTATTCGTCGAAGACTACCGACTCCACACTCTCCCTCCCCGCTGATAAATTTCGTTAGCCTAATGTTACCAACCCAGGGTACCGGTGTCAAGCAAACGCCCGGACACGCCGGGCATATGATTGGTGGAGGCGGAGGGAATTGCACCCTCGTCCGAAGGCACACCAGCGGCAGCTTCTACAGGCTTAGCCCCTGTTTGCTTATTCGCGCGATCGTGACCCCAAGGGGCAGGGCCAAGACCTCGCTAGCCCGTGCATTTCCCGCCTGCCGCTTCCGGGCGTTGCGGCGCGGTATCCTGCATTAGTGACGCCCTGTTCCCGTCCCGCAGGAAGGGACCGGCAGGACGTAGCAGCATTAAGCTGCTGCTAGTGCGTAGTTGTTCTTGGCAGTTATCTTGTTCCGCGGATTATCGAGCAGCGGAAGCTCGACCTGCTACTAACGCCCATGCTACCCCCGTCGAACCTTATTCGCCCCCAATCTTCAATTGTCAAGGAGGATACTATATTATTCAGTAACTGCGTCGCCGTTCACTCATGCCGCGGTCGATCTCCCGCTCACGGTCGCGCTTGGCGATGGCTTCGCGCTTGTCGTAGAGCCTCTTGCCTTTGGCCACTGCCAGCTCCACCTTGGCCAGCCCGCGCCGGAAATAGAGCTTTAGAGGCACAAGCGTGTAACCACGCTCCACAACTCGTCCAGATATCTTAGCTATTTCCTGGCGATGCAGCAACAGTTTGCGCGGCCTCAACGGGTCGTGGTTGAACTGGCTGGCCGGGTCATAGGGACTGATGTGCATATTATATAGGATCACCTCGCCGCCTTCAATGGATGCGTAGGCGTCGGCAAGGTTGGCTCTCCCCTGCCTGATGGATTTTACTTCCGTCCCCATCAAGGCAATGCCCGCTTCGATCACGTCTTCGATGAAGTACTCGTAGCGGGCGCGGCGGTTTTCCGTTACCGTCTTGACCCCGGCAGTCACCTGGTTCACCACTCTACACACCTGCTAACTTAAGTATACTACATTTTCGCGCCATAGACCAGCCTTGTTTCCATATCTATCCACCACGATTCCCACGTTTGAGCTTGGGCCTGGCTGGTGGCGGCGTAAGCCCTTTAGCGCCCCGGTGTTTTCCCGTGCTTTGTGGCGACCACCGTTCTCCTTTTGTGGACCAATGTCTCTAGACTGGACATATCCACTGGCCAACCGAGAGCGGCATTTCATCCATCCTGTGTCCGCTCACATGGCAGGTCTTGCTACTGGCAAACCAGCCATCCGCTTCCACCAGCTTGCTGCCGTACCAGGTTGTTTTGTAGGCCAGTTGCCGCTTCATCTCTGACCAGGATGGGTCTTGGACATACCGCGCCCAAT
>JBFLYN010000053.1:0-16680 GCA_040756655.1 Bacillota bacterium
TGGCGGCCCAGGCAAGACCTAACACTTAACATACATGGGTACATTTCCCAGTGCCTCCGGTGACGTTATCCCTTCTACCAGGGCAAATGCCTCAATATGGGGTTTTCTGGTTCGGAACTTCGGATTAGGGTATACGGGACCTATTTGGTACTGGGTACAGCCCCGCTACCCGGGTTGATGCCGAGCAACGCCAAGGCTCGTTTTTGTAAAGGGGTGGGCCGGGTGAGCATGTCAAAGGCCGGCACTCCCGGTAACTGGGGTTCCACCCGATTGCGGGCCAGCGTGGCCAGGTCCTTCAACAGCGTCTGGAAACTGTGCACCGGCGTTCCGTCCTCCAGCCGTTGGCGGCGGGCCTTAGCTGCGGCCCGGGCAGACCGGCGGGCTGGAGCCACCGGTGAGGTGACGTGTTCCCGCGGTTCGGGTTCTGGTGGTCTCCTGGGCGAAGAAAGCGGCTTTTTTTAGGATCTCGCGCTCCTCCCGCAAGACCCGGTTCTCCCGGCGTAAGCGTTGTAGTTTTTCACGTTCAGAGGTAGTCAGCCCCTCCCGCTCTTCATGCCCTGTGGTGCCACCCATGCATGAGGGTCCAGCACGCCTGTAAAGCCCAGAGCGGGCGGGCCGGGTCCTGCAACCAGTAACGAATGGAGCATACTGCCGCGTCACATCTGCTCGTAACATTAGTGCAACTCCACACTATGCCAGCGTCCCCGCTACTGCACCAGGGGCATGCCAACAGCTAGGATCCGTTTCCATAAAAGTGCAGGTCAAAGACTATTGTTCCAATGCCGATGGCTGCCCCACCGTCAACCAGGCCCCGGCGCAACCCCCTTTTCTCCGTGTGGCGTGACCGTGGAAATGCCAAAGCTGCCAGCAGGAGAACCGGCCTTAGCGTCGAATATGAACACTTGTAGGAACAGATGTGCATTGTGGAAAGGAGGTGAGTGCACTGGCCATAGTCTGGGTCCGCATCGATGACCGGTTGATCCATGGCCAGGTGGTCACAGCCTGGTCGCGGGAATGCAAGTGCAACCACATTGTTATTGCCAATGACCAGGTCGCTGCAGACAAGATGATGCTGACCGTCCTGAAAGTGGCGGCTCCACCCGGGATGCCGGTTTCGGCCCTGACACTGAAACGCACTGCTGAACTGTACCGGGAAGGCGCCTTTGACAACCACCGTATCCTGATCCTGGCCAAAAATCCCCACGATGTGCTGGAACTGGTCAAAGCGGGAGTGGACATACCCCTGCTCAACGTGGGCGGGATGGGGGGTCGGCCGGGGAGCCAACCCATCTACCGCAACATCCACGCCACGCCCGGGGATGTGGAAGCCTTCCAGGAACTGGCCAGACTGAACGTGAACGTGATGTTCCAGATAGTCCCGGCCAGCGAGAAGAAATCGCTAAGCGAGGTCCTCCCCGGCTACGCGCGCAAGCCGGGAGGCGACTGAGGTGTCCACCTGCAATAAAAGCTAGAGGAGGTGCCCTGAGTGTTCGTACAAGCTCTGCTCATCGGTGCGTGGGCGTGGTTTGCCGGCAGCACTTTTGCTTTCGGCATCGGGTTTTCCACCTTCATCCGCCCCATGATCGGCGGCCTGGTCACCGGTATCATCCTGGGAGACTGGCAGACTGGCCTGCAAGTAGGGGCTACCATCAACTTGATTTACCTGGGCTTCATCTCCGCCGGTGGTGCCACCCCGGCCGACATTAACGTGGCCGGCGTGGTGGGTACCGCCGTGGCCATCCTATCGGGCCAGGGCTATGAAGTGGGACTGGCGGTAGCCGTTCCTGCTGGACTCCTTTCGGCTTCCACTTTCCCCATCTGGATGACGGTAAACTCGGCCTGGGTCCAGCTGGCCGACAAATTCGCCGGCCAGGGCAACACCCGGGGCGTGGCACTCATGAACATCTGGCCCGCCCAGATCCTGAACATGTTCCGCGTGGGCCTGCCGGTGTTCTTGGCAGTCTATTACGGCGCCGACGTCGTGCAGAGCGCGGTGGCCGCTATGCCCCAGCAGTTCATGGCGGCCATGCGCACGGTGGGCGGCATGCTCCCAGCCATCGGTTTCGGCATGCTTCTAAAGGCCATGGGCAGGAAGAGCGTGTTGCCGTTCTTCTTTGCCGGCTTCATAATGTTTGTGTACCTCAAACTTGATATCATCGCCATCGCCGCGCTAGGAGTCATCATCGCGCTCATGCACGACCGGTACACATCCCAAAAGCCCACTAACACCAGCTCGACCTTCGCATAAGGCAGAGAGAGGAGGAAGATAGCGCATGTCCGAGAAGAAGAAGCTCACCCAGGGTGACCTGAACCGGGCCTACCTACTCTGGTATTTCTTCTCCCACGGCTGCTACAGCTATGAGCGGCTCCAGGGCCTCGGTTTTTGCCACACCATGATTCCCATCATAAACCGCCTCTACACCAATGTAGAGGAGAAGATCCTGGCGCTCAAACGCCACTTGGTGTTCTTCAACACCCAGCCCGCCGTAGGCTCCGTCATTCACGGGTTGGTGGCCAGCATGGAAGAGAGCCGCGCCAACGGTGCTGAGATCGACGATGCCGCCATCAACGGTGTCAAGACCTCCCTCATGGGACCGCTGGCTGGTGTGGGCGATGCCATCTACCAGGGCCTGTTCACGGTGATCTTCGCGTCCATCGGTATTTCCCTGGCCGCTGAAGGAAACGTACTCGGTCCCATCATCTTCATTGCCCTGCAGTTTCTGGTCAACTGGTTCGGCGGCTACTACATGTTCATGTACGGCTACAAGTTCGGTCTTGGCATGTTCGAAAACGTGCTTGCCGGGTCCGGCCTCCTGCAGCGCCTCACCGAGTCCGCCGGCATCGTGGGCATGATGGTCATCGGCGCCCTGTCCGCCCGCCATGTAGCCCTCAAGTTCGTACTGAAGTTCAACATCGGCCGGACCGCCGTGGAAATCCAGCCCATCCTCGATCGCATCATGCCTTCGCTCCTGCCGCTGGTACTGGTGCTGGTGACCTGGAAGCTCCTGGAGAAGCGCTCCCCTACCAAGGTCATCGGCTACCTGGCGGTCATCGGCATCGTCGGAAGCTATCTGAAGATCTTCTAGTTGTACACGGCTACCACTGAGTAGGAGGTCACAACCTATGGCGAAGATGAGGGCTGCCGTCCAGGTGGCCACCCGCAAGATAGAGATATGGGAGATCGACCGCCCGGTTCCCAGAACAGGAGAGATCCTGGTACAGGTCAAAGCCTGCAGCCTCTGTACGTGGGAACAGCGCTCCTACCTTGGTATACAGCACGCACAGCTGCCGTTCAGTGGCGGTCACGAACTCTCGGGCGTAGTGGTGGAGAAAGGGCCCGGCACCCGTACGGATATCGCCATCGGTGACCACGTGGTCCTGTCACCCCGGGCTTGTGGCTACTGTTACTACTGCCTGCGGGGTGAGGACGCCCGCTGCCCGGAAGCGTACAAAGTCATGCGCCACCCAAAGATAACCGGGCCGCTGGGTCTTGCTGAGTACCTGCTGGTGGAGCACCGCGAGGTGATCCAAGTAGCCTCGAGCCTCCCCTTTGCCGAAGCTAGCCTCACCGAACCCTTGGCCTGCGCGGTAAGCGCGGCCATGAAGGTAGCTACCCGGCTGGCCGACGACGTGGTGGTGATCGGCGCCGGCACTATGGGCCTGATAAACGTGTTTGTCCAAAAGCTCCTGGGGGCCCGGGTCATCGTTTCTGAGATCGACGAGGCCCGTTGCGAGAAGGCCCGGGCGGCCGGCGCCCACGAGGTCATCAACGCCGGGTCCACCGATCCGGTGGCGGCTGTCAAGGAACTGACCGGGGGCCGGGGAGCGGACGTGGTGGTGGTCAGCATCGGACTGCAGAAAGCCAACGAACAAGCCATGGCCATGCTGAGCAAGTCGGGCAAGCTCATGCTGTTTGCTTCGGCGCACCCGGCGGTGCCCATCGAGCTGGACCCCAACCGGGTGCACCGGGAGGCCCTGGTCATCACCGGTACCACCAGCAAGCACCGGTCGGACTTTCAGAAGGCCGCGCGTATCCTGAGTCACGGCCTGATCTCGGTAAAGCCCCTGTTGGAAGCCCAGTTCCCGCTGGACCAGATCACGGAGGCCTTCGAGCTGTCCGTCAGGCCCGATACCTACCGGGTCACGGTGACCTTCTGAGCCGGGGGAGGTTATCCCGCTGCTACACGACACCATGGAGATGCTCCGGACAGCGAGGAAAGGCGGCTATGCCGTGCCGGCCTTCGCCGCCATCGATCTGCAGAGCATCAAGGCCATCGTCAAGGTCTGCGAAGACGAAAACGCTCCGTGCCTTCTGGAGTCACACGAGTACACGGTAAGAGCCCAGGGCGAGCATTACCTGGTGGCTATAGCCGAGACCGCTGCCCGCACCGCCCGGGTCCCGGTGGCCCTGCACCTGGACCACGGCAAGAGTTTCGACCTGATCGTCAGGTGCCTGCGCGCCGGTTTCAGCTCGGTGATGATCGATGCTTCAGAGCACGATTTCGAGAAGAACGTTGCCCTGACCCGGCGGGTAGTGGAAGTAGCTCATGCTATGGGCGTGGGCGTTGAGGCAGAGCTGGGGAAGGTGGGGCAGGCGTCGGTGGAGCCCACCGAAGAAGAGCGCCGGGCCGCCCTGACCGATCCGGCAGAGGCTGCGCAGTTTGTGGAGTTGACCGGCGTGGATGCCCTGGCGGTGAGCGTGGGTACAGCCCATGGAGCCTATAAATACGAACCCCGGCTGGAACTGGGCCTTCTGGCGGAGATCGCCCGGCGGGTGAGCATCCCCCTGGTGCTCCACGGCGGGTCGGGTACACCGGGCCTGGAGAGGACCCCGCCCCTGGGTATAGCCAAGGTCAACATCTTCACCGACCTACAGGTACCCATCAGGAACAAGGTTAGGGAGATCATGGAAACCCAGGACCTGGAGCGGTTGTTTGCCGCCACCATTTGGGGACAGGCCAACGCCGCGGCCGAGCCCGTCATCAGGGACCGCATCCGGACCCTGGGAGCCGCCGGGAAGGCCTGACGACCTGCAAGACCCAGCATCGGGCGGCGCCGGGGGGCGCCGCCCGATGCATTGAAAGGGGGAGAAGGAGAATCGTACGTTTGCTAGTAATGGGACATGGACCCTTTGCCCTGGGTATGCTGGGGGCCGCTACCATGATCGTTGGAAAACAGCAAGACGTGCATGCCCTGGGGTTGGACCCGGAGTCTACCCCCGAGGCCTATGCAGACCTGGTAGAACGGCACCTGGGGCCGGACCCGCGGGAAGACACCCTGTTGCTCGTGGACATGCTGGGCGGCACCCCCGCCAACACGGCCGTGTTGCTTTGCCAAAAGTGCGGGGTACAGGCGGTGGCCGGGATAAACTTGCCGCTCCTCATGGAGTTGATCATGCTCAGAAGCGAATTTGGCCCGGGAGCACTGGTAGAGCTGGCCGTGGGTGCCGCCCCGGCGACCATAGTATCCCTGTCGGCACTGGTGGACCGGGCTCAAGACACAGGCCATTTTGGAGGGGTGGAGTGATGGCAGGCGGATTTTGTGACCGGATCCTACGTGTCGACCTGGCTGGCGGTGGTTATCGACTGGAAAACCCGGGCGAGACCTTCTTCCGGAGATTCATGGGCGGGCGGGCCCTCATTGGCCACGTCCTCAGGAAGGAACTCACCCCGGGCACTGAGCCCTTAGGCCCTGGTAACAAGCTGGTATTTGCCGCAGGTGTCCTGACCGGCCTGCCCGTAGCCGGGAGCGGCCGGCATAGTATCGGGGCCAAGTCGCCACTTACCGGTGCTTACGGGGACTCGGAAGCCGGTGGCTTCTTCGGTGCTGCCCTCAAGGCGGCGGGCTATGATGCCATAATCATCGAGGGCCAGTCATCTCGCCCGGTGTATCTTTACGTAACCCGGGACGCCGTTGAGATTAAGGACGCATCGGAGCTTTGGGGAAAATCCACCGGTGAAGTACAGCTCCGGCTGAAGGAAGCCCACGGCAGAGAGGCCCGGGTGGCCCAGTGCGGGCCAGCTGGCGAACAGCTAGTGCCGTATGCCTGCGTGGTGCACGACCTGAAGCATTTTGCCGGGCGCACCGGCATGGGCGCGGTCATGGGTTCCAAGCGGCTGCGGGCCGTGGTCGTGCGGGGTGACGCGCCGCCGGTGGTGGCCGATGGCGCCAGGCTAAAGGAAATCAACGACTGGATGTTGAAAAACGTTTTTGATCTGCAGGGAGTTTTACCCGCTTCCCGGCTACGGGAGCTGGGGACTTCTGGCGGGGTGGAAATCCTCAATGGAGCCGGGGGACTGCCCACGCTGAACTTCCGCGAGGGCACTTTCGAGCATGCATCCAGCATCTCTGGCACGGCCATTCGTGACCGGGGCCTGATGATCGGGCGGGGGACATGCTTTGCCTGTCCCATCGCCTGCAAGCGCGTGGTGGGCGGGGAGGAGCCTCCCATCGACCCGGCCTACGGGGGACCCGAATACGAGAGCATCGCTGCCTTGGGGTCTATGTGCGGGGTAGAGGATGCAGCGTGGGTCTGCAAGGCCAACGAGGTATGTGCTGCACTGGGCCTGGATACCATCTCGGCCGGTGTGACCGTGGCGTTTGCCATGGAATGCTTCGAGCGAGGGATACTCACTACGGACCATACTGGTCTGGACTTGCGTTTTGGGAACGGACCGGCGGTAGTGGAGGTCCTGGAACTCATCGCCGCCAGGAAGGGCATAGGAAAGCTCCTGGCCCAGGGCAGCTACCGGGCCGCCCAGGAGCTGGGGGAGGAAGCATTGGGCTTGGCCATGCACGTCAAGGGTCAGGAAATCCCCATGCATGAGCCGAGGGTCAAACCGGGACTGGGAGTCGGCTACGCGGTGTCGCCCACCGGCGCCGACCACGGTCACAATTTCCATGATACCGGGTATGACAAGCTATCCGCGGCGCTACAGGCGCTGGCGCCCCTGGGCATCATCGAGCCGGTGCCCATCTATGACCTGGGACCGGCCAAGGTCCGGATGCTGTATTACGTGCTCCAGTGGAAGCACTTCCAAGACTGCGCAGTGCTTTGCCGGTTTGTCCCGTGGAACATCCAGCAGACCTTGGAACTGGTCCAGGCCGCCACCGGCTGGGACGCCAGCCTGTGGGAGCTCTTGAAGGTGGGAGAGCGGGCCATAAACCTGACCCGTGACTTCAACTGCCTTCACGGGTTCACTGCCGCGGATGATGTCCTGCCCGGGCGGTTCTTCACTGGTCATACCCGCGGGCCCGCCACAGGCCGGGGCTTGGACCGCGAGGCTTTCACGGAAGCTTGCCGGCTATACTACGCTATGGCGGGCTGGAACAGAGAAGGCGTCCCGGGCCGGGCCAAGCTGGCCGAGCTCGATATCTTGTAGCGAGAGGATGGGTGCAGTGAGCGAACCGAGGCCATCCCGGTCCAGAAAGCTGGGCGGTGACGACGATCTAGCCCTCCTGGTCAGAGTCGCCGAAATGTACTATGAGCTGCAACTGACCCAGCAAGACATCGCCAATCGCTTGGGCATGTCCCGGCCAGTCGTATCGCGACTGCTTACGCGCGCGCACAACGAAGGCATCGTGAAGATCAGCATCAGCCACCCACTAAGCCGGGCCGAGGAGATCACCAGCAAGATCAAGGCTCGCTTTCGCCTGAGGGACGTGGTGGTGATCCCTTCGTCCCTGTCCGACCACCAGGTCAACATCAGGCGCATTGCCCGGGCTGCAGCTGATTACCTGCTCTCCCACCTCCGGGATGGAGAGGTGCTGGGAGTGGGCCGGGGAGCCACGGTGTATGCCACGGTCAACGCCCTGGCCGGGTTCCGGCCGGGCATCGAGGCCATACCTCTCACCGGGGGCATGGGACACAATGACGCCGCTTTCCAGGTCAATGAACTGGCCCGGCTGGCCGCCGAGAAACTGGGCGGCACCTGCCTTTACCTGTACGCTCCGGCCACCGTGTCCGATAGAGCCACCCGGGACGGGCTTTTCCAGGAACGGCACGTCGCGCCCACGGTGGCGCGCTGGGACCGCCTCAGCCTGGCGCTGGTGGGAGTGGGCTCGATCTTCCAGGCCCGCGACCCTGAGTACCAGAGCCGGGTCAAGAAGGTGATGGAAGGAACCGGGCGCCACCCGGTGGCCGACATTTGCGGCCGGTTGTTGGACGAACAGGGCCGCGAGATCGCCTGGGACCGGGACCACGTAGTGGCGGTAGAGCTGGAGCAGCTGCACCGGTGCGGCCTGGTGTTGGCGGTGGCCGGGGGCGAAGCCAAGGCGCGTGCCCTCTTTGCCTGCATCAAAGGAGGGCACCTCGACGTCCTGATTACCGACGAACAGGCCGCCGCCGGGCTGGTCAGGCTCGCTACTGAGGGACACGAACCCAGTTAATCGCTGGCAACCAAGAGAGGGCGGGATGTGCCGCCCTCTCTGCCTGCACTCGCTAGCCCCCCGGTTCTGCCTCCTCCAGCGCGATGACAAGCGCGTGGTTTTCCGGGTCGAACCCCACTGCCATTACCTTGGCCTGTACCGGACAGATGATCGGCCGGCCATTTTGATCCCACCCGGTCACCGTGCCGGGCTCCACCCGACTTCCTACGCGTACCCTGACCCCGCGAGTGGCTTCCACGGTGAGGGTAAACTGGCGATTAGGGATCAAGAGTGACTCCGTGGAGACTGGCGATGAGACGGGCCACTTCGGTATTGTCCAGGACCCCGCCGAAGACCGACGCTCCCGGGCCGTAGGCGTAGAGCAGCACCGGGTTGGCGGTAGGCCCCTGGGTGGGGCAGATGTCCCGGTAGATCACACCGGCGTTGTCCCTCCTGGCGATGATATCGCCGTCGGTGCGTCTCCCGCCCGGGACTGTGGCAGGCAAGAATCCATCGCGTCCTCCCCGTAAAAGCACGTCCAGTCCGGCTTCAAACATTTGGGTGGCGATTTCTTCAGAACTGGCCCGGCTGCCCACGTGAGCCACAAAGGCGGCGGGAGTGGCATCCTACACCGTGTTGGACGAGATGATGCCAGCGGCCTTCCCGGCTGCCATGGCTGCTTCGGTCAGAGTTTTGAGAGGCGTGCCATCGCGTCTGATGCCTACCGTACCATTGTCGGTCTTGTGCCCGGTGGAAAGCGCAGTGCCGGCCGCAGCCGAGTCAGCCATGTGGTAGTTGGGCGAGTGGGTAGCACAAGCCCGACCAATGGGACCTCTTCCTCGTGCAGCCGTCCTGACGGCCCGTAAGTTATGACCCCACACCCATGCCGTCCCCAATGAGCAGAATCACATTCTCGGCCGGGAACTGGGCCGGCGGGGGGACGGTTACCGGCACCTGGTTGGGCAGGACCAGATCCTGACCCGCCCGGATCAGGTTCGCGTTTCTGGAGCCCGGGGTTTGGCCGCAGTACTGCGTCGACAAATCCGCCCGGACCCCATGGAACCTGGCCGTCTAAAGGCCTACGCTCCCCCGGTGCTGCAGAGCGTGTCTCCCGGGTTCACTCTCCAACTAGCCAGTGGGGCTGCCCAGGATGCGCCGGCCGCCAAAAGCATGGCCGCAGGCAAGACGGCTACAATGAAGGTGCGCGTTTGCAGGAGATTACACCTGCACGTACTAGATTTGGGAACATCTATGTGAACAGCCGGTATACAATTCCTTCACGGTAAGTGCCATGATTGCCCTATTGTGCAAAAGTAGTATAAGGCCTGGAGGATTCGTCCGCTGTTTTGCCGAATATGCAATCTGGTATGGCCATAACCGGAAAGGGGGGAGCATTGGTCCTTTAGCATGTGGTTTCCGGTCGTTCAGAAAACGTAGAAGGAGGGAAAAACCCCGTGCGCATTTTCCGAAATTCGTGTGTGGTCATGGGTTTGGCCTTGCTCGTGGTCCTCTCACTGGTGGCGGGTTGCGCAAAGCCTGCGCCCACGCCGCCCGCTCCGCCCACTCCGCCAGCTCCGCCGCCGCCTACCGGACCGGAGCGAGGGGGCATCCTGCTCACTACCAGCATAGGTGATGCCAGCTTCCTCAACCCCATCCTGTCGGCGGACACTGCCACCGGCACCATCGTGGGCTACATCTTTGAGGGCCTAGTTACCTTGGACGGTGACGTAAATCTCAAGCCCTTGCTGGCCAAGAGGTGGGAGTCGTCTCCTGACGAGCTGACCTGGACCTTCTATCTCCGCGACGATGTCAAGTGGCATGACGGGATCCCGTTCACTTCCAAGGATGTCAAGTTCACCTACGAAAGCATCCTGCACCCGACTTATACCGGGCCCCGGGTAGCCAACTTCAACATGCTCCTTGGCGCCAAAGCTTACCTTGCCGAGATCGCTGCTATCAACAAGCAGTTCAGCGACAAGGCCATCTCCGAAGAGGAACATAAAGCCAAGACCCTCGAAGCATACCAAAACTGGCTCAAGCTGGAAGCCATCCAGACACCGGATGCCCACACCGTGGTGTTCCGCCTGGCCGAACCCTTTGCCCCGTTCCTGTTCAACTCGGTCAGTCTGGGCATCATACCCTGGCACATTCTCAAGGATCACCAGGGAGTGGCCATGCGCGATCATGCTTTCAGCCGTAAACCCGTAGGTACCGGTCCGTTCAAGTTCAAAGAGTGGAAGTCCGGCGAGCACGTGGCCGTGGTTGCTAACTTCAACTACTGGGGCAAGGTGCCGTACGTCGACGAGCTGGTCATGCAGATCATTCCGGACATGAACACCATCGGGGTGGCTCTGGAGGCGGGCCGGGTCGACCATGGCTCCCTGGTTCCCGAGGAGTTTGCCCGGTTTGATGCCATGAAGCATGTCCAAACCTTCGAATTCCCGGCCTTTAGCTACACCTACATGGGCTTCAACCTGACCAACCCGCTGTTTAAGGACAAACTCGTGCGCCATGCCATCTCCCACGCCATTAACAAGGAGGCCATGGTCAACGAGATCTTCCAGGGCCACGCGGTGCCTGCCTGGACCCACGGCTCGCCGGTGCGCTGGGACTACAACCCCAACGTCAAGCAGTTCCCATACGATGTAGCCAAGGCCAAGCAGCTCTTGGCGGAAGCCGGCTGGAAGCCCGGTCCCGACGGGATCCTGGTGAAGGACGGCAAGCGCTTCGAGTTCGTGCTGCAGACCAACCTCGGCAACAAGCAGCGGGAAGCTGCGGCAGTAGTCATCCAGAGCAACCTGGAGGAAGTCGGTATCAAGGTTGACGTCCAACTGGTGGAGTGGTCAACCTTTGTTAACGCCGTGTTGCTGGGCAAGAACTTCGATGTCTGCATCGTGGGCTGGGCCCTGGGGGCCGATCCCGATGCCTTCAGCATCTGGCACAGCAAGGGCGGCGGGTTCAACTTCGTGAGTTTCTTCAACGAACGAGTGGACCGGATCCTCGAGCAGGGCCGGGTCGTCGGTGACCTGAACCAGCGTAAGGCCCTGTACCAGGAGATGCAGGCCATCCTTGCTGAGGAGCAGCCTTACGTATTCCTGTTCTATCCCAACACCCTGGTGGGCATCAACGCGCGCGTGGAAGCCCCGTTCAAGGGGAGCCCGGCGCACTCTTCCGGTATCCTGTGGAACGCCGAACACTGGTGGATCCCGGAGAAATACCAGAAGGGGCCCATTCTCACACCCTAGATTGCATGCAGGCATGGGAGGGCACCCCGGTGCCGGGGTGCCCTCCTAGTTGAGGGAGGAACGGGTTTGTGACCAAGTACCTGGCTAGAAGGCTGCTCCAGGCCGTTCCGCTGTTGCTGGGCATTACCATGATCACCTTCTTGGTGGTCCACCTGGCACCGGGCGGCCCTGCTCAGGTCATGATCAGCCCGGACGCCAGCCCGGCCGACATCGCCCGCATCGAGCGAGCACTGGGCTTGGACCGGCCTATCCACGTCCAGTACGTCATGTGGATGGGCCGCATGCTCCGGGGTGACTTCGGACGGTCGTTCAACGATGGGCAGCTGGTTACCACCAAGATCGCAGAGAGGCTGCCTAACACCCTGATGCTGACGCTGGTTTCGTTCACCGTGGCACTGGCGCTGGCCATCCCCATCGGCATCGTGAGCGCGGTCAGGCAGTACAGCGCCCTGGACAAGGTAAGTACGGTGGTGGCGCTTATCGGCGTGTCGCTGCCTGCCTTCTGGTTCGGCCTCATGCTGATGCTGTTGTTCTCCGTTCAACTGCGGTGGCTGCCCTCCCACGGGTTGTCTACCTACGGATCGGGGTTCATCCTCGGTGACCGCATCAAGCACCTGATCCTGCCGGTGACGGTGCTGGCCTACGGGGGCAACCTGGCCGCTTACATGCGCTACACCCGCTCCAGCATGCTTGAGGTCATCCGCCAAGACTACGTGCGCACGGCGCGGTCCAAGGGTGTGGCGGAACGGGTGGTCATCTACAAGCACGCACTGAAGAATGCCTTGATCCCGCTCATCACCATGTTCGGGCTTTCTTTGCCGGGCTTTTTCAGCGGGGCGCTCATCACGGAAAACCTTTTTGCCATACCCGGCATCGGGCGGCTGGCCCTGCAGTCAGTGTTCACCCGGGACTACAATGTGATCATGGCCATCAACCTGATGGTCGCTACGCTGGTGGTGGTGGGTAACCTGCTGGCAGACATCCTGTATGCCGTGGTCGACCCGCGCATCCGCTACGACTGAAGGCAGGAGGTGCAAGCATGACAAAAACACCAGGGTCGGAGCCCGAGCACCTAAGCTGGGGTCGGATTTTCTGGCGGAGGTTCAAGCGGCACCGCCTGGCCATGGTGGGCGTGGCGATCCTGCTCGTACTGTACCTGGTGGCCGCTTTGGCTCCGCAGATCGCTCCATATCCGCCCAACCGGCAAAACATCCTCAACCGCTTTAAGCCTCCCAGCCGCCTCCACCTGTTCGGTACCGACATGTATGGACGGGACATATTCAGCCGGGTGGTCCACGGTGCCAGGATCTCCCTGTCGGTGGGGTTCGTATCCATGGGTATCGCAGTTACCATCGGAACAACCATCGGAGCGTTGGCCGGGTACTACGGGGGCTGGGTAGATAACGCTCTCATGCGGCTTACGGATATTGTGATTTCCTTCCCGGTGCTCTTTTTGATCCTGACCGTGGTGGCCATCATCGGTCCTAGCATCTTCAACATCATGGCAGTAATTGGCCTTACCGCGTGGCCGGGCACGGCCCGCTTGGTGCGGGGCCAGTTTCTGTCCCTGCGGGCCCAGGACTTCACCGAGGCCGCCCGGGCCCTGGGCACCACGGACCGGCGCATCATCTTCCGGCACATATTGCCCAACTCCATGGCACCCATCATCGTTGCCGCCACGTTGGGGGTGGCCACCGCCATACTGGTAGAGACGGCCCTCAGCTACCTGGGCATCGGGGTGCAGCCCCCCCAGGCCAGCTGGGGCAACATCCTGTACGAGGGACAGAGCCACATGCGGCGGGCGTGGTGGTACACGGTGTTCCCGGGAGCCTTCATTTTCTTGACCGTGTTGAGTTTCAACATGGTGGGGGATGCCCTGCGCGACGCCCTCGACCCTCGCCTCAAGGAATAGGCTGAGCGTCGTAGCCCGCTCCGCCCCGGGGCGGGCTCATTCTTTTCCGATCGGGAGGTCCGGCCGTCCCTTATGTCCAGGCAGTTCGCCGTATGCGGGAAAAAGGGATGAACGCTGGGCTTGTGATCTAGTGAGGGAGGGAGCCGCGGTAGTGGGCGCCCACACTAATCCCGGGTACCGGGCAGCCGGTGTGGGCTTCAGGGGTGACACCACCGGCGCCGTGGAGACCTGGGGGGCGCTGCCCGACCGCCTAGCGACGCCTCCGGCCGGGTTGGGTGCTCCGTGGTTCATCGACGTGCAATCGCATGCCGAGCGCCCTGAGCCCGGGGGTCACCACCGCCATGGGAGTCAACTGTGGTTTCTCCGGCACCCCGGTGCCGTTAAGTTGCGACCGGCCCGGTGTAGGCGGTGGGCTTTTTCGGTGGGCCAGGGGCGGGACGGGTAGCGAGCCTTTTTCCGGCACACGAGGGCATACTAGTGCAGGAGAATGGCCCGGCCCGTCGAAGTATAATGGCAACCGGGTGGCCATGAAGGCTGCCGGCGACCATGGAGGTCCAGGACCGGGCTTTCGTGGTTTTTATCTTTGAGGTGAGAGCATGCGCATTGCCGTTGTAGACGGGCAGGGCGGGGGGATCGGGAAAAACATCATCTCCCGGCTGAGGCAGGATCTGGGACCGGACCTGGAGATCCTGGCCCTCGGCACCAACGCCACCGCCACCCTGGCCATGATCCGGGCCGGGGCCAACGACGGTGCCACCGGCGAGAACGCTATCTGCCGCAATGCCCCCCTGGTGGACGTGATCACTGGCACCATCAGTATCATCTGTGCCCACTCCATGCTGGGGGAGGTTACCCCGGCCATGGCTGAAGCGGTAGCGTCATGCCGGGCCCGGAAGCTCTTGCTACCGCTGACCCGGCTGGAGGTGGAGGTGATGGGCGTCGTTCCCGAGCCCATGCCCCATTACGTGGACATGCTCATCGCCCGCCTCAAGATCCTGTTGAGGGGAGGCTAGCGCCGTGTGCGAGGCCAACGCCTATGTCCAGGAACCAGACGGGAACTACACCGTGTTCCTGGAGAGCGTCGATGTGATCCAGCCCCAAGCTGACGGGCTCCTTCTCACCACCATCTTTGGTGAGACCAAGTTCATAAAGGGCCGGATCCTCCGCCTGGAACTGGTGGACCACAAGATCATTTTGCAGCGTGCATAGGAACGGTCGCACCCCCGGAGGTCGCCGGACCCCGCAAAAGCTGTGCCGGACGCCCAAACTGCTCGTGCTGAAAGGGGAATTGCCATGTCCAAGACTCAGAAACTGACCTGGACTGCTGTTTTCGTCGCTCTCGGCATCCTCCTGCCCATGATCTTCCACGGAGCCGGCCTGGGGCGGGTGTTCCTGCCCATGCACATCCCGGTGTTGCTGTCGGGCTTCTTCCTGGGCGGCGCGCCCGGGCTGGTAGTGGGCGCCGTCACCCCGTTATTGAGTTCACTGCTCACGGGCATGCCACCCCTCATGCCGCCGGTGGCCCAGCTGATGGTCTGGGAACTGGGGGTCTACGGGCTGTTGGCCGGCGTGGCCTACCGCCGCCTGCGCCTGGGCGTCTACCCGGCCCTGCTCTTGGCCTTGCTGGGGGGGCGGTTGGTCTACGGCCTGCTGGGGTATACCATCCTCCCCCTGTTTGGACTGACCCGGGTCCCGCTCTTCGTGCCCCTTACCACCGGCCTGGTCACCGGCGCCCCGGGGCTGGTCGTCCAGCTGGTGGTAATCCCCGCCGCCGTGTACCTGGTGGAGCGGAACCTCAAGGTGACCCGGCGTGGACAGGCATAGCCCGGAAGACGTCAGGAGCTTCTTCGACGGACTGGCCGCCCGCTGGGACCAGCTGCCCAGGCCTGCCCCCGAACGGCTACAGGTCATAGTGGACTGGGCGGCGCTGTCCAGCGGCGAGACGGTTCTGGATGTGGGCACAGGCACCGGCATCCTGGTGCCGTATCTACGGCGGGGCGTGGGCCCGGGCGGCGAGGTGGTCGGTGCGGACATTTCCCAGCGCATGCTGGAGCAGGCAGAGGCCAACCACGGTGAGGCCGCCACCTTCGTGCTGGCTGACGCCCAGTACCTCCCGTTTCCGGCGGGCAGGTTCGACTGCGTCATGTGCTTTTCTGCCTTCCCCCACTTTGACCACCAGTTCAGGGCCATTGGTGAGTTTGCCCGAGTCTTGCGGCCCGGCGGGCGGGTGGTCATCGCCCACGCCGACAGCCGGTCGACCATCAATGCCCGGCACCAAGGCATGGGCGGGCCCGCGGCCCACCACGTGCTGCCTCCCGCCCCGGTCCTGGCCGGGTGGTTGGAAGCGTGTGGGCTGAAAGCCTCCATCGCCCGGGACGACTCCGAGCTGTTCGTGATCGTGGGCAGGAAAGCACCCTGGACCCGGGGCGGGCCGGGCAACGGGCACGTGCTCTAGGTTGACCTGACATAATCCTGCTGCCCAAGGCTCCTCTTTGACTGCGCCCGGGGGCAGGTGAATTTCCGTTAATCCCGGCCGTTCCCGTGTCTTGTCTCACCACCGGGTGACGGCAGCCCACCCGGCGCCCGGTGCAAGCCGGTCTCGAGACCACTTGTCATCCCGGCCCATGCCCGGGGAAACCGGGCCTTCCGGGGCGCGGGGACGATGTCCATTGTGCTCAGCGAGCCTGGCCCGGCACAGGAACTACCCGCCCTTACCCTCCCCGCCCAGACCCGGGGCAGTGGCACCCGGTCCCCGAGCGGCCCGTGCCTAGCGCTTTTTTGCTTTTTGGTTACATATTTGCCGCGAGGTCGGCCGGGCGAAACCTGGCGTTATCCTGGGGTGTACCACCAGTGAACGGATGGACGAGAAGCGTGGTCGGAACCCACATTCCGCACCCCTTGGGCGCTACCGGACGAATTAAAAGAGAAGCGAAACTGGAAATAATTGTCTAGCTTTTTCCCGCCCCATCCGTTAACATCGATTTGGGGGGTGGCGGGAGTGCTTTTGGTCTACCATGACGGTCCGGCTGCGCTCATCGTGGCTATGTGCAGGGCGACCGGGCTCACGAAGACCATAGACGAGATGCTCCGCTGGGATCCGTCCCAGTGCAGGCTCTCTCCTGGGTTGAGGATAGAGGCAATCATTGTAAACGCGCT
>JBFLYN010000054.1:0-14924 GCA_040756655.1 Bacillota bacterium
TCTGGTTGTGTTGTTGCATTGGTTTCCCGCCTCCTGGTCTTTGTCTGGTATGTTTAGCCACTACCATCTTGCCAGGAGGCTTTTCTATTGTCAAAGACCGTTCACAACCCTACAGGAATGCTCTCATCTCTCAGTGCCGGTGACGGGCGCGGTCACCTGCAGGCCCTGGATGGCTCTAGCCGGGACATGGCGGGCAACACGGACCGGCCCCGATGGACGGTCAAGACCGCTGCCCGGCTCGCGGCTCACCGGCCACCCACGGGATATGCACCCACCTCTGAGCCGGTCCTCCCGGGCCCGCCGCTCGGGCTAAGCACCGCTGCCGCAGGCCAGTCCGCCGCGGCCAGATTTCGCCGGAGCTCCCCCGGGGTCCTCCCCGGCCCGCCAGCTACGTGGCCCCGTTTTGCTCTAGTCCACCAGGAGACCGGGCCCGGGACGTGGAAAACCCCGATGAACGACTGCCACAGAGGAGGCACGAGACCTTGACACCCAGGCCACTAACTACATGCGATTTTTTCACCTTCACCCCGCTGGGGGAGCCCCAGCTAGACCCGGCCGGAACCACCGTGGCCTTCGTCCGGCAGCGTACCGATCTAAAGGAGAACTCCGTCTCCACGGAGATCTGGACGGTGCCGGTGACCGGGGGGTCGCCCCGGCAACTGACCGCCCCGGGCCACCGGGACATCTCCCCACGCTGGTCTCCCGATGGTTCTCGCCTGGCCTTTATGTCCAACCGCACCGGCAAAAACCAGCTCTACCTAATCAACCCGCACGGCGGCGAAGCCAACCTGATCGCCACGGCCAAGGAGCCGGTTTCCCCTTTTGCCTGGTCTCCCGACGGAAAGACTATTGCGTTCATAGCGGCAGTGGAGGACACGCCCACGCCCCCCTTCTACCCCGGTGCACCTGTGGACTCGGCAGTTCCCCCGCTGCCCGATAGCAGGGGACTGGAATCAGAGATCAAGGTCATAAAGACTGCCCATCACAAGCTCGACGGCATGGGGTTTTTCGGCAACCGCTTCAACCATGTCTTCCTGGTGAATGCTCAGGACACCAGGCCCGGCCAGGAGGCTGAAACCAGGCAGCTGACCACCGGGCGCTTCAACTACGATGCCCTGGACTGGTCTCCAGACGGCCAGTACCTGGCCTGCGTGGCTAACCTGGACATACCCGATGACGATCCCATCTGGGTGAGGCACCTTTACGTCATCGAGGTGGCAACGGGCAAGGTCTCCCGGGTGCTGGACGGCGACTACCCGGTCTATAGCCCGACCTGGTCCGTCGATGGTACCCGGCTGGCCTTCATCGGCCTGGACCAGGAGTTCGACTGGGGCTGTTCTCCCTCGAACTTGCTGGTGGTGGACTGGAACCCGGCGGCACTCCCCCGGCCTGCGGGAGACGCCCGCAACCTCACCGGCGCTCTCGACCGCGGCGTGGGCACGGCCGCTGGTTCCGAAGTCAGGTACTACGGCAAGCAAACGTGGGGCCCGGCCCTGTGGTCGGCCGACGGTAAGAGCATCATAGTGGTGGTGGCGGGAGAGGGTGAGAGTCATCTTTGGCAAGTAGCCGTGGACGGAAGCGAAAAGCCCCGCCAGTTGACCCGGGGAGAACGGCGGGTAGTAGCCGCTCCCAGCCTTGCCCGGGACGGCCGCCTGGCCTACATGGCCGGAACGGCCACCGACCCCGACGAGGTGTTCACCCTGCCGGCGGGCGGAGAAGAGCAACAGCTTACCAACCTCCAAGGTCCGGTGGCCGCTGAGTTTACGCTGTCCACGCCGCTCCACCTGCGCTACCAGGCCCCCGACGGCTGGGACATGGAAGGCTGGATGCTCCTGCCTGCCGGCCACGTGCCCGGGCAGAAACACCCGGCGGTGCTCTGCATCCACGGGGGTCCCAGCGGCATGTACGGGTATGGATTTTCCCTGGAATTCCAGTTCCTCGCCAGCCGGGGCTTGGCTGTGGTGTACGTTAACCCGCGGGGGAGTTCAGGCTACGGGGCCCGCTTCTCCTCAGCCGTGGTCGGCGACTGGGGAGGACGCGACTACCTGGACATCATGGCCGGCCTGGACTGCGCCGTGGCCACCGGGGCTTTGGATCCCGAGCGCCTGGGCGTCACCGGGTGGAGCTACGGGGGCTTTATGACCTGCTGGGTGGTGACGCAGACCGACCGCTTCAAGGCCGCCATCGCCGGTGCCTGCGTGAGCAACCAAGTGAGCATGTACGGGACCAGCGACATCGGGCGGGACTTTACCGACTTCCACCTGAAGGGCCAGCCCTGGAACGATCCCGATCGGCTCTGGCGGTTCTCGCCGCTCTCGGGCATGGGGCGGGTGACCACCCCCATGCTCCTTCTACACGGCGAAAACGATCTGCGCTGCCCGGTCAGCCAGTCTGAAGAAGTGTTCGCCGCCCTCGAACGTCAGGGGAAGACCTGCGTTATGGTGCGCTACCCGGGTGAACCTCACGTACTGACCCAGCCCCGCCACCAGTTGGACCGTTTGGAGCGCCTGGCGGCCTGGTTTGAGCATTATCTTGGTGAGTAGATGACCACGGGGAGGGGCCGAAGGCCCCTCCCGGGCTCTGTTTCGCCGCCATCCCCGTATCCAGACCTTCGCCAATGGCCGCGGACGAACTCCTCCAGCTCGGGCAGATGTGCAACGAGAAAGCTCCAAACGTTTTCGCGCTCGAGGGCGCTGATGATGTCGTTGGCCAGACGACTGTGGACCATCTCGAGACTGGAGCGGGAGTAGGGTTCCTTCCCCAGTTGTTCAGACCACGCCCGCAGTCTCCCGGCGATCACTCCAGCCAAGATGCCGAGCCGGTTCAGCATGTGGTCCAGCGCCGGGCTATCCGGCGTCAACTCGTGCCACGGCCAGCAGAGATTCAGGGCCACCAGTAGGCGTTCACTGTCACCGCTCATCTGCCTTCTCAGCAGCCGCAACTGGTCGGCATAGGCCGACCAGGCATAATCGGCTAGGGACATGTGCAGCAGTCTTTCCTGCCCGTCCACTCCCCCGGACGCGGCCTGCAGGTGGGCGCCATGATGGCAAGGTGCGCTCCGGCCGCATCCATAGACAGGGCATGCAGGTCTCGCAGGACTCCGGCGCCGGATTTGACCTGCACTATGAGGATCAAGTTGGCCCCGAGGCTGACGACCAGCACCAGTGCGGTGGCGGCGGTCAGGCCTCGCCTCCAGAACGCGGGCCTGCCCGTGCCCAGGTAAGCCGGCATGTGTTCCCTCTCCCTTCACCCACGGCGCAGGCGATGGCGTCGCCGCATGGTGAAGCCGGCAAAGAACGTGGTCAGCATGAGCCCATAAGCCATTACCAGTACCGAGGTGGACGTAATGGTCTTGAAAAACAACGATAGAATACGGCTGCTCAAAGGCACCGCCAGGAGCGGGTACATCTGGGCCCATAGCCACAGTGGACCGGGAACGTAGGCAGTACAACCGGCAGTGAAGATCAGGCACACGACCAGGAAGAAGACCGTGAGACCGTTGCCCAGAGCCAGGCTAGTCCACTTCCCGGTATCTAGCCCGGCAAACCTGGTCCCCACCCAGAACCAGAATGCCAAAAACAGAAGCGACGAGAGCAAGTAGATGCGCGACCAGACATACATGAGCGGGAACGAACCGCTGATCAGCCTGCCGACGACGGGGGGTACCAGGACCAGAAGCAGCGCAGGCGAAAACACGACATCACTCCTTGGTCAGGCAATAGGTCAGGAGAAGGCGGCCAATCCAGAAGACACGCACCTCCCAGGTCATGGACGTGGTGCGGCTCGCGAAGTTCCGACCACCGCGCGGAATAGCTTGTACTTGCAGTTATCCGTAAAACATGCCATGGCGGATGCATGCGTCCGGACTCTGGAGCCTTCGCCGCAGTTTCCCGGGTATTCTCGCCGGCAGTGTGCCCCGGCGGACGGGGCCCTCGACAACTTCTTACTTGACACTCTTACAGTGTCGCTGTAGACTAGAGAAGGAAGGTGATGCCGGCCCGGCGGCGGTATCCCAGAAAACGGCTGAATGCGGGGTGACAGTGATGGCTTTCCCCAACCGCCTAAAGCGCATGCGCATCAACAGCGGCATGAGCGTACGTTCGCTGGCCGAGCGCATAGGTGTCTCACCTTCGTTCATCTACCAGCTGGAGAAAGGTGAGTCGGCCCCATCCTTCTCTACCTTGCGGAAACTGGCTGATGTATTTCACTGCAGCATTTCGGTGTTTGTAGAGGACGAGATCCCTGAAGACTGGCTCATCGTGCGCAAGGAGAAAAGAAAGCAGCTGTTCACGGGCGAGAGAGGCTACCGGGCCGAGCTCATGCTCTTTGTGGGCTCCCGGGCCAAGCGCATGCAGCCGTTGTTTTTGCGCCTGGATCCCGGCGGTACCATGTCCGAGCCCGTTTACCATCACCAGCGGGATGACTTTGTGTTTGTGTTCACAGGCACGGTAGATGTCACCGCCGGCGGCAAGACCTACCGCCTTGAGGCAGGCGACTGCGCCTATTTCACTTTCGCGGGACCATCCGCCATTCATAACTGCGAGAATGAACCGGCGGAGCTGGTATGGGTGGTCTCCCCGACCGGGGTCGAAGACCACGCCCAAGACGGGTTGCCGTAGAGAAGGCAGGCAGCGCCATGGACCGCTACATGCAGATGGGGGAGGACGCCATGAACGACAGGAGCTTTTCCAAGGTCAACGAGATCATCAACCACTGGGAACGCAGGGTCTCCAACCTGATCCCCATCCTCCAGGAGGTGCAGAAGGAGTACCGATACCTGCCCGAAGAGGTCCTGACCTACGTGGCCACGGCCCTGGGCATGCCGCCGGCCAGTGTCTACGGCGTGGCCACCTTCTACGCCCAGTTTTCCCTGGAGCCCAAGGGCAAGTATGTTATCAAGGTCTGCGACGGCACCGCCTGCCACGTGCGGGGCTCAGAAGAGGTCCGCTACCTGGTAAGAAAGCACATCGGGCTGCCGGAGGGCGTAGACACCACCAGCGACCTCTGCTTTACCGTGGAGAAAGTCGCCTGCCTCGGCGCTTGCGGCCTGGCACCGGTCATGACCATCAACGACAACGACGTCTATGGCCAGTTAACACCCGAGGCCCTGCAACTGGTACTGGATGATCTAAAAAAGCGCAGCGCCGCCGGGGAGGTGCACTAGAAAGATGCCCAACACTACTCACACTAACATCAGGCTCCACCAGATGCCCGCCTTCCGGGCCCGTTGCCAGGAGGCTTTCGCCCTGGGGCCGGACCAGGTGATGATCCTCGTGGGCGTGGGCACCTGCGGCCTGGCCGCGGGTGGCGGCCAGGTTCTGCGGGCGATCCAGGAGGAACTCCGGCTCCAAGCCGGTGCCATCCGGGAGCGAGGACTGGACCTGGAAATCCGCCCCACGGGCTGCGCCGGGATGTGCGAGGCCGAGGTGCTAGTGGAGGTGCAGCGACCGGGCGGGCACCGGGTCCTGTACGGGAAGGTAAAGCCCGACTTGGCCCGCCGCATCGTGGCCGAAGACGCCGTGGGCGGGCATCCCATCGTCGAGTGGACGGTTCACCGCCAAGACCCCGGTCAAACAGGCAACCGGGCCCCGGCCAAGCAGCTGCACGTAGTCATGGAAAACTGCGGTCTCATCGACCCGGAGCGCATCGATCACTACATCGCTCGTGGAGGCTATGCCGGCCTGGAGCGGGTGCTCTCGGGCATGACCCCGCTGGACGTGGTCAAGGAAGTGAAGCAGTCGGGACTCCGCGGCCGCGGTGGCGCTGGTTTCCCCACCGGGTTGAAATGGGAGTTTGCCCACAAGGCGGCAGGCGATAAGAAGTATGTCATCTGCAACGCCGACGAGGGCGACCCCGGGGCCTTCATGGACCGGAGTCTCCTGGAGGGCGACCCCCACGCGGTGCTGGAGGGCATGATCATCGGGGGCTATGCCATCGGTGCTGACGAAGGCTACATCTACTGCCGGGCCGAGTACCCGCTGGCCATCAAGCGCCTGCGCGTGGCCATGGAAGACGCAGAGAAACTGGGGCTTCTGGGCGAGAACATCCTGGGCACCGGTTTTTCCTTCCGGCTGCACATCAAGGAAGGCGCCGGCGCCTTCGTGTGCGGCGAGGAGACCGCGCTCATGGCGTCCATCATGGGCGAGCGGGGCATGCCCCGTCCCCGGCCGCCCTTTCCCGCCCAGCGCGGGCTCTGGGATAAGCCCACCAACATTAATAACGTAGAGACCTGGGCCAACGTGCCGCGCATCCTGGCCCGGGGCTTTGCGTGGTTTGCCGGCATCGGGACGGAAAAGAGCAAGGGCACCAAGGTCTTTGCGCTGACGGGCCGGGTCCGCAACACCGGCCTGGCCGAGGTCCCCATGGGGCTCACCCTGCGCGAGATCGTCTATGACATCGGCGGCGGCATCCAGCACGACCGGCGTTTCAAGGCCGTGCAGATCGGAGGCCCGTCGGGCGGCTGCTTGCCAGAAAGCCTCCTGGACACGCCCATCGACTACGACAGCCTGCTGCGCGCCGGCGCCATGATGGGTTCGGGCGGCATGGTGGTGGTGGATGAGAACACCTGCATGGTGGAGCTGGCCCGGTACTTCATGACTTTCGTCCAGTCCGAATCGTGCGGCAAGTGCGTGCCGTGCCGGGAAGGCACCAAGCAGATGCTGGCCATCCTGGAGCGCATCGTGGCCGGCAAAGGTGAGCCCGAGGACATCGACCTCCTGGAGGAACTAGGCGGGGCCGTCAAGGACGGTTCCCTGTGCGGCCTGGGGAAGTCGGCGCCCAACCCGGTGCTCACCACCCTCCGCTACTTCCGGGACGAGTTTTTGTGCCACGTGGTGGACCGGCGCTGCCCGGCCGGGGTGTGCCGGGCGCTTCTCAGCTACTCCATCGACGCGGCCCAGTGCCGGGGCTGCACCCTGTGCATCAAGGCCTGCCCGGCCGGTGCCATCACTGGCGAGCGCGGCAAGCCGCACATCATCGATGCGGTCAGGTGCATCAAGTGCAAGGCTTGCCTGGAAAAGTGCCGCTTTGCGGCCATCCGGACTTGAACGACTGTAGAAAGCGAGGGATGACCATGGCCACACTGAACATAGATGGGCAGACTATCGAGATCGAAAACGAGCAGAACCTGCTGGAGCTGGTGCGCAAGGCCGGCATCGACCTGCCCACCTTCTGCTACCACTCGGACCTCTCCATCTACGGCGCTTGCCGGATGTGCATGGTCGAGGACCAGAAGCTGGGGCTGGTGGCCGCCTGCTCCACCCCGCCGGTACCGGGCATGGTGGTCCGTACCAGCACCGACCGCACCCGCAAGCTCAGGCGCATGGTGCTTGAGCTTTTGCTGGCCAACCACGACCGGGATTGCACCACTTGCGACCGCAGCGGCCGGTGCAAGCTGCAGACGCTCGCTCAGGACCAGGGCATCAGCCGTGTGCGGTTTGGCACCCGCCGGGAAGTCCTGCCCGTTGACGCCACCAGCCCGTCGGTGGTGCGCAACCCCAACAAGTGCATCCTGTGCGGGGACTGCGTGCGCGTATGCCGGGAGGTTCAGGGCATCGGCGTGCTGGACTTTGCCAACCGGGGCTCGCGCACCGTGGTGGGCCCGGCCTTCGGCAAGGCGCTGACCGATGTCGACTGCGTCAACTGCGGCCAGTGCATTGCGGTGTGCCCCACGGCGGCGCTCACCGTCAAACTGGAGACGGAGCGCGTCTGGCGGGCCTTGCACGACCCGAAGAAAACCGTCATCGTCCAGGTGGCGCCGGCAGTGCGGGTGGCGCTCAGCGAGGAGTTCGGCGGAAAGCCGGGCCAGATCAGCACGGGCAAACTCGTGGCCGGACTCAGGCGACTGGGCTTTGGGAAGGTGTTCGACACCACCTTCACCGCCGATCTTACCGCCGTGGAGGAAACCCACGAGTTCGTGGCCCGCCTAACCAGCGGGGAGCGGCTGCCCCAGTTCACCTCGTGCTGCCCGGGCTGGGTCAAGTTCTGCGAGCAATTCCACCCGGAGCTTTTGCCCAACCTGTCCAGCTGCAAATCGCCCCAGCAGATGCTGGGTGCCATCGCCAAGCGGTTCTACGCCAAGGAGCTGGGCGTTGAACCCCGGGACCTGTTCGTGGTGTCGGTGATGCCGTGCGTGGCCAAGAAATTCGAGGCCCAGCGACCCGAGTTCACCTACGAGGGCGTGCGCGAGGTGGACGCGGTCATCTCCACCACGGAACTGGCGCAGCTTCTGAGGCAGGACGGCATCGTCTTTGACCAGCTGGAGGAAGAAGCCTTTGACCAGCCCTTCGGCCTGGTAAGCGGGGCGGGCGTGATCTTCGGCGTCAGCGGCGGCGTAGCCGAGGCGGCAGTACGCACGGCCGCCAGCATCCTGGGGGTCAATGCAGGCAAGGTCGACTACCACGAACTCCGCGGCTACCAGGGAGTACGCGGTGCCCGGGTCCAGCTGGGCGACCTGGAAGTGCGCCTGGCGGTGGTGTCCGGCCTGGGCAACGCGACCAAACTGCTGGAAGCGGTCAAGGCAGGCACGGAAAGCTACGACCTGATCGAAGTGATGGCCTGTCCTTCCGGCTGCACCGGTGGCGGGGGCCAGCCCTACCCCAACGACCAGGCCGCCCGCCGGCTGCGCGGGGCCGGCCTGTACCGCAGCGACCGGGTAACCCAGTTCCGCAATCCCCTGGACAACCTGGCCGTGCAGAAGATATACTCCGGGTGGCTGGGCGGTCGCGACAGTCAAGCCTGTCACGACACGCTGCACACCCACTATCACCCGCGCCGGCGCATAGATGGCAAGGACATTCGCGTTACCCGGGCGCCGGCGGAAAAGCCCCTGGAGGTGTCGGTCTGCGTGGGCACCGGCTGCTACCTCAGGGGAGCCTACGATGTGCTGGCCAAGTTCGGCGAGCTGAGCGTGCGCGAGGATGTGGCCGGCCACTTGAACCTGAGGGCCACCTTCTGCCTGGAGCAGTGCGACCAGGGAGTGAGCATCAAGGTGGGTGACCGGGTCATCACCGGGGTAAGCCCCGGTAATGCCCGGGAAGTGTTCGACCGCGAAGTGGCGTCCCTGGTGGCGGAATAGGGCCCGGGAGGGAGAGTCCGGTATGGTCACAGTGCAGATTTGCGTGGGCAGCTCCTGCTTTCTCAGGGGAGCTCCCAGGATCATCGACAAGTTGCAGGAGCTCGTGGCCGCCTACGAGCTCTCCAACCAGCTTACACTCAAGGGCTCCTTCTGCATGGAGCAGTGCACCAAGGGCGGCGTAACCGTGCGCATCGGCGACGAGTTGCTGACCGGGGTCAAGTGCGAGGATCTCTCCGGGCTGTTCGAGACCAAGATCCTTCCGGCCGTGAGGAGATGACACCATGGCGGACCGCGCTACCGAGTACATCCAGTCCATCAAGGCCAAGTGCCGTGATTGCTACCTTTGCCTGCGTTCCTGCCCGGTCAAAGCCATCCGGCTAGAACCGGGAAAGGGGCGGCACGAACTCCACGCCAGCGTCATCGACCAGCGGTGCATCCTGGACGGTCGCTGTGTGAAGGTGTGCCCGCAACAGGCCAAGCGCCCGCGCCCTAACACCGACCGGGTGCGGGATATGCTGGCCGCCGGCGGCCCGGTGGCCGTCAGCCTGGCGCCTTCCTTCCCTTCCCTGTTCGACGCCGACCCGCTCCTGGTGCCGGCCGCCCTGCGCAGGCTGGGCTTTGTCTACATCCAGGAAACCGCCATCGGTGCGGAGATGGTGGCCCGGGAGCACCAGAGGCTGGCGCGGGAGTCCGTTCACACGCTCATTACCAGTTCCTGTCCGGCCGTGGTCAACCTGATCCAGTGCCACTTCCCGGCGGCCATACGCTTTCTGGCCCCCATTGTGTCCCCCATGGTCGCCCACGGGCGCTATCTCAAGCACATCCTGCCCGGCCACAAGGTCGTGTTCATCGGGCCGTGCATCGCCAAGATGCACGAGGCGGAAACCACGACACTGGCCGGGGCCGTCGACGCGGTGCTCACCTTCGAGGAACTGGCGGAGTGGCTGGAAGAGGAAAGCATAGACCTGGACCGGCTGGAGCCGGGCGGTTTCGACGGGATTGCTCCCCGCTGGGCCAGACTGTTTGCCGTCGACGGGGGCACCTTGCGCACGGCGGCGCTGGATACCGACGTGCTCAGTCATTACACCCAGACCGTGTCCGGGCTGGAAAGGTGCAAAGACCTCATCGAGCACGTGCTGGCCAGGCCGGACCAACTGCCCCGGCTCGTGGAAATGGTGGCCTGCGAAGGGGGCTGCATCGCGGGTCCCACCAACCCCAGCCCGGAGCACGTGTTCCGGCGCCGGCAGCGAGTGCTGCGGTACGCCGAGGCCCGGGCCCAGGAGCCCGCTGCCGCAGACCGGGCCGGTCTGGACGCAGTGGACCTCTCCCGCTCTTACGAGGACCAGTCCATGGGCCTGACCGAACCGGATGAGGATACCCTTCGGGCCATCCTGGCCAAGTCGGGCAAGCACCGGCCCGAGGATGAGCTGAACTGTGGTTCGTGCGGGTACAACACCTGCCGGGAAAAGGCCGTGGCGGTCTTCAGGGGATGGGCCGATCCGGAGATGTGCATGCCTTACATGCGCGAGCGCGCTGAATCCATGTCCAACACCGTGGTGTCCTCCACGCCCAACGCCATCTTCGTGGTCAATCCCGACGGGACCGTCATCGACATCAACCCGGCCGCCGAGCGGGTATTCAGGACCACCAGGGCCGACGCGGTGAACCGCCACATTGGTGATTTCATGTCCTACGGCATATTCGAGCGGGTGGTGGAAACCGGAGAACTCCTGCGGGACGAAGTCTCTTTCCCCCACTTGGACTACGCTGCCCGCCGAACGGTGTTCTGGGAAGAAAGCCAGCGGGTGACCATCGCCGTGCTGGCGGACTGCACTGAAGAAAAGCGCCACCTGGAAACCGTACAGCAGATGCGCCAGCAGACGCTCAACAAAGCCCAGGGCGTCATCAACAAGCAGATGGAAGTGGCCCAGAAGATCGCCGGCCTCCTGGGAGAAACTACGGCCGAGACCAAGGTCCTGCTCACTCAGTTGATGCGAATGATGCGCGACGAGGGCAGTGAGACCAAATGAGCGCCATGATCAGGCCTCCGGAACCCGTGGAAGAGCTGTTCTTCGAGGTCGGCTACAGCCAGCTTAACAAGAAAGATGAGGAGCTGTGCGGCGACAGCGTCGCCGTGGCCGAGTCCGAGGAGTCCTTGATAGTGGTGTGTTCCGACGGGCTGGGCAGCGGCGTCAAGGCCAGCATCCTGGCCTCGCTTACCTCCAAGATGGCCTCCACCATGCTGCAGCAGGGTTGCACCCTCGAGGAAGTTATCGAAACCCTGGCGCACACCCTGCCGGTGTGCGAAGTCCGGGGCTTGGCCTACAGCACCTTCACCATCCTGCAGGTCATGCGTGATGGCAAAGCTTACCTGGCCGAATACGACAACCCGGCCACCTACTACGGAAACCGCGGCCGGCTCCTGGACATCCCCAGGCGGGCCCGGGTCATCGGGGAGCGCGTCATCCGCGAAGCCTACCTCCAGCTGGTGCCGGGTGACTGGGTGTGCCTCATCAGCGACGGGGTGCTGCACGCGGGCATCGGAGGCATCTGGAACCTGGGATGGGGAGCGGAACGCGTGGGCAGCTTCCTCAGGCATGTGGCTGGCAAGAACGAGGACGCCGTCTCCACCGCGGCCGAGCTCACGGCCCTGGTCAACAAACTCTACGGCGGCAGGCCCGGGGACGACGCCAGCGTGGTCTTCCTGCGTGCCCGCCGGCCCAGCCGCCTGAGCATGCTGTTTGGCCCGCCCCGGGATCCCCAGTCAGACCGGGAAGTAGTGCGCCGGCTCCTGGCGAGCCCGGGCAAACGGGTGGTCTGTGGCGGCACCACCGCCAACATCGTCGCCCGGGAACTCAAACAGGAGCTTCGGGTGGACCTGTCGTCCATGGACGCCAAGGTGCCGCCCACGGCTTTCATCGACGGCATCGACCTGGTCAGCGAGGGCATGCTCACGGTGTCGTATGCCATTGACAAGATCAGGTCCAACACCCGCCCTCACGACCTGGCCTACAAGCACGACGGCGCCAGCCGCCTGGCGGCGTTGCTGCTTGGAAGCGACCGCATCGAGATCATGGTGGGCCGGGCCCTTAACCCGGCCCACCAGAGCCCGGAAGTGCCTCTTACCCTGGGTCTCAAGAACAAGGTCGTGGAGGACCTGGTACGGGCGCTCGAACAGCGCGGAAAGATCGTCACCGTAGACTACTATTGAGCTCTGCGCCACCTGCCGGGAGGCGCCGGGTCGCTTCGCCCGCGGCACTGGTTAGAGTCCCCAGTGCTGGTCAGGCCCGGCACGGGAGCGATATGAACACCTGCTAGGTTCCTATGGTCCGCTCAGCCCGAGCTGGCGGTCGGCAAAAATGACGTACCGATCGGCTCCAGTACAAATATGGGGCCCGGGGACTGGTCTTTCCTTCATGTCGTCTGCCGGATGCGCATCGGTCCATCCCGTCCAGTCTGTCAACGGCCCGGCCAGGTCGCTCAATGAAAGCCCACAAATGCTGCCTGTTAGCTTCACCAGGACCCGGTGCTAAAGGGATCCGCACCATTGCACCACCTCGCCGACAGGTCACCTCCCTTGAGCCACGCGGCGCCTTGGAAGCTTCCCCTCCCTTTTCTTCGGAATGGCCGGCATATCACACCGTACACACGTATGTGCACGTTCGCACTCTCTTCCTGCGCCGCCTAAGTCCTGACTGGGGCAGAGTCGGCAAGAACCTGATCAACTCATCTTTATCTCATAGTACACGTTGTTGGACCTGACCAGATTCCCCGCATTGGGGGTGAAACGGCTGTTGGTGATGATAATGGCTTTGTCAGCTCCGCAGTGCCTCACAGCTCGTAGTACTGGCTGCAATACTTGAATGGCTATTCTCTCACCATCCTTTTCGACTACCAGGTCAGTACCGCAGTCTTCCGTGCGGGGGTCTTGTACCTGCCATCCTTGCCTTGATGAGGAAAAAGGTCTCAGAGGTATATGCCGGGGACCCACGGCCCCAAACGCTACCGAGATCGGGGCTAACAAGAAGCTCTGGGGTTTCCCCCACAGTGCACGGAGCAGGAGGATTCGAACCACCCGGCCCGGCCAGATGAGCGTTGGTAGCTTCTCCGGTAGTATCTTCTTGACACGTGTGTGCCCCTCACAACCCTTTAGCTGTGAAGTTCCCGTTCCTTAGGCGTTTGCGGTCAATCCAACCTGGTAAATCCTGGCTTCTGCCTGGAGATCGCCCCCGAAATGCCGAAAGCTACCAGCATGAGGAGGCTCTTGGTGGAGGGGCAAATCGAAGCCTCCCCTCCCCCATCCGTTCCCGGAGCCGCTAGTAGCCGACTAGTTGCACAACTACCTGTGGCTTCATGTTGGCCTGGGCCAGCATGGCGGTGCCCGATTGCAGGAGGATCTGGTTTTTGGTGAAGCCAGCCATTTCTGCGGCCATGTCGCCATCGCGGATGCGAGACTCGGCGGCGCTCATGTTCTCGGCTGCCGAAGCAAGGTTGGCAATGGTATACTCCAACCGGTTCTGGTAGGCTCCCAGCTTGGCCCGTTCCGCGGAAACCCTCGTGATGGCTTCGTCCACTGTACCCAGGGCGGCCACAGCACCTTCGCTGCTGGCCACGGAGACAGCTGCAACATTTAGGCCGGCGCTGTGAGCTCTCATGTCCCCGATGCTGAGGCTCATGGTCTGCTCACGGTTGGGCCCGATCTGGATGTCTGCGCCCGTTGCAGCAGTGGTCTGCACCGCCTTACCCGATATGGCCAGAGTGCCCATACCGGTGTTGAGGTTGGCAGTTTGCGAAAAGCTCATGGTGATGCCGAACTGGTCAAAACGCAAGGTGGTGCCTGCTGCTACTATGTTAGCCGTGGCCAGGTTAATGGTCTGCATGTCGGTACCGTCAGTCATGGTGAGAGTGTCCGTGCCGTTAACGTACGCGAACCAGTACGTCGTACTGGCCTTGGCTCCTGATACGTCGAAGCTTACCCCCGCCTGCGCAAACGAAGCATAGTTGGCGTGACCCGTGTTGACCTGCACGCCAAAGCCACCTTTGAGCAGGGCCTGAGTGTTGAACTCCGTACGCTCGGCGATGCCATCGATCTCCCGGATCAGCTGGGCCACCTCGGTTTGAAGCTGGGCCCGGTCGGAGTGGGTCAGGGTGTCAGTGGAGGCCTGTACCGCCAGTTCGCGGATACGCTGCAAGATCCCGTGGGTCTCCTTCAGGGCTCCCTCTGCCGTCTGCAAAAGAGAGATGCCATCCTGGGCGTTGCGCATAGCCATGTGCAGGCCCCGGACTTGTCCGCGCATCTTCTCAGAAATGGCCAGGCCGGCTGCGTCATCGGCGGCCCTGGTAATTCTAAGACCCGATGACAGCCTGACCAGGGACGTGCCGAGAGCGGCATCGCTGGTCCTAAGGGTTCTCCAAGCATTGAGCGCGCTGATGTTGGAGTTGATCCTCATTCATCTCTCATCCTCCTTGATGATCTGCCCAGTCATGAACCGGCCACCGGGGCGCCGCGTTTGGCAGGTTCTCTGGGCTCGTCTGCTTGGTGCTTTCCAGTCGTTTACATCGCAAACAAATGGGCTCAAGTTTAGCTGCCAAAGGGGCCCCAGTTCAAGAGAGACTATGGGAACATAACCCATTTACTGTGCAGTATTTAGGAATCGCTTAAACTTAGAATCGCTACCTTTCACTATGATCATCGAACTAGGTTGAGCAAACCGGACAGTTGGGTCAAGTCTCAGAGTGTCTGTAAAAAGCGGTCTGGGTCATGCGGTGGCGACATCCTTTCTCGTTGACTCAGCCAATCGCCGTTCAGCCTGCCGCTGTCGTTCCCGGGCCTCGATGTAGCGCTCCA
>JBFLYN010000055.1:0-10846 GCA_040756655.1 Bacillota bacterium
TCGACGAACCTGTCCCATAACGAGAAGCCCTCCCTCGGTTATTGCTTCCACAAAGGAATACCTACGGGATCAGTGGCTTCTCGTCCTTCTTTTTCCGTCAACTCCCCACAATTACTTTACTCTTACTCAGTGCGTTGTAGCCGGACAGTGATATTGTCACCCTGTAATGGGACTGAGAAAATGTCACTATGAGAGGAGATTTCTATTGCGCCCCCAGGAAGCCAGACGCGTGTACGTGCGGGAGAGTTTGGCCGCCGAAGAACTCACCAGTTCCCAAGGTGCCGAGCTGCTTGGCTGCGATCCTAAGATCGACCTGCGGGTGACTGATCCGGACGGCCATGTGATTCCTCACCGGATACACTACTGTGACGCCCCGGCATAACTACGGCAGCCAGGAGCCTATAGAACGTCGCTGTGATTCAATGGATAAGGGAAAATGTCAGTCCGAGTGCATCAGGAAGCAAGTGCTGGCCCTGGCTACCTCCAAGTATCATGGTTTCAACCATATCCCGCCGCCCGGTGGGTAGCCACTGGCGCCCTCCGGGAGCTGGAAAGCCCGTCCGTACAGGGGAGGCCGGGACGATAACCGCCTTCCCCTGCCCTCAAACCCGCTGCACTTCACCGTTCCGGGACCCGGGGTGCCCCGGCGGGCCCCCAATCACTTGGCTAAGCCCCAGTTCCGGCATTGACAGTTCCAATCTATGTCCGGTATTGTGTTAAGTGTGTAATACATATATCTACACTTAGGAGTGGGCCTGCGTGACATACGTCGCCGTGTACCTGGCGGCCGCTGGGATCCTGGTACTGTCGCTAAGAAAAGATCCGGCCCGCACCAAGCAGGCTGCAAGGAAGTCCCTGAGTGCCTTTTTGGACATCCTTCCGGACTTCATGGCCGTGCTGGCTCTCATTGGACTGGTGTTGACCATCCTGCCCCCAGGATCCATCTCCGCTATGCTTGGTCCGGCCTCGGGTTGGGCGGGCATGGCGCTGGCGTCCGTGGTTGGGTCCATCACCCTCATCCCGGGTTTCGTGGCTTTCCCGCTGGCAAAGTCGCTGTTGGATGCGGGAGCCGGCGTGGCCCAGACCGCCATGTTTGTGACCACCCTGATGGCCGTGGGAACCGTCACCGCACCCGCGGAGGTCAAGTACCTCGGGCGCAAAGCAACGCTCTTGCGCAACGGCCTGGCCTTCGCGTGGGCCGTTGTGGTAGCACTGGTGCTGGGGGTGGTGGTCCGGTGAAACTCCCAAGGGCCAGCCGGTACTGTCTCTTTCTTGCCGTCTTGGCGGTGGACCTCGGCATCCTCGCCTTCAGGCCGGAGGTTGGATGGGCGATCCTGCGCACCACGGCGCAGAACTTCTACCAGATGGCCAGGTTCCTGCCGCCTGTGTTTTTGGTCCTTGGTTTTCTCGATGTATGGGTGCCCCGGGCAACCGTTGTGGCGGCGCTAGGCCAAAGGTCCGGGCTCAACGGAATGCTGCTGGCCTTCTTCTTGGGTTTTGCGGCAGCAGGCCCCTTGTACGCTGCTTTTCCCATTGCCTCGGTCATGCTGGCCAAAGGAGCGTCCTTTTTCAACGTACTGGTGTTCCTCGGCGCCTGGTCCACGCTGAAGCTGCCCATGACTTTGTACGAGCTGTCGGCCCTAGGTCCCCGGTTTGCGCTCACCCGCTGGGGGCTCAACGCCATCGGTATCGTGGCCATGGCGGCCTTCATAACCCGTCTATTCTCTGGCCGGGAAATGGAGAACCTGTACCGCCGGCAACCGGCGGTGCAGGCTGCCCGGCCGGGCAATCCGGCCAGGAGGTGATGTCGGTGTGCGCCCACGGCTGCTCTTGCCAGTGTACCCAGCTTTGTAGTTGTGACCAGTTCACCCGGGGAATGCTCGGGCCTGCCCTGCTGTTGATGATCGCCAGGGGGCAGGCCAGCCACGGTTACCAGCTGGTTGCAGGCCTGGCGGCCCTGGGTATCGACACCGGGACCGACACCAGCCGCATCTACCGTCTACTGCGCACCCTGGAAGAGGCCGGGTTGGTGACATCTACGTGGGACACGTCGGGCAGCGGCCCCGCCCGCCGGGTCTACCAGATCACGGCTGAAGGCAGGGGCTTTCTAAGCTCCAGCGCCCGCTCCATGCGAGAAGCCGCCTCTCGCATGCTGGCCTTGGCCGGTCTTGTTGAAAGTGAAGCCAGCGGGCAGGCTTGACCCGGGCACGGTCGCGGCCTGCCCTGGAGAGGGAATGGTGCCCGTTGCGGTTTGCTCGTATGGAACTGGGAACTTTCCGTTCTTTATCCAACGCCATGCTATCTTGTGTGAAATCCGTTTTGCTTTGCCCACTCACTTAACTTCATGTCCAATATGTGGACATTTAACCACAAAATGACATGCGCGGCAACGATCCAGTCGATCAGTTGAAACCCTATGCTGCTCCCGCAGCCTTGACATCGCCATCCTCGGTTCAAGTCAACTCCCGGCTGTAGCACACCATGGTATGCAGCTTGGCAAAGCCCTCACGCAAGTAGAGCTGGACGGTAGCCGGGTTGTCGGCGGCAACAGAAAGGACCATGGTGGTCAGTCCCATACCAGTGGCGGTTGCCATGCCCTCCCGGAGCAGGTTGGTCCCGAGCCCGCGGCCCTGGTAGGATGGTAGGATCGCCAGGTTGCCCAGTTCGGCAGTGCCCGGAGACTCCGGGCTCACGGCCAGGGTACCTACCGGGGTATCTTCATGGTAGAGCATGAGCATGACCCCGTCTCCGGGCCCCGGCAGGTACTCTGGCATAAGGTCCGCCCGGCCCACGTACGCCTCCTTGAAAGCGGCGTTAATCCCTTGACACCAGGCGCCCTCATCCACCCCGACGCGCAACGGTCTGACCTGGTAACCCGGCATCCAGCCGGACGGCGTAGGCGGAGAGGTCTTTTCCATGGCCCAGGCGTACCGCTGGACCCAAAACCCAAGTTGCTCCAAAAAGCCACGCACCCGGGTCAAAGCCTCAGGCAAGAACAGGTACACCCGTTCTAAGTCGCTGGTGTGTGTGTATATGGCCTCCCACATCAGGGTGTATGCTTCCAGGGTGCAGAGCACGGAGTGGAAGATGCGAAACCTGCCCCGGAAACGGGGGCCCCTAAATAGCGATACCGCGCCCGCCACCCGGTCGCCATCAAGCAGCAAGTAGCCAGGCTCGCCCGCTCTCTCCCGGTAGGGTTCGCCCGGGGGAAGGTAGGACTCGTCGTGCTCGGCGCCATGCTGCCGGCAGTAATCGAGGAACTCTGCTAACTGTGCCTCTGCCTCTCCTATGGCCACTGTCCTGAGCAGGCTCATGGCCAGCCAGCACCCTCCTTTCGCCCGTGGTTATGTGTCGCACCAGTCCCGGAAGTAGAGGCATTTCCCTGCGCGACCAAATTAGTCCTGCCGGACCAGGAAGCCTGCACCAGGAAGGGCTTGGCTGCTCTGCCGGGCGCCCAGCGTCCTTGCAGGCCCGGTGCTTTCTGCCGCGCCGGAATGCAGGCATCTCTCCAGGCAAAGCCCGGTGCTCCAAGAGGGTCTTGAGCCTAGTCGGATGCTCCGTGGAAATTGCCACTGAAGAGGATTTGACCGAGCTCAGCTGCCTGTTTGTGTATTTCTCAACCAACGCCATGCGGTTGGCAATAGGCTGGCCTACCTGGAGCCCGGAGAGTGCCCTGATCGCGGCCGGGACCTGGCCGGGATCAGGGCTGACCCTGTTGCTCTCATCATCGTGGCAAAGGCCGGAGAGGAGCTGCTGGGGCTCGGTGGGGTCCGCCTCCAGGAGACTGGTATTTTGCCCGCCGTGGTCCAGTGCAGGTATGCGCTCTTGCAGGGCCTCATGGCCGTTGAAGGACGCCTCGGGCAAGGAGAGGGACGCAAGCTAGTGTACGCTGCCGAAGAGTGGGCCAGGGCACGAGGAGTCATGGCATGGGAACTCAAGATCTGGGATCTCCCGTGGTCCGTACAGCTTTGTCGGTCCCCCGGCTACCAGATGCTCAAACAAAAACTAAGCAAGAAGCTTTGAGAGCAAAGAGCAGGTAAGTCAGGCATGCCTACTGACCAAGAACTCATGTCACCGACCAGATCACAAGACCCCGAAAGCCTCTTCACTACAGCACCCCCGGTCATTCAGCGCAGACAAGGTACCGGGGGGCAACGAAGCTCCTGGCAGTCTACTTACCCGGCACCTGGACACTGTGCAGAATCACGGAACGGCAGGGCGTTGCTGCAGTTTTGAAGCTGCCAGCACGTCTGCCCGGACAGGACTGTGCAGCCGCCAGGTGGTGAGGACAGGGCACCTAGCCGGTCAGGGACGTTTTCTCCCGGCCACACCTATCCCCGGCCGTGCCGGTGTGCCGGGGCAAGCCAATGAGCGGGTGATATCGTTATGTGCAAACCTCCTGGCAACGGTTCCTCGGCATAACTACCCGGGCCGCGGGCAAAACAATCTTGGAGGTGACGTTCTTTGTACAATGCGAATATCAGGTGCAGCGTCAATAACTGTCATTACTGGGACAAGGGGAATTACTGCAAGGCTGAGAAGATCATGGTGACGTCGGACCGGGTGGGCGACACCACGGACCACACCTTCAACGCCCTGCAGGCCAACGAGTTCCCCAGCACCCCAGCAGGAAGCTGCCTGGAGACTTGCTGCAAGACGTTCATCGCCCGTGATGCCGATGCCCGGTCAGACGGCATCAAGCTCACGTAACACCCCGGGCAAGGACCAGCCCCTCTTTTCATAAAAGGGGCTGGTCCCTATTGAGGCCTCCAGGACAAAAGGTACGCCCCGGCCAAGGCCGTGATGGGTATGGCCAGGATGAGCCCAATGCTCCCGGCCAGGGCCCTGACTACCTCGGTGGCGATCAGGTCCAGGTTTACAATGCGGATGAGTTGGGTGTTGTAGGCCATGAAAAGCAGCATCAGCGGGATGGCACTACCGGTGTAGGCCAGGATCAGGGTGTTGGACATGGTGCCCATGATGTCGCGGCCCACGTTCATCCCCGAGCGGAACAGGGCCTGGGGAGAGACTTCCGGGTCGATCCTCTTGACCTCGGCCATGGCCGATGCCACAGACATGCCCACGTCCATGACGGCACCCAGGGCGCCGATGATGATACCTGCAAACAAGAGCCCACGATAATCGAACTGGATCCCCTGGGGTATGAACATGAGCATCTGTGCCTCTTCAGCGCTGAGCCCGGTTAGGCGGGCGGCCGAGCCGGCCTGCATGGCCAGTAGACCGGCGGCGACGACTCCCCCGGTCGTGCCGGTGATGGCCGCCAGGGTCTTCATGCTCGGACCTCCGATGACCACCAGCACGATGGCACTTAACACCGCCGCTACCCCCACGGTGAGCAAGATCGGACTGTGGCCTTGGAGGAGCAGTGGCAGGAGGACCTTGAGGATAACCAGCACCATCAGGCCCAGGGAGAGGGCGGCCTTGGCGCCCTTCACACCACCTGCGGCCACCAAGAGCACCAAGAAACCGGCAGCCAGGTAAAGGAGGTATGGATCCCGCAGCGGGGCCTCGATGAAGGCCATACCGATGTCCTGCCCGTCCAGTTCGACCAGCAGGACCACGCGGTCACCAGGGGCCACCTCGATGTCGTAAACCGGGTGACCGCTCTTGAAGTGCTCCACCTCCACGGTGCGCCCGCGGAACTGGCCCGAGGTGATGGTCACCCGGACCAGCTGCCTTTCGGTGATGATCCCATACCCAGCAGACTGCTTCTCACTGGAGAGGATCTCCACAACCTTCGCCCGCACGTTAACTGTGGGAGGAAGGTCATGGTCCGGGTAGTTGGTCTGTCCCAAGACCATGCTCGGCACCATGAGCCAGGCCAGCATCAGCAGTGCCACCAACATAGAGAAACGGCGAGCCAAAATCTCACCCCCTGGTCTTAGCAATCCATAATCATTCGACGCGGGTTGAACCAATACCTCCCGTGGGTATAAGTACTTGCCCGCAGATAAGTCACGGGTAATCAGGGTAGCAAGCGCCGGTGAGGACCCGCCGCTACCCGGCTCCGCATCCGTGATGGGCGGTTTGGAACAAACCGCAGATGCCCTTTATCACGAGCAAAGAGGCTCTGCCAGCACGCTTCGTCGAAAGAGTTCACAGCTGGCATGGCACTACAACGGGATCTCGTTTTCATCTTCTGGCTGGTGGATGAGGGTTAATGATCCAAGTAGTGATGGCTCTACGGTGATATTGCCTTTTGCCGCCGGTGACCGTTAAAAGAAAAAGGATGTCTCCTTTGAGATGTGAACCACAGATACACCGGAGACATCCCCCCCGAAAACACGATCATGGTTCAGAGTACAGGCCAGACCGGAATTCCCAACGATTCTTACTTGTAGCGCAGAGCCCAAACCGGGTCCAGCCCGGCCGCCTTGCGGGCGGGGACGTAACCAGAAAACACGCTCAGCAGTACACAGACACCGATCAGGCCCAGCGCCACCAGGGGCGAAAGGCGGGCAATCCGCAAGGCAGAGGGCATCATCCGGGCTGCCCCGCCGCCAATCATGGCGGAAGCTAGCAAGTTTACGACCTGGCTGAGCAGGTAAGCAAGCCCCACGCCGATGGCACCCGACAGAAACCCCACCATGGTCGATTCTGCCAGGAAGATGTTCCGGATATCTGCCATGCGTCCCCCAATGGCCCGGATAACCCCGATTTCCTGTACTTTCTCCAACACGGAAATGTAGATGACGATGGCTATCAGCAAGAGCGCCACCAGCACCGAAATGGAGGACAAGCCGATGAGGACGTTTCTGATGGCACCCAGGACGGTATTGACACCAGAGATGATGCTCTCCAGAGTACTGGCAAAACGGTGCTGCTGCTGCTGGCCGTTGAGGCTGTCGATGAAACCGCTGATGTCGCTGACGGATGAATCGGCATAGACCGTCAGTGCGGTGAACGTCAGATCTTCTCGGGCCAGGCCCAGTTCCCGCTCGAGCAGGTCCAGGTTGGCGCCACTGACCAGAAACAGGGTATTGGTCAGCGTGTTGGTCAAAGTTATGCCGACGATGGTATACTCCGCCGCGATATAGCGGGGCTGGCTCACTACCGCAACATGGCGGGGCTGGCGGCTACTATTGACGCCTCCCACCATGTAGCGGACGTACAGGGGCTGGTTCAGGAGAGTCGAGAGATCCTTCCCGTCACCCAGAAGGGCGTTGGCCGTGTTCAGGGAAAGTACGGCCTCGTAGGCATTACCCACCTCTGGCAAACGGCCGAGGAACAAGGCGTCCTCGATGATCTCGGCCGGCCTGGAGAGATCGACCATCCGGAGAGAACCCTCGTCCATTTCCTCGCTCTCGGCTTCGGCCCGGTTCAGCGAAACCTCCCGGGCTACCAGCATCTGGGTAGGGCTGGCATGGTAGGCGCTGAATTTTTCGCTGGTAGCCAGCACAGCCTCGAGGTCCCGGTAGGTCAGAGGTTCGGCATTCATTCCCAGGCCGGGCACTGCACCGTCTTCGGTATACCGAGTTACCGTAATGTTGTTGACGGGAAATATCTCGGTGATCTGAGCCTGCAAGGTAGAACTGGCCCCGCTACTCAAGGCAATAGCCATGGCAATGCCGGTGATCCCGATGGACGTGCCCACAGCGGTGGCGATGGTACGCACCTTTTTCAGCCACAAGCCGCGGCCCGCATAGCGAAACGCGCTCCAAAAGGACATGCGGGAGGAGGCTCGGGGTTGCTCCGGCAAAATGGGAACCGTGGCGGGAGCGCCTGCTTCCGCATTGTCCCGGACCTCCTGGATGGCTCCGTCCTCCATGGTAACTATGGTGTCAGCAAACTTCTCCGCCAGCTCCGCTGAATGGGTGATGACAACCACCAGTTTGGTGCGGGACAGGTCTTTGAGCAAGGCCATGATCTGAAGCTTGCTGGCACTGTCCAGAGAACCGGTGGGCTCGTCTGCCAAAATGATATTGGCGTGGTTAGCCAGGGCCCGGGCAATAGCCACTCGCTGCTTTTGCCCGCCCGACAGTCGGTTCACCTTCTTGTTCATATGGCCGGCCAGGCCAACCTGCTCCAGCAGGGCTTCGGCCCGCCGGGTTTTGCCTGGTTCATTGGAGAGCTCCATGGCTATCTCGACGTTTTGTAGCCCGCTCAGGGAATGAATCAGGGCAAAGTGCTGAAACACAAATCCCACGGTGTTGCGGCGGTGGGTATCGAGGTCTTTGCCCCGGGCCTCCTTCAGGGACTTGCCGTTGACAACGACGTCCCCTTCAAAATCCCGGTCCAAAGCGCCGATGACGTTCATCAGGGTAGTCTTGCCGGAACCCGAGGGCCCTAATATGGCCACCAGCCCCGTGTTGCCCGTCTCAAAGGAGATGTTCTTCAAAGCTTCGACGGTGTGGTTGGGCATGTGATATGTTTTGGACAGGTTAACTACCTTAAGCATGGGTGTGTAACCTCCTCACTCGTCCCGCAGGGCATCGACCACGGCCATCCTGGTGGCCCGCCGTGAAGGCATGCGGCCGGCTATGGTAGCCACCAACACGCTGATGGCCAGCAAGATCAGGAGCGTGGCTAAGGGGAATACCGCATCGGTAAAGGGAATCCCCATCAGCGGAATCCGGATGATGGCGGGAACATCAAGGGCCACTGCCGAGTTAATCACCGCATTCAGGACGGGCTGGAGGACGAAAGCGACGGTAATGCCCAGGACCCCGGCAAATAAGCCGATCAAAGCAGCCTCGCTCTGGAAAATCCGGATTACGTCCCGGTTGCCGCCCCCCAGCGCCTTGATTATCCCGATTTCCTTCTTCCGCTCCAGCACACTGGCGTAGAGGACGATTGCCGTCATGATGCAGGACACCACTAGGGCGCTGAAAACAAAGAATAGCAGCACCGCCTGGACTATGCTCAACATCTGGCTGAATACGCTCTTAAACATGACCGGAAAACCAGAGGCCGTCACACCGGTGCGACCATCGCGCCCGAAGCCTCCCACCATTCCGCCCCGGCCCACCCCGCCGTTGGCAGGGTCAAGAATCTCATAGACATCCATGTTGTCCTCGGCCCGGGCCAGGATAACCTCAAAGCTGGTGGTGCCGGCTGTAAGCTCAGTGAACATATCTGTAAAGTCAACTGAAGGCATGGAAGCCAGCCACGACTTCAGGTTGGCATAATCATAGTAGGCAGTAGGGCTTCCCAGGTTGAATTCGCTGGCCAGCCCTGATACGGTGAAGGTCTCCTGCTGGCTGCCGACTGCAGCAACGTCCAGTACCAACACAACCTTCTCCCCGATCACCGTTGCCAGGTCAGTTTGCTCCGGGTCGAGACCCTTGGCTTTCAAGATGGCCCGGGCCAGGGCTTCATTGGCCAGTAGCCAATTGGTGTCGGGGCCGGGCAGGCTGCCCTGGTAATGGCCGATCAGGTGCTCCCGGTAGCCAGAACCGGCCAGGCCCACCAAGGCTACGGCCATTCTGTCTTCCCCGTACATCACCCGTACATCACCCGTACATCACCCGGACATCACTCAAGTCCGGGAGCGGGCGAATGGACACAACCTGGTCCAGGTCAACGATGTGAGAGAAGTCGTTGATATCGCTAGACACCAGGCTTTCCTCCCCTTCCCGGTATGTCCTTTGCACCGTCAGGATGTTGGCGGTAGCAAACTTGTTCAGTTGCGTGTCGATGTAGGCAGTGACGCCATTGCTCAGGCCCAGGACCAACGCAATGCCAGCGATGCCGATGCAGCCAGCAACGGCGGTGATGGTGATGCGGCCCAGCTTGTTCTTCATATTGCGCAAAGACAGTTTGAAGGAGTTGACAAAGGACATGGAGGAGTTTTTCTTTACCAGACTACTCCTGTCGGTGACCGGGCGCACAGCGGCCAGCTGTTGCTCCTCGGTTATTCTCCCATCTAGCATGTAGACGAGGCGGTTACAATAGGACTGGGCCAGCCCCTGATTGTGGGTAACCAGAATAACCAGCTTATCCCCGGCGATCTCTTTCAACAGATCCATTATCTGGATACCAGTCTTCTGGTCCAGGCTGCCGGTAGGCTCATCGGCCAATATCACGTCGGGGTCGTTGGCCAGGGCCCGGGCAATGGCCACCCGCTGCTTTTGCCCGCCAGACAATTCCCCGGGGCGGTGGTCACCAAACCCCTCTAGTAGGCCGACCTTGACCAGCAGCTCCCGGGCCCGCTTGATGCGCTCACCTTTGGGCATGCCGATGAGGTTCAGGGGAACCTCAACGTTCTCCAGGGCGCTCAGGTGATCGATCAAGTTGAAGTTCTGGAACACAAAACCGATATTAAACCGGCGGTATAGATCCCAGTCTACCTTGGTATACCCTTTGGCAGACTTCCTCTCGATAAGTAACTCCCCACTGGTGGGAAAATCCAAGCCGGCGATGACGTTGAGAAGGGCAGATTTGCCGCATCCCGACGGACCCACCACGGCCACAAATTCGCCCTTGACAAAAGATACGCTCACTCCATCCAGGGCATGGAAAGCCTGTTTGTCAACAATGTATTTCCTTACGATACTTCTCAGTTGCAGCAGCATTCTGGCACCTCGGTTTCTTGTCTTCAGAGGGATTATACATCCCGAGTACCCGAAACACCATAGCCATGGGCTCTCCTTAATGATCTCTAAACCGAAGTTCCGAACCAGAAAACCCCATATTGAGGCATTTGCCCTGGTAGAAGGGATAACGTCACCGGAGGCACTGGGAAATGTACCCATGTATGTTAAGTGTTAGGTCTTGCCTGGGCCGCCATATCATGGATAGAGCCATGTATATCGACGTGGTGCCCAACCGTAACTCTCCCCCCGCCATCCTCCTCCGCGAATCGGTGCGGGAGGGAAATAAGATC
>JBFLYN010000056.1:0-9942 GCA_040756655.1 Bacillota bacterium
TCCACAGGTGGTATCCTCTTCATAGGTCTGGGCCTCCCTCGGTGCCCCTTCAGGGGTCGAGTTTTATGCTACCACCGATGGTAGCCCAGACCGCTCTCTTTTTACAGACACTTTAAGCCATGACCCCCGGATCATGACCTCCGGGCCTTCTTTCGTTGTAAAAAAGCCCTGGTCCCGGAGAACCGGGCGGCTTTGGCCACAACAGGCAGTGGAGGGATAACCGAACGGGTGTATTCGGGCGCCGGGGTCACTTTCTTGGTGCGATTATTCGTTGAGACCACTTCGTAGCTAAAGGAAGGAGCGGCCCTTGCCTCGAAATCACACCGGGGCTTCCTGAAGGCGGGAGCCTGGGGGCTTTGAGGTGGACCGGCCCACCGGGGTAATGACACAAGCCGTCAGCGACCGCTTGTGCACATCTAAGCCACCACACCGCTGGTAAACTACCTGCACTGCTCTCACTCCTGTCTTGGATCCAGCGGGAGCGGTGGTCTCTTGCCGGAAATCTACCCTGCGTGCTCACCCAGAACAGGTGGCGACAGATGGTGGTGCTCAGACCGCCGGGATCCGTCTGATACTCGGGTTTGATGCACCAAGGAAACCCGATCTCGTCAACCCGCTGTGTTTGGCAGGAGAGTTCTACAGCGAAGCCCACTTTTCATGCCCTGTGGTGCCCACTGTGGCATGGGGGTCTGATACGCTGGGTGGGAGGCGGATGTGTTGATCAAGGTTCATGACTCGTTCCGGGATCTGCCGGAGGACCCGGCGGGCAGGTTCTTGGCCAACCGTTGGGCTTTCTTCCGCGAGTTCTTCCTGGAGCCCACTGGAGGCCTGTTGGAAGAGTACTGGAGAGCATCGGGCATCACCGGGGAGCTCCGGGCCGCCATCGAAGGGGAGCGAGGGTTTTCCGTGGTATGGGCCATGGACCGGTACCGGTCCCTGCCCAAGGGCGCCCTTGAGCATGCTGTGAGAGCCTCTGCCGGGGTACTGGGAGATCTGGATGCTTCCGTGTACCTCGTACCCGGCCTGTTTGCGGCCAACGCCATGACCGTGTTCCTGGGGGGTACGGCCGTAGCCGTCATCTGCTTGGAGCAAAACGGTGGGGCCGAGGACCTATGCGCGTGCATGGCCCACGAACTCTCCCACGTGGCCCTGTCCCGCTCATATACTGGACCGGTCACCGTGGGGCTGGCCCTGTTCTCAGAGGGCCTGGCGACGGCCGCGGCCCTGAAAGCCCTGGAAGGCTACCGGGCAGGTCCCGTCGCTGACCCGGACCTGGCGGCCGTCCTGTGGTACCCTCCTGAGGTGCTGGAATGGTGCCGGGAACATGAGGCCCGGCTCTGGCGCACGGCCCGGCCGGTGCTGGATTCAGAAAACCGGAACCATCATCATGACCTGCTTGCCAAGTTCTCTGGGGACTTCTGGAAAGACGACGGTACACCCTACCGGGCCGGGTACTACCTGGGTTACGTGGCGGTTGCCGATCTTTTGGAAAGCGGGGTCACGCTCAGCCAAGCCCACCGGATGCCCGGACCCGCCATGACGACGGCCCTGGTCCGCCGCGCCCAGAAAGCGACCGGCCCGGGGACGACCTAAGATGTGCCGCGGGCTAACCACAACCTGGCTTCTTCGTAAGGCTCCACCAAGTCTAACCCCAGGCCTTCGTAGAGCAGGCGAGCCCCGGTATTGATCTCCAGGACACTGGTGTACACGTCTTGGGCACCGCGCCGGCGCAGGCGGTTGACACAGAACTGGGTGATGCTGCGCCCCAGGCCCAAGCGCCGGTAACCCGGCCTCACCGCCACCAGGTCCACGAAGTCAGGGCCCTCAATGGCGCCGCTGCCGGCCAACTTGCCGTCCTCCAAGAAGAGGAAAGTGCTTTCGCCTGCCTCCAGGAGACGCCTTTGCAGCTGGTCGGAGAAAGCAGTGTCGGGAAAGGGGGCGTAAGGCTTTATGTCCAGGGCTTCCCGCAGGGGCCAGAAGCACTCGTTCACGGCGAGCATGTAACCGGTCACCCGGCGCGGCTCCAGGGTGACAACGTCCACGGCCAGCTCGGGAAACCATGGGCCCGAATACTGCATAAGGTCCCGGGCAAACCATTTTTGAAAGCCCCGGGCCGCAAAGAAAGCGCTGGCATCGCCCTGGTCGGCACGGTACCCCATCTCCACCACGGTTGGAGCCTGTTCTTCCACGACCGCCCACATCTGGTCCCAAAGGGGGCTGCCCATGCCCATCCTGCGGTGGGTAGAGCCAGGCCTCGAGCCGGGTTTTCCCATCCACGTACCGGGGTTGCTCTACCACGCCGCAACCTTTTACCTCGCCGTCGTGGTATACCAGGGCCGTTCCTCCATCCAGCCGCCGGGCAATAGTCCCGGCGTCCAGGTAGGTGCCCGCCTGGACCACGCGAGTCACCTCGGCAAGGTCCTCTTGGGCTAACTTCCGGATCATCTCCCCAGCTCCTGTACGAGCATCCAGCTGCATGCCCGTGAGGCCGCCACGGTCAACTCGCTGGAGCCCCTTGCCTTTCCAGGTACCCGGCGACCTTGGCGAGGTGCTCCTGCCCGATACTCCCCTGGCGCATGAACTCGCCCGCCTGCTCCAGCGGGAACCACTGAACGTCATCCACCTCTTTCGAAACCGTGAATCCAGTGTCGCCGATGTGGGCCACAAACCCCAGCATCAGGAGTTCCCGCTTTGAGTGGTAGTAGCTGGAGATGTACGTGCACTGTTGGACTGTGAGTCCCGTTTCCTCCAGCACCTCCCGGCTTACAGCTGCTTCTGGCAGTTCACCCTTCTCTATGTAACCGGCCACCAGCACCCAGTGGGTTGTGGAGATATAGTGCTGTTTCAAGAGAGCCACTCTGCTCCCGTTGATCACTGCGACCAGCACTGCGGTGTTGAACATGCCGAAATGCGGTCCTTGGCACAAAGGACAATATGCCACGGACTTATGGTCTCCTGCTTCCCTGGCGACCAGCTCTACGCCGCATGCTGTGCAGTACTTCGGTTTCATCGCGACCGTCCTTATATCCCGCGTCATCGTCTTGCGGCCAAAATCATATATCGCCATGAGGTTGCCGTTTCCATCCCGTCAGAGGAATTCAAAATTATTGAGGATGTATTTGCCATGGACAAGAAGGTGTGCTATAATAAATGAAAAGACCGCTGAACGACCGTGATAGGCGTCGGCATATGGCCGGCGCTTTACTGTTGCAGGCGAAAAACAAGACGAGGTGTTGAATTGTTCGACGAGTTAAGACTGGCCCCGGTGCTATTGGAGAACACTAAAAGGCAGGGTTACGTCCGGCCCACTCCCATCCAGGCAGCCAGCATCCCGCCGGCCCTAGCCGGGCTGGACGTGGTGGCCACTGCAGAGACCGGCAGCGGCAAGACGGCTGCATTTCTGCTGCCCATGTTCCATCATCTGATGGCCGGGCCACGCGGGACTACCCGGGCGCTGGTCCTGTGCCCTACCCGTGAGATTGCACTGCAGACCGAAGGTGAAGCCAAGAAGCTGGGCCGCCAGACCGGCCTTAGGAGTGTGGCCGTGTACGGAGGAGTGGGATTTGAGCCCCAACTCCGGGCGTTCCAAAACGGCGTGGACATAGTGGTGGCAACGCCGGGCCGGCTCCTTGACCACCTGGGGCGGAGAACGGTGTCGCTGCAAGGTGTGAACATCCTGGTGCTGGATGAGGCCGACCGCATGCTTGATATGGGGTTTATGCCTGATATCAAGCGGATCCTAGGGCAGGTTCCTGCCGGCAGGCAGACCCTCTTGTTCTCGGCCACCATGCCGGCGGAGATCCTGTCCTTGGCGGACCGGTTCATGCAAGAACCGGTGCGGGTGGCCGTGGGCAGAGTGGCTACTCCCCCGACCACGGTCTCCCAGGTCGTTTATTACTCTTCCCAGGACGAGAAGACTGGCCTTCTCCTGCAGCTGCTAAGGAACCAGGATGCCGAGAGCCTGCTGGTTTTCACCCGGACCAAGCACCGGGCCGACCGGCTGGCCCGCCAACTGGTACGGACGGGGGTTGCCGCCGCCTGCATCCATGGCAACCGGTCGCAAAGGCAGCGTGAAGCTGCCCTGGATGGTTTCAGAAAAGGGCTCTTCCGGGTGCTGGTGGCCACGGACATCGCCGCCCGGGGCCTAGACGTCCAGGGGATCACCCACGTGGTGAACTACGATCTGCCGTCGGATGCCGATGACTACGTGCACCGCATCGGCCGCACGGCCCGGGCGGGAGCTAACGGCTGCGCTGTCAGCCTGGTCACTGGCGAGGATGTTCCCAAGTTGAGGGAAATCGAAAAGGCGCTGGGCCACCGGATCCGGCGCGCCCCCGAGCTTGCCACTGCAGCCCGGGAGGTGCGTGTTCGCTAGTCTACCGTGTTGAAATCGGCCAGGAGCGGGGGAACTCGCCACCTGGCCTTTCTGTCCCCCGGCACCGGCTGCCACGGCGCCCACGGCCCGCTCCTTTCTTGCAGTAAAAGTGCCACCCGCTCACCAAAGCTGGAGACCAGAGGGAGGTACCTGGTGCAGGTGCCCCCCCGGCAGCAATCTGCACACCTGGACCGGCATGGACCGGGTCCGGCAACCCGGGCCTGATGCCCCGGGGTTTTCCGGGCCACAAGTGAATAGGGTCGGGCCTACGAAGTTTCGTGGAAGTAGACTTGAGGACTGGTGGTCGCGTGGGTCTGCCGCGCCGGGTCCTTAGGCCCTAGGCGCAGGCGCGCAGCAGCTGTCCGGTCAAGGGAGTGGCAGGGGGGCGAGTGTTGTGGAGAGGCTGGCCCTGGCTAGCCTGGAGCTGCTAGCTGAGCAGGTAAGAAGGAACAGGAGCATAGTGAGAGCCCGGCTCATGGCCCGCTTGCCCAACGTGGATGGAGGCAAGCTCATCTGCCTGGCCAGCGCAGACCTGCGCCTTCTCTTTGACCTTTACGATAATGCTGTCTTCCAGGGAACGTTGGGCCGGCAGGTCGGCGGCAGGCTGGGTTTTTCTCTCTCCACGCGCATGACCAAAAGCGCCGGCCAGCTGATCTTTCCCCGCAACCTGGCCTCCCTACCGCCTGGTGAGCAGTGGTTCGAGTTCAGAATAGGCATTGACTTGTTTTCCAGTTACCAGGCTACCGACCGCCCCCAGGTGGTCAACGGCATCCCGGCCGTCGACGCCCTGGAAGCGCTGCAGATTGTGTTCGAGCACGAGCTTTGTCACCTTATCGAGCTGGTTTCATTCGGCAAGACCAGCTGCCACGGCCGCAGGTTCAAGGCCATGGCCCGGAGCATCTTCGGCCACACCGGCACCCGGCACCAGCTACCCACCCGGCGCGAGTTGGCCGAAACCCAGCTGGGGCTGAAGGTGGGTGACCAGGTCTGGTTCTCTCACCACCGCACCCAGGTACATGGTGTCATAGACCGCATTCACAAGCGGGCCACGGTGATGGTCCCCGACCCGGGCGGCGACCACCGGGACGGGCAGGGCAGCCGGTATCGGAAGTGGTACGTCCCGCTTCACCTTCTGAAAAAGCGCTGAGTGCTCGCGTTCGGCCCCTGGCCGGCCAGCTCACGCCGGCAGGTACTTGATCCAGGCCGAGAACGAGTACGGGGTTTCCCGGAAACCCACCTCTCGGTAGAACTGGTTGTCCGACACCATGAACGACCGGGTGGCGCCGTACGCGGCCATGCGGCGGAACCCTTCGTTGAGGAGTGCCCGGGCCAGGCCCAGGTGCCGGTACTCGGCATGAGTCCCTACCGGTTCGAAGTTGGCGTACGGGTTCTTCTCGTCCACCCAGACGGTGCAAAACGCGGCGTAATCACCGTTTGGTGCCACGACGAATAGGTCCAGGTCCTTGCGATAGTCCCGGGCCTTCTGCAGCTCACGGAAGGCCGAAGCCGGCGGCCAGTCTGACGGGGCGTAGCCTCCGCCGAAGGCTATGGACTTTACAATGCGCCGCCTGCCCACGTCATCTTCGTCCCGGACGCTCTTGATGGTCAATCCCCTGGGCAATTAGGGCCTGGACGGCTCGCGAATGGCACATGCTAGGCGCTTGTAACGGTGTTCTAGCCTCCGGTATCCCCTGGCCCGCACCAGTTCCTCCAGTGCCGTCCCATCGTTTACGTAAAGCTTCACAAAACCGGTCTCCTCGGCTACATCAGCCAGGTTGGCCTCAATGCAGGCCAGCATTTCCGGGTACAGGCCATCGTAGTCCGGGTGGACCTGGATCCACGCATCACCGGCTTCCTCGTCGGTGGAGGTGACAAAGCCCACCACGTCGCCCTGTGCATTCTCCCACACGCCAATGGTCTTCTCCCAGAGCGGCAACTCATCGCGGTAGGTTACGTGCGGCCGCATCGGGATGCCGAAGTACCGGACACTGTAGTACGTGTGCAGCTGGAGTACGTGGTAGCGGGTGAAATTCCACTGGTCGATAAGCCAGTTGAAAGGCCTCTGGTATAGGGCGAAAGTGGCTATGAGAAACTCGCGGATCCTCACAAAAGTTCGTGCTCGGGTCGTATGGCCTAAACTCGGCGGCTTTCACATGTACCCCCCGTTCAAGCGTTTCCCGGCGGGCCTTCCTGCTCCCCTCTCGTCCTTCTTCCCGTCCCGGACACATTCCTGCCGGGCGCGGGCCTCATGGGCAATGGCAATCCGGGCCTTGCCTGAGTATGATATAGCACTCTTATGTCAACTCAGGCCACCGGGTCCCCTGGCCCGGGGCGTGGCCAGGAGGTGGGAACATGCTTCAGACTGGAGTTTTCGAGTCAACGGAAGCGACCATCAGGAGGCGAGTATTCCCCGAGGAAGCCTCAGGCGGCACCCGGGTATTCGTGTGGTTCCGGAAAACCGTCCCCCTGGCGGTGCTGGCCTTGGGCGGACGGGTCAACCACGTCTACCGCTTTATGCCGGTAGCCTCGGTTACCTTGCCCGCCCGGGCCTTAACACCGCTTGCCCACGACCCGGAAACCGTCTATGTAGAGCCCGTGGGGGTGGCACAGATCGCCTCCCAGGCGGTGCCCTGGGGAGTGGAGCGCATAGGCGCTCGCCGGGTCTGGCCCGGGGGACACGCCGGTTTGGGCATAAAGGTGGCAGTGCTGGATACCGGGATCGACCCGGGCCACCGCGATCTCGGGGTTTTTGGAGGTCACAGCTTGTTGGCCTACACCCGTTCCTGGCACGACGATCACGGTCACGGAACACACGTGGCCGGCACTATTGCCGCCCTGGACAACAACGTGGACGTGGTGGGCGTGGCTCACCGGGCCCAGCTCTACGCCGTGAAAGTCTTGGACCAGGGCGGCGCGGGCGGGTACGATGCAGTTGCCGCCGGCATCGAGTGGGCCATGGCCAACGGCATGCAGGTCATCAACATGAGCCTGGGGGGTGCCAGTGATAGCCGGGCGTTGGCCACCGCCTGCGCCAACGCCCACCAGGCGGGCATCTTGCTGGTGGCCGCCGCAGGCAATGAGGGCAATGACGCCGGCACCGGCGATAGCATCCTGTACCCTGCCAAGTACCCGGGCGTGGTGGCGGTGGGTTCCACCGGCAGCGACGGCAGGCGTTCGTGGTTCTCCAGCACCGGACCTGCCCTGGAGCTCATGGCCCCGGGAGAGAGCATTCCCAGCACCCGGCGGGGAGGAGGGACCACGGTCTTCAGTGGGACGTCCATGGCCTGCCCGCACGTCTCCGGGGCAGCCACAGTGGTCTGGTCGGCAAACCCCGGGTTGACCGGCCGGGAAGTGCGCGCGATCCTGGGCGATACGGCGGAGCCGGTGGGCACTGGTGACCCGAACCAGTACGGGAAGGGAATGGTGGATGTGGTGGCAGCCGTGAGGGCTGCCGTCCAACCGCAGGTCACCGGCAACCTGGGCCTTAGGCTGGTCACCAACAAGACCAGGTACAGGCTGGGAGAGACCATGTACATCTACGCAGTGGTGACCGAAGGCCGGGATGCACCGGTGGCGGGGGCAGCCGTCAGCCTGGTAGTGGTAGCTGCCGCCGGGTCTAGAAGGCATGTGACCGGCAGTACCGACGCCCGCGGGCAGGTGCTGGTCAGGTACTGGACTACCTGGCTGAGCGGGAGAGGTGTTTACCGCATCACGGCATCTGCTGCCAAGGACGGTTACACACCGGCCGCTGCCGCTGCCGCGGTATTTGTCAGCTAGACCGGGGTCGTAGCCGACCTGGCGTCAGGCCAGAGGGTTCCAGGGTCTCCCTATCGCCCGGGCCAACTCCAGAGCTTCACCGGCGAACTGCCGCACCTCGTCCAACATGCGCCGGGCGGCGGCCGGGTTGTGAAAACCCTGCCCGTTTTCTGACTGCACCCAGTCCCAACGAATGTGCGCCCGGGCATAGAACTGCCGGGCTTGGGCCAGTTCCTCGACGGTAGCCCCTCTCCGTTGGGCCGCATCCAGGGCCAGCGCTGCGTCGACCAGCAACTTCGCGGTATCTTTCAAACCGTCGCGGGTCATGTGCTGGATGGCACGGACCCGCCCGGCCAGCTGGCCATCAGCGGCGTGGCAGCCCGGTCTGGCGCACGAGCTTCCCACGGTCTCTAGGGGGCTTCTGAAGGCGTGCGAGGTTATGGTCTTGCCGTCAAGTTCCTGTTTGGGCATGTGACAGTCGGCGCAGGCCAGTCGATGCTGCCAGGTCGCCGCCTCACTACAGTCTCTGCCCTGGTGCACTACGCAGGCCCCGGGGTATGCTCAGTTGACCCTGGGAACTACGGCTCCCGCAAGCCCTGGCGGGGACCCGGCCGGGCATGAGGGAGACAACCGCGTCTTTCCCCCGCCCCGGAGCGCGGAGTTCGGGGACGGGAGCGCGGCCGGTACGGTGCGCCGGCAAGAAACCATGGGGGACACGGTGGTGTCCCCCGCGCAGGTGTTGAAGTCAACTAGGCCCTCAACTGGCGAACCGGGCCCAGCCGGACCAGGGCGCCGCTGCTGGAGAGGCGCCGGAGCAGGACATGGACCAGACTGGTATAGAGCACCAGGTCGATTACCAGTGCCACCAGTCTCGGCGGGATGGTTACGGAGCGGGGAATGCCGAAAAGCACCTGGAGGAAGTAGGGGGTAAGGCCCAGGGACACTACAACCTGTCCTGAAGCTATGGCCAGCACCAGGTGCAGCAGGCTGGGAAGCTGCTCGCGCCTAAACCACAGCACCAGCCCCGGTATGAAGCCGGTCAGCGCCGAGGTGAGGGTGAAATGAGGCATGTACGGCCCCATGGGGTTTATGAAATAGCCTACCATGTCCTCAACGGCGCCCACGGCGGCACCGCCCCAGGGTCCGAACAAGGCTCCCGCCAGCACAATGGGCAGGCTGCCAAACCCGATGCGGATGCCCTCGACGGCGCCGATGGCAATCCTCACGCTGGCCAGGCGCTTGAGCACCACCGCCACGGCCACCAGCAACGACATGCTGGCCAGCCGCGATATGGACGTCCTCAAGAAGAACACCTCCTTTCTGCCTCTGGATGTGGAAGCTGGTCCACACCAAAGAGAAGGAGGCCTCTCCAAGATGTGGCAGCGGACGCGGTGCTTCATCGCGGGCCGCTGACGCAACGGCCCTTTCGTCCAGGGGCCACTTCCCATCCCCTGGCACTAATCGCAAAGCACCTACTCTGCCCATCAGCTACTATGGGTATCGCCGCTCGGCGCACCCCCAAGGCGATGCGCCCGGTGGTAGATTCCGTGTCCAGTCTCAATAATCCTGCTAGGCTCTGGGCCAGTTGTGCTACAGGCAGGGGAGCAGCGTCCCAGCACCAGCCCGCAGAGTGCAGGAATGGCCGGAATCATCACGAACACTCCCGAGAGGGAGTTCCCCGGGGGAGCATTCCTGTAGGGTTGTGAACGGTCTTTGACAATAGAAAAGCCTCCTGGCAAGATGGTAGTGGCTAAACATACCAGACAAAGACCAGGAGGCGGGAAACCAATGCAACAACACAACCAGAAACT
>JBFLYN010000057.1:0-9413 GCA_040756655.1 Bacillota bacterium
TTCTGGTTGTGTTGTTGCATTGGTTTCCCGCCTCCTGGTCTTTGTCTGGTATGTTTAGCCACTACCATCTTGCCAGGAGGCTTTTCTATTGTCAAAGACCGTTCACAACCCTACAGGAATGCTCTCAGGGGCCGGGTGGCACCGGATTCACTTCGACGCCACTACCCGGCTCACCTGCAGGATTACCGGCCGGGCTTGGTCTTCCCATGGCGGTCCCTGGCTGGCCGGGCTTTGGGGTCCTGGCGACGCAACTGGCCGGTATCGTCCGGGCTATCCAGCAACACAAGGGTGTCGTCCCGGTGGCGCGGCCGCTTCTTCATGCTCTCCACCTCCGGTTCTAGTGTGCATGGAGCGGGCCCGCGCTATGAACGGCCCGGGGCGTCGAACCATGTCGTACGATTGTGGGAATAGATGGAGGGGCGAGGGAGGAAATGGTAGCGCGGTGTCGAATATGGGTTCATGCCCGGGCGAACACAGAACTTTCGGGGGGTTTACTGTTTGGAACATGTGATCAAAGACGTGATCCGGTCAGTTGACGCAGGAGACAGATCGCACGTGCTCCGGTACCGGCTTTGCGGGGAGAGAACCCGTAATGGAGGTCATTTCTTGTTCGTTAAGTGCTACTGCGAGACCTGGCAGGACTCCCGGATCACCGGGGAGGAACTGGCGGTAGCGGGAGGTTCGGCCATGGAACACCGTACCATGCTCGAGTTCTTCAGAAGGGTGGCCACTTCCAAAGAGCCCGTGTTTCCCTGCCACTTGCACGAACTGGCGCAGGACGAATACCAGGCCAACGCCGGGAGTAGAGCCGCCACCGCCTGTCCCGCAGGCGGCAGCGTGTGAAGTGGCCTAGGTCACGGCTTACGCCGGGTCAACCAGATGCCGGGAGGGACCGGTTGCTCGACTACGGGAGCGCCGGGAACTCCCGGCTCCCAAAGACCAGGTGCAGCCGCAGTATCGCCGCGGGGACCGGCGGCGACGACTCCTGCGTTTTGGGGCCACCAGATGGCGGCGGCCGTGGTCCCTTCTCCCGCTACTAACCTGCGTCCTTGGGTCCCGCTCATGAACTGCCCCTCCTGGTCATTCTAGTCGCCGCCAGCGGTGCCCGGCCGGTACCAGCCGGGGTTCTCCACCGGCGGGAGCAGGCAGGACCGTGCCCTCAAACATGAACCCGTGCAGCGCCGGGACGGACTCCACCACGGCGCCTAGCTCAGAAAACCGCACTTGGGTCTGTCCTGCCAGTCGTTCTGGCCGGAAGCTTTCGTCCAGCTGTAGGTCCCGCTCGTAGACGGTGTAGAGCCCCCATATGGCCGCCTCCAGTTCGGGTTCCGGGCGCACCACGTTCAGGCCGAGCTCGGTTGCTTCCCTCCGGCCCAGGAACAGCCGGTGGGCATATAGCTTCTCCGTCAAGCTGTCGACGATGTGTTTGATGCGGCCGGCCCGGTCCTCCCCGGCCAGGTGCAACGAGAGCATGCGCTCAGCCAAGAGCCGGATGAGGGCGTGAGTCCGCTGCACGTTCCCGAGTGCAAGGGGATGTACCCTTTCTGCCAGGATTTCGAACACCCTGACCAGCTCCGGGCCGGTCACCCCGGCTTTCTGCTGGGCCAGCCGGAAATAAGCGGTGACATCTTCTACGCTCACCGGCAGCCTGGCCCCCGAGCCGTCCGGCGACGGAGGGTTGAACTCGTTGGCCGTGGCCGGGTCGATGGGGCTTAGTTCGCCCATGCGAGTCATGACGATGCTGTTGGCTCCCAGGCAGATAAGAGTACCGGCGCTGTGGCACCGGTAGGGAACCAGCACCCGTAGTTCGCTGGTGTACTCCCGGATGAGGCTGACCAGGCGCGGTGGGGTCAGGGTGTTTCCGCCCCGGGTGTACAGGAACAGGTCGAGGGCTTCTGGTCGCCCGGTAAGCTCAAGATGGTCGTAGAGGACCCGCAGGGCATCGTCGTCGATTTTCGTCTCCAGGTAGGGCCGGTCCCCGGTCAGGTACACCAAGAGGGGACACCGGCGAAGTCGCTGGATCTCCCGGATATAACCGAGGCGTTCTTCTCTGCTCATGCTTCCTCCGTGTGGAAGATGCTCATGTATAGGTTAACCCCCGGAGTCGGCGCTTACACCTCCGGGCACAGGAGGGGGCTGGCAACAGACGGGCCTGGGCGAAACATGACCGTGGATTACCGCCAGGAGACACCGTAGGTTTACGCGAGGAGGAGGAACCGTGTCCACGGCCCGTTGCTGGACATTTGACGAACTGACGGCCTACCTCAAGGAGTTGGCCCGGGTGCGGCCCGAGCTGGTGAGATTGAGCATGGCTGGGAAAGGCCACGAAGGTTGCGAGATCTGGGCAGTGAAAGTAGCCGCGCCCGGGCGGCCGACCTATAACATCGACTGGAACCACCACGCCGGCCAGGTTACCGGCTGCGCCGTGTGCATCTACCCCATTGGCTACCTTGGGGAAAACCACGGGACCGACCCCCTGATCACCGAGTTCACGGACAGTCGAGTCTTCTACATCATCCCCAGGGTAAGCCCGGACGGTGCTGAGAAGTACTTGACCACTCCCTACCATCTACGATCCAATGTACGGCGCTGGCCGCTGGACGGAGAACCAGAAGGCCTCATACCCGAGGATGTGGACGGAAACGGCAGCATCCTCCAGATGCGCGTGCCCGACCCGGACGGCAACGGAAGGGCATCCTACCACGATCCCCGGGGTAAGGTGCGGCGCCGCCCCGACGAGCAAGGAGGTACATACCACCACCTGTTCCCAGAGGGGCGGCTAACTGGCGATGACCCTGCCCATATGGCATTGGCCCGGCCCCGCTGGGACTGGACTTCAACTGCAACTACCCCGGCTCATGGCGGGGAGAACACCGGCAGCCGGGCGCCGGGCCGTTTCCGTTCTCCGAGCCCGAAACCCGGGCGGTGGGCGAGTTTTCCCTCGCTCACAGCAACATCGCCGGGGCTATGTCATACCAAACCACGGGCGGAGTCATCCTGCGGCCGCGGTGTACGGCCCCGGATTCCGACATCCCCGGTCACGACCTGGAAGCCCTGCGTGGCCTGGGTAGGTGCGGGACGGAGCTTACCGGGCATCCGGTGGTTTCGATCTTTGAGGGCTTCACCGCGGACAAAAGGCGCCTGCCGGTGGGCAGCTTCATCGATTTTGTCCACGAAGATCAAGGTGTCCTGGTTTGATCCTGGAGCTTTCCAGGGCCGAGGCTGGGGCTGGCATGCAAAGACCCTGAGGTGGGTGACCGCGAACCGGGCGGCGCCGGGCTTCACCCCCCGGCGCAGGTTGACCACCCCCGGGCTGGGGCCAGTGGAAACCGGCGGCCTGGAGCCCAAGTTCCTGAGGTAGAACTCGCCAGAGCATCTTCTCCGGCGGGAGTGTCACAAGAACACGCCTTTTCCCCTAAGCCGCGCTGCGGCCACGCCGATGCGCAAGCTTTTTCGCGGGTTGGTGGCCGGGCCCTGGGCAGCATCGCAGTGACCGCCACAGTTTGCGGCGGGCCGGTACCGTCAGCCAGACGGTGACTCTCTAAGCTGGGCCATGAGCTGTCGGGCGAAGGGTCCCAGGTCTCCCCCAGCTGCGGCCTTGATGGTGCCTGGGGCCGTGCAGGACAGGGCAGCGTGTATGACTTGGGGAGGTAGGTCTTTCGACTCCAGTTGCCGTTGGATGCGGGCGACACACCGCAGGGCTTCCGCGGTCACCAGCTGGTTCACATCCCGGACCAGCTCTTCATCGCCCGGCAGAACGGTACCCACGTGTTCCAAGAGGTTCACTAGGTCTTTGGGGATCATGCCCAGGACGCCACCAGTTATGATAACCGGCCGGGCACCGGCGGCGATCTCCCGGGCGTGGCCCACGAATTTGGCCCAGGCCAAGTTCACTCCGGGTCGCATGTGGGCAAGCAGAGGCCGGGTGGGCGCCGTGGTTGCACAGTTTAGCACCGTGCTGCCCGGGGGTAACTGCATACCCTCCAGGACCTGTGGGAGGGCCTCCGCTGGCAGGGCCAGGAAGGCGGTGACCGGGGCAGGCAGAGGGCCGGCCAGCGCCCTTCCGCCGGTGCGGCAGGCCAGGCTGGCTGCGGCTTCCGGGTCGCCATCCCAGAGCCAGAGAGTAGCCAACTCCGCCAGGCGTAATGCCAGGGCCGAACCCAGGCGACCGCAACCTAAGATCAGTACCTGCATGCTTTTCACCTCACCGTGATTGTAGCACACGGTCGCACCAAGCAGTATGGTAACCCGGCCCGTCTTGTTTGACGAGAGCACTCCCAAAGGGGGCCGCCCGGCCGCCTTTTTGTCTTTATGCATAAAGAGCGCCTGAGAGACATAGGGGACTCCAGGGGCGTACTTGTATGGCACGCCCGGGCCGGGAGTGTACGGGTCTGCAGTATAAACCTGGGAGACTGTGCGCATACTGTCTGGCGTTACCAGAGAAGGAGGAAGATCATGAGCGTACCCGAGAAATCCAGGATCAGCTGGAAAGATGGAAAAGCCGAGGAGCTTTGGGAGTACGTCCAGACGCGCACGGCCCGGGGCGAGCGGATTACCCAGGCTTTGAAGGACTTTGCGGACATGAACGGGATCTCGTGGTTGACGGCCCGGTGGAAGTACTATCGGGTTAAGCAGGACCGTGATACCGAGGATATGCCCGGGGAGGCACCTGGCCAGATCCCACTCCGGGCCGTGCCCAACCCGGAGACCGGCGACAGCCTGCTGGAGGGGCTGGGAGGCTTTCTGTCCAGGGCGGCCCGGTTGGGCGTGGACTTGGACGGGTTCTTCGCCGGGCTCAAGTGCCTTGCCCAGCACGCTGGCGAGGGGGAGGAACTCCGCGCAAGGTTTAGCTCTCTGGAAGCCAGCCTAAGACAACGGGAATCTGAAGTGGCGGCCTTGAAAGAGCAGCTGGGCCGGGTGCGTGAGCAGTACGAAACCCTGAACTACCTGGTTCATGACTGGCTGAATATGCAAAGCGTTGACCGGGTCACATCCATGGGCGACTTCGGGCGCAGGCTGCGGTACCAGGTCGACCAGTTCGGGACGGTAATCAAGCTGCAGTCCTAAGAGGGAAGGAAATCTCGCCAGTGACGGCGAACCCAAGGCACGGGTGAAGCCTGTGCCTTCGTTTCTTACGCGGGAACTCCTGGTCCTCTGGGTTGCCACGCTGCCCGTTGTGGAGTTGCGTGGCGCCATACCTCTTGGAATCTCTTTAGGCATGCCGCCACTGGAGGCCTTCTTCCTCGGAGTGGTCGGAAACCTCATGCCGGTGCCCGCCCTTTTGCTCTTGCTGGAGCCGGCGTGCCGCAGCATACGCCGGTGGAGACCAGTTCGCCGGCTGTTTGATCGAGTGCTGGAAAGAAACCGCTCACGGAGTGAAAAGCTACGCCGGTGGGGCCTCGTGGGGCTGGGTCTATTCGTGGCCATCCCACTGCCTACCACCGGGGTATGGAGCGGGTCGCTGGTGGCGAGCATGATGGGGCTGAAGTTCTGGCCCAGCATGATCGCGCTCTCTGCCGGGGCGCTGGTGGCAGGCGCCCTGGTAACGACCTTGAGTTACCTGGGCCTGGTTACTACCCCCTGACCCTGGGCGGTATGCTGGTGCCCGTACCGGGCCACACTAACTGGCGCTAGTCAGGAGGGGTGGCCCTTGGAGTTAGTCCACCGGCGCATTGCGAGAGTTATCACCTGCTTTGCCATGCTCTTGGTATTTCTGACCCTGCAACTGGCGCGCATTCAACTGGTGGGCGTGGTGGCAGGACGCAGGCTCGGGCAGGAGGCCGTCCGCCAGCGTACGCCTGGCGTCCCCATCGAGGTGGTGCGCGGTGACATCTACGACCGCAACCTCATCTCCCTGACTGCCGGTGGCGTTCGCCAATCGGTGGTGGCGTTCCCTTCCATTACTTCCGGCCTCAAGGCGGGAGTCGCGCCGGCTGAGTGGGCGGCATGGCTGTCCGGCGTGTCGGCCGTACTGGGCCTGGGCGTTTCCGAACTTGATGCCGTCTTGGGTACTCCGGGCCCTCCCCGGAGACTGAGAGTGAACGTAGCACCCGGGGTGGCCGAGGCCGTGTGGGTGGCAAACTGGCCCGGGATCGTGGCCGTGACCGAAAAGATCCGCTACGGCCCGGATTCCCTGGCCCGGCACCTGGTCGGGTACGTCCTACCTCACGCGTACACCAACCCGGCAGACAACTTGGGCGTGGCCGGCCTGGAAGGAAGGTACGACGCCCTTCTGAAGGGAAGCGGCCCAGAGCTCTTGGTAGCTTGCGTCAACGCCCACCAGGAACTCATTGCCGGGCTGGGCTATCGCGTCCAGCAGGGCGCTCCCCGGGATCCCGGGCACTCACTGATCCTTACCCTGGATGCCTCCATCCAGCGAATGGTTGAGGAGGTCTTGGATAGTCGCGGCATCAACAGAGGAGCTGCTGTGGTAGTTAACCCCTACACCGGTGAGATCCTGGCCATGGCCAGCCGGCCTAACTACGACCAGAACCAGCCGCACCTTGCCTTCGAGACCCCGGGGGCGTTGATCAACGTCGCGGTCAGCCCGTACCAGGCAGGCTCGGTGTTCAAACTGGTGGTGGCAGCTGCTGCCATCGAAGAAGGCCTGGTGAGGCTGGACGAGAAGTTCAGCTGCAGCGGTGAAATCCTGGTAGTCAGCCGGGTCTTCGCGTGCTCGCACCAGTCCCGGGGCGGGCATGGTACCATCAGCTTCCAAGATGCTATGGCCTATTCCTGTAACGTAGCGTTTATCCAAGTGGCCCAGAGGCTGGGCGCCCGCAAGCTGGTGGAGTATGCCAGCAGGTTCGGCCTGGGCACGCGTACCGGTGTGGAGATAGAGCGGGAGGCGGCAGGACGCCTCCCCGGGGACCTCTGGATGGGGCCCGAGGCCCTGGCCAACCTGGCCTTGGGCCAGGGAGTCCTCGAGGTTACACCCCTGCAGATGGCCATGGTGGTATCCGCCCTGGTCAACGATGGAGTGATGCCCGCGCCCTGGCTGGTCCGGGAGGTCCGGGACGCACGCGGGTTCACTTTGGAAGAGCACCGGGCTCCCGCCGCCACCCGGGTGGTTAGCGCGGAGACGGCCCGCCAGCTGCGGTTGGCCATGTTTGCCGTGACCACCTACGGCACCGGCCAGTCTGCCCAAATCACCTACCGCTCGGCGGGCAAGACCGGCTCGGCCGAGACCCGCCCGCGCCTGCCCACGCACGCCTGGTTTGCCGGATTCGCTCCCTTTTACGTGCCCCGGTACGTGATGGTGGTTTTCGCCGAGCAAGCCGGGGCAGGTGGGGTAGTGGCCGCCCCGGTGTTCAGGGCGGTCATGGAAAGGCTGTTGCCGTAGGTCGCGCGTCTCCACAAAATGCCAAGAGTGGGCCATGCACCGACCCACCTTCCTCCCCGTATGATCTAAGCAGTGTTGTTATTGCCATCTGGGCTCACGAAGGTTGGGAGGGAGGCATGCTGTGCTGGTAGGACTACTGGCTCTCACCAGTGCCACTTTGGTCCGGTGGCTGCTCACGGCGGCTGGCTACCTGACAGGTTCGAACACTTTCCCTCAGCCTCTGTCCGAAGCTGAAGAAGGCCGTTGCCTGCAGCTTATGGAAAGCGGGAACCTGGAAGCCCGCAACCGGTTGATCGAGCACAACCTCAGGCTGGTTGCGCATATTGTGAAGAAGTTCGACGTAGGCCAGGAGGACACCGAAGACCTGATATCCATCGGCACCGTGGGACTGATCAAAGCCATCAACACCTTCAACCAGGATAAGGGGACGCGCCTGGCCACCTACGCGGCCCGGTGCATCGAAAACGAGATCCTCATGCACTTTCGGTCACTGAGAAAGCTGAGGGGGGAGGTCTTCTTGCATGACCCCATCGGAGTGGACCGGGAGGGCAACGAGATCACCTTCATCGACATCCTTGGTTCCGACCCCGATGAAGTCCCCGAGCACGTTGGCCAAAAGCTCGAAGAAGCCAGGTTGGCCCGGGGCGTGAGCATGCTGGAAGGCAAAGAACGCGAAGTCTTGGTGTTACGGTATGGATTGGAGGGCCGCTCCCGCCGCACCCAGCGGGAGATCGCCAAGCGCCTGGGCATATCCCGCTCCTATGTCTCTCGTATCGAGAAGAGAGCCCTCCAGAGGGCCAGGCACCTCCTGGACGAGGGAGCCTGCCTGTGACGGGAAACACAAGGGGACCGCCCGGCGGCCCCCTTGCCCCGGCCGCGAGAGGGACGGGCTCAAGGACGGGTAAGAAGTAAGATTCAGTCTCTTGGAGAATGGTGTCAGGAGTGGCGGGAATCACTACGCCGGGAAGGATGCTTTTTGCTGGCTCCAGGGGAATTCCAAGAAGACGCCGAGTACCTGGTGGCAACGCTCTTGAAAGTACAACCTGGACCTGAACTTCACGTGCCCTTGGCAGAACTCCGGGAAGAAGGTGCCCGGCTCACCAAAACCGCGAGGGAGGGCCCGCTCGCTGTCGAAAGGGCTGGACCCTCAGGCATCCCATACGGACCTCCTGGTGGCTTCTCCCGGCGGGGCGGTCCGCCGGACGCGAGTCCCGTTCTGCCTGGCCATGCCGCTGACAAGATCCGCCGGCCGCGGCAGGAGGAAACCGTGCAACCCAGCTACGAGGTACCGGGGGGGACCAGGGACTTGTACGGATTCCCACCTTCAAACTTGCCCGACACCTCGGTGGAGGCCGTCTGCCGGGAGTTCGTTGGCGCGGGGGCCGGGGCCCCATGGTGTCTATGTTCAGGAGGTCCTGTCCCACCCGGTGAGTGCGTACCTGGAAGCTCCAGCTTAGGCGTTTCCCTATCCCTACCTCTTACCCATGCAGGACCCGGCTAGCGTTTTGTGCCCGGTGTTTGCCGGCCAGGTACTACTCCTTGCCGATAGATGGATCTTCAGCGCGGGTAATGAGCTGGCCTCGGGCTTTTCCCGTAACGGCATGAGACTCATCGTAGGTGAGAGCACTGCTGGGGGATGGACCGGGGAAGTCTTTGATTTCACCATGCCTCACAGCCGGTCGGAGTTCTCCCTGAGCACCAAGACCTTCGAGGAAGGTGTGATCCACCCGGATGATTATATTACTCTGGACCACGGAGATTTTCTCAAGGGCAGGTATACGTACGGGAGTACTCCCTGGCGCTGGCGCCGTAGAAGATGCGTGAGAACCTGTGGCAACCGCTCCATGGCTAGTTGTCATAGGACTCTGCTTTCGCCGAGAATGGTGAAGGTGGTTTTGGGGCTGGGGCACCCGCTTACATTACGGGGCTTGTGCCCCCTTCTGAGGGTCAAGTCTCAGAGTGTCTGTAAAAAGCGGTCTGGGTCATGCGGTGGCGACATCCTTTCTCGTTGACTCAGCCAATCGCCGTTCAGCCTGCCGCTGTCGTTCCCGGGCCTCGATGTAGCGCTCCA
>JBFLYN010000058.1:0-7724 GCA_040756655.1 Bacillota bacterium
CTTACGAAGTCATCGTCGACGAAAGCATCGCAAAGCGCGCCTCCAGGGGCCGGCCGCCCCAAGACTGGGTCCCCGAGGTAAAGCGGTTTTACTCTATAAGGCCTAAGCTGCAGAGGGACGAGGACGCGATACGAAAGAGGAAGTCAAGGCTAAGTTGCTTTGTCCTCGTAACCAACATCCTCGATAAAAAGGCTTGGCCCGACGAGCGGATCCTCACGGAGTACAAGGAGCAGACCGTTGTCGAGCAGCATTTCTCCTTCATCAAGAGCCCCAAGGTGGTGGGCCCCGTATACCTCAAAAACCCCGAGAGGGTTGCCGCTTTGGCGTACGTCTTCCTCATGGCGCTGCTGGTCTACAGCCTCATCCAGCGGAGAGCGAGGCGTGCGCTGCGGGGCCAGGAGAAGCCGCTCATCATCTACGACAACAGGAAGACCTTCGAGCCCACGGGCAGGAGCGTGCTCCATCTCTTCGTCAACATGATGGTGGCCAACGTAGACGGCAAAAGGGTTCTTCCTTCGAACCTGAAGATCCCCGAACATGCCCTGCGCCTCCTCGGATTCTCCGAGCAGATCTACCTTCAATGGATGCCACCGTAGCGGAGTTCGACAAACAAGGTCAGAGAAATTGTGGCGAAAGCATGGTAGGGGGTGCGGAATATCGGCCTGAAGATCCCCGAACATGCCCTGCGCCTCCTCGGATTCTCCGAGCAGATCTACCTTCAATGGATGCCACCGTAGCGGAGTTCGACAAACAAGGTCAGAGAAATTATAGCGAAAGCATGGTAGGGGGTGCGGAATATCGGCTGGACAGGGGAATGCCGCTCCGGTCCGGGCGCATGGCCAGGAGATAGGCGAAGGCATGGTGGCTGGCGCCCGGGTGCCCGTCGCTGACTTGGAGAAGGGCCGCGTCTGCGAAGCTACGGGAAAGGCCGAGCCGGTGAAACGGGACTTCTTCACCGCCAGTTCGGCTGTGGCCGGGGCAGCCAGGGTCCGGTACAGGTCTATGTTCTCGCCTCCAGGCCCACATCGCCCAGCGCCCGCTCCAGGGCAGCGTCGGCATGGATGGCCGCCGAGTCAAAGAGCGGGAGAAATGTGTCCTCCTGGCGCAGGAGCAACGGGATCTCCGTGCAGCCTATGATGACTCCCTGCGCTCCTTGCCGGGCCAGTCCGTCGACGACCTCCAGGTAGGCGGCGCGTGACTCGTCGGAGATCGCGCCCCGGACCAGCTCCTGGTAGATCACGCGGTTGACCAGGGCCCGTTCCCGTTTGTCCGGGACCAGGCACTCGATGCCGTGCTGGGCCAGTCCTTCCGGGTAGAACGCCTGGGTCATGGTGAAGATGGTGCCCAATAGGGCCACCCGGTCCAGGCCAGCGGCCCGGATGCTCCCGGCCACACAGTCCACGATGCTCAGGATGGGGATGGGTACCCGGGCGGCCACCGCCGGGAGCACCAGGTGCATGGTGTTGGAAGCGATGAGGGCAAAATCCGCCCCGGCCAGTGCCAGCTTCTGGATGCACGCGGCCATGTGCTCGGCGGAACGGTCCCATTCACCCCGCTCCTGCCACCGGGCATACTCGTCGAAGGTGACGCTGTAGATGATGATCTCCGGGTAACGGGGCTTGCCGAAGCGCCGGATGTAGCCCCGGGTGATGCGCTCGTAGTAGTAGGTGGTGGACTCGGCGCTGAGCCCGCCCAGGATGCCTATGCGCTGCACTAGAGACTCTCCCCTCGTCATAGTGGCAGGACTGTCCCCAGTCCTTTTTCCAGGGCCCTCTGGTACACCGCCCGGGCGGTGACCACGTCGGTGATGGCCAGTCCCAGGTTCATGATGATGATCCTCTCGCCGGGCTCCCGGCGTCCTTCCACCTGCCCGGCCACTACCTGGCCCAGGTCCCCGTCGGGTTCCCTGAGGTGCCGGAAGTACCCGTGGGTCCTCAGAAACGCGAACTGGCCAAGGTCATCCACAAAGAAGCGGTCGCACGCGTTGACGGCCTCCGGCGTCCAGTACGAGTCGTAGTCCACAGGAGTTCCCAGCCCGCCCGGCCCGAGCCACTCCCGCTGGATGGGGGGAGACGGGTGTTTCAGTATGGGCCCGGCAGTTACCACCACGCCGGCCTGGCTGACGGCTGCGTATGGCTCACCGACACCCACCACTTCCAGGCCCGGGTAGCTGGCTCTCATCTGGCACACGTAGCCTGCCTGGGCAGCTGGGTCGATGTCGTAGGCCAGCACCTGCGTGACCGGCAATACCAGTGCCAGGGCTTCCAGGTTGGTGCGCCCCTGCACCCCACACCCCAGCACCGCCACGGTGGACGCTCCGGGCGACGCCAGCAGGCGGGCGGAAAGCCCGGTCACGGCTCCCGTGCGCATGGCGGTGATCCAGGTCGCATCCATCACCGCCAGCGGGGCGCCAGTGACCGGGTCGTTGAGCACCAACAGGGCGTGGATGTTGGGAAGCCCTAACCGCGCGTTGCTGGGATAGGCGCTCACCCACTTCACGCCTACAGCCCCGGGCACCAGGGCCGGCATGCTGTTGATAAAACCGTCCTCGTAGGGGTACACGGCGCCCTTGGGAGGGGCTTGGGCCCTCCCCTCGCCCTTGGCCAGGAAGACCCAGGTCACCGCCTCGATGATCTCCCCCATGGTGAGCCCGGCGGCAACCACGTCCTCGCGGCTCAAGTAGAGCAAGCTCCGCCACCGGTCCAACCAGTTCCCTCCCCCCCCAGTCTACCCCGGTGCTGCCACCGGGATTTCTAGACGCCGGGGCGCTTTTCCTGGCATATCTGTCTGTTTGTGTTGCCAAGACGGCCGGGCCCATATAGAATCTACTAGGAATGCCCTGACAGCCGGGAGGAGTTAGCTTATGCTGGAGATACGTCCCATGCGCCCGGAGGACCGCGACGAACTGCGCCGCCTGTGGACTGACGTCTACGTCATCCGGCCACTGGAGCAGGTCGACGAGTACCTGCGGGAGGTCATCTACCCTCATGTGCGCCTGGCCGTGGTCGACGGGGTCCTGGCCGCCGTCTTGATGGTGGAACCGTTCCGGATCTTCTGGGGCCACGACGAGGTTGCCATGGGCGGCATCGGCAGGGTGGCCACCCACGCCGAGCACCGGCGCCGGGGACTGGTGGCCGCGCTCCTCAAGCATGCCATCGAGGAAATGCGCGAGCGGGAGATGCCCGTTTCCATCCTGTACCCCTTCTCATACCCGTTCTACAGGAAGTACGGGTGGGAGCTGGCCGGGCTCAGGCGACGGAGCACCGTCCCCATGGAAAATCTGCAGCCCCTGATGTCCACGCCTGGCCACGCCCGGAGGCTCAATCCGGACAACTGGGAGGTCATGGACCGCCTGTACCGTTGGGTGGGGCACCAGTATTTCGGCCCGGTGCTTAGAGACGAGGAGCGCTGGAAGCGGCGGCTACAGGGAGTGGGAAAACGCGAGCACTACGCTTATGCCTGGTACCCGGAAGGATCCGGGGAAGCCCGGGCGTACGTAGTCTACTCCTTCCGCTCGGCTCCCGGTGAGTCCTTTACCCGTTCCATGTTCGTGCACGAGCTCGTGGCGGTAGACGGCGCGGCCATGCGTGGCATCCTGGGCTTTCTGGGCCGGCACGATGCTCAGGCCAGGGACGTCAAACTGGACATGCCTTTCCACTGGGAACCCGGCCTTTACATACCCGATCCCAGCTTCCCGCAGGAGCTGAAGCCGGGCTTCATGGTGCGGGTAGTCGACGTGGAAAAGGCCCTCACCCGGCCCACCCTCCGGGCCCAGGTGACCGGAAAGCTGGTGCTGCGGGTACAAGACGAGCTGGCGCCGTGGAACCATGGATGCTTCCGCCTGGAAACGGGCGGGGACGGCCTTCTTGCCACCCGCACGTCGTCAGAACACCAGGTGGCCATGGACATACGCACGCTTGCACAGGTGTGCAGCGGGTTCGTCACGGCCCGGCAGGGGGCGGCGGCGGGTCTCATGGAAGGAGCACCCAAGGAGCTGGCTTGGCTGGACGCGGTGTTCGGCCAGGTCCGGCCCCACATCAACGATCACTTCTAGATTGGCAGACGAGGCCCGTCCCTCCCCGGCCGCAGATAGGCCTTCGAGCAGAGTCGGGTCGGCTCGTCGTACCCCCGGCAACACTCTGGCTGCATCCGGGCGTTCGCCTGGGTTTCATACTGATGCCTATCCTGGCAGCTGGTCGAAGAACCCGTGAGGCTTTTCTTCACCAGTGATCAAGTTCACCCGTAACATCCGGGTTTGGCCGTAGTTGGGTCGTACTCTCTCCGCCGGGACTGCCCAGCGTTCCAGCACCGGGTGCTCGATGTCATACATGATCCCCTTGGGGGTATAGCGATAACTCGCGACAGTTACCTCTTGAGGAGCAGCGGCTACTAGGGTGACCCTCTCCCCAGGGGCGATAACACATACCCATTCATCATCGGTATCCGGAGGCAGGGGAGACAAAGGCCCGGTGAGCGGCTCTAGCTTCGCGCCGACCTCGGCCATGTACATCAACGTTTCGATTACTTCCCTGGAGGCCGCTTCCGTGGAAATGGCAAGCTCGTAGGTTAGCCGGGCAACAGCCGCAAAGTTCTGGAGCAGGGACTGGGTCAAGCGAAGGCTTCCTAGGACTGCGTCGTAGACACACATCCCGTTTGCCTTCAGACCCAGCGGAGAGGTGTTGGCCGTGAAATAGCCCACCCCAACATCGCGATCGAGGATGCCAAATTCCCGACAGAAAGCATCTTTAAGCAGGATCATGGCTTCTTCCTGTAACCGGGGCCCGGCCGCAAGACACACAGAGACCCCCGTAGTTTCAAAGAAGTTGCTCAGAGGCCGCTGGTGGTAAGGTGAACCCGGACCATATTCAAACCTTTTCGGCTTCGCCGACCCTCTCTGTTCAGAGAAACCACTTACACGCTCATTTACCTGAACATGGCTTTCAGCGACAAACCCGGAGCGGTCCGGAGGCAAGAGACATTGTAGTGTTCCCCTCTCGAAGTTGGGGAACACAATGCTCTGGCGAATGGGCGTCGTGGTCCAGAACTTCTCGCGGCGGGCGATTATCTCGCCTTTATCGTATCTGAGCTCGCGTACTCGGTAGGGACGGGCCAGATAGTAGTAGATGCCTCCAGGATAGGCTTCACGCAAGACCTGGGAGAAGCCCAGGGTCCCCAGACCGTCATCACCCGGTGGGCCCAGCCCTTTAACCTGAAACTGCTTTTCGACGCCACCTCTGATGGGAAACTCATGGTGAGGGCCGCCCGCACTCCGTTGCTTGAGGGGAAAAAGATCATCGGGAACTGGCCCGGTCGGTCTTAGTTCGTTCTCCAGCAAGGACGTGAACCTTTCGGGCAGAGTCACAAAGGCGTCTACTTGGCTACTTGAGAATGCGGCGCCTCTTTGCTCCAGCTCCCTCGCAGCACACAGTACGTTGATGTACTGGATGTAGCGGTTATCCAGGTAGAGGCGGTTTGGTTCGTTGGGTCGCCCCAAATAGTTCCTGAGCCCCTGCATAGCAATGGAACCCGCCGTATCCAATATTAGACAAGTACCTGGCCGTAGCCGCCCAGCTCGCCCCATGCGCTGGTTAAAAGCTTTAACCGAAGGGGGCGTAGTCAAAAGGAGCACGAGGTTGATGTCCCCAATGTCCAGCCCCAGTTCGAGGGCACTGGTAGAGACGACGCCCGCCAGTTCTCGCTTTTCGAGGGCTTTCTGTATCCTTGACCGGTCTTCGCTTTCGTAACCAGCTCGATAGGGCATCACCCGGCGATATGACACCCGTTCATCTGCATCCTCGTCGTCTACCTCGTCTAGGTCGCCAAGGTCTTCCTCAACAGGCAATACTTCCTTGGTATGACCATCTGACGCTGCAGTTTCCTTATCCACCCTCATACGGCGAGTTGCCGCCACCAGCTGCTCCACCTGCTTACGAGAATCGGCGAACGCAAGAAACGGGGTAGCGCCCTGGGACCCGAGGGCACCTATCAGCCGTACGGTCTCAGCAAACCCTCCGGGCTGTGCCAACGGCTGCGCCAGCAGAACAGTTTTCGGAGGAGCTGTGGACCCGTCCTCTGCATCGGTAAAACACCGTTCCACCCAGCGCCCGGAAAGCTCATGCATGAAGTCTTTGGGGTTGCCCAACGTTGCGGAGGTGACGATGTACCGGTAGCGTGCACCAGAAGCCATCTCCAAGCGGCGCAAGAAGTAAGCCATATTGGTACCGAAGGCACCTTCGTAGACATGGGCCTCATCCAAGATAACCAGACGAAGAGCCGCCAAGAAGCGGTCAATGACCCGGCTTCCCGCCAAACGTAGAAGCCATGCATGGGCCACGTCGGGCGTCATCAGTACGATACTATTCCGGCTCAGAATGGCCTCGCGGTCTGCCTGAGGTACTCCCCCATCAATGTAGCCAATGGTGATTCCGAACCTCTGAAACCTCTCCCATTTCGCCATCTGATCCTGTATGAGAGCGCGTGCGGGATACAGCGCCAGCACTCGAGCCCCGGCATCCTTCAACACCAAGCTGGTAGCCGCAGCCATGTAGATCAGGCTTTTGCCCGATGCCGTGGCGGTAGCGACAACCACATCATCCCCAGTTAGAATTGCAGCAATGGCTTGAGCCTGGTGAGCATAAAGACCTTCGGGAAATGCGCCCCTGAGTTCCTCTTGCAGGCTCGGATGTAGTTGAACCGGCACAGGCAACAATCTTGATCCTCGCTCCGGCAACTCCAGTCGCTCCACCACCTTGAACCCGGCTTCCTCAGCCAGCTGCGCTACTTCCTCAGCCGCCAGGTCTTGCATGGACAACTCACCGCCCATTCGTTATCTCCGACTGGATGGGGCGTTCGCTCAAATGGGTATCCCACTTCTACCGGGTATTGGTTCTAGCTCAATGCTTTTTCCGCCAAGAATCGTACAGATCCTTCAAGCATCAGGAAGAGGTGTGAATTCTTCCTCGGAGCCCGGCCATTGGAGCTACTCGGAGGAGTGGGCGGGCGGATCAGAGCATCACGGCAAGCAGTACTAGCAGAGTGGTCGTGCCGGAAGGGTTGCTGCCAGTCGGGTCGTGACCCTGACACCGGGAAAGCACGTCAACTGGACAAGCGTATCATCTGCCATCAGGTTCCCGGTTTTCATTAGCCAGCTCAAGCGGAGCCGGGCCGTCCGGCACCTGGTAGACTGACATCCGGTAACTCTCACCGTCCCTGGATAGGTCGAATATGAAACCATGCCCCTTGAGAGCCTGGTTCAAGAAGGTCACCAGCCGCACCAGATCGGGCCCGGGCACCGAGAGTTCGGCCAAAAGGGGCAGGCGCGGAACGCGAGGACGCTCGTCTGGCAAGTATGGATACTTTTTGGAGATGGTGCGCTGCCCCCGTTTCTCGCCCGAACTCTGTTCGGTCAGGTTCAACCCCGCCACCTTCTGTAATTGACGAGCTACGTCACCAATTTCGGCCAAGAAACCGGCTGCCGCAATGACCCCGATCCCAGGTACACTTAGTAGCACCTCGGCCAGTCCCGTCATGGCCAGTGTCTCCGCCAGCTGGGCCTCGAGCGCCTGCAACTGGCCCGAGTAGAAGCGTAACTCCTCCGGGCAGGCCTGCAGCCGCTGCCGGGCTCCCGTCAGGCCAGTGGTGATACCGATCGACTGCTCGGCTGCTGCGTGCAGTGCCCGAGCGCGCTTGAGGCCCACTCGATTGGTTGACGCTCGCTTGAGGCA
>JBFLYN010000059.1:0-7181 GCA_040756655.1 Bacillota bacterium
GGCCATCTTCTGGCCGGTCTTCCTCACGACCGTATCATCGATCACCAGCTAACCGGTAACCAGGGCACTGGTGGTATCGCGATACGGAGCTGGGAGAACTGCACCAACGTGTTCCAGCACCCATTGCTGCCGGAAATAGTGATGCTGAGGCCGGCTCAGGTACAGAGCAAACCGGTCTACGCAATCTCCAAACAACGCTTGCCAATTCTTGTCCAGGCTCCTGGTCTGCGGTATACTGGGTTTGAACATGGTCCGTGCCTCCCTCAGGATGTTTGTTGCAACAACACCTTGCGAGGCGACCGGGCCATGTTCCCTTTTAGTATGGAAGCACCTACCAGAAGAACCACAAAAGCTTATTTGAATGACCAACATTCTATGACATGGGCAAAATTCCTTTATGTATCTAGAAGAAATAGCAGTGATTTTTGCCTTGTGTTACATAGTGGAATAAGCGCCTTGCCGGCGGCTGCGAAGGTAGCAACGGCGTGTGCCCCGGCCTGGTTGGGGCCAGCAACCTCCCGGTTGGACGTTTCCAGATCCGGACCTTGACTCATTTAAGCATCACCTTGACAATATGAAAGGGTGGCCTTAAAAGGCTCCTCTTGACACCCGGGGGCCCGGCAACTTATGCTATGACTAAAAGGACATGCAGGAAAAGGAGGTACAGGTAAAAAAGATAGTTTCTCATAGAACTACAACGAACTACAACCGTGAGGAGGAGCAACATGACCTCAACCTGCTGGGAATCATTTGAGAGCTACGCCAGCCAGTTGGTGAGCCGCCATAAAGTGCCCGGCATTTCCTTGGCGGCGGCCCGCAACGGTGAGATCGTCTACGCGAAGGGATTCGGCCACCGGGACCGGGAGGCTGGTCTGCCCGCCACCACCGTTACGGTATACGGCATCGGGTCCATCACCAAATCGTTTACTGCCGTTGCCATCATGCAGCTGGAAGAAGCCGGGCTGTTGTCAGTGCACGACCCGGTGGTGAAGTACCTGCCGGAGTTTCGCCTGAAAAACCACCAGGCCCACGCCGAGGCCATCACCATCCATCATTTCCTGACCCATACCGGTGGGCTGCCGCCCATGGCTTCCCTGTATTTCGCCATGGCCGACACCATGAAGTGCGATCCCATCGTGGCTGGCATGGAAGGCGCCGCCAAGGCCCTGGAACAGCATCCTCCCATCCGCACCTACGAAGAGCTCATGGACTTCGTGGCCGCCCTGGACCTGGAGCTTCTGGGCCCGCCCGGCCGGTACTTTAGCTATTGTAACGAAGGTTACGGGCTACTCGGCTGTATCATCCAGCGCCTTAGCGGCCTGAGGTACGAGGACTATGTAGAAGAACGCATTCTCAAGCCCGCTGGCATGGAACACTCCACTTTTCACCAGTCGGTCATGGCGACGTACCCCGAAGTCACCCAGCTGTACTTCGTTAAGCCCGATGGTGACGATGCCCAACCCGAGGCCGCGCCCGGGTGGTGGGAAGCCCCTGCCATGAGCGCTGCCGGTTTTCTCCGGTCCAACGTGGAGGATCTCATCCGCTACATGGAGATCTACCGGACCCGGGGCAAGGTCGGCCACGAGCGCATCCTGTCAGAGACCAGCGTTGACCGCATGATGACGCCGTACGCCACTGGCCTGGGAGGTGCCTATGGCTATGGTTTGATGCTCATCCCCAACTACCACGGGGTGTGCCTGGTGGAGCACGGCGGTGGGATCAAGGGAGTGGCCGCCCAGGTCAGCTGCGTGCCCCAGGCCGGTCTCACCGGCGCAGCCCTGGCCAACGTGGCTGGAGCGCCGTCGCCACAGATCCTGCTGGGCGCCGTCAACGTCCTCCTGGGACTGCCGGTGAACAGCTGGCGCCACCCCCGCCGGGAGTACCGGTACCCGGTCCATCACCTGGAGCAGTTCGTGGGCGTCTATCCTTCGGCCGAAGGGCTCTCGGCCCCGCTGACCCTCACCCTGAAGGAGGGGTCATTGGTCGCCACCGTGGGACCTAAGTCTTATCCCGTCCGCATGATTGGCCCGTACATGGGCTGTGTGGACATGAAGGGTCCCGAGGATGAAGCCATGCCGGCAGAGTTCATCCAAAACGACCAGGGACAAGTCATTGCTGTTTGCGCCGGCGGGCGCATGCTTTGGAAGAGGCCCCTGCCCTCGGGGCAGGCCTAGCGAGATAGATGCCGCCCCGGCCTTCTCCGGGGCGGCTTCGTCATGGGCCGGGTGTTTGCTCTAAATGAAAGACCCGGCAGGAGTTTCACCTCTGCTATGGAAATGTACGGTGTCCAGCATCTGAAAGGAGGAGTTCGCTTGACCAAGCCTGTAGCCGTATTGGGAGGCGGCCACGGGGGCCACTGCATGGCAGCGGAGCTGGCTCTCAAAGGCATGCCGGTGCGCCTGTTTGAGCTTCCGGAGTTTGCCGGGCGCATGCAACCCGTGTTCGAAAAGAAGGAGATCAGGCTATCCGGGATCGGCCTCAACGGCGTTGCTCGCCTGGAAACTGTCACCACCCAGGCCGCTTTGGCACTGGATGGTGTGGAGATGGTTCACTTCGTAGTGCCGGCCTTCGCCCAGGAGGCGTTCTTTGACGCGGTCTTACCTCACCTTCGTGATGGGCAGACCGCGGTGGTCTGGGCGGGTGACTTCGGCTCGCTGCGCCTGGCCGAGAAGGTCCGGACCGGCCGCCCGGGCCTGCAGCTGACCATCATCGAGACCCACACCCTGCCCTACGGCACCCGGCTGGTGGAGCCTGGTCACGTGGCGCTGTTGCTCACGGCCCCGGTGGTGCTGGCTTCGGCCCTGCCGGCCGCGAAGAACCCGGAGGTTATTCCGGCCTTGACTGCCACCTTCCCCTGCGTCAAACCGGGTGGGAACGCCATTGCCGCAGCTTTGTCCAACCCCAATCCCATGGTGCATCCCCCGGGCTCGCTTCTAAATGTCGGCCGCATCCAGTATACCAACGGCGAATTCTGGATGTACCGGGAAGGCATCACAGAAGCCGTAGCCCGGGTCATCCGTGACATCTACAACGAACTGGCGGCCGTGGCCAAGGCCTATGGTTCTGAGCTACTGTGCTTTGAGGACCGTGACTTCAGGACCACGGCCAGCATCATGGGCGCGTCCTTCCAAGCCCCCTTTGACACCACCGGTGTCATCGCGTCTGTCAAGGGCCCCACCAGCATCCATCACCGCTACATCACCGAGGACCTGCCCTGCGGGCTGGTGCCTGCGTCAGAGCTGGCCCGCAAGGCCGGGTTGTCCACGCCGCTGGTTGATTCCATCGTGCATATAGGATCTGCTGTGTGCGGCGTGAACTTCTGGAAAGAGGGACGGACTCTCAAGACCCTGGGCCTTGACGGCCTGAGCGTGGAGGAGATCACTCGGCTGGTCCAAGGAGGTTAGTGCCATGCTGGATCTTGTCATCACAAACGGGCTGGTGGTGGACGGCTCCGGCCGGCCCGGGCACAGGGCGGACGTGGGGATCCAGGGCAAGACCGTGGTCGCCGTGGAGAAACTGCCGGGCCATGCCGCCCGGGTGGTGGATGCGGCAGGCCTGGTCGTGGCCCCTGGCTTCATCGACATGCATTCCCACTCTGACCTAGCCTTCCTGAGGGACGGCAAGTCCCCCAACATGCTCCACCAGGGCGTAACCACCGAGTTCATCGGGCACTGTGGTTTCTCCGCCGCACCGGTAGCCCCGGACAAAGTCCAGAACATCCGCGAACTCCTCCAGCAATACCTGGGGTCACCGGACCCGGCCCCTTGGACCGACCTGGCCTCCTACGGCCGCCTGCTGGAAAGCCGGGGCATTAGCCCCAACACGGCGTTGCTGGTGGGGCATGGAACCATCCGCGAGCAGGTGATGGGCAAGGCCGACCGGCCACCTACCACCCAGGAGCTGGAGGCCATGTGCGCCATGCTCGGGGAGGCCATGCAACAGGGTGCCTTTGGGTACTCAACCGGTCTGGTCTATGCCCCGGGCTGCTACGCTACTGTAGATGAGCTGGCGGCCCTGGCATCAGTGGTGGCCAGGTATGACGGGCTCTACTGTAGCCACATCCGGGGCGAATCGCACACCCTGTTCGAGGCGGTGGAAGAAGCCCTGGAGATTGGGCGCCGGTCGGGCGCGCGCGTACACATCTCCCACCTCAAGGTTGCTTCCCGGTCCTTGTGGGGACAGGCCGCCCGCCTCTTGGAGCGACTGGAGCAAGCCCGGGAGGCCGGTGTGGAAGTCACCGCCGATGCTTACCCGTACACGGCGGGCGCGTCCAACCTGGCTGCCTGGTTGCCCGAGTGGGCCCACGCCGACGGGAAACTCATGGAGAACATCGCTGATCCCGAAAAGCGCAAGCTCATGGCCCGCCAGATCGCCGAGGGGATAGAGGGCTGGTGGAACCCGGCCGGGGCTGCGGGCTGGGAGAACATCCGCATCGCCGGGGCCCGCCATCACCCGGAACTGGAGGGCAAGACCCTCCAGGACCTTTCCCAGTTGTGGGGCAAAGAACCGGTGGACGCAGCCTGCGACCTGCTTCTGGCCGAAAAGGGCATGGTAAGTGCGGTGATCTTCATGATGCGCCATGATGATGTCGCACGCATCCTGGGCCACCCCCTGGTGATGGTGGGAAGTGACGCTGCAGCAGAGCCCGAAGGAGCCACCCAGGGCAAGCCCCACCCCCGCGCCTACGGGACTTTCGCCCGGGTGCTCTCTGCCGCTTTCCGGCAGGATGCCGGCCTCTCGCTGGAAGCTGCCGTGCACAAGATGACCGGCATGTCCGCCCGGTGCCTGCGGCTCGACCGCCGGGGCCTGCTCCGACCCGGCTACCGCGCCGACGTGGTGGTATTTGACCCGGCGGTCATCACCGCTACCTCCACCTACGATGAGCCCCGGTCCTACCCGCCCGGTGTCCACTGGGTGCTGGTCAACGGGACCGTGGTGGTTGATTCCGGGCGTCACACCGGGGCCACACCCGGGCAGGTGCTGGCCCGCTCCTGAGTTCTCATGGGTGCCCGGACCTCGCTGGGACCGTGACGTGGTAACCTGGAGGCGGGGAGCCTCTGGCCGGTGGCAGCAGGACCCGACCTAGTGCCCCGGGGTCTCAGGACACCTCCCGTAGCAGAGAAACGGAGGAGTAGACTATGGAAGCGTCTCAGGTCCAAAAAGCCCTGGATGGGTTCGAGAGTTTCGTGACGGCTCAGCTCCAGGCATGGAAGGCCCCGGGTGTGGCCGTGTCCGTGGTCAAAGACGGGGAAGTGGTGCTGGCACAAGGATATGGTTTTCGCGACCTCGAGCAGCAACTGCCCATGACCTCCAAGACGCTCCTGGCCATCGGTTCTTCCAGCAAGGCTTTTACCACCACCGCCGTGGCCATGCTGGTGGAAGATGGAAAGCTCGACTGGGACCAGCCCGTCCAGCGGTACCTGCCTGGTCTTAGGCTCTATGACCCGGTGGCATCGGCCAAGGTCACCCTGCGGGACATGGGCTGTCACCGGACCGGCCTGCCCCGCTACGACATCATGCTGTTTAACCCGGCATTCTCCCGTGAGGACATCGTGCGTAGCCTGGAACACCTAGAACCCAGCCGTGATTTCCGCACGGCCTGGCAGTACCAAAACCTCATGTATGCCACCATGGGCTACGTGGTAGGCAAGGTGGCCGGTACCACTTGGGAGGATTTTGTCCGCGAACGCATTTTCCAGCCATTGGGCATGGGGAGCAGCAATTTCAGCGTGGTCGAATCCCAGAAATCCGAGGATTTTGGCCTTCCCTACGGGAAGAACGAGGAAGAAGTCAAGCGCATGGAGTTTTTGGAGATCTCCGCTACTGGGCCCGCGGGCAACATCAATTCCAACGTAGAAGAGATGGCCCACTGGGTCATGCTCAACCTGGACAAAGGGAAATTCAAGGGCCAGGAGCTGGTCTCTGCTGACGGGATCATGCAGTTGCACAGCCCCCACATCATGCTCCCGCAGACCGGCAGGCACCCGGAGATAACCTTTTCCTCCTACGGCCTGGGGTGGTTTGCCAACACCTATCGCGGGCACACCGTAGTGCACCACGGCGGGAACACGGCGGGCTTCAGCGCCATGGTGTCCATGATCCCCGGCGAGAAACTGGGGGTGGTGGTGCTTACCAACATGAACAGCTGCCCGCTTCCGGATATCATTGCCAACTACGTATTCGATCGCTTCCTGGGGCTTGAGCCCTTAGACTGGAGCCAGCGTTACCAGGCCGAGCTATCCCGGTTCCTGGAGGCCAGGGCCAAGCAGGATGAGGCCATCCGGCTCGGGCGCAAGGAAGGTACCAGTCCTTCCCATCCGTTGCAGGAATACGCGGGCCAGTACCAGCACCCCGGTGCGGGTACGCTGGCCATTAGCGTAGACGGCGAGTCTCTGCAGGCCGTGTACGGGCGGGTCAACCTTGCCATGATCCACCACCACCACGATACCTTCCAGGCCCGCTTTGAGATCGTCGGCCACACCATGACCATGCTGGCCAACTTCGCCACGGACACCAAAGGCCGGGTCCGCAGCGTGGCCATTCCCCTGGGATTGGAGCCCGGGGCCAAGGAACTGGTGTTTCTCCGGGTTCCCGACCAGTCGCTAGCCGCTGATCCCCGGCAGTACGCAGGCGAATACGAACTGGGCGGCACTACCATCACCGTTTCAGTGCGGGGAGAGGACACCCTGGTCATGGTCTTGCCGGGACAGCCCACCTACCAATTGGTGCCAGCGGGAGAACACAGCTTCGACATCAAGGGGCTCACCTCGTTCGCCGTCCGGTTCAACACCGATGAGGGACGGGTAGTGGAACTCGTACTCATCCAGCCCACCGGAGTGTTCACCGCCCGCAGGAAGTAACGATAGGAGAGGCCGGGTGCGAGGGAGACGATGTCCCTTCGCGCCGCCCTTTGCACCCGGGGCCTGTCGGTCACTGGCCCGCGCGGTCGCGGGCCGGATGTGGAAGAGCAGGCGCCGGACGAGAAGGGTTGCCGGAAACCGGCGACCCGCAGCCAGGTGGAGTGAACGCACTGCCGCTGGGTTTCTGGGATGGGCTAACCCTGCCCTATACCCATAAGTAGGGCTGAACAAACAGCCTCACGTCCCCCACAATGGAAGTATGACAGGACGGAGGCAGCTGCAAAAGGCACTGGCGGAGCCCAGTGTCATTGAGGGTATCCG
>JBFLYN010000060.1:0-6850 GCA_040756655.1 Bacillota bacterium
CTGCGCATCCTGTGTATCGGCTACATGCTCCATGAGCCCTGAGGGACGGTGTGCCGGGCAGCCACTAGTGACTGCGAACAAGGGGTATCTTACGATGACCAGTGACCGTGCTGGCCAGACAGACTTTATGGGTAAAGGGCAGGGCTAGCCCTGAAACGGTTATTCGTCCAGTAGATCCAGGGGATAACGCCAGCTGAGGATCCCGCCGCTTAGCACAAAGACACGGTCAAAGCCGTTTTGCGAGAGTATGCGCGCAGCCAGGTAGGCCCTGAGCCCGGCCCGGCAGACGATGACCAGGTCCCGGTCGCGGTAAGGCTGCAGCTCTCTCAGGCGTCCTCTTAGGTCGTGAAGGGGGATGTGGAGGCCGTGTTTGATCACCCCGTCCTGCACGATTTCTGCCCGCGACCGTACGTCCAGGATTACCAGGCCATCATCGCCCCCGGCCAGCCGCTGGAATAGCCCGGCCGGGGTCACGGGGTTGAACTCTCCTGCCCGGGCATTGCCGGTGACCAGGCCGGCGATGGCCACCGGGTCCTTGGCGGAAGCAAAGGGCGGGGCATAGCCCAGGTCCAAGTTCAGAAGGTCCTCCGTGCGCAAGCGGGCGTAGACGGCCGTGGCCAGGACATCGATGCGCTTGTCCACCCCGGCCCGGCCCATCACCTGTGCTCCCAGGAGCCGCCCGCTGTCCCTATCGGTGATGGTCTTGATCTCCAGGGGCTGGGCCCCGGGGTAGTACCCGGCGTGGGAAGTGGCATGGATGTGGGTGACCAGGGGCTGCAGTCCGGCCCGGCGGGCCTCCCCTTCGCTGAGGCCGGTCTTGGCCACGTGCAGGCCCATGACCTTGACGATGGTGGTGCCGGTCACCCCCGGGAAGCTGAGCGATGGTCCCCGGGCCGCGTTGGCCCCGGCCGCACGTCCCTGCTTGTTGGCGGTGCTGCCCATGGGTATCCAGACCCTCTCCCCGGTGACCAGGTGCACCGTGTCGGCGCAATCGCCTGCCGCCCAGATGTGGTCCACGCTGGTGCGCATGTACTCGTCCACCCGTATGGCTCCAGAGGCACCCAGCCTTACGCCGGCCGCCAGTCCCAGGGTGGTCTCGGGCCTTACCCCGGTGGCTATGAGTACGAAGTTGGCCGGTAGCTCCCCGGCCGAAGTGCGTACCAAAAGCTCTTGGGCGTCTTCCTCGATGGACAGGACCCTCTCCGAGGTGAGCACGGAGACTTCATGGTCTTCCAGCTCTCTCAAGGCGGATTGGGCCATATCCCAGTCGAGGAAGGGCAAGATACGGTCCAGGGCCTCTACGACCGTGACTCGGGCTCCTACCTGGACCAGGGCTTCGGCGGTCTCGATGCCAATCAGTCCCCCGCCCACGATCACTGCCCGCACCATGTCTTGCCGGGCCAGGTGGGAGACGATTCGTTCCATGTCGTGGAGGCTCCTGAGGGTGAACACGTAAGGGTGATCGGCCCCGGGTATGGGCGGCACAAAGGAAGTGGCCCCGGTGGCCAGGATGAGCTCGTCATAGTCGCTGGTATACTCGGCGTCCCCGTCCAGCGGCCGGACCCGGACGGTGCGCGCCACCGGGTCCACGTGCGTGACTTCATGACGTACCCGGACTTCCACGTTGAACCGGTCCTTGAAGAAGGCCGGGGACACGATGACCAGGTCTTCGCGGCGGCGGATCACCCCTCCAATGTGGTAGGGCAGGCCGCAGCCAGCGTAGGAAACGTGGGAGTCCCGCTCGTACACGGTGATGATGGCGGATTCGTCACAGCGCCTGGCCTTGGCGGCCGCACTCATGCCGGCGGCGACTCCTCCCACGATAACGATGCGTTTTCCGGGCATTCTCATCCCCCCAAGGAATGCAGACTTCACTGCTAGCATGCCAGAATCCTCCCGGGAGTAGACAGGATTCGCGGTGCCCACCCGGGAAATGTGACAGGGGGGTGGATGCATGTCGGATAGCTGGATGGCCCGGGCAGAAGAGATGGACCTAAAAGATCCCCTCCGGCACTTCCGGGGAGAGTTCCACTTACCTGAGCACCTTATATACATGGACGGGAACTCGCTGGGACCGGCCCCGGTGCCCGCTGAGCGAGCACTGGTCCGGGCTATGGACCGGTGGAAGAAGCACCTGGTAGCAGGCTGGACGCACCCGCCGTCGCCCTGGTTTACCCTGGCCGAGGAACTGGCAAAGCGCTTCGAGCTGCTGGTCGGCGCAAAGCCGGCAGAGGTGGCCATCACCGGATCTGCCACTGTCAACCTGCACCAGCTGGTGGCAACATTCTTCCGCCCCGGCCCGGGCCGCGACCAGATCCTGGCCGATGTCCTAAACTTCCCGTCGGATCTTTACGCTCTGGCCGGGCAGCTTAAACTGCGCGGGCTGCCGCGTAACTGCCTGGTGCTGGTGGAGAGCGCCGATGGCCGGACACTGGACGAGGAATGCATCCTGGAGGCCATGACGCCCCGGGTCGCCCTGGCCGTCCTCCCGTCGGTGCTGTACCAGAGCGGGCAGCTGCTGGACGTGCCCCGCCTTGCTGCCGCCGCCCGTGAGCGCGGGATCATCATCGGGTTTGACCTTTGCCACTCCGTTGGGGTAGTCCCTCACCAGCTCTCCGCGTGGGGAGTGGACTTTGCCTTCTGGTGCAACTACAAGTACATCAATGGTGGGCCGGGCGCTCCCGGGGGACTCTACGTCCATGAGCGCCATCATGGCCTGCGGCCGGGGCTGCCGGGCTGGTGGGGCTCGGACAAGTCCCGGCAGTTCCACATGACCCGGGAATTCTGGCCCGCGCGCGATGCCGGGGCCTTCCAGATCGGCACGCCGCCCATTCTCAGCCTGGCCCCGCTGGAAGGCGCCCTGGAGCTGTTGGAACGGGCAGGCCTGGAGGCCATCCGGGTCAAGTCACTCGCCCTGACCCGGTTTTTCCAGGATATGGCTGCGCTGGTGCTGGCGCCACTGGGATACTGCATGGTCACTCCCCGGGAGGACCACCGCCGGGGCGGGCACGTGGCCCTGGAGCATGCCCACGCCTGGCAGATGGTGCAGGCGCTGGTGGCCCGGGGGGTGGTCCCGGATTTCCGGCCTCCTGCCACCATCCGCCTGGCGCCCGCCCCGCTGTACAACACGTTCACGGAAGTGTGCCGGGTGGTCAGGCTGTTGGAGGAACTGGTACGGGACCGGGCATACCTGGAGTATCCAACAGCCCGCAGCACCGTGACGTAATGAGGGAAGTGGGGCTTTGAAACTGAGACTGTCGGTATTGGCCACGACACTGGCCGTCTGCCGGCTGGGGCCGGAGGAAGCCTGGCCTTGGTGGGCCGGGGCGGGACAGCTGGTGGCCATGGTGAGGACCGGGGAAGAGATGTCGGTGGTATGCCCCGAGGAAAACGTGCCCCCCGGGGTGATGTCTGAGGCCGGGTGGCGGTGTCTGAAAGTAGAGGGGCCGCTGGAGTTCGCCCTGGTGGGGGTTCTGTACTCCCTCACCGCGCCGTTAGCCCGGGCCGGAGCTACCAGGCCCTCCAGCGCCACTGCCAGGATATCACCCTCATCGCCCGCCGCAACCAGGAGCAGTTGGACGCCTCGCCCTTCCATTTCGTGGGTTCCCTGGTGCCCTCGCAGCACGCGGACCTGTTGGCCATCCCCTGGGATCGGTTTGAGAACCTGGGACCGTCCCTGGGGGAGAACAGGCCTTTCGTACCACCAAGTCGGTGCTGGGCAAAGAACGCACCGTAGTGGTCACCTACAACGAAAGCCTCTTCGCCGGGCAGCACCAGGGGCTGTCCCAGCACCTCAAGAAGGCGGTACAAGGTCTCAGGCAGTTACAGAAGGAACTGGCCACTCCTCGCCGCGGCGGCAAGCCACCCACGCTCGCGGCTACCCAAAAGCAGGTCGACCAACTGCTGGCTCCCCAGCACCTTAGACAGCTCTTGCGGGTGGAACTCGACTTTGACTGCCAGCCGCCGGTGCTCACCTACGCCATTGACCATGATGCCTTCCAGGCGGTTATCCAGACCCACTTCGGCAAAGGCATCCTCATTTACCGACCAGTCCAACTGGAGCACCGCGGACACTATCCGGGCCTACCGGGGTCAGAGCCAAGTGGAGGCCGCCTTCCGCCGCCTGAAGGACCCGTACTTCGTCTCCTGGAGTCCCATGTTCCACTGGACCGACCAGAAGATCCGCGTCCACGCCTTCTACTGTGTGCTGGCCCTGGCCCTGACCTCCCTGCTCCAACGTGAAGTCCACCAGCTCGGGTTAGACCTGAGCAATGAAATTGGGGTGCTAGCCTTGAGGCTTGTTGCTGGGCGTCAGGTAACTTGACTTTCCTGCCACCACTGCCAGGTGGCTGGAGAAGCAACGCTGCTACCGGAGGGGGATGTGGGGACCGCTGTGTCCACCCGCGCCGCTTCCCCACCCAGTTTGGGGGGCTGTTTCTATTCCTGCCCTACCTGGTCCAGATGGACTTTGACCAGCTCTCTCGCACTGTTCCACCAGCCACACGGATGCTCTCCGGCCCGTTTGTAGTTGAGGTTGTCCCGCGACGACATATTGAAGGTCTGATCTTACCACTCGGAAGGCGGGTGCTCCAGCTTTTCGAGAGGATGAAGGTGATAAGTACGAAGACGGCCGCCGGCGTATTCGGGAGCAACAAGTTAAAAGCAAGGCCTTAATTAACCTGCGGCCGGAACGCTTCGAAAAAGATTGGCACACCGCCGTAGTTTACATGGAAAAAGCCCTCAAGCGGACCACTTCGACGAGTCAGGACGGGTTCGGCGCGTTTGCGCAGAAGTGGCTCCCGTATTCGACAATGATGCCGGTACTGGCTGCTCTTCTCTACAGGATTGACAGGGATAAACTGGATAATCGGGCTTACCGCGGGGTAAAAAAGTGGTACTGGGGTTCGGTTTTTCTTGAGCGGTACGCCGGGGCCGTGGAGAGCATTACGCTTGCTGATTACCGGGATTTGGTCCAGTGGTTCAGCGACCCTGGCCATAAGCCGGCTGTTTTCGAACAAATGGACCGTAATATCCTTCGCAATCCTAGTTTTTCGCTGCGGGATACGGTGCGGGTCAACGCCGTTTACCGGGGGGTCATCAACCTGGTGGTCATTCAGGGAGCCAAGGATTTCCAGGCCGACGACCCGATCGAATTTCACGCGCTGGACGACCACCACATTTTCCCGCGTGCCTTCTTGGCGTCGGTGAAAGACGCTGAAGGGAAAAGTAAATACCAAAACCCGGACATCAATACGGTGCTTAACCGGACGCTGATTTCCCAGGCCACCAACCGCCGGATCAGCCGGATGAAGCCTAGCGATTACCTGGCCAAGTTGGTCCCGCTGGAAAGGAAGCAAGAGATTATGGCTACCCATCTGATTGACGAGGCGGCGCTGGTGGCGATGGAACGCGACGATTACGAAGGCTTTTTACAGGCGCGGGAGAAGCGGATTATGGCGGCGTTGGCGGCCTATCAGATACTTGAGTGCTCTCGGAACATCCAGAAACTGCCTGGGAAGACGTGGGAATAGGGCCGAAGTAAGTGATTGAGGAGTCATGCTGACCCTGTAGGTCGTCAGGGACTACGGATTTCGAGGGAACCGAGGCTCATGAAGGAGTGCGCACCTTGAATAGGGCATAGGGAATCAGGCTCATGAAGATGAGCTTTCAGAAAGTGTACTGTTCGGTCCTGCTGCGTCTCAAGGGGCGAGGGGCCTACCGAAATATCTCCGATAGGAGGTCAGGGTGAGCCTTTTGGGCCTGTCTGACCCAGGCATCGATGTGCTGGTTCATGGCTATGAGATGGGTGTGCTAGAACCAGGTCCGCTTGCTCTTTGACCGGCGCCTTTCGATCTCGTAGTCGACCTTTACGCGTTTGAAGCAGCGTTCTAAGGCGGTGCGTTGGAAATAGTTTTCTTCCAGGCGGGAGAGTCGCGCGGGGTGGTCGTAAAGAGGCGCAGGTCATCAAGGGGCTTAGTGTAGACGGTCCTGCCGTATTGCGAAGGGGAACATGGGGTTTCGCAGGCAATCTGGCTTTTAAGATGTCTTGACCCGGCGACCTTTGGGCGGCGCCACTTGAGGCGGTTGCGGTCCTTGTCAAAGCGACTGTAGACCATGAGGTAACCGCCGGGACAACGGGGGACGCCGTACTCGTTGACCTCGATGGAAGAGACCTTGCGGTGACGGGAGACTTCGAGATACGGATAAAGTTTTCTGAACTCGGCGAGCGCGACGACGCCAAGCACGGAGTGGTGGCGGGAAGCCTGAGCGACAGAAACGAAGAGGGGGAGTTCCGCAGGGCTGTTTGCAGCGACGAGTTCGTAGAGGGACCCGTAGTAGGACTCTTCGCGATAGCTATCCTGACCCCAGGTGGCGTCAGGGTCTGGGTAGTGCCGGAGGCATGAGCAACGGTAGATACCTTGTTTGTGGCAGTCACAGACCTTTACTCCATAGGGATTGGTGCCGGTACGGAGGGAGGTACCGTCACCGGAGAGGGTCAAGCTTGTGGGGATGAGTCCGAGGGAGATGGACTGGTCCACGAAGCAGCGGGCAAAGCTCTCTTGGATCAGCCGTTCGGGTCGCCTCGTAAAAGACCGACCCTTCAAGGCCTTGTCTACCAGTTTCCTGACGACACCTGGGTGTTTGGGAAAGAGTTTTTTGCCGGACCTGGCCTTGCTGGGCTTTCTGCGCAGGGGACGGACCTTAGACTGCCTGGCACGTAACCTTGAGAGCATTCCTGTAGGGTTGTGAACGGTCTTTGACAATAGAAAAGCCTCCTGGCAAGATGGTAGTGGCTAAACATACCAGACAAAGACCAGGAGGCGGGAAACCAATGCAACAACACAACCAG
>JBFLYN010000061.1:0-6812 GCA_040756655.1 Bacillota bacterium
TTCCGCACCGACCAGGGCTCATGCCCCGGGTACTCAATGGTCAGTTCCGAGATATCCCGGGGATCGTAGCAGACATCCACGGTGCAGCCGATGAAGTTCAGGCCCACTTCATATTTCTGGTCCATGACTGTACCCGCCAGGCCGCGATCTCCTCGGCTTTCTTCTGGTTTTTCACGTTGACCACCTGCCCCTGGCTAGACTGCTTCGAGTCTATCAAGAGGCGGCCGCGGACAGGAATGCAGAACGGGTATGTAGCCAAAGGTGGGCGTTGACCATCACGCGGACAACTCGCATCAGCCAGCCCGGGGCGGTCCCGACCACCCGTCCGAGGCGCTGGTGCGCAGACCGTGCCGGCTCGGACGTAACCTGTCGTGTTGCTAAGATGTGGTTCCAGTGAAACGCTAACCCGTCCTGCTTTTCTGTTATTTTGCGCTATGCCGCCTTCAATTCCTGCTGGGTCCGGAACTCGCGGATGACCTGCAACGGCGGCCTCCCCCGGTTGTGACGGCCCCGGTGGGGTCGCTGGATGTTGTACCAGGCAAGCCAGCGGTCCAAGTCGGCCTGCAGCTCCGCGATGGTCCCGTAGCGCTTCTTCCGCAGCATCCCCTCTAGAGCGTCCTTGAGGGTCTGCACGAACCGTTCCGCCTTGCCGTTGGTCCAGGCGTGCCGCACCCTTCGTCCGCCGGTGTTCGGCGCCCAGCCGGGCGCAGAGCGCTTCAAACGCATGGGTCGCCTTGCCCACGAACTCCGTCCCGTTGTCGGTCAGCACCCGGCCAATCCGGGGCACCCCCGCGGCGGAAAGATCCTGGTGCAGGCGCTCCACGGCCGAGGCCGCCATCGCCGCGTTACGAGCGGGGGCCAAGACGACCGTGCCATAGCTGGAGTGTCCGTTAATGGCTACCGCCAGGTAGACGATGCCCGCTTCCTTCAGCCGGCCCACCAGGGCGGTGTCGGCGCAGACGATGTGACCCGGCTCCGGCGCCCTCAGGTGGCGCTGCTTGCTCAAGGCCCGGTCGCGCTCCACCTCGTCCGGCTCTGTTTGGCCCGCCCGCCGGTGCACCGCCTCCAGCCGCTTGGCCCGCGTCTCCAAGCCCCGGCGCTTGAGGGTGCCGTACACGGCGCTCTGGCCTACGCTGCGCTCCGCCCGTAACGCCGCGGCGATGGTTCGGGGGCCCGCCTCGGGATGGGCCAGGGCATAGTCCACAATCGCCAGCTCTACCTCCAGGGGCGTCTGGTTCGGCATGGCCGGTGGGCGTCGCGGCATCCGATCCAGGAGCCAGTCGTCGCCGTGCTCGTCATACCGGGCTTGCCAGCGCCGAACCGTCCTCCGTGAGATCTGCTCCCTCGCCGCGATCTTCGTTTTCGGCCTGCCTTGACGCGCCGCCACTTGGCGGTGAGCGGCCATTTGCAAACCCCCTCTGCCTGGTTGTGTTCGTCACGCCCCAGAGTTGGACGGGTATGCGGGGTCGTCCTTCTTCACGGGCCCATACCGCCAGGAACCCTCTCAGGCCTCCCGGCCTCCTCCTGTTCACTGGTACCCCATCTTGGCATCAGCACACGTAACGTGCACGGGGTCCAACTGGAAGCGCAGGGCAATGGAAGTCAGGCAGCCGAGCCAGTAAGTCGCCTGGTCCCGGCACCAGTTCCTCCACCGGTACAACGTCGCGTCATCCGCAGCCACTAACGGCTCCACCGGCGGATCCGACACCACGTTCTCCACACAAGTGGCCTCGTAGCGTTTGTAGGGCACCAGAAAGTCCGGTAACTCATGGTGGATCTTCCGGCAGGCTCTACAGCGCACCCTGCGCATGCGCAGCTCCACTTGCTCACCCTTGGAGTTGAGGTACTTGCGACTCCGGCTGCCAATGACCTCAAGCCTCTCCCCGCAGCAAGGGCAAGGAACCAGTTCTGCGCACCGCACAAAAGATCCCGGGGACCCGTGTCAACCCACATAAAAATGCTACCGGAATTACGAATGGTTGATACTGTATTGGGCAGTCCTGGAGAGCAGTCGGGCCTTGCTGAAGTAGGTAGTCGAGTTGACGCTTGTAGGCGAGTGGGTTGATGGTCTGAATGTGGTTTAGCAACAGTTCTTGGGTTTCGGGGCCGATTACGCCAGCATCCAGGAGACGTTGGAACGGGGTACGCGCTTGATCATAACGCTTACACACGCGGGAACCGTGGCGTTTTTTCGAGATGACTTTGCGCATGGGTAGAAAGAAGTTGGCGTAAGAGTCAAGACCAGTGTAGACGCGGTTGAACCAATCCACCTGGGCAACGGTGTCAAAGCGCTCATAACCTACAACCTCGCGAACCAACTGGCGGTTTTTCTGCTCTACGTGAGCATTGTCGTTCTTCCTGTAAGGGCGGCTGCGGTGAAACTCGAGGCCAGTCTTTTTGGTGAAGCGTATGAGGTGGTTGTTAAGAAACTCACTGCCATTATCCGCATGGAGCCCCCAGGGCCGGAAGGGCCACTGCTGCAGGATATCGGCGAGTTCGCGGAAGATACCAGCCTGCCCCCGACCTAACACGGCCCGACGACGGCTGTAACCGCTGACGGCATCTACCACTTTCAGGGTGTAGGCGTAGTGACCCTGGGAAGAGCCACCGTTGTGCTCTACCAGGTCGATTTCGAGAGCACCAGGACGGCCCTCATCCCAGTCATAGCGTCCTAAAGGTACTTCTGCAGGCTCAGGGAGGAGCGGGAGCTCAGTCGAGAAGACCTTGCGAAACGGCTAGGCGTATCCTATTGGGCTATTGCCAAGTACGAAACCGGCGAGCGCACACCCGATTTTGCAGTTGTGAGCCGGATAGCCGATCATTTCGGCGTCACCACCGACTACCTCCTGGGCCGCGTGGAGCACCCCCAGGGCCGGGCCCATCGGCTCAAGGTCGACGATACTCTTGACGCAGAAGACCAGGCCACCCCCAAGAAGGGAAACCCCCTGGACAGGCCGAAAGGTATCCGTGGTGCACTGCGGGCGGACAAGAACCTCACCGACGAGGACGTGGACGAGATCCTGGCGTTCATGGAGTGGCGGAGGCAGAGGAAGAAGGGGAAGTAAGACTAGTTGAGGGGAGCATGTCGCATAACGACACGTTCCGGAGGGAGGCATCATGTCAATCTCAGAGATTGTCTCATTCAAGAACCAGGCAGACGGCTTCGTCAACAGAGTATACCACAAATCAAGTGAGAGTATGGGCGAGCTCCCGGACAACACGGTTAGCCTTACGGTCACATCCCCTCCTTATTGGAATGCCATTGACTATGATAGACATTCTCGGGATTCCAATGACTACTACCGGACACGAAACTACTCCATCGGCTACTCTGAGTACCACGATTACCTCACCTGGCTGAGGCGGATATCAAGCGAGGTCCTGCGGGTTACTAAACCAGGTGGTTTCTACGCATTGGTGGTAGGCACGGTCCTATTGCAGAAGAGACACTATCCTGTGCCCTTTGACGTTACCGCGGGTCTGACACAGGATGGATGGGATTTCCACCAGGACTTCATCTGGCATAAGGTCACAGGTGGTGTCAAACGAGCAGGTGTCTTCCTACAGAAGCCTTACCCCGGGTATTTCTACCCTAACATAATGACCGAGTACATACTCGTGTTTCGCAAGCCTGGTCAGGAGATATACAAAGAGAGATGCAATGCGGAACGACAATCCGCCAAGGTAGACACTCAGCGATTGTTCACCAACGAGATTGCGAACACTGTATGGCACATTGCCCCTGTACCTCCGGGGCATCTCGATCACCCTTGCCCCTTCCCGGAGGAGATCCCTTATAGGTTGATCAGACTGTACTCGTATCCAGGGGAAGTGATCCTAGATCCCTTTTGTGGTTCTGGGCAGACATTGAAGGTTGCGAGGTATCTGTCACGAGATTACGTAGGCTATGATATCAGTGAGAAGTATGTAATCTTATCGAAGAATCGCATCCATGAGTTACCCGCACTCAGACAAGAGCAGCTCGTAGCAGTATTCGAGAAGATCCCCATGGATGCCCAGCGTACTGGAGGTAGCCGAGTATCGAAGAGGACCCGCTATGGGAAGAAACAAGGGCTCTTCCAAACTGGGGAGGAACAACATGGAGGACCTACAGACCTTGTTGGTGGCGATCGCGGAGACGGGTAGAGCCTCGCCTAGCATTCCGTCTATTCACGAACTAGAGTTCTTCCGTCCATTTTTTCCTAGAGATCGACTCGACCAAGAGATGCTGGATGTACGAGATGGAGCGTGTACTAGGAGAGAGCTGATCGCCCGATATCTGCTGCTTAACGCCGTCTTGGACCAGGGCCCAGACATCAAAGGAATACGTCATCTGCTCATTGGAGTTCTTAACGCTTTGTACCGCAGGGAGATACGTGTTCTGCATCAACCACTATCGTTCTTCCGGGAGATTGGCGTATCGATTGACCAGATCGTCAGCACTCATGAGACTGTAAAAACCGCAAGAGCAAGGGTCTGGGCTGATGAGAACAATACCCAAGCCTCAAGGTACAACTTATTCATGGATAATTCCACGCAAGCTCTCTGCTATGCCATCTTCCGTTGGGGAGTACCCCTTCTCCTCCCAGTGATTCTTGAGCGTGACTGCAGGGACGAATCTGGTCTGCCGACCGCGCTTCTTGATTATCTTGAAAACTACCCGTCCGCAGAGAAGATGAGTGTTGGTCTCAAGGATCATCCGCGTTATGGCCTTGGCAAGGCCGTTGGTGATAAGGCCTGTCACTTGTTTGCGAAATGGTATTGCTCTTCGTTTGCACTGACCAGAAGGGTGGCAGACCCGAGGTGGGGACCCTTTTCCTATGAAGTACCTTTTGATAGTAATGCCGGCAGAGTGCTGTGGCGGGCCGGGTTCTTCCTCAGACTTGCCTCTCTGGAGGAGTATGTCGCGGCACAAGCCGTCCAAGTCGGGAGCGGTAAAGGCGGGTTGGACTACATACGGGTGACGAACATAAGGGACATGGGGGTCACTGCATGCGTACCTGCCAGTGTTCATGGAGCCTACGTCAGGATCTGCACAGAGCACCTTGCAGTTAACTCTAGACCGCCACGCAAGATTCAGATCCAGCGAATGCCACACGCGCTGCTTATTGAGGCACCTAACCGGGGCGATCTGGGCATAGCCGATCTGGATGAGGGACTGATCCATATAGGAACAACCTATTGCTTCAACCATAATCTGCCCCGGTGTGCAGACTGCCCGATTGGAGCCGAGTGTCGAGGTCGCGTGCAGCCTGAGTTGATCCAGAAATATCGGACCTGATGGGCCGCTCAACCCCTATGGCCCATGGATATTCTTGGCCGCCAGGGACAACGGAGCGCACACAAGCATGATCTAGTTATCAGAAAACGTTGTCCATTGCCGGACATCCTGTGCTTTAGTTGAGCACGCAGAGATTGGGTGACTCTTGAGTGGGGAGGCTAGCCTTGTCCGACGACGTAATCAATGCCCTCAATAACGGACCGGATTCGGCTCTGCACACGGAGACCGGCGTTCACAGGTCGATCAGTCTAACATCGTTGGAGATCTGCGCGGGCGGCGGGGGTCAGGCTCTTGGCCTGGAGAGAGCTGGATTCCGCCATGTTGCTCTCGTAGAGATCGATGAGCACAGCTGCAATACCTTGAGGAAGAATCGCCCTAACTGGAATATCATCCAAGGCGATGTCGCCGAGCTAGACGGGGATGCCTACCGGGGCGTTGACCTTCTGGCAGGAGGATTGCCTTGCCCGCCCTTTTCTATGGCAAGCAACTGGGTAGCGGTGATGAGCGAGACCTCTTCCCCGAGGCCATGCGCCTAGTAGCAGAGATCCGCCCTAGGGCTGTGATGATTGAGAATGTGAAGGGGCTGAAACGGCCTTTCAGGATTACTGGCAGCGCATTTCGAGCCGATTGCATATCTTGGCTACGAGACTGACTGGAGGCTTTTGAATGCCTCTGACTTCGGGGTGTCCCAGCTTCGGCCCCGCCTGGTTCTGGTTGCGATTCGCAGAGACCTCTCAACGCGATTTGCTTGGCCGGTACCGAACGGTCCACGCTAAGCCCTTTGTATGGCTGGGTTGTAACATCACAGTTGTGGTCAGGAATGGAATACGTAGTTCAGTGATGTGTTGCTAATGGAAACAACCTTCAAATAGCGGTCGACTTATCATGTCACGCATGCAATTCGATGGGTATAGTCAAAAAAACGGCGCAAAGGAAGGCCGTCTGTGCACCGTTTCTCGGTTATAGGCTGGCATGCTTCAGGCGATAGCTCGCGCCATTCATATTGAGGAGAACCGAGCGGTGGACCAGCCGGTCCACCAGCGCCGTGGCTAAGGTGGGGTCTTCAATCAGACTAGCGCGCTCAAAAAAAGGAACCACTCGCATGGCTCCAAGATGTCCGAGCGACGGTTCCGTTTTTGGTACCCGTTAAGTTGAGCGTTTCCAGTGAAAGGCTTGGACATGCCAGTATTGCGCTGACCCTTGACGTCTACTCTCACGTTCTGCCCGACATGCAAGAGAGCGCAGCGGCCCGACTGCAGGCCATGCTGTATCCTGCATTTCGCACCCTTCAAAATGAGGTTGGGAGACTTTTAGAGACTTTTTTCTTGACCGAGAATCTGTTTCCAGATATTGTCTAGCTTTGGGCCCCGCCACCCGGTATCATAGAACTGGAGGTGGCGGGCCTGGAAGTGTTCAACAACGGTCCGGCTCCGGTCATTAGCGCCATGTGCAGGTCACTCGGCATCACCCAGGCCCTCAACCGGCTGGTGGAGTGGGATGAACGCCAGTGCAAGCTGGCTCCGGGTCTGCT
>JBFLYN010000062.1:0-6352 GCA_040756655.1 Bacillota bacterium
CGGGCCCTGGCATTACTCGGTCTCAAGCTCGACAGCAGGGCTGTACCCAGTACCAAATAGATCCCGTCCGCCAAGAGGCCAGTTAGGCACCTATATCTAGCTCTGAATCAAGCGGAACTTCGGGTTAATGGAACAAGTGGTGTCCCGGGAGAACATGCTGACCGCGCTGCAGCGGAGGATTGAACATCCGGGACAGGTCTTCAAGGGTTCTGTCTGGCTTCAAATGCATGCGCCAATCATGTACCGTCTGTCGCATGTCCTTCTTTGCCTTGTTACTGACCGCTGGTGTGGAGTTGATGAAGTACTTGCCGTACTTGTTCTTGGACCTCCGCAGGCGGAAGGTGTAGCCTAGAAAATCGAAACTTATCTCCGGGTAATCCTCCCGCCGGTCCCCGTTCTTGCAGTAGACGATACGTGCTTGGTCGGATGGAGTTCCAAGCCGCATTCCACCAACCGTTTCTGCAAACTTTCGTACAATTTTTCCGCGCCCTCTCTGCTGTGACAGTGCGCTACGGCGTCATCGGCACAACGCGCGAACGGCTTTTCTGGGTGATTCCGGGCCATCCACACGTCGAACGCGTAGTGAAGAAACGGATTGGCTAGAACCGGGCTGATGCTCCTCCCTGGGGGGTTCCTTTCGTCCGCTCATTTACAGTGCCATCGGGCATCTGAAAAGGCACCTTGAGCCATCTCTGGATGTAGAGGATAACCCAAGGGTTGTCGGTATGTTTACGGACCGCCTTCATCGCGGCGAAGTGGCTGGAAGAGCTGGAAGGCTGGGTGCGCCGCCGCCTGCGGGCCTGCCTGTGTAAGCAGTGGAAACTCCCTCGTACCCGGCTGCGCGAACTCCGCGCCCTGGGTCTGCCGGAATGGCAGGCCTGGCAGAAGGCCATGTCCCGCAAGGGCTGCTGACGGATGGCTGGGGGACCCTTAACGGAGTCCTGGGCATCGCCTACTGGCGCGCCCAAGGACTCATCAGCCTGACCGCTCGTTATCGTGAACTTCGAAGTGCCTGGTGAACCGCCCGGTGCGGACCCGCATGCCGGGTGGTGTGAGAGGACGGGGGCTGACCGCCCCCTCCTACTCGATGAGCTATACATGGCCCGCTTTCCACCATCCTGGAGTGGTATTCCGCTTATGCTCTGAACATTGCGGGGTTTGGTCAGGCGGAGACTTGGTCCATGGTCACTCCCAGCGTAGGGCTGGGCCAGGCGTAATGCCGGGCGAAATCCGGCAACTTGCGAGCTAGCCAGCCCTTGAAATGGCGATTTGTGATGGCTCCCACCTAGGTAAGGACAACACCACTTTTTGTCCAACACCTGTCATATGCATCCCGGTTTTCAATAAGATCGTAGTGACCTTCAAACGCAAGGAGTGATCCGGGTGCGCAAACGACATGTGCTGCTTGCCGTCGGTGGGGTCATGCTAATTAGCGCTCAGGTGCTTTTCCCGCAAGTTGAACCGGTGATGACCGGGGGTAAGGTAATTTTCAGCGCGCGAGGTTGGAGCCAGTTCGGTGTATACCTGCTTTCCATCTTAGCCCTTGCCGGTTACATGGCAGTGGAGACACCCAACACCATTGCAGCTCTCAAACGCCTGGATGTCCGTCCGGCCAGGGCTCTGGCCAGGCTCGCCGTGACTGGGGCCGGCGTGGGGGCTGCCGTATACCTGGCCGCGCCCTACAACGTGCTGGCCGTCGGGGCCGTCGTCGCCGTGGGAGTGCTGGGGATCTTGAGTTGGGGCGGGGTGAAGACCGAATTCTGACGCTCTTTAGGTCATCGCAGTGGTGACTGCTCAGGGTCCGGACCGAGGGACCGCACCTGGATAAGAGGGGCCCCGGGCTGGGCCCTGGCCAGCTACCGCGTGCCAGCTACGGTCTGGGGTGCCAGTCTCAGCTGCTGGTCTTTGCCACTATATCGTACTCCCGAGCCACTTGGTGGCTTTGCCCTCGTGCTGAACGTATAGGGTACTGGATCAGCCGGACCAGGCAATGGCACGAGTGGCTAGCAGCCTACCCGACGCCTTTGCGGCATCCACCGCATTGACGAACGTGGAGGCACGCATCACAGGCGATGCTGTGGCCAGCCAACACGGAAGCCAGGAGCCATGCTACCAATGCTCCGGGGGGATGTGAAGCAGCTAGTTCCTGCCAACTGCGACAAAGTCCCGGCCCCCATCCCTGGCGATGGTGGCCAAGTCCCGGTAGTGGCTGCAGGCTAAGTCTACGATGTCGGGGTCAAGGGCGCCGCCGGTGGCCATGGCAAGCAGTAACCGCCTGACGTCCTGGCTCTCTAGGGCCGGGCGATAGGAGCGCTGTTGATGGAGGGCCTGAAACACATCGGCCACGGCCATGACCCTGGCCGCAAGCGGCAAGAAGCGGTGGCGGAACGGATAACCCGTCCCATCCAAGCGTTCGTGATGGAGAGCGGCCCACAGTGCGAGCTGATCAAGACCTTCCACCGTGGCCAGGAGCCGGTAAGTGTCATAGGCATGGCGCTTCATGACCATAAACTCGCCGGCATCGAGCTTCCCTGGATGGTCTAGAAGCTCATCGGGAACCCCCAGCTTGCCCAGATCGTGCAGCAATCCCGCTGCGTAGACGTGGTCGGTCTCCTCGATACCCACCAGTGCCGCCAGCTCCCGCGCCACCCCGGCCACACCTTGAGAATGCCGGTGGGTCCAAGGGCTCTTATCGTCGATTATCACGGCAAACGGGGCAGCGATGCTGGCCAGCTCCACAGCCGACAGGTGGTTGTGGCCTAATGGACCCAGGTACTGGGCGTGGTCTGCTTCCTCAATCCGGAACCAGAAAGCCTCACTCTCTGCAGCATCAAATAGTGCATCCACCAAGTCAGGGTCAAAGTCGCTCCCGGCCCGGGCGCGGATGGCCGCCAGGACGCTCGATGCTTGGCCCAAGATGAACCCGGTGTGATCAAGGCGGACGTCCACACGGTCGGCCAGGTGGATAATGCGTGCTGCCAGCGGGATATCCCGTCCAGCCAGGCCCGTTATGTTGGAGCCGGCCCAGCGGTCATGATGGGAAAGGATGACCGGCGCCAGCCCGGCCAGCAGCGGCGCTGAGGTGAAAAACGCGGCTCCCCTTCGACAATGCTCAGCCGTGTTTCCAGTGTCGGCCAAGACCACCTCCATCCGCGACCGGACCCTGGTCAAGCCGCAGTCGTGAAGCAGGGCCGCAAACATCAAGGCCTCTTGCTCGGGACCAGGTAGCCCGAGAACCTGCGCCATTTCGTGGCAGATATATGCTACCCGATGGCTGTGGTAGGCCAGCTCATGGTGGAGGTGGGCTCCCGTGAGGTCCACGGCCGAGGCCAGTGCCAGGATCAGCCCGCCGACGCTAACGTTCTGGGTATGTTGCACAGACATCCTCCCCTAAACCTTGCACTGGTCCGGAGGTCCGGTTGGTAGCGACCCTGATCGAGACAGCACTCCCCGGGTCAACGCCCCTGGGTGCCCTTTTGGGATTCTTCACATGTGTGGGCAGTCCTTTAACCGGACAAAGAACGGCAAAGCCTCGGGGCAGTTCTCGGAAAGGTTTCTTGAGGCTATCACCGTGAACCACATTGCTGTGACCATCCTTACCCATGAGCATAAGCCGCACAGACCTCCCCGACTCCATACCACCAGCTCGTCGGCGGCAGACCGCACCTGGCTCACGAACCGAACGGGTAGCCCATACGAGAGCGAAGTGGATACCCCCCTCCTGACAATCAGCTGGGTCAGAGCCGCATCCTGCCGCGCCCGCATGGATGAGTGAAGCTGTCGCCACGGGTAGTATCCGCTGGGGGAGACGCCCGGCACCCGGCACATGGTGACGACGACGTGGTTGGCCTTCTCTCGCTCCACGAACCCGAACAGCGCTACCGGGTTTTGGTGGTCTCCTGGGCGAAGAAGGCGGCGGCCTTTTTTAGGATCTCGCGCTCCTCCCGCAAGACCCGGTTCTCCCGGCGTAAGCGTTGTAGTTTTTCACGTTCAGAGGTAGTCAGCCCCTCCCGCTGGCCCGCATCGATCTCCTGCTGTCGAATCCAGCTGCGGAGTGACTCATGTGATACGCCCAAGTTCTTTGCCGTCTGGCTGATGCTCTTCCCGCTCTCACGTACCAAGCGGACAGCTTCCGTCCGGAACTCCAGCGGATATGGTCGTCTTGATCCCGGCATTGGCAACAACTCCCTTATTCCCAAGTATGCCCAATTGGGAGTGTCCACTAAACCGGGTTAGGCTCACCGAAGGCACTATAAAGGGAATCGCAGGGCCACAAACCAGGCGCCCGGGGAGTCTTGTTGTAAGTATGGCAGAATGAGCCGGGCGAGTCCAGTTTGTCCTGCACCCAGGCGACCATAGCCTTGACATGCGGTTCGGATAGGAACTGCTCTTCAGTCTCGGTGGCCATCCTCTGACGGGCCTTTACGAGAGCACCACTGCGGTTCCCATTAACAGGATTGCTGTTGATACCAGCTTCTGCATGTCGGATGTTAGTCCTGCTCTCATGTGGGCGGTGGGGCAGTTATGAAGAGAAATGCTGCTTCGGCCCTGGCCTGGTCACAAAGCCAACCTAGGGCGGTGGTTCCAGAGCGTCAGACTAGTTACTCTTATTTCCCGTACCTAGTCACCACAGTCGGGGTTAGGAAATATCGAAGACCACTTGATCGATTTGGGCGGAATGACCGATCGGCTTCGACCAGACCGGGTGATCGATTTCGCCGGAATGCGCAATTTCAATGGAATTCGTAGCCTAACCACCGCTTCAAGTTCAGTAAGTCTTCTTGTGACAAGCACTGGGACAGGGTCTTACTTCCCCAGGCGCTCGGATGCGGTAGGAAGGTGAAGCATCGTTCAATGCTGCCTGCCATCTTCGGACCGTGAAAGACAGCACTACCAGGCACTGCAAACTCCCTGCGCACGGCGGTTGACGCCGTCTTCCCCAAGCACACCACAACCTTGGCCACAGCGAGGTGAACCAGCTGGCGTAGATACCGGGTCGCACATTCATCAAGTGCTTCCCTAACGCCCACCTCTCTCGGGGACTTACAGTGTACAACCTCGGAGGTTGCATAATCCAGGCCCGGTTCTGCCGGTCGCCCCAACAACTCCTCGGCCCGCCTCCGGATGCTTGCCCAGTATCGAACCCGTTCCCTCTTATACATACCATCTTCGCGCAGGCAATACAGCCCCTTCCTTGTCCACGGTTTGGTACCGCCGGCGAATCGGTTGAGGAAGAAGTCAGCTATCAGGTCGTCTGGCCAGTGCCAACGTGGATACTCCTCGGTGTTTCCGATAGCAGGGTTAGATCCCAGGAAAAGAATGGGGGCGCGGTCCAAGCGCCCGCTCCATGGTTCCGGCAACTGGTAACGTCTAACGTCATGAAAGGGTTGGCTGCGGACGATTTTGCTGCACGGGTGGTCATGGTGGGCGCTGTCAGTCAGGCACGGTCGGAAGTTGGGGCAGCGTGCTATGTCCAGCAGTAGGGTGTCCATCGGCGTTTGAAGTCCACCTCCCCACCGAGCTTCCCGTCGCCTGTGGTGAACTTCACCTAGTTGAACTCCTGCACCTCTGTTCGCACCCCTAGCACCGCCAAGAACCTAGCGTGACTTTCCTATGCATGTCAGTCTAGACGGTTGAAAACGCCAGCAAAAGAGGCCTTTTTAGGGAAGAAGGGTGTATATACTAAAGTGGGCTTCGGCCACAACCCAGTCTCACCTGTGTTTGGTGGCCTAAACAAGCTGGAGTTGCCCCGCTCTAGTGGACAGTCAAACGCTGGCCGCAATTGCTGACAACTCAACTGGTCTAGTTGTTTGCTCCGAACCGACCACTTTCCTCCTTTCGCTTTCGAATTCCTCCGGACTGAGATAGCCGAGTGCCGAGTGGCGCCGTCTACGGTTGTAGAAACCCTCGATGTAGCTGAAGATCGCCGTCGCCAGGTTCTGCCTGGTTGCCCAGCGATCCCGGTCGAGCAGCTCGGTCTGGAGAGTCGCGAAGAAACTTTCGGTCAGCGCGTTGTCGAGAGCATCGCCCACGCTCCCCATCGAACCGACGAGGTCAGCCTGCTTGAGCCTCTTGGTGAACGCCAGGGCGGTATACTGGCTGCCATGATCGGAGTGGTGAATCACTCCCCGGCCCGGCCGGCGGTTCCACACTGCCATGTCGAGCGCGTCGACCACGAGCTCTGTCCTGGCCCTGACAATATCACTGTCCGGCTACACCAGGATTCAGGTCCCCGTCAAAGTGAGTTTTTACGGTGGAGACAGGAAGAGCAGGTTGTCTGTAGAGCAAGCGAGTTGAGGCTTGGCTTGAGGTAATAAGAGTCGGTAGGGGTGGCAGACCAGAAGAAGGATAG
>JBFLYN010000063.1:0-6212 GCA_040756655.1 Bacillota bacterium
AGAGGTTGGCCAGGGTACGTTTGCGGATCTTATTTCCCTCCCGCACCGATTCGCGGAGGAGGATGGCGGGGGGAGAGTTACGGTTGGGCACCACGTCGATATACATGGCTCTATTATACCATGATATATGGCGGCCCAGGCAAGACCTAACACTTAACATACATGGGTACATCTTCCAGCAACCCCAGTTGGTGCTTTGCCTCTCTACCAGGCCTAATATCCCAAAATGGCTACTCCATTACTCGGAACTTCGGATTAGCATGGGGTTGATGGCCCTCCCCACGTCCTGGGCGCTGACTAACCGAGTCACCCGTACCCGGCCCGTCGCGGGTTCCACCTCCAGCGAAGGTGCCGGCAAAGGACAGTGCCGCCCAGGCACCCAGGCTTCCCTGATCTTAAGAGCCGCTTGCCGCACAGCATTGCCCACCACGGAGGTAGTACGACTGGCACAATTGCCGATGTCCAGGGGCGACACATCGGTATCCCTACCGCTCACCATCACCCACTGGGCAGGTACACCGATGGTGTCCGCAGCGATCTGGGCCATGACAGTGTTTGAACCCTGTCCGGTGTCGGATGCCCCCAGGCTGAGATTGATCGTGCCGTCTTCATTGAGCCGTAAGCTGGCTGCCCAAAGTTTCCCGTCCCAAAGAAGCGAGGCTGCTCCCGTGGAGGGCACAGGCCACTCCCTGTCCCGTTAGTACCCCATGGGAACTAGTCCCGCTGCCCGGCTTATGCCGTTTGGCCCAGCCGATCTGCCTGGCTCCGCGGTACAGGCAATCCTCCAGACCCGAGCTGCCGACGACCGTGTGAAAAATAGGATGACGATCTCCCACCCGAATGCAGTTTTTCAACCTCAACTCAATGGGGTCCATGTTCAGAGCCTCGGCTATCTCATCGGGTTGCACTTCCTGGGCGACACTGGACTGGGGATTCCCAAAGCCCCGGAAGTTGGGGTATTGGTATAGACCACCAAACCCTCATAGTGGAAGTGCAACGCCCGGTAAAGAGCTGCCCATTTCTCTCCCATAGACGAGGGGATCTGGGGGCCACCACTGGCATAGGCCCCGGTGTTGGTGATGGCCCGCAGCTTTCTGGCCACCAAGGTGCCGTCCCGGTTGATGCCCGTCTTGAGCTCCAGGATGGCGGGATGCCTGCGGTTGGCGTAGAACTCTCTTTCCGCGTGAAAACCAGCCGGACCGGCCGTTAGGCCCGTTGTGCCAAGAGAGCAACCAGGGCTTCTTCAAACAACTCATCCTTGCCGCCCATGGCGCCCCCCACAAATGGACGTATGACGCGCACAGAACTTAGGGGTATGGTAAATATGCTAGTCATCAGCTGCCTGACCCTGAAAGGCACCTGAGTCGATGTCCAGATGCTTACTTTCGAACTCTGCCAGGTCGCTCAGGCAGGCATGGGGCCCCATCAGGGCCTGCTGGACAGGTTCAACTGCGTACCGACCCTCAACGATGCAGTCCGCCTGCAGAAAGCCTGCTTTCACATCGCCCTGCGTGTATTCAACACAGCGGGCGAGGTTGCTGCCATGGCCCTCGTGGAGCAGGGGCTCCGCTGCCCCCAGGGCCTCGAGGGGATTGAATACGGCCGGGAGTTCCTCATACTCAACGCGGATGAGGCTCTCGGCCTCCAGCACAGCGTCGTCATTTTCTTCTGTCACTGCGGCCACGCAGGCTCCCGGGTAGCGAACCTTGCCATCGATCACAACACGGTCCTGGGGGAGGAAGGTCAGATCGCCGGGAAACCAGTTGGATGTGTTGAAGCGGTGAGCTGGTGAGTCCTCATGGGTAACAATGGCGTGTACCCCGGGCACCCGGCGGGCCCGGCTCATATCAATGGCCTTGACCATCCCGTGGGCCACAGGACTGCGTAGGATGCGCCCGGTGAGCATCCCTGGTAGCCGCATGTCCTCGGCATACTGGGCTTGGCCCGTGACCTTGGCCACAGCATCCACCATGCCCAACCGCTGGCCCACGGCTCCACGCATGCTAGGATTCTGTCCTCTCGCTGATCCAGTCATGTAGTCCCACCTCCCCGCGACCATGCCACTCCGGGTGGGACAGGGACTGCAAAGCTCTCTTGAGCAGATGCGGGGCTACCTTGCGCAGATGAGGACCACCCCATACCACATTGGGAGTTAGGCGCAGCATCCCCACGTTGCTGTCTACCAGCCGGGGCCAATCCGCGGCTTGGGCACCTCCCAGGGCCTCCTCCAGGGCGGGTGCCCTGTGCGGCGCCGCTCCCACCCCAACCCAGGCCACGCGCAAACAGACCTGCTCCGGAAAGCCAGCATTGCAAGCTACAGCCACTGCCAGTAGCGGAAAGTCCACCGCCTGGCGGTGAGACGTCATCACCAACCGGGCAACGAAAACCACAGGACGGTGATTAGTTCGCCTGGGGCCAATGCCAATGGGTGCTCTGCATCATCACAGAAGAGAGCTATCGATGGCTGGGAACGGTCCGTTGACGGGCGGCCGAGCTGACGACCACCTTGGCTCCCAAAACCATCAATAGAGGCACAAGATGGTCCCGGTACACAGCCTGGCACCTGGAGGCACGCCCGGTTACGTAGCACATGCTCCCCCCGGCCTTCAAACACAGCGGGCGCGGCACAACGCTCAATACTCCTTGCGGGCGGTTGAAGTATAGGCAGCAGGTCTCATGGCACAGGTTCCCCCCCCCCCCCCCCCCAGTGTTGCCCGGTGGCGGACTTCTGGGGAAGCAATGATCCCCGCAGCCGGTCCCTTTGCTGCGTTCGTACCCGGCCCAGTGCCATCGCACCATGGCTGAAATCCATGCTGGTGCAGATTGCCCACGCTGCCGGTGGGTCGAAGAACACCTGTCTTTCGGCACTCTCCCACCGGCTCCCGTCACGAAAGGGAAAGAAACGAGCGGCGGTGGCAGTAGGCCACGCGGTCTTGGTCATGATGTATCATCTCATCAGAGACGGTGCACACCATCGGGAACTGGGGGCTGACTACTTCGACCATTTGGATCGGCACGCGGTAGCAAAGAGGCTGAAGAAGCGGCTTGAAACCATCGGCTTTCAGGTGGAAATACAAGATTTGGAAAAGACAGCTGCCTGAACACCTATTTTAGAGAGAGATCTGCACGTGATGTGACGCTCTGCCGGGGCGGAAGTTCCCGGGCATCCGGCGACTTTTTGTAAGGAGTATACCTCTCGTCATTGATTACCAGTCCAAGCTAGTATATAATATGGCCGGAACGGGGAGCTGCTTGGTAGCGGCTGAGAAAGGGCTGTCAGCGCCTGACCCTTTGAACCTGTGGGGTAATTCCCGCGTAGGGACAGTGAAAGACGGCGCGCCTCCCCGGCGCGTTTTTTCGTGAGCCCTCCCCGTCACATCAAGTGAAGGGAGTCAGAGCATGGTGAAGAGCAAACTTACTACCCGGGTCCTGGTTGAGTCCGCTTTCATGATCGCCCTTGCCTCGGTACTTAGCATGATCAAGGTCTACGAGGCACCGTACGGCGGCTCGGTCACGTTGGGAAGCATGATTCCCATTCTGTACCTGGCCTTGCGCCACGGCACCGGGGTGGGCCTGTTTGCAGGAATCGTCTACGGTCTAGTCCAGCTAGTGCTAGGACCGTACGTAGTCCACCCGGTGCAGTTCCTCCTAGATTACCCGATCGCTTTCGGCCTGCTGGGGCTGGCTGGCCTTACCCCTCTCCGGCCGGCGGCCGGGGCAGCACTGGGCGTCGGCGGCCGCTTCATCGCCCACTGGTTGGCAGGCGTGGTGTTCTTCGCTCATTTTGCGCCCGAGGGACTAAGCCCGGCCCTGTACTCGGCCCTCTACAACGGAACCTACCTCCTGCCCGAACTAGTAGTTAGTACGGTAGTGCTGTGGCTCCTGTTACCACTACTGCAAAAGACGCGAGGCCGTGGTCGTGCCTGAGAGCCGCCGTTGCGTGATAGTAGCAGCCGGGCCGCACTGCTGCCCGGCCTTCCTTCGCTCACAGCTTTTTGAGGATGATTACATTATCGCCTTGGATGGTGGTTCGCTCCTGCTGGCCGCCGTCGGGATTCGCCCTCATTCTGTTTTGGGCGACCTTGACTCTCTAAACGCCAGCACCCGGGCACAGTTGCTGGGGGAGGCCAGCGAACTGCTGGTGCACCCTCAGGAGAAGGAAAAGACCGACGCCCAGTTGGCACTGGAGTTGGCCGCCGAACGAGGTTATACGCGGGTCACCATGTACGCGGCGCTGGGAGGCCGCATCGACCACACCTTGGCCAACATCCAGCTGGTAGAGGCATATCACCAGAAGGGAATGGACCTGGAACTCGTAGACGAACGGGGATGGGTCCGGGCCCTGGGCACCGGGCAGCACCTGGAGTTCCCCGCTGCCCCGGGTTCGGTGGTCTCGTTAATACCGCTTACCCCCGCCGTTGTAGGAGTATCAATCCGCGGGCTCAAGTACGAGCTAACAGATGCAGTTCTCTACCGGGGCGACACCCTGGGCATATCCAACGCCGGGTTGGGGCAAAAGGCCCGGGTCACCATAGGGCACGGGTGCGTCCTCATCACCCTGCTTATACCCCCATCACCTTGATGATGACACGCTTGGGACGCCTGCCGTCGAACTCGGCGTAGAACACCCGCTGCCAGGTCCCCAGGTCCAGTTGGCCGCTGGTCACGGGAACTACCACCTGGTGGTGGACAAGTATGCTCTTGAGGTGGGCATCGCCGTTGTCCTCGCCGGTCTGGTGGTGACAGTAGCCGGCCCCTAAGGGAGCCAGCCGTTCCAGCATGGCATCAAGGTCGTGCCAGAAACCTGGCTCATCGTCGTTTACGAAAACCCCGGCGGTGATGTGCATGGCCGATACCAGGCACATTCCCTCCCGGATCCCGCTCTTCTCCACTGCTGACCGCACCTGGGCGGTGATGTTGAGGTATTCCTGGCGGGTCTTGGTGTTGACCGTCAGGTATTCAGTGTGGGATTGCAGCACGGACACCTCCCCGTAGATAGTTTCCCCAACGGCCACCGGACTCCTCTTTAGCCAAAGAACTCCCGCGTCTTCTTGGCTACCACCGAGCCTAACAGGAACATGGCGCCCAGGTTGACGGCCACGCTCAAAGCTGTGAACAGGTCCTGCAACGCCCAGATGATGTCCACGTGGATGCGGGGAGCCACCAGCATGGTGAAGAATATGGCGGCCCGGTAGTAGTACAGGGCCGGGAACAACCAACGACTTCCGGCTCCCAGGAGGTAGGTGAAGTTCTTGGTGGTAGCATAGTACATCCCCAGCATGGTGGTCCACCCAAAGGCCAGGGCACAAAGAGCCGCGAACTTCCCCCCAAAACCCGGGAAGAAATAATCGAAGGACAGGGCCACCAGTTCTCCTGCAGTAACACCTGACGTCCAAGTGCCGCTGGCCAGGATCACCAGGCCGGTGGTGGAACACAAGACCAGGGTGTCCAAGAACACCTCCACCACTCCCCAGATGCCCTGTCGGGCCGGGTGATCCACTACGGCAGCCGCGTGGGTGGTCATGGCAGAACCGGTGGCGGCGTTACATGAAAAGGCCCCCCGGGCCAGCCCGTAGCGCAAGGCCTGGCGCACAGTGGCACCGGCAAACCCGCCAGCGGCAGCGGCCGGGCTGAAGGCATGCTTGAAGATGGAAAGGAGCGCAGGCTTCAGAACGCTTCCACTGGCGGCCAGGGCCCACCACCCCACGCCCAGGTATGCCGCAACCATGAGAGTGACCAGCACCTCACTGGTGGCGGCAATGCTCTTGAGTTCACCCACTACTACCAGCATGATGGTGACGGCGATGACCAGAGCCACCAGGGACTGAGGCCAGTCCATGGCCAGGGCCAGGGCGCCGGCTACCGCCTGGGTTTGGGTAAGGTAGGAGACCGGGGGTAGTAACACCATGAGGGCAGAGATAAGGGCTAACCCTCGCCCCAGGCTCCTCCACCGGATCCCGCCTTCATATACGTGAGACCTGGTGCACACATACTCACCCAGCACCGGGCTTTTGACCCGGAAGGTTATGCCCAGGACCACCTCGGCATAGTTTAGGGTGGCCGCACAAAGACCCATGACCCACATCCATGAGCTTGACCCGGTTTGGTGGACACCCCATACTTGAGACAGGGGAGGTTGCCAATGCCGGGAACAAGACCACCATATCCGCTGGAGTTCCGGGCGGAAGCTGTCCGCTTGGTACGCGAGAGTG
>JBFLYN010000064.1:0-6212 GCA_040756655.1 Bacillota bacterium
GTTTCTGGTTGTGTTGTTGCATTGGTTTCCCGCCTCCTGGTCTTTGTCTGGTATGTTTAGCCACTACCATCTTGCCAGGAGGCTTTTCTATTGTCAAAGACCGTTCACAACCCTACAGGAATGCTCTTAGTGGTAAGTGTCGTTGCTGGCTGCATCATATCGGCAGGTCACGAGTGCATCACCATGATGCGGCCTGGTCAAGTCCGGCGCAGAGTATTTCCGGCCTTGGCCCCGGTCTGCCGGCCGTCCCTCAGGGCGAACTCCCCGTTTACCAGCACGTGGACCATCCCGCGGCAGTAATGGTGGGGGTCGGCGTAGTCGGAATCGTAGCCCAGCTCCCAGAGGTCGAACACGGCCAGGTCGGCCCGGGCCCCCGGGCGGAGCATACCCCGGTCGTCCAGTCCCAGCTTCCACGCGGGAAGACCGGTCATCTTGTGTACTGCCGTCTCCAGGGAGAGCACCCCCTCGTCCCGGGCGTAGGTGGCCAGCGCCCGGACAAAGGCCCGGTAGCTCCTGGGGTGCGGGCATCCGGCTCCCAGCTCCACCACGGCGCCGTCGCTGCAGATCATGCTCAGCCGGTGCTGGAGCACGTACCGCACGTCGGCCTCGCTCATCCCCCCGGCCACCACGTCGGTGTCCGGGTCGCTGGCGACCAGCTCCAAAAGACAGTCCATGGGTTCTTTGCCATGCTCCTGGGCCAGCTGGGCCAAGGTCTTCCCCTGGTACCAGGGGAAGACCTGTGAGCGGCTTACCATCACCCCGTCGAAATCCGCGTCCAGGAGGATGTTCTCCCAGTCCGGGCTGGGACGTAGAAGCTCCTTCCTCATGCGTTCCCGGGCGGCCGGGTCACCCAGCAACTGGAGAAAGCCCGCCTTCCCCGCCTTCCGTGCCCAAGCGGGGAAAAAGGTGTAAAGGTCGGTGGCCGAAGCTGTGCAGGGGTAGACATCGCAGGTCACTTCGACCCCGGTGACCCGGGCGCGTTCCATGAGGTCCAGGGTCGCCCGCACCAGCCCCCAGTTCCGCTTCCCAGAAACTTTGTGATGGCCGACCTGAACCCGGCAGCCCGTAGCACGACCCACCTGGACTGCCTCCAGCACCGCCTCGACAACCAGGTCCGATTCGTTACGCACGTGGGTGGCGTACAGGCCCCCGTACCCGCCCACCACCCCGGCCAGCTCCAGGATCTCGCCCAGTCCGGCGTAAATCCCCGGGGCGTAGATCAGGCCGGTACTCAGCCCGAAAGCCCCGGATTCCATGGCTTCCCGGACGTGGGCCTTCATGGCCTCAAGTTCCTCGCTGGCGGCTTCCCGGCCCTCTAGGCCCATGACGGCCTTGCGCACCTGTCCGTGCCCGATGAGGGCGCCCACGTTGACCGCCTTGGGCAGGGCATCCAGGGCGTCCAGGTACTCAGCGAAGGTAGCAGCCGGCACCAGCGTGCGTTGGTCCCAGGCCGGTGCCGCAGGTGCCGGGCTCACCCCGCAGTTCCCCACCAGCAGGGTGGTCACGCCCTGGGTGATGTAGTTGGCAGCATCAGGGCGATCGAACAGCGACCAGTCGCTGTGGTTGTGTATATCTATGAACCCCGGGCTTATGACCAGCCCGGTGCAGTCCACCTCCAGCCGGGCCGCGGCTCCTTGCGCCTTGAGCCGTCCCACCCGGGCGATGGTGCCACCCTGGATGGCCACATCCCCGGTACGGGAGGGGGCACCCGTCCCGTCCACGAGCCGGGCGCTGGTGAGGAGTACGTCGTATGCCATGTCTGCTCCCTTTCAGCAAGCTCTAGGACTGGGGCTGAGCCTCTACCGCAGGCAGACGGTGAAGGGTGCTCACCATGCCGCCGGAGAGCACCCGCACTCCCGTGACCCCGCCTCTTGTGTCCCTGAGGAACTGGATGTACACGTCAGCCGGGCCGACACAACGGAAGAAATCCCGGCCCAGCGGGACCAGCTGGGCCCGCCTCCGGTCCCAGAAGGTGGCCACCAGGGATCCCTCTTCCAGGGCCACTTCCATGGTGATGGGCACGTCCCTGGGTTTGCCACCGTAGCTCCCGGCGACTTCCAGGAGCAGGCCTTGGTCAAGATCCACCGGCACTATGGGCGCCAGCTTGTTCTCCAGGAGAAGCTCTGCCAGCGACCCGGTGATGGAGGCCAGGTCCACTCCGGCAGCGTTGGACAGGAGGATGATGGTCAACTGCTCGTCGGTGAAGCGGGAAAACCAGGAGACATAGCCCCCGATGCCCCCCGAGTGATGGACCTCCCTCACCCCGCGCCTTTCGCTGATGCCCTGGCCGAAACCGTAGCGGCTGAAGGACGGGTCCAGGGGGTTACAAGGCACCAGGGCCGCGGCCAGTTCCTCCAGCGGCAGGAGCTTGCGGGTGTACAGGGCCTGACCCCACTTGAACAGGTCCTGGGTGGTGGAGATGATGTTCCCATCGGCCCAGCCCACGTTGGCGGAGAAACTATACGGGGCCGCCTCGAAATCCGCCCGCGACCGGTAGGTGTACCCGATCGCCTGGCCCGCAAGATGCTCGCCCGACTCACCCACCACCGTGCTGGTCATGTTCAAGGGGACGAACACGTGGTCACGGAGGAAGGTGGCGAAGCTCCGGCCGGAGACCTTTTCCACGATGGCTCCCAACATCACGTAGCCCGAGTTGCAGTACCTCCACCGCGATCCGGGCTCGAACTCCAGGTCGCCCAGGTCCCTGATGAGATCTATGACCCCGGCCAGGTCGAATTCGGCCCCGGCCTCCACCGCCTCGAAGTATTCCTTGGTCAGGTATTCCCTGACTCCAGACGTATGGGTCAAAAGCTGCCTGATAGTGACCCGGTTGCGGTACGTGGGGAAGTCCGGAAAGAAGCGAGCGATGGGCTCGTCATAGGCGAGTAGTCCCCGGTGTTTCAGGAGCATGATGGCCATGGCCGTGAACTGCTTGCTTACCGAGGCGATGAGAAAGCGCGTCCCGGGCTCCACCGGCACCCGGCGTTCCACGTGGGCCATGCCGTAGCCTTTCTGGATCAGTATACGTTTACCACGGCCGATGAGGAGCGAGATGCCGGGACCATCCGGCGCGACGTAGCTTTCGATGATGCGGTCAACCGCCTGCTGTAGTTGGCGGGACGATCTTGGAGGCATGAGGCAGACCTCTTTTCTTAATGGTAATGGGCTGGATGGCTAGCTGCCGGTCAACGCTTCTGGTGCCCCTGGAGGATTCCCCCGGCGGGGACCCACCCGCAGTACGGGCGTTGGTCCATCCCGGGGCCGGTGCCAGGCTTTCCACCTCGAGATAGCCGTCCGTCCTCACGGTATCCCAGGCGTGGCTCACCTTTCCATACCACGCATAGCCCGACGTGGCCCCAGTTCCGGTAGGTCTGGTCGATGGTCCCGAAACAGCCGTAGAACACGAACGCACCCGGATCGGGCTCTCCCCCACTGCCGGCACCGTACATGCCTGCGGACTCATTGGCCCAGCTGCCCCCGGAGATCTCGATGCTATTGCCCTTCTCGAAGCAGTCCTCCACAAAGGCCAGGCAACGGAACCGGTACGCGGTAGAACCCAGCTGGCTCTCAGCCCACCGGATGGCATTGAGCACATAGCTAGCTGCGGGCACCGCCCCACCTCCCTGATGAAGATTCTCCGCTAGAGGCTCGTGTTTCCTGCGTGGCGAACGTCCATACCTCACGACCCGGGCCAACATCCAGCTGGACTCATCCGGCACCTCGACGAAGCTCCAGGTCTGCTCAGCCAGGGGAATGCCTTGACAGGGCCGCCTGCCACTGTTCACAGTGAAGTGAGACGGCGTGGTGCCACAAAAGAGGTAGGAGTACTCCCACCCTAGTCGGGTTTCTCCCCGGCCGCCATGGTTACCGCCGCCATCGCCGCGCTTGCCTTTCTCCTGGTGATGCACGGGGCAAACCGGGCTTTTGCCTCAAACCTGGTTCCGCCGGTGTTTGTGCCTCTGGCGCTGGTGGCCAGCCGCGCGACCGGCACACCGGCCGGCTTCAGGCCCGGCGGCTATCCGGTGCCGGGCACATGATGATGCTCTGGCTTCTTTGCACGGTGTTTTAGGGGCCATGACCGGCCTTTTCTTCCTGATGGCGTTTGCCCGGGATGTCCTGAGTGTCTACGGTCCTTAGGAGGTCCCGCTACAGGGCCACTCTCTCCATAGTACCTATGAAAAAAGGGGTGCGCCTTCACAACCGCACCCCCGCCACCGCCTGTCTAGATCTTGACTGCAGTGCCGTACGCGATGATCTCGGCCGCTCCGGTGGTGATGGTGCTGGTGGAAAACCGCACGGCGATGACGGCATTACCACCCAGCGCCTCGGCCTCCTTGACCATCCCCTTGATGGCTGCTTCCCTGGCTTCCTCGAGCAAACGCGCGTACTCGGTGATCTCCCCGCCCACCAGTTTCCTCAGGCCAGCCACGATGTCCTGGCCCAGGTGCTTGGCACGCATGCAGCTTCCCTTGACCATGCCCAGCACCTGGTAGTCGGTCCGTTGGACTTCACAAACGCTGCCCAGTACAGGGCCAGGGCGGCCAGGCTCAACAACAGGATCGAGCCCCACGCCCCGCCCGCCGGGACCTGGGCCCGTAAGCAGGTCACGCCCGAAGCCATTATGGTAGAAAACCGTGTACTTGGCCCCGCCCGGGAAGTAGCCGGGAACACTCAAAATCAGGCCCGCCACCACCGCGGCGATGCCCGCCTTGACCGTGTCGGCCAAGCGGGCCGAGAAAAACAGGGGCCCGGCCGTGCAGGCCCGCCAGGAACCAGATGGGGACCACCAGCCGGGCCAGGTAGCCAAACATGAGGGGAAGGGGATATGCCCGTGGCCGCCGAGATCAGGAGCCCAACCACTACCTTCCAGCGGGCGTCCTGCATCTTCTTCCAGAACAGAGCGCTACTCACTGCGGGGTCCGCCCTCTCCGGCGTAACGCAAGAGATGTCCTCCAGGTTCTGGTCCACCACTTCCAGGGCGAAGTGGGGTACAGTGGACACTGCCTGCAGCACATCATCGAAATCCTCGGTCACGCTGATGAGCCAGCGGCGTCCCTCCCCCTTGACCTTGCTGATGCCGCGCATGGCAAAGAGGGCTGCGGGTGGGTCTACCTGGAAGGCCACCCGGATCTTCTTGACGTTGAGTTTCAGCTCTTCGCAGGGCCTGCACACTACCAGCTTCCCCCGGTCCATGATGCCCACCCAGTCGGCCACCCGCTCGACCTGGTGCAGAAGGTGTGAAGACATGAACACCGTCTGCCCGTTGTCCACGGCCTCCTGGAGCACGACTCCGAGGAAGTGCCTGACCGCTACCGGGTCCAACCCGGAGGTGGGTTCATCTAAAAACAGGACCTGGGGCCGGGAACCCAGGGCCAGCACCAGGCTGGGCTGGCTCTTCATCCCCCGGGAATACTCGGCGATCCTTTTGTCCAGCGGCAGTTTGCAGCTGCCTAGGTGGCGCTCCACGAGCCCGCGGTCCCAGGTGGGGAACAACTTGCTGTTGAAGTCCACTATCTGGCGGGCTGTGCAGTGGGAAAAGAGGCTCTGGGACTCGGGCTGGTAACCGGAGACCTGTCGGATCTCCACGCTCTGGGTGACGATATCCATACCCAGCACCCGGCCGCTGCCCGCGGTGGGGCGCACCAATCCCAGCAGCATCTTGAGGGTGGCAGTCTTCCCGGCGCCTGGGACCGAAAAGCCCGAACACCTCACCGGCGTGAATTTGCAGGTTCACGTCGTTCACCGCCACGATCCAGTGGCCGGCACCGGTCGCGCCGCCGGGCAAAGCCGCCCACCCAGCGCGACCAGGAGTTTTGGGCCACCTGCTTGCGTACAAAGCGCTTTTGCAGGTTGGTACAGGCCACGGCTACGTCCACCCGGGTCACCCTCCTTTGAGCGGTCGTCAATCCAAATATAATCGCCCAGGGTGACGAATAAACGATATTAAGGACAAAGATTAATGTTAGACCGAAGTTCCGAACCAGAAAACCCCATATTGAGGCATTTGCCCTGGTAGAAGGGATAACGTCACCGGAGGCACTGGAAGATGTACCCATGTATGTTAAGTGTTAGGTCTTGCCTGGGTCGCCATATCATGGTATAATAGAGCCATGTATATCGACGTGGTGCCCAACCGTAACTCGCCCCCCGCCATCCTCCTCCGCGAATCGGTGCGGGAGGGAAATAAGATCCGCAAACGTACCCTGGCCAAC
>JBFLYN010000065.1:0-4740 GCA_040756655.1 Bacillota bacterium
AGCTCAGGCTCTGGAGGGTACAGCCGCCACACGGCCGGAACACGCTGCAGAGCGGGTCGAGTCGCGACAGGGAAGGTTTCACCAGGGTACGGATTTCTCCCACCCAGTAATTCTTCTTGCGCTCGGTGATGCGCACCTGCACCCGGTCGCCCGGGACGGCGAAGGGCACAAACACTACCTGTCCGCCCACACGGCCCACTCCCTGGCCGCGATGAGTAAGGCCGGTAATCTCCAGCTCCGGACAGGCCTCAGTCATCCGGGTCCTCCCCGATGATCCTGATTTCCGGCTCGAGCATCACGCCGGCCGTGGTGTACACCGCTTTCTGCACTTCTTCCATGAGAACCAGCACATCCTGGGCCGTAGCCCCGCCCGTATTCACGATGAACCCGGCATGCACAGGCGAAACCTGGGCACCGCCCCGCCTACGGCCCTTGAGCCCCGCCTCTTCGATGAGCTGGGCAGCATAGTGGCCCGGCGGTCGTTTGAAGGTGCTACCCCCGCTAGGGAGGTCCAGCGGCTGCCTGGACCGTCTCCGGGCATCAAGCTCGTCTATGGTAGCCAAGAGGGCCGCGGGGTCGCCGGGACGGAGTTCGATGCCCACTTCGGTCACGACGACTCGCCGCTCTTGCAGGGAGCTCCAGCGGTAATCAAACTCGAGCTCCGCCCGGTCCAGCCGCCGGGGCTCTTGCCCGGGACTGACCACGGTCACCCAGGAGACCACGTCGGCCAGCTGGCCATTGTACGCTCCTGCGTTCATGACCACCGCCCCGCCTACGCTGCCCGGGATGCCGGAGGCAAACTCAAGCCCCCCGAGCCCAGCACTGGCTGCGGCCCGGGCCAGTTTGCCCAGGCACGCTCCGCCGCCAGCCGTGGCACTGTGCCCGTGGAAGTTGTAGGTGGCCAGCTCCCCTCCCAGGGTTAAGACCACGGCCCGCACCCCACCGTCCTTGACCAACACGTTAGTACCCCGGCCCAAGAGCACCCATGGAACCTGGTGACAGGCACAAAAGTCCAGTGCCGCCGCGAGGTCGGGTAGCGTGGTCACTGAGACGAAAAGGTCGGCTGGTCCACCGATCTGGAAGGATGTGTGCCGCCACAGGGGCTCATCAAACCAGACATCTGCATGCTCTAGGATCTTCACCAGGGATTCCAGGCGCTCCCGGGGCACCCGTGCCGTCAAAGGCTCACCTCCCGCACACGCTCAACGGCCAGCGTTATCTTCTGCCCGTCGATGTCGGTCTCCTGCCCGAAGGCGCGAGCCGGCGGCAGCTCACCGGCCAGGCGCAGGGTGAGGGTTTCCCGGCAGATGTAGTCGTGGTGTTCCTCAATGGCGCTTGTGGCCTGCTCGTCGCCGTGATAATAGGTTATGATGCGGTCAGATATTTCAAACCCGGCCTCCCTGCGCAGGCGCTGGATCCGGTGCACTACTTCCCGGGCCAGCCCCTCGGCTTGCAGCTTGCGGTCCAGCATGGTGTCGAGGGCCAACCGACGCAGCCCATCTTCTTCAGCCGGGCCTGCGTTTCCTGCAGGTATCCCGTAGCGTACCAACTTGACGTTCAGTTCCGAAGCCAACAGGCTCTCCAGCTGGGATCCGTGCTCTGCCATCAGCCCGGCGCCCGGCCCGGCCAGCATCACGGCGCGCAAGGGCTGGCGGGTGCGGATCCCGGCGCGCTGGCGGGCGGCCCGGCCCAGGTTTACGTAGGCCATCACTTCGCTCATGGCCTGCTCCAGCTCATGGTCACGTTCCCCAGCCCGGGGGAAGTCCGCCAAGTGTACGCTTAACGCGCCGGGCGCGCCGAGATTTTGATGCAGCGCCTCGGCAAAAAACGGCACCACCGGCGCCAAGAGCCGGGCAGTAGTGGCCAGCACCTGGTGCAGCACGTAGAATGCCCTTTGGTCGGGGCCATCATCGCCCGTGCCCCAAAACCGCGCCCGGCTTCGCCGCACGTACCAGTTGCTGAGTTCGTCCACCAGCCGGGATAGGGCCCGGCAAGCCGGGGCGGGGTCCAGATCCTCCAGCGCAGCGGCGAACTCCTCCACGGTAGCGGACATCCGCGAGAAGATCCACCGGTCCAGGGCCAGGAGCGGGGCCTGCGGAGGATCGCCGGGGTCCAGCCCGCTGGTGCGGGTGTACAGGTCCAAGAATGCCCAGGTATTCCACAGGGTCCCGGCCAGCTGCCACCAGTTCTTGGCTATAGCCTCCTGAGAGAAGCGCTTAGGATGCCAGGGAGAACTGGTCGAGCACACGAACCAGCGCAGGGCGTCGGTACCCAGCCGGTCCATGACCTCCATGGGGTCAACTACGTTGCCCTTGTGCTTGGACATCTTCTGCCCCTGCTCGTCAAGGCCGAATTCCGTGACCAACACCGAGCGAAAGGGGGCCCGGTCAAAGAGGGCGCCGTTGACCACCAGGAGGGTGTAGAACCAGCCCCGGGTCTGGTCCACCGCTTCGCAGATGAAGTCGGCCGGAAAGTTTTCCGCAAACTCCTCCTGGCCCGCAAATGGGTAGTGCCACTGGGCAAAGGGCATGGCCCCGGAGTCAAACCAACAGTCCAGGACTTCCGGGGTCCGTTCCATCTCTTGCTGGCATTCCGGGCAGCGTAGCCTTACGCGGTCTATACCGGGCCGGTGTAGCTCCATGGGAGTGGGAAGGCTCACGGCCATGCGGCGCAGCTCCTCCAGGCTTTTCACACAGTGCTGGCAGCCACACCGGGGACATAGCCAGATGTTGAGGGGAGTACCCCAGTACCGCTCGCGGCTGATGTTGTAGTCTACCAGTTGTTCCAGGAAGTTACCAAACCGGCCACTCCCCACGGTCTCAGGCTGCCATCGCACAGTGGCGTTGAGCTCCAGCAGGCGCTCGCGTAGCCGGGTTACAGCCATGAACCATGACGAACGGGCGTAGTACAGAAGCGGGGTGTCGCAGCGCCAGCAGAATGGATATGTGTGCACGACCGTACCAGCTGAGAACAAAAGCCCGGTACGCTTGAGTTCAGCCACAATGCCGACGTCGGCGTCCTTGACCGGTTGGCCGGACCAGGGCGGGACTTGGTGGGTAAACCGCCCTTGAGGGTCCACCGGCTGGAACCATGGCAAACCGATTTCCCGGGCCGCCAGGTAGTCGTCTTCGCCAAAGGGTGGGGCCAGGTGCACCAGCCCGGTACCGTCCTCTGCTCCCACGAACCCACCTGCGACTATGACGAATGCGGCCCGGGGCTTCCCTCCGCCGGTAGCCTCCACGTCCTCCCCCTCGGCAGCCAGCTTCAGGAAATCAAAGAGCGGGCGGTAAGGGGTGCCCACCAATTCGCTGCCGGGGAACGTCCGGAGGACCCGCCCGGTGGGGAGCACGGCCTCGCGCCGGGCCGCGGCCACCACCAGCCGCTCGCCTTCTAGTTCCACTTCCACGTACTCCAGCTGCGGGTCCACCGCCACGCCCACGTTGGACGGCAGTGTCCAGGGGGTGGTAGTCCACACGAGGAAGTGGCGGGACGGGTCGGCAGTGTCGGTGAAGCGGACAAACACCGAAGGGTCCTCGGTCTCCTGGTACCCCTGGGCCACCTCATGGCTGGAAAGAGCAGTGCCGCAACGCGGGCAATACGGCACCACCCGGTGACCACGGTAGATGAGACCCTGGTCCCAGAGCCGCCGGAGTGCCCACCACACCGACTCGATGTACTCGTCCGTACACGTGATATATGCCTCGTCCAGGTCCAGCCAGAATCCCAGGCGTTCAGTGAAATACTCCCATTCCCGCTGGTACCGGAAAACGCTCCGGCGGCACGAGGCTACGAACTCCTCGACGCCGTGCTTTTCAATGTGGTCTTTGCCTTCGAGGCCCATTTCCTTTTCGACTTCTAGTTCGACGGGCAGGCCGTGGGTGTCCCAGCCCGCCTTGCGCGTTATGCGGTAGCCCTGCATGGAACGGTACCGGATGAAAAGGTCTTTCATGACCCGGGGAATAGCATGGCCGATGTGCGGGCGGCCGTTGGCCGTGGGGGGTCCTTCCCAGAAGGCGAAAGCCGGGCGCCCGGCCTCGCGTTCGCGCAGCCGGCGGCGCAGGTTGCTCTTTTCCCAGAATCTCTGGACCTGACGCTCTAGGGCAGGTGAGTCCAACCCTTGCGGTCGACCAAAGCTCATCTTCTTTCCCTCCCGCTTTGCCACCGGAACGAAAAGACCCCCGTCCTCCAAGGACGGGGGTTTTGCCCGCGGTACCACCCTGATTGGCCGCAACATGCGGCCCTCTCGCGTCAGTACGGGAAGCATGGCTTCCGATACTCAAGTCCAATAACGGGGACATCCGGCAGAATCTACTCGGTGCCTTGGCCTTTCGGTCTGCAGCTCGAAGGGGATTTTTCGAACCGGTGGCCGTGCCCTGTTTCCACCCGCCAGGGCTCTCTCTGACGCCTTCCCGGATCTACTTGGCCTTCTCATAGCCGGTGGCAGCTTTATTTGACGATTATCATATCATAGCGCCCGGGGGTGGTCAACAATCAGGGGCCTGCAACCCAGGGCTCCGTCAAGGTCTGACGAATCTGCGGCTAAATAGGGCAAGGAATTGAGAGCGGGCTCTTTTCGCCAACGTAGTGTATCATAGGTTTATGAGCACCTCTGTTTTGAATGCATTGGTCGTGCGCCCGATCCGACTCGACGAGGAAGCTACCTGGGATGAGTTGATGGCAACTCATCATTATCTTGGGTTTGAGCGTCTCGTTGGTGAGTCGCTCAAATACGTTGCGCTG
>JBFLYN010000066.1:0-4480 GCA_040756655.1 Bacillota bacterium
AGAGCTGATAGGGTTCGCCGAAGGCGATACTGTGGGCTATACCACCCAAGGTTGCGGATACTGACATCCACGAAAACCTATGAAAGAAGTCGTAACAACTAGATAGTCTTCACAAACCGGAGATAGGTGAGAGGAGGTCTTGGACCAACTCGAGAACTGGGCCCGGGCTCGAGGTTACCGGGCAGCCCAGGTAGCCCTGGCAAGCCTTCAAGCGGTGTTGGATGAGCTTGCCGCCCGGCATGAGCGGGGGGAGTTTGCGCCCGGCATTCGCACCCGCCTGGCCAACGCCCTGCTGGCCAAGTGGCCCCTGAGCTCCAGGGCCAAAAGCCTGGTGCTGGTGGCGGTACCCGCGCCCGTCCACAGCATTGTGTTTGATACCGGCCAGGGCGAACTGGAAGCCACCGTGCCGCCTACCTACGCGTACTTTGGCAACACCGCTCTTATGGTCAGAACCCAACTCCAACAGGCCCTGGGGGAGCACTTCTGGCCCGCCCGGGTACCGCTAAAGGCCCTGGCGGTGCGGGCCGGACTGGCCCGCTACGGGCGGAACAACCTGGTCTATGTTGCTGATCTGGGCAGCTTCATCCAGCTTCTGGGCTTTGAGTCGGATCTTGAGGTCGAGCCCGGCCGGGCCGGGCTTGAGCCCGAGCTCCTTGCCCAATGCGCTGGGTGCCGGGTGTGCCGGGAACACTGTCCCACTGGGGCCATCGGGCAGGACCGGGTGCTGCTCCATGCCGAGAAGTGCCTCAGCTTGGTCAACCAGGCTCCTGGCGATTGGCCGGACTGGGTCTTGCCGTCTGTGCACAACTCGCTTTTGGGCTGCATGGCGTGCCAGGATCTCTGCCCGGCCAACCAAGGCCGCCGGGTCAAGGCGGTGCTGGGCCGGGTTCCCCCCGCCGAGACGCAGGCCCTTTTGCAGGGCGGCCGGGAGGCGGAAGCTCTGCAAGAAGCCCTGGAGGCAAGGTTCAGGGACTGGGGCCTGCAATGCGGTGTTGAAGTCATGAGCAGAAATCTCCGGGTCCTGCTGGCACAGCCATGGCAGGGGCGGAGGAAGGAGGGGCTCGCCAGTGACAATCGTGGCCGGGCTGGACATGCGTGACTCGGCAACCTTGGATTACTCACCGGACGTGCTCTTGGCAGCTGGCGGATGGCAGGAGAGAGGCGTTCTTGTGGAGTCTTTTCCCAGGATTGGACACCGGTACCGTCATCGACCTGGGAACCGGGATGGGCGGAGTCTCGGCTTGGGCTGCACTTTGCTGTGATACCGTGCTGGCGTTTGACCTTTCCAAGACCCACTGCCCGGTGTAAACCTTCCTCGATGTGGCACCGCCGGGTCCGCAATGCCCATGTCTTCCATGGCAACCTGAAAGCTTTCGGTGGAAGCTACTCCCCGGTGCCATGTGACCTCCTGATCGCCTACAATGCCCTGTCCCGGCAGGCGCTGCTGGAGCAATGGCCCCAGGCCGGCTGCCACGTGCGACTAGGAGGGCGGCAGGTCCCCGTCAAAGTGAGTTTTACGGTGGAGACAGGAAGAGCAGGTTGTCTGTAGAGCAAGCGAGTTGAGGCTTGGCTTGAGGCAATAAGAGTCGGTAGGGGTGGCAGACCAGAAGAAGGATAAGGATAGAGAGGCCCTACGAGTGGCTAACCCGGCAAAAAGCGCCGGGAGCTAAGAGCTATCCTCGCCCTGGTGGTGGAGAAGCAAATGACGATCCGCCCCAGGTGAGGGGCCGCTCGGAGTTCGGGATAACGTGGATGTCTACCTGTGCCAACCGGGCGGTCATGCTCTGGCACGTCGGGGCGCTCCCCCAGGCTATGTCCAGGATCACCGGCCAGGAGCCCCGGCCTGCTCAAGGAGCACCTCGAACTCATCGGCAAACACCTGCCCACGCGTGAGGCCGTGGCCTCATACCTCTGCCAGGGCGGAGTTCGGCTGGAAGAGCTCGGCTCAAAGCTCATCTGGTTAACGATGCCGGCCAAGGCAGCGGCCACGTACTAGCAGGGCCTTTGGCGGATGGAGAGCGCCTTCCGGGTCATGAGCCCGCTTCTGGAAACCCATCCCTTCCACCCCTGGACCGAAGGCCGGGTCAAGGCCCAGGTCGGAATCTGTGTGCTGGCTTGGCCCTGCAGCGTCTGCCCGAGCTCATGTTGAGTAACGCAGGCACCGACGGTTCCGCCCCCTCGGCTGTGGAGACCCTGGCCACTATCACCAGCCAGGAGGTCAAGGTGGGCCCCCTGCATTTGTGGGTGCGCTCCGATCTGACACTAGCCCAGGAGAGAATGTTCGAGGCTTTAGAGATACCGATGCCATCCAAGGGCCACCGCCTGAAGAATCGGTAGGAGACCGCAACGGCGATGACCGCATGGCGACTTGAGTGTACGTATGGCGGCGGCAGGCGGGCCGGGTCGCCCGCCACCGGGTACACGACTGTCAGGCAGGTGGGCGCTCAGCCCCGACAGTCCATCTCACTCCCAGCGAAAGGTGCGCCCTGAGACCGTCACCCCCACTCCCACTAGAAACATGACTGTCAAGATGCCAAGCTCGCGGCCGTATTGCCCGAGAGATCCGCCCAGCCACAGCCCGCGCAGGAGGTTCACCACATGGGTCAGGGGCAGCACTTGCGCGGCCTGCTGCACCCGCGGCGGCAGGATCTCGCGGGGAATGAGTGCCCCGGACAGGAAGATCATGACCTGAAACAGCACCTGCGTGGTGGCCTGAGCGGTGCGGATGGTGGGCAGAAAGCCGGCCAGCACAAAACCCAGGGCGTAGAAGCTCACGGCGCTGAGGACGAACCCAGCCACCACGTGCGTCACGTTGCCGAAAAAGCGCAGGCCATAGAGGGACCGGGCGAGCACCACCAGGGCCGTCATGCCGATTACGGTGACCATGAAGACCACTCCCACCTGAGCCAGGAGCAGGCACAGGGGAGGCAGAGGCGTGGCCCGCAGCCGGCGCAGCACCCCGCGCTCCCGGTAGGAGACGTTCACGTTGACCAGGTACATGATGCCGGTGGTGGCAATCATCAGGGCCGTGTACCCGGGCACGGACACGTCCACGCTGCCCAAGCCCCCGAAGAAAGGCGACGGCTCGTTGCCGTAGATGCTGCCGAAGAGCAGAAGCATCAGCGAGGGAAAGGCCAGGGTGAAAAGGGCTGCCAGCGGCTCGCGCAGATACAGCTTGAGCTCTGTCCACAACAGCCTGCCCAGACCGCGCGTGTTCACGCCCGTTCGCCCCCTCCCGAGACCAGACGCAGGAACACGTCCTCCAGTGCGGGCTGCTCGGTGCGGAGGTCGGTGACCGGCAGGCCTCGCTCGCGCAGCGCCACTACCACGTCGCCCGCCAAGTGAGCCGAAACGCCCCAAACCGTCACTCGTCCGAAGCGAAGAGCTCCAGGGCTTCACACACTCGCAGGCGCGGGGGCAGAAAGGCCTGCTGCAACTGCACGCCGATGCGGGTCCGCAGAGCGTAGCCAGCCTTTTGCGGGTCCAGGCCGAGCACCGAGACCTCACCGGCATCGGGCTGACGGAGCCCTTCCAGACACTCAATGGTGGTGGTCTTGCCCGCCCCGTTGGGCCCCACCATGGCAAAGATCTCCCCGGGCTCGACGTTGAAGGAAACGTCGTCTACGGCCACCAGCTCTCCGTAGACTTTCCTAAGGCCGCTGACCGAGACTGTGGCCCGCGACACCGCCACCGTCATCCCCGCCCTTCCTCGTGCGTTTGGGCCGGTGCCCGTGCGGGAACCCGGTCCGACGCCCGGACTGACTGCCGGCTTAAGTACCTCGCCGGTTGTACTACGCCCGGATCCGGCCACGGGTTACTCCCCTTCGCGGGCCCGGTTGGGTTCTACGCGGAAGGGCGCAAAACCTACCCGCTGGCGGCCGACCCCGTCCTGCCCCCCCAATGATGTCGACGACTCTCGGGTGTTGAGTCGACTGGCCTTCCCGTTGGCCACCGCCGACCATCGGCGCTGGTAACTATTGAACCCGTCCCGGCAAGATCCAGTAGTGCGCTTCTTCTGCCCCCCCGGGAAATTTTTCCTTCCCGAAGTGTGGGTGCGCAATCTCATTTCTCGGATAGGCGAGCGACGGCCCGCAGAGAAGTATTCCGTGGAGCCATGCGTGGGGAGACCTTCGGTACTCTCCCCCGGCGGGGAGACCATAGCCGGTTCAGGGGGCGCGGACCTTGAGGAACGGCTGACCACGGAAGCCAGCCTCGAGCGCCGCCAGGACTGCGTGGCGCCGCTTGCGCACGGTCGCGATGTAGCCGCGGATGTGGCAGAAGGCCCACGCACCAGCCAAGCTCCGGGAGGCACGGATAACGTCACCGGAGGCACTGGGAAAGGTACCCATGTAGGTTAAGTGTTAGGTCTTGCCTGGGCCGCCATATCATGGATAGAGCCATGTATATCGACGTGGTGCCCAACCGTAACTCTCCCCCCGCCATCCTCCTCCGCGAATCGGTGCGGGAGGGAAATAAGATC
>JBFLYN010000067.1:0-4364 GCA_040756655.1 Bacillota bacterium
ACTTGAAAACCTGGCAGCAGTTCGACCTGGTCATCTGTGACGAGTTTGGCTATTTGGAACTGGGGCCGGGTGCACCGCTGCTGTTCCAGTTTGTCGCCGAGCGCTACGAACAGGGCAGCCTGATCATATAAGTTACTTGGAATATGAATCCATGATAGACTCTTTCTGTGGACCCGTGGGAGCGAACTGGGGTGTTCCGGAAAGAGGTGGAATCAGTGGCCCGAATATGTGAAGTGAGTGACATCAGGTGGGAGCGATTTCCCGCCGTCAGCCGTGATCCCATGGCGAAGAAATGGCTGGAATGCCAGGTGCTTCTTGGACTCGCGAAGAATACAGTTGAGGCCTACGCCCGTGGGGTTCAAGAGTTTATGGAGTTTTGCGAGCGGGAAGCCATATGTGCGCCGCTCGCAAAGCGTGATGAAGTGGCTCGCTACGTCGGTTACCTTCGACGGCGTCCTGGCCCGAAGGGCAGAAAAGTCCTCGCGTTCGATTCAGGTGCTGGTCTTTCGATCTCCACCATGCAGCAGCGCCTCACGGCGCTTCGCCTCTTTTTTGACCATCTCCTCGAAGAGGGCGTCAGAGACAGCAATCCCGTTGGCCGGGGCAGGTACACACCTGGCAAGAAGTTCGGCGGTCCCCATGAACGGAGGTTGCTGCCCCGCCTGAAGAGGTTGCCCTGGATTCCCAGTGACGAACAGTGGGTGGCTTTTCTCTCGGAGGCACAAAGAGAAGGGATTCGAAACCGCTGTATGATCGGACTTGCCTATGACGCCGCCCTTCGCCGCGAAGAGATATGCCTGATCGCCTCTCAAGACATCGACCCGGCCCACAGAACGATCCGGATCCGTGCAGAGACCACCAAAGGTGGAGGTGAGCGGGTGGTGCCGTACTCGGAAGCGACGGGAGCACTCATGAGAGAGTATCTCCGCCACCGGCGCACCCTCAGCCCGGAACGAGGCCAGCTGTTCTTATCCGAATCACGGCGAAACCGGGCTGTTCCGATTACCTTCTGGACCTGGTCCAAGGTCATCCGTCGGATCGCGGACAGCACTCAATTGGAACAGTTCTCAACCCACACCCTGAGACATCTTCGTTTGACGGATTTAGCCCGGGCGGGTTGGGACCTCCACGAAATCGCGCGCTTTGCCGGGCACAGAAGCCTGGAGACGACACAGCGATACATCCATCTATCATCTCGCGACCTGGCCCAACGACTGGGGCGGGGAATGGATGAAATCCACCAATGGCGCCTGCGCGTCCTGGCCGAGGCCTGCGCCGGCTTGGAGAAACCAGAATGACCGGGGGAAGCAGTGCCCAGCGAAGAGAGGCCATACCCGTACCGCCTCTTGGCGGCGGGATCAATGGTGCCGTTTACCAGGCTCCCTTGACCAAAGAAGAGGAAGAGGCCCTATCCTGCCTCCTCGCCTCACCTCATCGCTGGGGCGATCAAAAAAGAGCAGGCATCATAAGGTAATAACCCCGTCTGCTCTTGGGAGCTCCGAGTCGAAACTCGGCGAGTCTTTCAGTGCTGAGAGCTTGCAGGTGTGCGCTCCGGTTGAGGAGAAGAGCCTCGCATATGGTAGCTATCAGAGGCGTGAGTCGATCTGATGCATAGCCCCAGCCGATCAAGACGGCTTGCACCACCTGGACTGCGGACTGGACGGCTTGACGTCAGCAAAGCTCTGGTGGCAGTGGGCTTGATAGAATCGTCGCTTGAGCCCATCAAGGACCCAAACTCCAGGGCCCGGCAGGTCCGCATGACCGATGCACGATGTATCCACCCCGAGTGGCTGGGCTGGATAAAGAGATGGGAAGAATCTTCGACGTTGGCTCCATCAACCCGTCGCCACCTCCGGCTCTTTCTCCACAAGGTGGGCAGATGGCTTATGAGCCACTATCCCGACGTGACCGGGCCGGGAGGGTGGACCCGTGAACTCGGCCTCGAGTGGGTCTCTGCTCTCGATCGCATGAAGGTGGGAGATTATGTAGCCTGTCCTAAGTCGTCGTCTCGTCTCGGCAAACCGCTCTTGCCGAGGTCGAAGAGCAGTTATCTCGGTGCCATGAGAACATTCTTTCGGGATTTGGAGGAGTGGGAGTGGATACCCCGACGCTTTGATCCCAGGCGGGTATTCGCCACACCTGGCAGCGTGAAAGCTCTGATCGGGCCTGCGCCCCGCACCATCTCAGATGATAACTGGGCGTGGCTCATGTGGGCGGGCATGAATCTGACCGACGAGGATCTGTCTTCGGACGCAGGGTCACCCTACTATCCCGTTGCGTTAGTCCGGGCACTCGCGAGCGTATGGCTCTTTTCCGGTCTAAGAAGCGATGAGATCGTACGCTTGAGGCTTGGCTGCGTCCGCTGGCAACGAAACGAGGTATCAGTCGGTGGCGCAGGAGAGATCCTACCTCAAGGAGTCGTATGCCTGCTCGATGTCCCGATCAACAAAACCGGGAGCGCATTCACCAAACCAGTCGATGCGGTTGTGGGCAAGGAGATTGAGGCGTGGCAAGAGGCAAGGCCCCGCCAGCCCGCGTTTTTGGACGCAAAGACTGGAGAGGTCGTTGACTTTCTCTTCTGCTACCGCGCTCGGCCGCTGCCGCGGGAGTATATAAACGGCTCCTTAATCCCGATCCTCTGCCGCAAAGCCGGGATCCCGATGAGAGACGTTCGGGGCACGATCACGAGTCACCGTGCCCGTGCAACCATTGCCAGCCAGCTCGCAAACTCCCGCGAACCCATGTCTCTGTTCGAGCTGCAGGCCTGGCTGGGGCATCGTTCGCCCGCCAGCACTCAGAATTACGTCGCGGTGGCCCCGACCAGGCTCGCCAAAGCCTACGCTGATGCCGGATATCTAGCGCGTAACATCAGGGCCATCGAGGTCTTGATTGACAGGGATGCCGTGAGGACAGCCGCGGCTGCCCATGGTGAGCCATGGAGGTATTATGATCTTGGACATTGCTTTTGCACCTACGAGTTTTTTGACCAATGCCCCCATCGAATGGCATGTGCCAGGTGCGACTTCTGCATTCCCAAGGAGTCTAACCGCGCCCAGCTCCTTGAGGCCAAAACCAACCTCCTTAGACTCTTCGAAGAAATACCGCTCACTGATGAAGAACGTGCCGTTGCCGACGGAGACCTCGATGCCTTAGACCGTCTCATTGCCATGCTGAGTGATAGACCGACGCCTTCAGGCCAGACTCCTAAACAGCTAATTCACGGAGGGGGTAGCTGAGAATTGATCCAAATTCTCCATATTCCACATAATCACCAGCAACCTGGAGTTTTCCCGTTGGGGGGAGGTGATGGGGGACGCCGCCCTCACGACCGCGCTCCTGGACCGCCTGACGCACCGCGCCCATATCCTCGCCTTCCAGGGTGAATCCTATCGGTTCCGTGAGAGCCACCGGCGTTTGAAGGAAGCAACGGCCAGCACTGTGTCGCCTGTCCAAGCCTAACCAGCAAGAAGTCCTAAGTCGATCGAGGTTAGAACATGCGCCGGGGTGGTCAACTTTTTCGCAGTCAAGGTGGTCAACTCTATGGTTGACAAACACACCACAGGTACCGCTGAACTTCGGTCAACTGGTTGATGGTATGTACCCCTACCCACAAGATCATGGTGAGCATCAGGTGCCGGAAATGGTGATGCTGAGGCCGGCTCAGGTACAGAGCAAACCGGTCTACGCAATCTCCAAACAACGCTTGCCAATTCTTGTCCAGGCTCCTGGTCTGCGGTATACTGGGTTTGAGCATGGTCCGTGCCTCCCTCAGGATGTTTGTTGCAACAACACCTTTCGAGGCGACCGGGCCATGTTCCTTTTAAGTATGGAAGCACCTACCAGAAGAACTACAAAACCTTAGTCAATCAGATAGGAGCGATAACCACTCAACAACTCGTCGACCTCTGAATAGAACTGCGAAGTTGTCGGTGGCAGTAATACGCCCTGGTCCCGTAAATACCCAAACAGAGGATGCAATGCTCGTTCTGTGGCGAACCGCCTCCCGCGCCTGTTTCGGTGCGCGGCCACAAATTGCTCTACTCGATCTGACGTCAAATCCGTCAAAGCAAGGCACTGAGTGGCCAGCCATTGGTTCAACTGGAACATGATCCACATCTGGTACTCCGTACCACCTAACGAGTACCTCAACCTAGCAAGCTCTGAGCGATAGCCTGTGTTTGCTAAACTGAAAGTGATCCATTGGGGTGCCGAGTGATAACGTGAACGTGATCCACCTCGTGTCGCTGTTATACGATAGTGACAGTGGTTAATGGATAAGGGAAAATGTCAGTATGGGAGAGCTGACATTGAACCAAAAAGAGCAGACAAGGTTGAAGGTGCTGAACAGTGTCCTGGAACGCAGG
>JBFLYN010000068.1:0-4170 GCA_040756655.1 Bacillota bacterium
CTTCTTGCGCCTGAGCACTCCGCCATCCCCCCCGGTAGCACAACTACTGAGGAAGATTGGACATTCACCGCCAAATTCCTGTACTGCCCTACCCTATGGGGGTATATTTTTCAGCGCTCTCCTAGAGCACCTTGCGCAGGAACTCCCTGGTCCGTGGCTCCTGGGGACTGGAAAACATGGCCTGCGGAGTACCCTGCTCGACGATGACCCCGCAGTCCATAAACAATACGCGGTCCCCCACCTCGCGGGCGAATCCCATTTCGTGGGTGACCACCACCATGGTCATGCCCTCATTGGCCAGCTGCCGCATTACGGCCAGCACCTCACCGACCAGTTCCGGATCCAACGCCGATGTAACTTCGTCAAACAACATCACCTTGGGGTGCATGGCCAGGGCCCGGGCTATGGCCACCCTCTGCTGCTGTCCACCGGAAAGTTGCGCCGGGTAACTGCGAGCCTTATCCGAAAGGCCCACTTTGGCCAAAAGGGAGGATGCACGCGACTCCGCCTCCTCCCGTCCCAGGCCCAGGACCCTTACTGGAGCCACGCATACATTGTCCAGGACACTCAAGTGTGGAAACAGGTTAAACAACTGGAACACCATGCCGACTCTCCGCCTGATCAGGTTCAGGTCAGTCTCGGCGTGTCCCAGGTGTACTCCATCCACCCAGATGTCCCCGGCCGTGGTCTGCTCCAGGCCATTGAGGCATCTTAGAAGTGTGCTCTTGCCCGAACCACTGGGACCGATGACCACTACCACCTCGCTGGGTGCTACGTCCAGGTCAACCCCATTCAGCACCTGGAGAGAGCCAAAAGACTTGTGCAGGTTTCTAACTCTTATCACCAGGCACCAGCCTCCTCTCCAGTCGTCCCAGCAGGCGGGAAAAAGTGAGGGTCATCACCAAGTAGATGACAGCCACCGTAAGGTAAGCTTCGAAGGGACGGTAGGTCCTGCCGTTCATGAGCCTGCCCCGGGTCATCAGTTCCTCTACGGCAATGGCGAAAAGCAGCGATGAATCTTTGAGCAACATGATAAACTCATTACCCAGGGGAGGTACGATGCGCCGGAAGGCCTGGGGTAAGATGATAAAGCGCATGGCCTGGGCGTAGGTCATGCCAAGCGAGCGGGCGGCCTCCATCTGGCCCCGGTCGATGGACTGGATGCCCGCCCGGACGATCTCGGCAATATACGCCCCGGCGTTGATGCTGAGGGCGCCGATGCCGCTCAAGTACGGGCTGGCCGCCCGTCCGTAGACCATGGGTACCAGGGCGTAGTGGATCAGGAAGATCTGGACCAGGAGCGGGGTCCCCCGGAAGAAATCAATGTAAGCCCCGGCCAACACCCTCAAGGCTGTCCGGGAGGAAATACGGGCCAGCCCCGCAAACAGGCCCAGTATGATGCCCAGGGCGATGGAGGCCATGGTTACCACCACCGTCAGCGCGGCGCCCTCCAGCAGGAAAGGGAGGTACCTTCCCACCAGTTCCCACCGGAAGTCCGTCACGCCGCCACCCCCCTACTTGGCCCGCCCACTATCTTTTGCCGAACCACTTTTCGTAGATCTCATCATATTTCCCGGTCGCCTTGACCTGGGCAAGGCCCCGGTTGATCTGGGTGTGGAGTTCGTTGTCGGTCTGGCGCATGGCTATCCCGTAGTACTCGATGGTGAAGGGCTTGCCCACTGCCACCAGCTGGGCACCCGGGTTGGCCTGCAGGTACTCCAAGATGACCATCTCATCGGCCACCACAGCGTCCACTCCCTGGTTACGCAGCTCGTTGAAAGCGTCGGGCGTGGTCTGGAACCGCTTGATGGTGGCACCCTCAATGCGGGAAGCGGCAATATCCCCCGTGGTGTTGGCCTGGACGCCCACTCGTTTGCCGGACAGGTCCGAAGGTTGCTTGATGGTGCTGCCCTGCCGGGTCATGATCACCTGTCCCGTGGTAAAATACGGGTCTGAGAAGGTGACGCTCAACGCTCGCTCATCGGTGATGGTCATGGCCGAGATCACCAAGTCGACTTCCTTGAGGCTCAGTGCCGGGATGAGGCCGTCCCAATCGATGTTTTTCACCTCAACCCGGAAGCCTGCGGCCTCTGCTATTGCCTTGATGATGTCGATGTCAAAGCCCTCGATCTCCCTGGTTTTCTCGTTGACGAACTCGAAAGGTGCATACGCGGCCTCAGTGCCCACTTTCAGGAGCGGTTTCGGTGCTGGGGCAGGACCAGGAGCCGGTCCGGGTGCTGGAGTCTCCGGGGCCTTGGCGCAGCTCACGGCCGCTATCCCTACGACAAACACGAGCAGGAAGGCAATGAACCCTCGGTAGCTGAACATGACTCTCTCCCCCTCTCTTGGTCTGACCCGGCTCAGTTCTCCCCCGTGGTGCCAGAGTCCTGCCCCAGCCGTGCGGTAGCTCATACCAGCGGCCCGGTCCCGCCGAGGAGCCTCACCGGGGCGGGGTGATGGTCTCGGTTCCCATGTACGGGCGCAGCACTTCCGGAACCACCACCGTCCCGTTGGATTGCTGGTAGTTCTCGAGGATGGCGATGACCGTGCGGGGCAGGGCCAGCCCGGAACCATTTAGGGTGTGCACGAACTCGGGCCGGGCTGCCGGGGATGAGCGGTACCGGGTGTTGGTTCTGCGAGCCTGGAAAGCCTCGCAGTTGCTACACGAGCTCACCTCCAGCCACTCCCCGCACCCCGGGGCCCACATTTCTACATCGTATTTCTTTGCTGCGGCAAACCCCAGGTCGGCGGCGACCATCTCCACCACCCGGTGCGGTATACCCAGGGCCCGGCACATGTCCGCAGCGTTGTCCACCATGCGCTCGAGTTCCTCGTAGCTGGTGTCAGGGAGCGTGAACTTGTACATTTCCACCTTGTCAAACTGGTGGCCCCGTTTGATACCCCGCACGTCCCGGCCCGCGGAAAACCTCTCCCGCCGGAAGCACGGCGAGTAGGCTACGTAGTTCCTGGGTAGCTCGCCAGCCTCCAGGATCTCGTCCCGGTGTAGGTTGGTAAGGGGGATCTCCGCGGTCCCAATGAACCACATTCCATCCTCAGTGTCATGGTAGATATTGGCAGCGAACTTGGGGAGCTGGCCTGCACCTACCAGGCACTCCTCTTTGACCATGTACGGGATCCTGACTTCGGTGTAGCCGTGGTGCTGTACGTGGAAATCCAGCATCCACTGGATGAGCGCTCGCTGGAGCCGGGAGCCCGCGCCCCAGAGCACGTAGAACCGGCTGCCCGACAGTTTCACCCCCCGCTGGAAGTCCAATATCCCCAGCTGGGGGCCAATCTCCCAGTGGGGGCGGGGTGGGAAGGCAAAATCCCTGGGCTGGCCTTCCTGCCTGACTACCACATTGTCGCTCTCGTCCTCGCCCAGGGGGACGCTGGCATGAGGGAGGTTGGGCATCTGGTGCATGTTCTCGACCAAGCCATCATCCACCTGGCGCAGCCTCTCCTCCAGGTTGGCGATGCGCTGGTTGAGCTCCCGCACTTCCTCTACCAGCCCGGCGCGCTCCGGTCCGGACAGGTCGCGCACCCGCCTGGAGTCCTCGTTGCGCCGGCGGCGACACGCCTCCAGCTCCCGGAGGATGGCTCTCCTTTCAGCGTCAAGTTGCAGGATCACCTCCAGTGGGGCCTCAGCCCGCAGCTTGCTCAGCGCCTCTCGCACGTCATCGGGGTGGTCGCGAAGGTACTGCAGGTCCAGCATGTTCATCCTCCTCTGCAATAGAAAGAGCGCTCCTCGTTCCACTAGGACGAGGGAGCGCTCGTGGTGCCACCCGGTTTCGCCGTCACGTTGCAGCGACAGCCTTAAGTGCCCGTTAACGGGGGCCTGCCGGCGAGAGCTTACCGGGGATCATGTCCCGTTCTGCCCGCAGCTTAGGAGGGGATTTCCCCTGGGCCGGCCGCCGCCTTCCACCTGCGCGGCTCTCTGAGGACCGGGAAACCAGCGTACTTGTCTCCGTCATCGCCATGGTTTTAGAACGACTTTGCACCATGATAGCATCCAAAAGGCGCACTGTCAAACCTAACTTCAGTGCGTGTGTCTGTCAAGTGGTTGTGGGTCGAGAAGCCATATCCGGTATTTTGGGAAAGTTTAGGTGACTGACATCTGAACCCGGTTGATACTCCGCATGACCCTCGACATGCCCCCTGAGCGGGTGCGCC
>JBFLYN010000069.1:0-4038 GCA_040756655.1 Bacillota bacterium
AGCATGCTCAACGGACTGATCCAGCGCTTCGAAGGCAAACTGGCGACTTATGCCGAGCAGGTGGGACGTCTCCGCGATCTGGTGAGCGAAGAACGGCTACGAGCCGGAGCGGGCCAACTGGTGGAGCAAGCCGTGAGCATGGCTGCCGGTGTTAGACAGTCACATCCACCCATCCTGGATGCTGGGCGCACCCGGTCTGGGGGCATGTCTAGGGTCATGCGGAGTATCAACCGGGTTCAGATGTCAGTCACCTAAACTTTCCCAAACTACCGAATTCGGCTTCTCGACCCACAACCACTTGACAGACACCAACGCTTGCCAATTCTTGTCCAGGCTCCTGGTCTGCAGTATACTGGGTTTGAGCATGGTCCCGCGCCTCCTTCAGGATTGTGGGCTAACACACCTTTCGAGGCGACCGGGCCATTGTCTTAAGTATGGCAGCGCCTACCGGAAGAACTACAAAACCTTAGTCAATAAATTAGCCTCCTCGACGGAGTCAAAGGAGGCACTAGCAAACGGGACTATGAACGGATCAGAACCGGCATGATGACTGCTCGGTATCGCGCTCCTCCCCAACCGGGGAAAACCCCCAAAAAAGTGGTACGGGCCGGGTTATATGTCTTTGGTCCAAAGCTGGTCACGGGACATGGCCTTATCCCCTGGGTTGTCGTGGCCGGGCCTCGTTCACAAGGATCTCTCGCCCGCCCACAATGGTGCCATTGAGGGCGCCAATGGCCCGCTCCACATCCTGGTCGTTCACCTCCACAAAACCGAACCCTCGAGACCTGCCCGTCTCCCGGTCAGTGATGATACGGCATCCTTTCACTTCTACGTAAGGAGAGAAGGCCCTAGAGAGCTCGTCCTCGGTGGTGGCCCAAGGAAGGTTTCCCACATAAAGCGTCCTGATCACAATGCTCACCTCCTCCCCTTGGCAAGTACCCAAATCACCGGCTCCCAGCCGGTGTTGCTTGTTCCCGAGGATATGGCCCAAAAAAGCGCGAAAGAACCCCCTTCTAGTTGGCGGTAGTCTATTCAGCTCTCGGGCAGTGGGTCAACCCGGTAAAGGCCATTCTTCTCGATGTACTCGTATACGGAATCGGGAAGCAGAAACCGGATGGATTGTCCTTGCCGTACCCGGCGGCGAATTTCGCTTGAGGAGATATCCAGAGCAGTGATGTTGAAGGGTTGCACTTTCTTTCCAAGATCGCCCAGCTGGAGTATTAGGCCGGTCAGGGCTGAGACGGCATGCCCCGGCCGAGTGACGGCGATGAACTGGCACTTTTCCAGTAGCCTTTGGTGGTCCTTCCACGTGCAGATCTCCAGGACCGCGTCCAGGCCCGTGATGAAGCGCAGTTCCACATCATGGCCGTAACAGGCTTTGAGTTCGTCAATGGTATCTATGGTATAGGATGGTCCGGGGCGTTCAAGTTCGAGAGCGCTAACCGTGAAGCGGGGGTGCCCTACCGTGGCCAAGACCGTCATGATGTAACGGTGACGGGCAGAGGTCACAGCGCCAGGCTGCTTGTGAGGAGGCCGGGCAGAAGGGACGAAGATCACTCGATCCAGACCCAGGCCTGTCAGGACCTCTTCGGCGGCAACGAGGTGTCCATAGTGAATGGGATCAAAGGTACCACCCATGACCCCAATGGTCAAGGAACGACCGGCCGGCATCCGAGAAACACCAGTCCTTTCCTTCCCTCCATTCTACGTTTTAGTGCTATTTCCTGCCATATTACCCAAGTCGCCCGCTAAATTGAGGCCTCTGGCGGATTCTTGTCTCCTACAGAAGCCACCAACATACCCACTTTCCGCATCAGGTTGCTCACGCCTTCTCCCGTAGCTGCCGATACCCGGAATAGCTCCAGCCCCAGGGCCCTGCACTCGGCGTCCAGGCGCAACAGCGTGTCCTCCGAGGGGGAGAGATCAACCTTGTTGGCGGCCACCACCTGCTGCCTGTTCACTAGCTGGGGCGAATAGGCATTCAGTTCAACCCTAAGATTAGCCAGTGCCTCAACCGGGTCGCTGCCATCCAGCCCGGCGGCATCCAAAACATAGATGATTACCCGGGTCCGCTCGATGTGGCGGAGGAAGTCGTGTCCTAGGCCTTTCCCGCCGTGCGCTCCCTCGATGAGCCCGGGGATGTCGGCCAGCACGAAGGACCCCCCTTCCCAGTTCACTACCCCCAGGTTTGGAGTGAGGGTGGTGAAGGGATAGTCGCCAGTCTTGGGCCGGGCAGCGGACACCTGTGCAAGCAGCGTGGATTTGCCCGCATTGGGCAAGCCCACCAAGCCGGCGTCGGCCAGGAGCTTCAGCTCAAGCCGGACCATGAATTCCTCGGTGGTCTCTCCCGGGGTGGCCCGCCGGGGGGCCCGGTCGGAGCTGGTGGCAAAACGGGCATTGCCGCGCCCCCCTCGACCTCCCCGGGCGATAACTGCACGTTGGCCGGGCTGGACCAAGTCGGCCAGCTGTTGACCCGTGTCCTCGCGCACCACTACCGTGCCGGGCGGCACCCGTACTTCCAGGTCATCGCCATCCCGGCCCCGCATGTTCTCCTTTTGCCCGTGAGCGCCCGGTTCAGCCCGATAGTGCCGGCGGTAACGAAAGTCCATGAGGGTGCGCAGGTTTTCATCTACTACAAAAACCACGCTCCCGCCGTGCCCTCCGTCGCCCCCGCTGGGACCGCCCCGCGGGACGAACTTTTCCCGATGGAAGGCCACGATACCGTTCCCTCCATCGCCAGCCTTTACCCAAACCTTGGCCCGATCGACAAACAATGGCTTCCCTCCCGGCCTAGTATACACGAAAAAAGCCGCCCGGTTCTGGGCGGCCTATCGGTGCTACCTACATCACCAGTCGCTCTTGGACGATGTTGGCAACTTTCCTCTTGCCCTTCTCGGCGAACGACACGTACCCGTCGGCCTTGGCAAACAGGGTATCATCCTTGCCGATGCCGACGTTGACGCCTGGGTGAATCCGGGTGCCGCGCTGGCGGGCGATGATGGAACCGGCCGTGATGTACTGGCCGTCGTGGCTCTTGATGCCCAGTCGCTTGGCGTTGGAATCCCGCCCGTTACGAGACGAACCTACGCCCTTTTTGTGGGCGAAAAGCTGCAGGTCAATACGGATCATGGCTCACACCTCCTGAGTGTTTATTCGCAAATACTTGGGATGCTCCCTGGCGATCTCTGTAAGGCCAAGGAGCATAGTCTCAACTATATACCAGGCCGGACCAGGCTGTTGGGCGGGACTTGACAGGCGGCATACCAGACTTCCGGGCTCGATTGCACAGTAGACGCCTGTACCACAGAACTGCTCAAGCCCCAGCACTGCTGTCTGGGTTATGGCTGATACCGCAGCACACACAATATCCTGACCGGCCTCGGCGTACCCGGCGTGCCCGCCTACAGCGAATCCGCAGACCCTGCCCGACCCATCCCTCTGGAAAACCACTGTAACCATCTTAGGCGGGAGCCTGGATCTTTTCGATGACGACCTTGGTAAATGGCTGCCGGTGACCGTAACGCTTACGGTAGTTGGCCTTGGACTTGTACTTGAACACCAGGATCTTCTTGGCCTTACCCTGCTGGACGATTTTGGCGTTGACTACGGCGCCGTCCACGTAGGGCGTGCCCACCATGACCTGGCTTCCATTCCCCACCAATAGCAGGTGTTTGAACTTTACTGCATCGCCCGGGTCACCCGGCAGTTTCTCCACCCAGATGATCGAGCCTTCGTTCACCCGGTACTGCTTGCCACCGGTTTCGATAATGGCATACACGGACCTTCCTCCTAACACACGACTCGCCGGGCACTGGTGGCTTGCGCTCTTTCGACCACGCCCGTGCGGTTGGGTCAAAGAGGACCCAATAGATCAAAATTGTAACACGCTCGCCTTGAAGGTGTCAAGGTTGCGCGATCACTCAGCTAAAATGTAGCCGAAGGGACATTGGCTCACTCAGACAAAAATGTTCCCGAGGGGATGTGAGTTGCGAATGTCCATGGCCAGCCGACGCGAGTACGTGAACACCATGAGCCAGC
>JBFLYN010000070.1:0-3242 GCA_040756655.1 Bacillota bacterium
CTCCACAGGTGGTATCCTCTTCATAGGTCTGGGCCTCCCTCGGTGCCCCTTCAGGGGTCGAGTTTTATGCTACCACCGATGGTAGCCCAGACCGCTCTCTTTTTACAGACACTTTAAGCCATGACCTTGTGAAGGCCAGAGGTTGTATCCTCTTAAGGCTCTTTTTGAGGAATTCGACACTAGCTTCCAGGACATCATCTGACATGATGCCCGGTCTTCTCTGCGCATCTTCATAGCAGTAGGGACATGCGAGGTTACAGTCTAGGGTTGGTATGAGCGATAGACACATGGTTCTGCCCAGCTGCAGTAAGGATGTTCTGAATGTTGAGCGCACTAGAATACGATCGTCCCCTTCATCAGTCAGCACAATGCCCATCTTTACCAGATCTTGAACCCAAGTCTCCTCTTCCTTAGTAGCGGCGCTGAAAGAATCTCCTCTAAGCCGCTCAACGAAGTCATCAGGCAGGATTACTACCGAGCTATTGAGGGTGCCAATAACCAGGGTCTTGTCGGCCGACAGCTTACTGGTCAAGGTGTACTTTGAGAGTCGCATTTGCCGCTTCACCTGCTTGTATACTAAGTCCAACGAAAGGCTGTGTTGCCCTGAAACCTTGGGGATTCCGTGGGACAATCACTTCAAAGCGGTGACGGGGCAGTTCTGTTCCCTCCTGCACCCCGAGTGCTTGTTAAGACTGCTCCCCGGTCCTGGCGGGAATGGCTGACGCCCGGGTTGCACCGTCCTGAAGGTTGCCCCCTTCAGCAAGGGGCTCGCATCCGGCCCTCGGACTGGGTGCTCATCGGCAAGGTTGCACGTACGCCAGGTCCCCGCGGAAACCCCAACACTTGGTTCACTACCTCAGAAGGGAGGTGATAGGCATGAGCCCCCTCTTCGTCGGAATCGACATCGGCGCTACTCACAACGTGGTTCAGACCATGGATGTTCGTGGCTAGCTGGTCGCCTGCTTCAAGGTGGCCAATGACCTGACCGGTACGGCAGCCTTGGTCCAGCAAGTGGTGGATGCCGCCGCCCGGCTGGGAGCCGACTGTGTCCGCATCGGTATGAAGGCCACCAACCTCTACTGGTGGCATCTGCACCAGGCCCTTGCGGAGCATCCCGCCCTGGCCAACCTCCAACCCCAGATCGCCATCCTCAACGCCAAGGTCATCCATGGCTTCAAGCAGATCTACCCCGACCTCGCCAAGACCGATAACCTGGATGCCGGGGTCATCGCCGACTGCTTGCCTTCCGGCCGGGTGCGCTATGCCCCGCCCCCGGATTTCCGTTTCGCCGCCTTGCAGCGGCTGACCCGCTTTCGCTTTCACCAGGCCGGCTGCTTGACCCGGGAGAAAAACCGGGCCTTACACCTGGTCTTCCTTTACTTCTCCAACTACTCCCAGTACTGCCCTTTCGCCCACGTGTTAGGCAAGGCCTCCCAGGCCGTGTTCACCGAGTCGACCCCGGATGAGATCACCGAAGCCCCTCTGGAGCAATTGGCGGAATTCACTGCTCGAGCACGGGAGTCAACGGCTAGCTGATGTTCCGGCCATTGCCCATCAACTCCAGACCCTGGCCCGCAAAGCCTACCGCCTGAACCCGAAGATGCAGGATTCCGTGGAGGTAGCGCCTCTGACGGCTTACAAAGAAACCTCTTCATTATGGCGGTTAAAGGGGTTGCGGTTAAAGGGGTTAATGAACGCAATGCTTGTGCATGAAGCTATTGGGCACATCGTTCAGTTGCTCCATGCATCGGCCTGTGCTCGTCTATGGCTCGGACTTTGGTTTAGTTCTCGCCTTTCTTGTCACATCCTAGACAACACAGAAAATGAATGATGGTGCATGCCGGCGAAAGATAGCCCCGCTCAAGTACCAGCACAACTATCACTTCCCTGACGAATCATCCTCCAGTCTCACTCCTGTTTCTCATACTTGCACCCCAAGAAGCAATGGCAGACAATGAAACACTGGGCACCGACAGGCTCCCCCTTCTGCAGTACGACCATGCTCGATTCCCCCCTTTTGTGTTACTGGCCTACGGACCGCTCCACCCGTTCAAACCATCGACACCCCGCGGACATGGTTAGGGAATGGCAAGCGCCACTACACGGAAGAGTGTACCCTCAATTAGAGGCAGGGACGCTCACCTACCTCAACTGAGCGCTTTCTGTACATTTGCTCAGTTCTGTACCTCGTGTTTGCAGCCACCGAAACAGTGGCATCCGATCGAGAATATCAAACCACAGGACCACAGACCGACATCCGGATGCTCCAGTACTAGCACGGGTTCACCTCCCCCCGGCAATGGTTCTCATCGCCAGCAGAGATATCCACCTCTGGAACACATTGTCTGCTCAAGGCATACGCTAACATGTCGCAACATTTATGTCAATATATACTCCGTTTGTCAATCTGGCGCCGGAGGTGTTGGCCCGGGCCTTTTTGCACTACGAAACCCGCAAGGTGGACAAGGCCGGCTGCATCAGTTTCATGGACCAGAAATATGAAGTGGGCCTGAACTTCATCGGCTGCACCGTGGATGTCTGCTACGATCCCCGGGATATCTCGGAACTGACCATTGAGTACCCGGGGCATGAGCCCTGGTCGGTGCGGAAACTGGTCATTGGTCCCCGGGCCGGCCAGCGTCCCCGCTACCTGACCACCTGCAGCCCCAGCCAGCTGGCTCGTCCCGCTTGCTCAACGCGGCCCAGGAAAAAGCCGAGGAGCGCCAGGCTCGCCAGGCACCCGCGGTTACCTACCGCACCGTGCGGAAGGTCGCTGGGGCGACTGACCTATGCCGCCCAGCGCCAGTGGTTTGCCGTGCTCACTGGGGATGCGGGCACCGGCAAGACCACCACCATCCGCCGCCTGGCGGAGGAACTGGACCCGGTGCGGTTCAAACTGCTGTACGTTGCGGACTCCAAGCTCACCCCCCGGCATGGCTACAAAGGCCTGCTGGAACAGCTGGGCTGCGAGGCGAAGTTCTACCGGGGAGATGCCAAACGCCAACTGCACCGGGAAAGCGAACTGATGCGGGGCATGCATGGACTGCAGCCAGTGGTGGTGGTGGATGAGGCCCATCTGCTAGACCGGGAGATGCTGGAGGAGATCAGATTCCTCCTCTTATGCCGAGTCGAGGATTATGCCGAGCGAGCCAACATAAGGGGAGGCTGTGCAGGAGGGACAGCGACCGATGGGTAGAAGCACTCGGCATAATCTGCGGAACTGGTCGGCGTAGACCTTGGCC
>JBFLYN010000071.1:0-2848 GCA_040756655.1 Bacillota bacterium
GCGGAAGCCCAATAGGCCTCGTACCACCGGTGGCCGTGTACCCCGCCACCGCCCGTACCGCTGCGATAGCGCCCCAGGAGAAGTCTACCACATCGCGGTGGATGTGTTTAGATGTCGCGCTGTAGTGGTAACCCTTCCCGCGGAAGCCGGTACACCAGCGAGGAACTGGATCTGTTGGCCCGGCTGGTCCAGGCTGAAGCCGGGGGCGAGCCCTACCAGGGCCAGGTGGCCGTGGCCGCCAGCGTGCTGAACCGGGTGCGCGACTCGCGGTATCCCAACACCATCCACGGGGTCATCTACCAGGTGGTCAACGGGATCTACCAGTACAGCCCGGTGATGAACGGCAGGATCAACTTGCCGGCCAGCCAGACCGCCTACAACGCGGCCCGCGAGGCCCTCAACGGCTCCGACCCGTCCCGGGGAGCCAACGGGTTCTACAACCCGGCCCGCACCTCCAACCAGTGGGTGCGTCAACAGCCCGTGACGGTGGTCATCGGCAACCACGTGTTCTTCAGGCACTAGCACGGTGAGGAGGACCCTCCCTCCGGGGAGGGTTTTTCCTTTTGTGGCAGAAATGAAACCGGGACAACCGGGGGGTGATGGTCACGAAACTGAACCCCTATCTCCAGCTCCTGGAGAAGTGCTGTGGTCGAGAGATACTGGTCAGGGAGACCCGCGAGAGCCGGGACGCATATGTCCGCCGTCTCCTGGTCGCGGTTGGGGCGCGGGCAGCTCTTGCCCCGGTCGACCGCGCTGTTACCGGTCTTGGTGTCCGTGAACACCTGGCACTTTACACGGCCATGGTGGAGCAGCTGGTGCTTACCAGCCCGGTGCAGGATACGGCCTGGTTCGGCAACTTCCAGGAGGTGGCCCGGGCCGCAGGTGAGCTGTCTGGCGAACTGGAGGAGGAGCGTACCCGCACCGTGTATGTGCCGGGGGCCGAAGGTCAGTCCCTGGCCGCGGACATAATCATGTTCATCCCCAACCTGCTCCGGCTCATCGCCGGCCTCCTGGGAGATGGGCGGGTGCCGGCCCGGGAGAAGGTCCTGTTGGGGCTGGCCGGGCTCTACCTCATCAACCCGCTTGACCTGGTGCCCGACTTCATCCCGGTGGCAGGCCAGATCGATGATGCCATCTTGATCCTGGTCGTGATCAGGAGGATGCTGAACCGGTGCGACCCGGAGGTCATCGCCGCCCACTGGCACGGGAGCGCCGGCTCTTTTCAAGTCGCCGACCAGCTGTTCTCCCTGGTGGACCGGGCGCTGCCCCGGTCCGTACGGCAGGCTTTCCTGGGCCAGCCCAGGGGAAGGCTTACCTGGGGAGTGAACATGAAACCCAGCCGGCAGCCACTGGCCGGCGGGGCCCCCGCCGTGGCCGCGTGCTGGGCCCTGGGCCGGGTGGTGCAGGAACGGCTCGATGCCTACCCCGCCTGGACCCCGGTAATGCCCCGGGTGCGGCAGCACCAGCAGTACTATACAACCGCCCTCGCGCCGCTTTCCTCTCGCATCGAGGAACTGGCTGCCAGGGGTGACCACGGTGCACTGGCGGAGATCCTTGGAGCGGTGCTGCATGACTAGTCTGGAGCAGGAGAACAGTCATGCCGGCCAGAATTCCCCCACATCCAGGCCGCGAGGAAGTGTGCCAGTGAACGACCAGATCTACCGGAAACTTGCCCGCGCTCTCGACCAGCTGCCCTACGGGTTTCCCGAAACGGACACCGGGATCGAGACGGAGATATTAAGGCTCATGTTCACCCACGAGGAAGCCCGCATAGCGGCCGAGCTTTCCAGCCGGTGGGAGACCCCCTCTGAGGTAGCCGGACGGCTGGGTCTTGACGCTCGTCCCACCGAAAGCCAGCTTAGGCTGATGCTCATGAAAGGACTGGTCCAGGGCGAGGTGCGCGACGGATCACGCCTGTTCCGCCTCAACCAGTTCATCGTGGGCAGCTGGGAGCACACCATGCTCAGGCTGGATGGAGAGGCCGCCCACCGTATGGCCCACCTGACCGAGGAGTACGTGGCGTCCACCGGTGGGTTGAGGGGCATCATGACCCCCGCCCCCAGCATCCACCGGGTGGTGCCCGCCCGCGGCACAGTCAAGTCCGAGTGGATCCTGCCGTACGACGACATCCGCTCTTTCCTGGAGGAGGCCCAGAGCTTCCACCTCAGAGACTGTGTCTGCAGAAAGCAGCACGATCTGGTGGGCGACCGTAAGTGCGACTTTCCCCGCCGGGCATGCCTTTCGTTTTCCCCGTTCCAGCGCCCGCCCGGGCCTGACAGCATCAGTAAGGAAGAGGCCCTGGCGTTTCTGGACCAAGCCCGGGACGTCGGGCTGGTGCACACGGTGAGCAACGTGGCCAAGGGCATTAACTACGTGTGCAACTGCTGCGGGTGCTGCTGTGGCATACTGCGGGGCGTCACCGAGTTCGGTTTGAAGGAGTCGGTGGCTCAAGCCAACTACTACTGCACCATCGATGTTGAGTCCTGTTCAGGATGCGGGATCTGCGTGGACAGGTGCCAGGTAGGTGCGGTGGAACTGGTGGAGTTAACCGCCGTGGTCACAAAGGAGCGCTGCATCGGGTGCGGACTGTGCGTGAGCACCTGCGCCCCCGGGGCTGCCAACTTGCTCTTGAGGCCAAAGGACGAAATCCTGGAACCGCCTGCAGACATCGGAAACTGGGAGAAGATACGCCGCGCCAACCGGGGCATGTCCTGACGGTGTTTCTAGGAGAGCGCTGAAAAATATACCCCCATAGGGTAGGGCAGTACAGGAATTTGGCGGTGAATGTCCAATCTTCCTCAGTAGTTGTGCTACCGGGGGGGATGGCGGAGTGCTCAGGCGCAAGAAG
>JBFLYN010000072.1:0-2526 GCA_040756655.1 Bacillota bacterium
CCAGTTTCCGCACCGACCAGGGCTCATGCCCCGGGTACTCAATGGTCAGTTCCGAGATATCCCGGGGATCGTAGCAGACATCCACGGTGCAGCCGATGAAGTTCAGGCCCACTTCATATTTCTGGTCTACCTTGCGGGTTTCGTAGTGCAAGAAGGCCCGGGCCAACACCTCCGGCGCCACGAACCTGAGCTCTTGCCGGTCGCCCCAAAAGGTGGCCTCCGGACTCTGGCCGTTAAGGGCGGAGTGGGGTTGGCTCTGGTAGCAGGTGCTCAGCCATACCTGCCACAACTCGTTGAGCCGGGCCAGGGTGGTGGGCTTCTCCAGCGCCGCTGCGGCCAGGAAGGAGTCGACGGTGCGGTTAAATCTTTCCACTTTGCCTGTCGATTCAGGCGAGTACCGGACGGGCAAACAATAGCCGGATCCCCAGTTGGGAGCAGGTGCGGTATTGCCGGCCATTATCGAAGTACACCGCCTCGGGCAGGCCGTACTTCCGGATGGCCTGGCGGAAACCATCCTCCACGATGCTCTGATCCAGGCAGGGGTAGAACTCGCCGTGCAACAAGAACCGGGTAGCGTCGTCGATGAAGGTGATCAGGTACACTTGCTTCTTGCTGCCCTGGGGCCCGATGGGCAGATAGGGTCCATACTTGAGATCGGAGTGCCAGAGTTGGTTGCGGTGACGCTGCTGGTAGCGCCGGGCGGCCACGCCGGTGGCGGCGTACAGGCGCATATGCCTGGTGCTATACCCGTGCTGGGCCAGTTGCTCCTGTAAGGTGCTGCGCTTGACCTGCCCCGGTGCGATCCGGCCTTCCCACTCCAGGATCTGGATGAGCTGCGCCACACTGCGGCCCGGTACTTCCCGGCGCAACAGGATGGCCTGGTCGAGAATGGCCGGCGAAATGGCGGTAGCTGCCGCCCGCCCTTTCCCCTGTGGCTTCAGACCTTCAAATCCCTCCCCCGGTACTTGGCCAGGTACCGGCGCAGGGTCCGCTCTGACAACCCGGTCTGCGCACAGATCTGGGCTTTGAGCTCCCGCGCCTGGGCGGGATCGAGGCCGGCCGCCAGCAGTGGCGACAATAACTGTACCCGCCAGGCCGCCATCTCCTCGGCTTGCTTCTGGTTTTTCACGTTGACCACCTGCCCCTGGCTAGACTGCTTCGAGTCTATCAAGAGGCAGCCGCGGACAGGAATGCAGAACGGGTATGTAGCCAAAGGTGGGCGTTGACCACCACGCGGACAACTCGCATCAGCCAGCCCGGGGCGGTCCCGACCACCCGTCCGAGGCGCTGGTGCGCAGACCGTGCCGGCTCGGACGTAACCTGCACGGGACCCAGCCGGAAGCAAAGGGCAATGGAAGTCAGGCAGCCGAGCCAGTAAGGCGCCTGGTCCCGGCACCAGTTCCTCCACCGGTACAACGTCGCGTCATCCGCAGCCACTAACGGCTCCACCGGCGGATCCGACACCACGTTCTCCACGCAAGTGGCCTCGTAGCGTTTGTAGGGCACCAGAAAGTCCGGTAACTCATGGTGGATCTTCCGGCAGGCTCTACAGCGCACCCTGCGCATGCGCAGCTCCACCTGCTCACCCTTGGAGTTGAGGTACTTGCGACTCCGACTGCCAATGACCTCAAGCTGCTCCCCGCAGCAAGGGCAAGGAACCGATTCTGCGCACCGCACAAAAAATCCCGGGGACCTTCTCATCCAGCCTGTACTCTGATACCATAATCATGCTTTTTGGGAGGATGTCTCTGGTATGACCCTGCGACATACAGGTTCATACACCACAACGGAGACATCCTTTTCCTTTCCCTTGATTTGACGGGGGCCTGATCCCGCGTGAACAACTGCTGCATTACCGTCTCATCTATGATAATCTTGTACTGGGCCATCCTCTTCTCCCCCTCGGTGGTGTTTTGGTTTACTCACCTTTCCATCTACCAGGGAGAGGGTGGCCTTTCCTCCTTCACCTTCCTCTCAAGGCTGCCTCTACCTCTCATTACCCTTTTTACACCGTCCTACCGGACACTACTCGCCCGCCTACCAGCACAACTGCAAAACCTTAGATCCTTAGAAGGACTTTGAGCGTCTCATGACGAACTCGGAAACGCGCAGGGTGGCTGGAGCCATCTGGGATTTGGTTTCCTCGGTTTTGGCAGTAGGGCGAACTCATTGGAATCTATCACGGCCATGAAGGCCTGTTGCTCGCTGAAGCGAGGTGAGGCCTTTGTGGCCTATGCTTTTTTGCTGGTCCCGTAAGTCTGGCCTAGGGAGGAATGAGCGTTGGAAGCAAGAGCTGAAGCCTGGGAGAGGGCGATCGAATTTCACGGTCATGAGTGTGTCGGACTGGCGCTAGGATATAAAGTGGCAGAAGCGGCTTTGTATTCCTTGAGAGCCTCGAGAGACGTCGATGAAGAGCTGGTAGCTATCGTGGAAAACGATAGCTGTGCGGTCGATGCCATTCAAGTCATGACCGGGTGTACCCTGGGCAAAGGAAACTTAATCTACAGAGACTACGGCAAGCAAGGG
>JBFLYN010000073.1:0-1720 GCA_040756655.1 Bacillota bacterium
TTGGAGCGCTACATCGACGCCCGGGAACGACAGCGGCAGGCTGAACGGCGATTGGCTGAGTCAACGAGAAAGGATGTCGCCACCGCATGACCCAGACCGCTTTTTACAGACACTCTGAGACTTGACCCCACCGGACAACCTTCCAGGTTGCACAACAGCCCAAACACGATCTGCAACCGCCCGCGGTGGCCGCCCCGCGCGTAGCCCCATTGCGCCAGCGGGCAATGGCGGCCTTCGAAGTAGGCCGAGGTCACAGCATATAACACCAGCCGGCCTCCGGCCAAGTGGCGCCGGGCCAGTTCCGTCTCGATGCGCTCCTGCTGGGGCAGCAACCAGTCCAGGGCGGCATGCAGTTCATCGGCGCTGGCCGCCTCGATGCCCAGTTCTTCGGCCAGGGTGTGGTGACAGGTCTGGGGGTCGAAGCCCCGCGCGGTGGCGAGTTTGGAAGTGGGATCCAGCAGCCGGGCCACCACCATGGCCACCACCAGGTCGCGCTCGCGGCTGCGCCGCGGGCTGATGATGCGGTCCAGCTCCAGGCGGCGCAGGATCCCCAACACCGCCGCCACATGCCCGGGGGGGACGGGTACGGGTGATGACGAAGGCGTCCTCCGGACGCATGAGGAGTTCACCCTTGAGGACCCGGCGCAGGGCTTCCACCTTCTCCGGCGGCCATTTGGAGAGGTTGGCCAGGGTACGTTTGCGGACACCGATTCGCGGAGCAGGATGGCGGGGGGAGAGTTACGGTTGGGCACCACGTCGATATACATGGCTCTATCCATGATATGGCGGCTCAGGCAAGACCTCACACTTAACCTACATGGGTACATTCCCCACTACCTCCCGTGGTGCTTTCGAGCCTCTACCAGGCTCAATGCCTCCGAATGGCTACTCCGTCGCGCAGAACTTCGGCTTAGAGCCCAACAGCTTGATCGACGCTGCCAGCACCAGTATTCCTACCCATCACCAGTTGCATTCCGGGCTGTCATCGCCGGGGGCAGCACCCGGACTCAGGACGGAGGTGGCTAATCCCGTCTGAGTTCCATGCCTAAAAGCACATATTCCTCGTCAAACCCGGCCGCCCGGTAGAACCGCCGGGCCGCCTCATTGGTCTTTTCAGTTCCAACTTCAACTTCGTCCATGCCCCGCCTGGTGGCTTCGTCTACCACCGAAGCCACCAGCCGGCTGCCCACTCCCGTGCCCCGGTGGGTCCGGTCCACCACCAGTTCGTTGATGAGAGCCGTCCCACCCCGGTGGAAGAAGGACCGGTAGAATATAGCCGAGATGAACCCGGTTACCTGCCCGCCCACCAGGGCTACGAGGTTACAGTAGACTTCTGGCATGGCCGCCATCTGCTCGTGGAGGTTGGCCATGAGCCCGATGTCGGGAGCGGCATGCGTACGGGCCGATTCGGCCAGCTGCTCCATGAGGCCGGCCACGGCCGGCAGGTCGGTGATCTCCAGTGTCCTGATTTGCACCTTCCAGCACCCCGGTCTTGGACCCTATTTCCAACCAGTCAAGATTATACCAGACGAGCCAGTGCCCCACACCAGTTCCACGGGTCTTTCGTGGCAAACTTGCCGGGTTCCCGGATCAGGTCAAGTCTCAGAGTGTCTGTAAAAAGCGGTCTGGGTCATGCGGTGGCGACATCCTTTCTCGTTGACTCAGCCAATCGCCGTTCAGCCTGCCGCTGTCGTTCCCGGGCCTCGATGTAGCGCTCCAA